>NZ_JBIVFN010000003.1:0-430220 GCF_044748145.1 Streptomyces sp. NPDC090022
GGCCTGGTGACGGCCGCCGTTCCGTGCCTCCGGCGAGGGGTGGGCCGGAGCGGAGTTGCGTATTCCTAGCACGTTCTTTACGCAGCCTTTAGTGATGCACGTCACTCGGACTGATCGATTGTCTTGTTTGCCCAGGTTCGGTGATGGGATCGTTATCCGGATCTGAGGTTCTTCTGAGCGAACGCGAGAGGCGCCTCACCGGTCGTCCCTGCCGAGAGGGGAAGCGGATGGTCTGGCCGGCGACCGCGACGGGCGCCGCCCTGGTGCTGATCGTGCTGCGGGACGTGTTCCACACCTTGTGGCACCCGACGCGCCACGGTGGTCTGAGCCGGTTCGTGATGACCGCCGTATGGCGTGGTTCGAAGCTGCTCGGACGCCAACGGGGTGCCGGCCTCGCCGGCCCTCTCGCGATGGCGGTGGTGGTCGCCATGTGGTCGCTGACGGCGGTCGTGGGCTGGGCCCTCGTCTACTGGCCGCACATGCCGCAGGCCTTTACCTACACGGCCGGTCTGCTGCCCGCCGAACACGCCACCTTCCCCGACGCGCTCTACGTGTCCATGGTCCACATCTCCACCCTGGGCCTCGGCGACATCGCGCCCGGCGCAGCGTGGTTGCGGATCGTCGCCCCGCTGGAGTCCCTCGTCGGCTTCGTGCTGCTGACCGCGACCGTGGCGTGGACCCTCGGGATCTTTCCCGCCCTGGCGCGGCGGCGCTCACTCGCCCTGCGGATCTCGCACCTGAGCCGCACCCATCCCACGACGGAGCAGGTCGACACCGACGCGGGCGCCGCGATGCTCGACGGCCTCGCCACCGCCGTGTCCGTGATCTCCGTGGACTACCTGCAGTACGCCGAGTCGTACTACTTCCATGACGGAGACGATCACATCTCGCTCGCCTGCCAGATCGCGGGCGCCATCGATCTGGCGGACCGGGCCTCGGTCGCACGCCACCCCGACGTGCGCTTGTCGGCGGGCGTGCTGCGGGTTGCCCTGGACGACCTGGCCGGCATCCTCGACAACCGCTTCCTGCACACCGGGGCAGGAGCGCGCCAGGTCTTCCACGCCTTCTCACGTGACCACGGCCCCGCGGGGCCCGCCTGACCCCCGGTCGCCCGCTAGGGCCGGCCCAGCGGCGTGCGCAGGACCGATCGCCCCCGGCTCCACCCACGCCGGAGGTGGGCGGCCAGGCGGTCCTCCAGGAGCACGGTCGCGGCGCAGCCGAACGCGACGTCCGCCTCCAGGTCCGGCTCGTCGGCCAGGAGGCCGCCGATGACGTCGTGACGTACGACCTGCTCGTGGACGGCGTCGGCCTCCACGTGCTCGGCGTAGAAGTGCTCCGCCGCCGGGCCCGCGCCGCATCTGCGCATGGCCCTGGCGAGCCTCCGCGAGCCGGGCGACGACGTCACCTCGACGCACGCGAAGTGTCCGACGAGCGCCCCGCGCAGGGCCCGGTGGAGACCCAGGAAGGACATCAGGTTGACGGTGGCGAGCAGGGGAGCCGGGGCCTGTTCCAGGTAGTGGCCGTACGCGGTGTCGAGGCCGAGGTCGCCCATCAGGTCGGCGAAGAGGCGGGCGTGGATCCGCTCGGCGTGTCCGCCGCCGAACTCGTCGTACTCGATGGCGACCATGGCCGCTTTGGCCCGGCCGTGGAGTCTCGGGATCACCCAGGCGTGGGGGTCGGCCTCCTTCAGGTGATAGAGGGAGCGCAGGGCCGCGTACTCGCGCAGCTGCCACAGTTCGCCCTCGGTCTCCAGGAAGTGGCTGAGGCTGCCGCTCAGGTCCACGGGTTCGACGAGGAGGGGACCGAACGCCTCCGCCACGGTCTCGGGGGAACCCGCGGTGGCCGTCCGGAGCGCGTGGCCGAAACGGTCCTCCAGGGCGCGGCGCAGCCGCAGCAGGTCCGGATCCCATTCCAGGGCCTCGTCCACGCCCCTGAAGCCGCGGTAGTGCAGTTCGTAGAGCAGGTAGAGGGCGAGCTGGAGGTCCTCGCCCCACGGATCGGCCCTCAGGACCGCCGCGGTGCTGTGGGCGGGAGGCCGGCCGCCGCGCAGGGCGTCCACGACGGCGCGGGACAGTGGCCCGCGCCCCTCGACCAGCACAGGAGCGGCCGCCGGCGCGGGGGGCGGGTCGGCGGTGTGGTCGGGTGCGGTCATGGTTCGTTCCCGTCCTCGGCTGCCGGGGTCGCGCGCTCGCGGGGTCGGTGGCTGGTGTCGCACCAGGGGTACGTCCGGCTCCGGCGGCAGGTGCACACGGCGACCATGAACCGGTCCGACCGGACGGTCGTCCCGTCGTCCAGGACCATCTCGACCGGGCCCTCGACCAGGACCGGCCCACAGGGGCCCGGGGGCCCGGAGCGGTCCACTGCCACCCGCCGGGCGCGAGGGGCCGGCGCGCCGGGCCCCTGCGGGATCCGGCCGGGTCGAGGGGTGCCTTCAGAGGTGCTGGGCACGGACGATCACCAGCTCCTCACGGTCGTCGCCGTCCTCGGCCAGGCCCTGCTCCTGGAGCCAGTGCCTGCGTGAGCGCAGCACGGGCCCCCAGGGCACCGAGGCCCGTTCGGCGACCTGCGCGGACATTCCGTGCCGGGACAGGAGCCGAAGTGTCTCCTGCGCCCCGCACATCCCCGAGTGGACCATCAGGAGCACACCCCGGGGCCGCAGCAGGGCGGGGGCGGCCGCGCAGATCCGGTCGATGACGGCCCGGCCGTCCCTGCCCGCGTCCCAGGCGCGCCGGTTCCCCCGGGTCGGCAGCCGGGGGTCGGGGCACGGGACGTACGGCGGGTTGGCCAGGACGAGATCGAAGCGCCGCCCCTGGGTCCGGGTGGCGAAGTCGCCGTGGAGGATGCGCAGCCTCAGGCGCTGGCGCCGGCCGTTCAGCCGGGCGGCCAGGACGGCGGGCCACGCGATGTCGACGGCCGTGACCTCGGCGCCCCTGGCCGCCGCGCGCAGGGCGAGCGCGCCGGTGCCCGTACCGATCTCGATGACTTCGGCACCGGGGCGCAGGGGTTCACGGGCGAGCGCGCCGGCGAGCAGCAGGGTGTCGGCCTGGGGCCGGTACACGCCCGGAAGGGCGATGAGGCGCGGCATCGGATCGGTGTACGTCAGGGCTGTACTGGGCACGGGCTGCTCCTGGTCGCTCGAGAAGGATCACGGGCGCTGCCGGGGGTCGGTCCCGGTGGCGGCGTCGTCGGGCGTCCGCCAGGACGCGCGCCGGGCCCGGGCGGCGGGGCCCTGCTCGGACGGAGGGGCTCCGTGGCGGGCATGCGCTGCGCCTACCCGCGATCCCGCGCTTCGCACGTCCCCTCCGGGCCCGGCGGTGAGGGGGCCGCCGCCGCGCCGTTCGAGGAGGAGGACGATCCACCACAGGGCGTGCCCTTCCGCTGTGAGGCGTGAAGCGTGGCGGGCCGGGCAGGCGCCGCTCAGTGGAGGGAGGGGCACACGAGCGAGCTACGGAAGGACGCGCAGTCATGCCGGTACGCATCGGGTACACGATGATGACCGAGCAGTTCCTCGACCTCGTGGCGCGGTTCCTGGCCGAACTGGCCGGGCCGGCAGCACAGCAGCCGTCGGGAAGCTGAGGGGTCCCGTTACGCGGTGTCGGGCGCCGGCCCCAGCCCCGCCAGGGCGGTCCGCGCGGGGCCCGCCCAGTGCGCGGCGTCCCACGCGGCCGCCACCTGCTCGGCCTGGAGGTAGTGGCGCCGGGCCGGTGCGGGGCGGCCCGGGACCGGGCCAGGTCACCGAGGGGCTGCGCGACGGGCCGGAGGACGAGGCTGAGCGTGCTCGCGCCGCCCGCCAACTCCTCCAGGGGCAGCAGCTCCTCGTACACCTCGGCGGCCGCCGCCGTGTCGCGCAGGGCGACGGTGGCCATACCGCGCAGCCCGGCCAGGACGGGGTACGCGACGTCGCGCCGGAGCGGCACGCGCCGGCCGGAACATCTCGCGGGCCTCGTCGGGGCGGCCGGCGGCGAGCAGCGCGAGCGCGACGAGGGCCTCGTCGTACGGCTCGTGCTGCTCCCGCACCGCGAGCAGCACCGCGCGGTGCGGCGCACCTCCTCCAGGCGGGCACGTTCACCGGCGGTCCACGGCTCGTCCGAGAACTCCGCGTACGGCTGTCCGCCCCAGTCGGCGAGCGCCTCGGCCAGGCGCTCGGCGACGGCTTGAGCGGGCAGCTCCGCCACCGAGCAGGCCGCCACCCGCTCCTCGAACACCCAGGCGTCCACGGCGTCCTGCTCCACGGCGAGCGAGTGCGTAGCCGTAGGGTGCGCTGACCAGCAGCCGCGCCGGCGTACGGGGCGGCCGGCCCGGTTCGAGGACGCGTCGCAGACGGGCGACGTACGCGTGGAGCGAAGCCTGTGCGCTCGACGGGGCGCGCGCCGGCCACAACCGCTCGACGATCCGCTCGGTGTGCACCACCGCCCCACGGGCGAGCAGCAGTTGGACCAGAACCATCCGGGCGAGCCGGCCACCGGCATCCACCGCGCGACCGTCGACCTCGACCCGGCCGACTGCGCGATCGCGCCGGGAGCGGACCCGGTGGTCGACCCCACGCGGCCTCCACTCGCGATCCTCCATCAAGGTCACCACCACGGCACACTCCCCGCCATCCGGCGAACAGGTGCGCTACTCGCCCCAGGGGGAGGCGGTGGCGGCGCGTTCCAGGCTGGTCACGCCGTCGGTCCGGCGCTCACGCAGCAGTTCGCCGCCGAGGGAGTAGCGGGGGGCCGCGGCGTCCGAACGGGCGGCTCGCTCCACGATCGCGTCGACGAGCGAGCGGGCCATGGCCAGACGGGGATAGGCCGCGTGGATCTCCTTCTCCCACCCGGCGACGATCTCCGCGCGGCGCCCGAAGTCGATGCCGATTCCCTCACGGGTGAGGTAGCTCAGCAGGCCGCGGCGCTCGGCGATACCGGGGGAGGTGTGCAGGGCGATCGCCTCCCAGACCCGGTCGATGTCCGGCTCGGGTACCTGATGCCGCCGCAGCAGGTCCGCGGCCAGGTCCGCACCCTCCACCTCGAAGCGGGCCTCACCCGGGGCGAGGCTGCCGACGCCCAGGTCGTGGAGCACGGTCGCGGCGAAGAGCAGGTCACGGTCATAGGCGGCATCCTCCAGGCACCCTTCGTGGGCGGCGAGGAGCTCGGCGAAGAGGAAGCTGCGCACGCTGTGATGGGCCAGGGACGGCACCTCGGAGGCGCGTACGGTGGCGAGGACGGCATCGGCCAGAGGGCCGGAAGGCAGTTCGAGGGAGAAGTCCATGGCCGCAGGCTACGAACGGGCCTCCCCACCTCGACAGTGGCACGCGGGCCATGTACCGCTAGGATAGTGCCATGTGGCTCTCCGACTCGGGAAGGCACCGGATCGCGGCGCTGGCGCTCCCGGGGGTCCTCCCGCTCGACTTCGGTATTCCGGTGCAGGCCTTCGGGTCGGACCCGCATTACGAGGTCGTCGTCTGCGCCGATCCGTCAGCCGGCCCGGTCCGCAGCGACGGGTTCACCGTCACCGCGTCCGCCGGGTTGGAAGCGCTGCGGGACGCCGACACCATCGTCGTCCCCGGCTACCGGGCCCCGGACGCGCCACTGCCCGGCGCTGTACTGTCGGCGCTCCGCTCCGCGCACGCCCGCGGAGCACGGCTCATGTCGATCTGTACGGGGGCCTTCGCCCTGGCGGCCGCCGGGCTGCTGGACGGCCGCCCCGCAACGACCCACTGGCAGCGGACCGCTGCCCTCCAGCGCATGTACCCGAAGATCGACGTCCGGCCGAACGAGCTCTACGTCGACGACGGCGACGTCCTCACCTCCGCGGGCGTGACCGCCGGCGTCGACCTGTGCCTGCACGTCGTCCGGCGCGACTACGGGGCCGCGGCGGCCAACGCCCGCGCCCGGGAACTCGTCGCCCCGCCGCAACGCGCGGGCGGCCAGGCCCAGTTCATCGAACGGTTCCGGCCGGCCAGTCACGGTGAGGATCTCGCGGCGATCCGCACCTGGATGCTCGACCACCTCGCCCAGCCGCAGACCCTCGACGAGCTGGCGGACCGCGCACACCTGTCCCGGCGTACCTTCATCCGACGCTTCCGGCAGGAGACGCACACCACGCCGATGGCCTGGCTGGCCGCGGCCCGCATCGACTGGGCCCGCGAACTCCTCGAAACGACCACCAGCCCCGTCGAACAGGTCGCCCGCCTCAGCGGCCTCGGCAGCCCAGCCGCCTTCCGCGCCGCCTTCCACCGCCACGTCGGCACGTCCCCCGCCGACTACCGGTCAACATTCCAGGCCCCCGGACACGGCGAACCGACGCCTGGCCGTTGATCACAGCGGCAAGGACACGACCACCGTCACCCGAACGAGAATGGCCGCGCCGAGAGTGGCGAGAGCGGCGAGAGCGGCGAGGAGCTGCCGGTCGTCGTTGCGGGTGAAGGCTCCCTTGCCGCCGATCTCGGCGAGCGGCCCGCGGTGCCGGTCGCCCGGGTGCGCTTCCCGCTGCCGAAGAGGCCGTTGAGCCACAGGATCACCGCTCGTCGGACCTCCCTTGTGCCGTGCCACCTCCAACGGCGCTGCCGTCGGTGCCGTCACAGCCGGGCCTGCTGACGACCATGCGGCAGTCGCCCTTCTCGACGGCGTTTCCGTCGGGGAGGCAGGAGGCCGGGCGGCCGTGCCGCCGGTCGGGGTTCCGGTGGCCGGAACGCTCCCCGGCGCAGAACCACTCCGTTTACCCGCCCCCAGGTTCTGAGAAGGAGTCGGACGGCCCAAGACCATGAGGAGCATGTGTGAGCGACCTGATCGAAGGCAGTCAGTACCTGATCAAGAACGCGGCGAGCGGTTTGTATCTGACCGGTAAGCCGACCCCGGACCGCGCGGATCACGGAACCGTCGAGATGCAGCCCCTGCGGCAGGGGGAGGAGCGCACATCACAGCTGTGGGAGCTGCGGCAGGGCAACGCCCAGGGCCGCTTCATGCTGCGCAACATGCAGCGGAAGCAGGCGTACTTGCACACCTGGGGGCACCGAGGCAACGCCAGCACCGGGGTGGAAGAGTTCATCTACGAGCACGAACACGCCGCGAGCTACATGTGGGAGCTGGTCAAGGAGACCACCGCGGACGGTGACGCCTGGAAGCTGAAGTGCGCGGAAGGAGGTCGCTGGCTCAACATCGTGGGCCACAGCGACTCACCGGGTGCCGGGGCGGAGATCTTCGACGACCATGACGACACCCACGCATACCGGTTGTGGAAGCTGGAACGGGTGCCCTCGGCGGAGGCCGGGGGCAGGGTCGAGCTGCCGCTGAAGTTCTCCGTCCCCCAGGAGTTCCAGTCCCTCGACCTGGCCGCCTCCGCGGAGGAGAACACCAACCTGCTGCTCGCACGGCTCGGCATGCTCGAGCCCCCGCCGCCGCAGGATCAGATCGCCCACGCCGTCCTGGCGCAGCAGACGATGTACGAGATGCTGACCGCGGCCGGCGCCGTCTATGCAGGCGTCCTGCTGGCGAAGACACCGGAGAACGCCCCTCCGGACAAGCAGCACCTGAGCTCGGTGATCCTCACGGTCGTCGCCCGCCCCAGTGAGCTGTCCAACGAGCACACGGTCGAGCGCCTGGCGCGCACCCTGGGTGCGATCAACCCCGAGGCCGAGGTCGGCGTCTCCAGGCTGCCCTTCGGGCCCGTGGTGCTGTTGACACAGGACAGCAAGGTCGAGAAACCGGCCAATCTCCTCGTGAACGACGACCAGCCCACCCTGGTACGCCAGTTGCACGTCTTCGTGCCGATCCCGGGACGGCTGGCGATGGCGGACTTCTCCATCGCCACCGAGAACCTGGCCGACTGGGACCACTGCGTCGAGATCCTGGCCGGTGTCTGCAGCACCATCGCCTTCACCTGATGTCGCCCGCCGCCACGGACCAAAGGATCTCCTCATGACGGACCCGCTGTACACACCCGAGAGCGAAGCCGACACCCAGCTGGCGCACCTCGGCTACAACGCCTCCGTGCACGACCTGGTCGTGCAGGCCGCGCACAAGGAACTCAACCGGTTCCTCGTGAACGAGGGCGACGCCTTGCAGATGTGGGGCTGGGACCCCAACTCCCTGCACGCCGCGGATCGGTACCGCATCGCCCAGCTCCTGCGCTCCTTCATCTACCAGGAGAAGCGCATCGTCGCCGCTCTGAAGTGGCTGGACGAACAGTACCGCGCCTACGTGGGCTCCTCCCCCAAGAACCGTGAGCGGGCGGAGGCCTTCATCGACTCCCTGAACCGGGCCGCCGCTCTTCGGGCGGTCGATTCCATGGTGGGGTCGGCCGCCTGGCTCACGAAGGACGTCCGTGACCGTTTGGCCAAGGCGGTGGTGGCCAAGTGGAAGCAGAAGGCCCCGAAGCCGACGCCCACGCCCACGCCTCCGGCGCAGGACCCGACGGATACCCGACGGACCCCTTCGGCCGCACGGGCAAGTCGGAGGTGCTGGAGCAGGGCGAACTGCTGGTGGCCGGTGCGATCGCCGACTGCCTGAAGGCCATGCCCCTCATGGCGACGGTGGCCGAGAAGTTCACCAACATACACAAATGGACCGACGGGGCCGGCAACGAGGTGTACGTCGATCCCGAGGCCGACCCCACCGTAGGCACCTATCTGGCGCCTCCCTTCCGGCGCATCCACACCGTGCGCAGCATCGTGGACTTCCACGACCCCGAAATCGCCCGCGAGCTCGGCCGGCGCAGCCATTCGTTCACCTCCAGCCCCTGGGACGAACAAGGCAACAGGAGGCCCGAGGACGCGTCCTTCAAGGGGTCGGGCTTCGACATGGATCTGTGGCGCCTGAAGGACCAGGGCTATCCCAAGGAGCGCATCCCCGACGGCCGGCTCTACGACCTGGTGGACATGGTCCTGGCCGTGCAGGCGGAGTACCAGCTGCAATGCTTCTTCGTGGACCGGGAGTTGGCGAGGATCATCGACACCCGGGGCAAGGAAGAGCAGTGGCTGTATCAGAAGACCGCGGAATGGGCCGCCGAGCGCGCCAGGGCCGAGGCCGAGGCGAAGGCGAAGGCCGCGGGTTTCTGGGGCTTCGTGGGGGACATCCTCGGGCTGGTCAGCGCCGCCGCCGGTGTCCTGGCCCTCATCCCGGTGCTCACCCCGATCATGGCTCCCATCGCCATCGTCAGCGCTGTCGGTTCGCTGGGAGCGCACGCGGCGGCCGCCTCCATCGTGGGTGACTGGGACGCCGCCACGATCGTCGGTCTGGGAGCGGACGCGCTGGCTGCCATCCCGGCCATCGGTGCCGTGGCCAAGGGCGCCAAGGGCGCGTGGGCCGCCGCGCGCATGAACAAGGTCGCCAACGTGATCGTCAGCGACGGCGGGCGGGCGTTCCTCGGGGCCATCGGCATCGGCAGCGCCGGCAAGGGTTCGTCCGATGCCGCGGGCGTCTTCGACTACCTCGGCAGGAAGGGCGCCGAGGCAGTCACGGGCACCGCTGTTCAGAGCAAGATCCCCGGGAAGGTGCTGCAGGGGGCGGTCACCCTGTCGACCCAGGTGCCCACCGTCGTGGACTGGGCCACCGGCGCCGTGGGCCAGTCCGCGAAGGACGCGGCCGCCGGCACGGCGCTCACCGCCAATTTCGGTCAGACCGTCGGTTCGTGGGACGTGGTCGGCAACGCGGCGAAGAGCGCGGGCAAGATCAGCATCGAACGGTTCAGCAACTTCTTCAAGAGCGTCAAGGTGTAGTTGGCGATCTCCCGTTCAGGGTCGCCCCCGAACGGGAGAAGCACACCGGCCGCCGATCCCGAAGAGGGCCGGCGGCCGTACTCCTCCCGCCAAGTCCGGAGCCGGATCAGAAAACCACCGGCGTCCGTGAGGTCCCGGACCACCTACCCGCGGAGCCGGACGGCCGCGGCCGCCTTCGGAGCCTGCTTTTCGCTGTAGGTGACCGGGGTGGTCCTGGGCCCGCACAGCAGCAGGACGGTGGAGTCGCCGGCCTCGATGCGCCCGGCGTGCTGCCAGCCGTCGGCGAGGAGGTCGATCTCGGCGTCGTCCAGACAGATCCCGCGCAGCTCCCGCGGGTGCCGGTCGGCGTGCGGGGTGATCACACACAGCGTGCCGTCCTCGTCGAGCAGGGCAGCGGGTCCGGAGACCGTGCGGGTGCGGTCGGGCAGGCGGGCCAGGGCCCTGCGCAGGGTGATGACCCGGTATCCGGTGCCGGCGGGTCAGGTCGACGGCGGCACCGGCGCTGTGCGGGGCGATCTCCGGCGGGGACACGTACCGGCTCGCCTGAGCCCCCAGCTCCTCCGCGGACCAGCCCGGATGGGCGGCGCGCAGCTGGGCCGCGTACTCCTGGAAGTGCCGCTGCTGCGGCGCGGGCGGCCGGAACCCCTCGACGACCAGCAGGCGCAGGCCCTCGGGCAGCGGCGACTGCGCGTCCAGCAGCCGGTCGAGGACACCGGAGCGGAGGTGGGCGAAGGCGTGCGCGGGATCGGAGCGGCGGTCGTCGAGGCGGAGTCGGCCGCCGGCGCGGATGTCGGCGAGGGGCTGGGCGTTGTCGGCGACGGGGATCGCGGCGACCCGAGGGACGGACATCAGGACGACGCGCATCAGGCCTCCCAGTCCCAGGTGTCGAAGTACGCCGGGATCCCGGTGTGGCGGGCGGCCATCACCGCCTCGAGCCGTGCGTGGTCCCGTCCCGGCATCAGCTCCTGCCACTCGGGCACGGTCAGGGCGCGGACCTGGTCGTGCTCGTCCGGGTCCAGCACGATCCCCGCGAGCTGCCCGGCGGAGAGCCGGCCGCCGTCGAAGACGCACCCGACGGAGGCGAGCGGCCAGTCCTTGCCCGGCAGCCCGAACACCGTGGCCAGGAGCCTCGGCGGCCCCGCCACGTGGAGTCCGGTCTCCTCCCGGCACTCGCGTACGGCGGTCTCCCAGGGCCGCTCGCCCGCCTCGGCGGTGCCGCCGGGCCACTGCCAGGGGTGGGTGCTGGAGTACGTGGCGCGCAGCTGGACGGGCCGGTCGTCCTCGTCGGTGAAGAACACCGCTCCGAACACCGCTGCCTTCGGCAGCAGTGCGGCGAACTCCTCGGGCGGAAGCCACTTCCTGCTCACGAGGTGCCCCCTTCGGCGGGGAAGCGGGTCATGCGCATGAGCGCGGGGTCGGCCGCGAAGCCGAGCCCCTCGTACAGCGGCGCGGACCCGGCGCTGGCGTACAGCTCGTAGAGGGTGACTCCGTCGCGCTCCAGGTGGTCGAGGAGGGCCGCGAGCGCGGCCCGGGCGTGGCCGCGCCGCCGGTGGGCGGGGTCGGTGGCCACCGCGTGGATCCGCACGGCCGGCCCCTTGGGGTATCGCGGGGCCGGCAGGACGGCGTGGACCAGTCCGAGGGCACAGGTCGCGAGCCCGCCGTCGGGCGCGTCGACGACGTACGCGCGGGCGTCGCCGCCGTCCTGGAGACGTAAGGCGAGCTGGTCGGCGCAGGTGGCCAGCCAGGCTGCGTCGAGGGGTTCACCGAGGATGTTCTCCGACCGCAGGCGGGCGATCTCCGCGGCATCCGCGGGGGTGGCCGGGCGGGGTTCGGGCACGGAACTTCCTTTCGTTTCAGCGGTCAGCGGTCGGGGTGGCTGCAGGTGTCGGGGACCTGGGGCAGCCAGGGCACTGCGGCGCCCTCGTGCCGCTCCCAGCCGATGGCGTAGGCGAGCTCGCCGCCGAAGAGGAGCCGCTCGGAATCCGACACCCCCGCGGTGCCGGATCCCGCCGTCGAATCCTTGCTCACGCGGCCCTCCCGGTATCCGGTCGCGCGCCGCGGCCACACGAGGGACGGCCGTCAACACGGCGCCCGGCGGCCAGGCAGCGGCGGGGGCCGGACTGGGAACGTTCGAATGCGGCGAGGGGTGCGGTCTGGTTCGGCGGCGGATTCACGCGGTCCTCCGGATGGGCGCACGGCTGGTACTGGTGCTCTAGGAACGGCTCCCGATCGGGCCGGTCACGGTCGAATCGGGGGCGGATGGTGAACGAATGTTCCAATCCGCCGTGTCGGGCTTGGCGTGCCTGGCGTGGCCGTGTTGAAACTCGCTCGAACAGGGTCCTGTCTCCCTGGCGGGGGATTGCGGGCGTCAGCTCTGTCGCGGGGCATGGGCGTCGGCGGGCGTATCGGGGAGGGTGTTGGCGGGATACGCGGCCCGGGCGATGTCGCGCATGCCGGCGCCCCGATGCCGTACGGGCCCTGGCCGATGCCGCCCACCCTTGCGAAGCGGACTAGCAGTCCGTATGCTCAATGCAAGCGGACCGGTAGTCCGCTTTTGCTCCGGGCCCGTCACGCGCGATCGCCACCACTGGACGCGGCGAGCTTCTCGTGACGGCAGGCCGTCATCCGACGGGCCGGGGTCGCCGTGCCTTCGAGCAGATCGGAAACCTTGATCATGAGCATCCCCACGTCACCCGCAGAGCTGTACCGCCACGGCCTGCGGCTGCTGGTCGAGAAGGACATCCCCGGCTGGGTGGACCTGTGGGACGAGGACGGTGTCCTGGAGTTCCCGTTCGCGCCCGAGGGCTGGCCCGCCCGGCTGGAGGGCAAGGCCGCGGTCGGCGCGTACATGAGCCACTACCCCGACCACGTCGACGTCCACGACTTCCCCGACGTGACGATCCACCAGACCACCGCCCCCGAGACGATCGTGGTGGAGATGCGCGGCGTAGGCCGTCTGGTGGAAACCGACACGCCGTACGACATGACGTACATCGCCGTCGTCACGGTCGAGGACGGGCTCATCACCTCCTACCGCGACTATTGGAACCCCCTCGCCGTCCAGCAGCCCGGCGCCGACTTCGCGGGGGCGAACCGATGACCGACCTCGACACCACCCTCGTCATCGGGGCCACCGGGACCACCGGCCGCCGCGTCACCGCAGGACTCGTCGCCGAGGGCCGCCACGTCAAGGCCGCCGGCCGCAACGCCACCCCGGTGGACGGCGCCCAGGCCGTCCGATTCGACTGGAACGAGCCCGCGACCTGGGACGAGGCCCTGGCGGGCGTCGGCCGCGCCTACCTCGTCCCGCCCATCGGCTCCTCCGACCCGGCCGCCGTCATGCTGCCCTTCCTGCGCAAGGCCCGCGCGGCGGGTATGCGCCGGGCGGTGCTGCTCAGCTCCTCCGCCATCCCCGCCGGCGGCCCGGCGGTGGGACAGGTCCACGAGGAGCTGCCCGGCATGTTCGAGGAGTGGGCGGTGCTGCGGCCCTCCTGGTTCATGCAGAACTTCGCCGGCCAGACGCCCCACGCCCGCAGCATCCGCGAGGACGGCGCGATCCGCACGGCCACGGGCCAGGGCCGCGTCGGGTTCATCGACGCCGAGGACATCGCCGCCGTCGCCGTGCGCGCCCTGACCGACGAGCAGGCCCCCGACACCGATCTGATCCTGACCGGGCCGCAGGCGCTGAGCTACGGCGACGTCGCCGCGGTCATCAGCGAGGTCACCGGCCGGCCCGTGGAGCACCAGCACCTGACCTTCGAGCAGCTCCGCGACCGCTGGGCGGCCGAGATCCCCCTCGAATTCGCCACCATGCTGGCCGGCATGGACCGTACGATCGCGGACGGCGCCGAGGACCGGACCACGGACACCGTCGAACGCCTCACCGGCCGCCCCCCGGGCACGCTCCGCGCCTTCGTCGAACGCGAAATCCCGTGAAGGCGTTGATGTTCCAGGAGGATCCGGCGTTCTGGTTCGAGACCCTGCGCAACCTCGGCCTCGCCGCCTACGGCGGCTCGGATGTCGGCGAGGTCGTCGCGACCGCCTCCCGGTCGCCCCTCGCGCGGCCGCCCACGAGCGTCGCCTGGCGGCCGTCGTCGCCACCTCCACCTCCACCTCCACTGACCGGGAATTCCTTGCGGAGCACGCCCGGTACAGCTTCAGGGACGGCAGCGCCGGGCACATCACCTGCCCCGTGCTGGTGTGCGAGGCGGCCGACGGCCTGTACTACTCCGCCACCAAGGAGGAGGAACCCGATCCAGGCAAGCTCTACCGCCACCTGCCCGCGCCCAGAACGCTCCTGACCTTCACCGAGGAAGCAGGCGCCGACGCCCACTGCCACCCGGGCGCCGTCCGGCTCGCGGCAGCGCGTATCTTCGACTGGCTCGACGACACGATGAGCCCCCGCCCACGCCAGGTCGACCGTCGGGCAGCATGAACCCGGTCAGGGGGCCAGGACAGGCCGAAGACCAAGAGGAGGACCCGTGACCCAGCGCCCGGAGCGCGCCGACGCCGTGCGCAACCGCGAGGCCGTCCTGGCTGCCGCCGACGCACTGTTCGCCGCCAGCACCAGCCCCCAGAACGTGTCCATGGACGACGTCGCCGCAGCCGCGGGCCTGGGCAAGGGCACGCTCTTCCGCCGCTTCGGTGATCGGGCCGGCCTGATCGGCGCTGTGATCGCCTCCCGTATGGAACCCCTCCAGCACGAGGTGCGGGAAGCGATGGCGGCCGCCGGATCCTCGCCGCGGCAGCGGGTGCGGGATCTCCTCGGCGCCGCACTCAGCTTCAAGATCGAGAATCGGAACCTGATGGCGGCGGCCGAGGACGCCGGACTCGGCAGCCTCTACCAGGCCGGGCACTACGGCTGGTGGCACGACATCCTGCGTACGGAACTGGAATCGGTGCCCGGCGTCCAGGCCCCCGACTTCACCGCCCACGCCCTGTTGGCCGCCGTCCGCGCCGACCTCGTCGCCCACCTGATCGACGATCAGAAGATGACGCCGGAAGGCCTGCGCTCCGCGCTCGCGGCCCATCTCGACAACGTCCTCGGCAACAGCCCCGAACAACCCGAACAGCCCGGACGACCCGGACGGGTTGCCTGACGACTACAAGCCGAATGAGGGCGGCCTCCTGGGCGTCGGAGACGGCCTGGAGGAGTACGTCGAAGGAGTCGTGGCCGACCGGTGCGGCGCCGGGCTGCCTGCCAGCAGCTCGTCCCTGCCGCTGAAGTGGCGGTAGGGCGCGGCGGTGCTCACGCCGGCCCGGCGGGCGACCTCGTTGAGGCTGAACTGCTCGTGCCCCCGTTCGGCGAGGATCTGGCGGGCTCCGTCGATCAGCGTCTGCCGCAAGGCGCCGTGATGGTAGGTCGCGCGTGTCACCTGTTTCCTCGGCTCATCGGCCGCAGGTACGTCGGGAGTGTCGGATTTGACTCCTCCCCTCCCTTCAGGGAGGGGAGGAGTCAACGAGTGGCCCATGTTCCCGGGCCCTGCCCGCAGGCGGGCGGGATCAGCAGGGCCAGGACCAGTCCGCGACCTCCGGCAGGTCGACGCCGTGTTCGCGGATCCAGTCGTGGTGGCGGAGGCGCTGGTCCGCCATGGTCCGGCGCAGGCCCTCGGCCCGTCCGGCGAGTCCGGGGACGCGGTCGATGACGTCCATGACCAGCCGGTAGCGGTCGATGTCGTTGCGGACCACCATGTCGAACGGGGTGGTCGTCGTCCCGGACTCCTTGTAGCCGCGGACGTGCAACTCGGCGTGGCCGGCCCGGCGGTAGGCGAGGCGGTGGACGAGCCACGGATAGCCGTGATAGGCGAAGATCACCGGCCGGTCCGTGGTGAAGAGGGCGTCGTACTCGGCGTCCGTCATGCCGTGCGGGTGCTCCTCGTGGGGCATCAGCCGGGCGATGTCGACGACGTTGACGACGCGGACGGCCAGCGACGGGAGGTGCTCGCGGAGCAGGGCCGCGGCGGCCAGCACCTCCATGGTGGGTACGTCCCCGGCGCAGGCCAGTACGACGTCCGGCCCGCCGGAGCCGGCTTCGGTCCCCGCCCACTCCCAGACGCCGGCGCCGCGCGTCACGTGCGCCCGGGCCTCGTCGATCGGCAGCCAGTCGAAGCAGGGCTGCTTCCCGGCGACGATCACGTTGACCTGGTCGCGGCTGCGCAGGGCGTGGTCGGCCACGGCGAGCAGGGTGTTGGCGTCCGGCGGCAGGTAGACCCGTACGACCTCGGGGCTCTTGTTGAGGACGTGGTCGACGAAGCCGGGGTCCTGGTGGGAGAAGCCGTTGTTGTCCTGCCGCCAGACGTGCGAGGTGAGGACGTAGTTGAGGGAGGCGACGGGCTCGCGCCAGGCCAGTTCGCGCGAGGTCTTCAGCCATTTGATGTGCTGGCCGACCATGGAGTCGACGATGTGGGCGAAGGCCTCGTAGGTGGAGAACAGCCCATGGCGGCCGGTGAGGAGGTAGCCCTCCAACCAGCCCTGGCAGAGGTGTTCGGACAGGATCTCCATGACCCGGCCGTCGCGTGACAGGTTCCGGTCGGTGGCCTCCGTGATGCCCTGCCATGCCTTGCCGGTGGCGGAGTACAGGTCGTCCAGGCGGTTGGACGCGGTCTCGTCCGGCCCGACCACCCGGAAGTCCCGCCGCTCGGACGTGTCGCGCATGACCTGGGCGAGGAAGCGCCCCAGGACGCGGGTCGGTTCGTGGAGGGTACGCCCCGGTTTGTCGACGTGGACGGCGTGCGCGTCCAGCGCGGGCAGCGGGAGCGGTCGCAGCAGCCTGCCCCCGTTGGCGTACGGGACGGCGCCCAGCCGGCGCTCACCCCGCGGGAGGCAGGCCAGGACCTGCGCGGTCGGGGCGCCGTCGGCGTCGAACAGCTCCTCCGGCCGGTACGAGCGCAGCCACTCCTCCAGCTGCCGCAGGTGCGCCGGGTTCTCCCGTACCCCGGCGAGGGGTACCTGGTGGGCGCGCCAGGTGCCCTCGACCGGCTCGCCGTCGACGGTCGCCGGCCCGGTCCACCCCTTGGGCGTACGCAGCACGATCATCGGCCAGCGTGGGTACTCCCGACCCGGATCGCCGCCCGCCGTCCTCGCTTCCCGCTGGATGAGGACGATGCGGTCGAGGGCGTGGTCCATCGCGCGGGCCATGGCCTGGTGGACCTGGGCGGGTTCGCTGCCGGTGACGTACAGCGGGTCGTGGCCGTAGCCGCGCAGCAGGGCGTCGAGCTCGGCCTCGGGAAGCCGGGACAGCACGGTCGGGTTGGCGATCTTGTAGCCGTTGAGGTGCAGGATCGGCAGGACCGCGCCGTCGTGGACCGGGTCGAGGAACTTGTTCGAGTGCCAGGACGCGGCCAGCGGGCCCGTCTCGGCCTCGCCGTCGCCGATGACGCAGGCGACCAGCAGGCCGGGGTGGTCGAAGGCGGCCCCGTAGGCATGGGCGAGGGCGTACCCGAGCTCGCCCCCCTCGTGGATGGAGCCGGGTGTCTCGGGCGCCACGTGACTCGGCACTCCCCCGGGGAAGGAGAACTGCCGGAACAGCCTGGCCATGCCCTCGGCGTCGCGCGTCACGTCCGGATAGGTCTCGGTGTACGTCCCTTCCAGCCAGGAGTTGGCCAGGACGGCGGGTCCACCGTGTCCGGGACCCCACACGCACAGGGCCTCCCAGGAGCGCTCCTTGATGACGCGGTTGAGGTGGGTGTGCACCAGATTGAGGCCGGGCGAGGTGCCCCAGTGACCCAGCAGCCGGGGCTTGATGTGCTCCGGCCGCAGCGGTTCGGCCAGCAGGGGATTGTCCATGAGGTAGATCTGGCCGACCGCCAGGTAGTTGGCGGCGCGCCAGTGGGCGTCCAGCTCCGAGATCGCGTACGCGGTCAACGCGGTCATGTCCGCTCCTGCGGGTGAGGGTCCGGGAGGTTCGTCGAATGGGCCGATGCCGACACCCTGCACGAAGCCGGCACCGGGCCGGCAGGGGCACACCGGCCCTCGACGAGGGACTGTCGGCCCTTCTGCGCCCTTGCCCGGCCCGGCGAAGGTGAATCCCGGTGGCGCCCGTTCCTCCCCCGTCGGGCGCCGCCGCCCACCGTTGCCGGCCGACCCGATGCCTCGTGCATCAGTACGGAGGACAGACCTGTGAAGCGCACCCTCGTCGTCGGAGTGGACGGTTCCCCCGAGAGCAGGGCGGCGGCCGACTGGGCTGCCCGGGAAGCCGTGCGCCGCGACATGCACGTCCATGTGGCCCACGCGTGGTTGTGGCAGCCGCTCGCCGTCCCCGTGGTCCAGGACCCGGATGGCGAGGCCCGCCGGGCCCGGCAGATCCTGGAGGAGACGGAGACCGAGCTGGTCCGCCGGCACCCGAAGCTCTCGCTCACCACCGAGCTGGTCCCGGACGTCCCCGTGCCGGCCCTGCTGCGCGCCGCCAAGGGCGCGGAGATGCTGGTCCTCGGCAGCCGCGGGCACGGCGCCCTCGCCGGCTTCCTGCTCGGCTCCTACGGACAGCAGCTGATCGCATCCGCCGACTGCCCCGTCGTCTCCGTCCGCGCCCGGCACGGCAAGCCGGTGACCGGGCCCGATGAGGGGGAGGTGGTCGTGGGCCAGCAGGGCGGCGTGGACGACTCCGCCGACGTCCTGCGCTTTGCCTTCGAGGCGGCCGCCGTACGCCGGGTCCCGCTCCGGGCGGTCCGGGCCTGGGACCTTCCGCTGGTCTATGGCTACAGTCTCGGCTCGGCGTGGATCGCCGATCAGTTCGGTGGGTTCGAGCCGTTCGAGAAGGAGGCTCTGGAGCAGGCGCTGGAGCCGTGGCGACTGCGGCACCCCGAGGTGGAGGTCATCGCTCACGTCGAGCAGGGGAGCGCGGGCCACGTGCTGCTGTCCGCCGCGTCGGACGCCCAGTTGCTCGTCGTCGGTCGGCGGGTCCGTGAATCGGCGCTGGGCACGCGCATCGGATCGGTCGCCCATGCCGCCCTTCACCACGCAGCCTGTCCGGTCGCCGTCGTGCCGCACCACTGAGCCGCCGCCCGGCAGGTGAAACGGCCGGGCAGGCGCGACGTGCGGCCTGCCCGGACCGAACCCGCGGGGGCGGCCGCCGGAAGGCAGCCGCCGGGCCTACCGGCCGGGCGGCGTCAGGGCGTGACTCGCGATCACCGCGGCCTGAACGCGCCGCTCCACCCCGAGTTTGACGAAGAGCCGCGAGATGATGTTCTTGACGGTCTTCTCCGCGAGGTACAGCCGCTTGCCGATCTCCCGGTTGGTGAGCCCCTCGCTGACCAGCAGAAGGACCTCCTTCTCCCGGTCGGAGAAACCGGGAAGCCCCGGTGCCTGGTCCTGCCCGGGCACGTCGCCGCGCATCCGGGCCATCAGCCGCGTGGTGGCGCCCGGGTCGAGCATCGACTGTCCCGAAGCCACCGTCCGTACGGCGCTCACCAGGTCGGTGCCCGTGATCTGCTTCAGGACGTAGCCCGACGCCCCCGCCATCACGGCGTCCAGCAACGCCTCCTCGTCGTCGAACGACGTGAGCATCAGGCAGGCCAGCTCCGTCATCCGCGAGCGCAGCTCCCGGCACACGCTCACCCCGTCGCCGTCCTGGAGCCGTACGTCCAGGATCGCGACCCGGGGGCGCAGCGCCGGGATGCGGACCAGCGACTGTTCCACCGTGCCGGCCTCACCGACGACGGTCAGGTCGGGCTCGGCATCCAGCAGGTCGTGCACTCCTCGGCGTACGACTTCGTGATCGTCGAGCAGGAAGACGCTGATGGGCTCCGCCGCGGGGGAGGGGACACCACTGCCGGTCATGACGCAGCTTCTTCGGCTGGGTCCGCCCTGGACGCACGGACACCGGCATCGTGCCCGTAGGACAGGGCGGAGGGACAGGGCCGATCGCGGCCCTCATCCGCCTGGTGCTCCGGGGTCCGGGTCCGGGCCGCGCGCCCGCAGAGGGACCTTCGGCCCTGTCGGAGGGACCTGCCGGGCCTTCTGGTGCGTGCGCGGGAGGGATGGACTTGTGGTGCACGGGGAACGGCGCGGCCCGACGGAGCCGCAGGCAGCGCGGAGGACGCCATGACGACAACCCCGATCGACCTGAGGACCCTGGCGGGCGACGACCGCGACCTGATGATCGCGCTGGCCGGGGAGCTCGACTTCCACACGGCTGGGCAGGTGGAGCCGCGCCTGCAGGAACTCGCGGAATCCGACTGCCGCACCCTGGTCCTGGACCTGCGTGGCCTCTCGTTCTGCGACAGCGCGGGCATCGACCTCCTCATCCGTCTGAGCCGTCGCTGCAGGCTCGCGGGGACCCGGCTGCTCCTCTGCGACGTGCCTCCCCTGGTGGCGAAGTCCATGCGGGTGCTCGGCGCCGACCGTGACCTGGTGCTCGTCGCCTCGTGATCGCGGTGCCGCCGCGCCGCGAGAGCCGGATGAGCGGGCAGTGCGGCCGGCCCTGCTCCCATGGTGGGCCGAGGGGGAGGGAGACCACGTCACGGGCTTCCGGCCGACTGCCGCACCGTCGCCGGCCGGCCCCGCGACCCCCCGCCGAGTCCCGGCCTTCCTCCTCAGCGGTCGCCGGCGAGCGGCGCCCGCCATACGAGCCTGCTGCCGCCCCCTTCGGGGGTTTCGACGGTGAAGGTTCCACCCACGTCCTGTGCGCGCTCCTCCAGGTTGCGCAGACCGCTCCTGCGTCCCTGCGCCGGAATGCCCGTGCCGTTGTCCGTCACGGTCAGTACGATCTCGCCCTGCCCGACCCTCAGGCTCACGTCGACCCGGGACGCCCGGGCGTGGCGGGCCGCGTTGCTGAGGAGCTCACCCAGCGCGGCGACCGCGTGGTCGGCGGTCCGCGGAGGTACGTCGGTGTCGAGGAGCCCCTCCATGCTCAGGCGGGGCGGATGGCCGAGAGAGGCGGCCGCATCGCCGACGGCACGGGCGGCGCGGGCACGCAGGCCGGGCCCGCTCTCGCGGTCCTTGTTCCGGAGTCCGAAGATGGTCGACCGGATGATCTTGATGGTCTCGTCCAGGTCGTCGACCGCCCGCCCGACCCGCTCGGCAGCGCCCTCGTGCGCCACGAGCCGGGCGGCACTCTGGAGGGTCATGCCGGTGGCGAAGAGCCGCTGGATGGCCAGATCGTGCAGGTCACGGGCGATCCGGTCGCGTTCCTCGAGCAGTGCTATCTGTTCCGCGTCCCGACGTCGCTCCGCCAGCTCCATAGCGATCGCCGCCTGACCCGCGAAGGCGACGAGCGGCTCCAGCTCACCTTCGCCGAAGGCCGGATCGCCGGCCGAACGCGAGAGCAGCAGAACGCCTCGGCCCTGCCCGCCCCCCGTACCCAGCGGGACCGCCACGGCAGGTCCGAGCTCGTCCCGCCCCCGAACCGGAGCCTCGGCCGGGTAGCACCCGTCGTCCCAGGCCCGCAACGCCGTCACGGGCTCGCCCGCCCGGTGCGCGGCTCCCACGAGCGTGCCGTCGCAAGGGACGACCAAGCCCTGCCAGCCGACTGCCTCCGTACCGGCCTCGCCGGCCCCATCGGCCGCGAACTCCACGACCAGGCCGTCGCCACCGTCCACCGGCACGGCGATGTGCGCGAACCGTGCTGCCGTGATCTCCTGGGCGCGGCGGGCGATGAGTTCCAGCACCGCCGGACGCGGACTGCCGGAGAGCAGACTCTCGGTGATCTCCGCAGTGGCCCGGAGCCACAGCTGCTGGCGCTGCGCCCCCTCGTAGAGCCGTGCGTTGTCGATCGCCACACCCGCCGCCACGGAGAGGGTGGAGATCACGGTCTCGTCCTCGGTGTCGAAGTCGACCCCGCCCCGCTTGTCCGTCAGGTAGAGGTTCCCGAACACCTCGTCACGGACCCGGATCGGCACGCCCAGGAAGGTACGCATGGGCGGGTGGTGAGCCGGAAAGCCGTGGGAGGAGGAGTGCGCCCCGAGATCGGTCAGGCGCAGCGGCTCCGGGTGGTGGATGACCTCACCGAGCAGCCCGTGGCCGGCCGGCAGCGGACCGATCGCCGCGATCTCCTCATCGGTGAGCCCCACGGTCAGGAACTGCGCGAGCCTGCGCCCGTCGGGACCGATCACCCCCAGCGCCCCGTACTCGGCGTCCACGAGCAGCGCGGCCGCCTCCACGATCCGCCGGAGCACCTGGGCGAGATCCAGCTCCCGCCCCACCGACACGACGGCCTCCAGCAGGCTGTGCACTCTGTCGCGGGTGCCCCGCACCTCGTCGATGCGCACTTGGAGCTCATCCAGCAGCTCGTCGAGTCGCATGCGCGGCACCCGCGTCACGGGATCCCCCACAACCACGCGTTTCCCCTCCGATCGCCCGGCCCGCCCGTCCGGCCTGCGGCCAGCGTATCGACACGCCGACGCCCGAAGGGCATCGTTGCGTGCGGATGCCCGCCGTGACTGACTTGATCGAAGCGCCCGACGACGGGGAGGAGACGGCCATGGCACTCGGCAAGGCGCTGTACGAGGCGGAGCTGCTGCGGCTCCAGACGGAGCTGATCAAGCTCCAGGAATGGGTGCGCGCGGAAGACGCCCGACTGGTGGTCGTCTTCGAGGGCCGCGACGCGGCGGGCAAAGGAGGGACGATCCAACGGATCGCGGAACACCTCAACCCCCGAGTGGCGCGTATCGCGGCCCTTCCGAAGCCGACGGAACGGGAGCGCACGCAGTGGTACTTCCAGCGCTACGTGGCGCACCTGCCCGCCGCCGGCGAGATCGTCCTGTTCGACCGCAGCTGGTACAACCGGGCAGGAGTCGAGCACGTCATGGGCTTCTGCACGCCCGCGGAGCACCAGCTCTTCCTGCGGCAGTGTCCGGTGTTCGAGCGGATGCTGGTCGAGGACGGGATCCTGCTCCGCAAGTACTGGTTCTCCGTCAGCGACGCGGTCCAGGAGGAGCGCTTCCGCCGCCGCGCGAAGGACCCGCTGCGCCGCTGGAAGCTCTCCCCGATGGACCTGGAGTCCCTGACCCGCTGGGAGGCGTACTCACGGGCCAAGGACGAGATGCTCGTCCACACGGACACGGCGGACGCACCCTGGTACGTGGTCGAGAGCGACGACAAGCGCAGCGCGCGGATCAACATGATCGCCCACCTGCTGTCCTCGCTCCCGTACGAGGACCTCACCCTGCCGCAGCTGGTCCTGCCGGCCCGGCCCCCGTCCACCGGGTACCAGCGGCCGCCCAGGGAGCTCCAGACCGTCGTACCCGATCACGCGGCCACGCTCGGGAAGGGGTGAAGCGACCGCGTCGTGCGTCTCCTTGGTCGTGGGGTGGGATCAGAGGCAGCTGCCGCTGCCGTAGGGCGCGTACAGGTCGAGCAGCCGGATGCGGGCGGCCTGGAGGCGGTGGGCGAGGACCTGACCGACCCAGTGGCCGAGGGCCGGGCCGAAGTCCGGATCGGCGTCCATCAGCCTCCGCACCCGCCACGCCGCGTCGAACTCGTACGCGCGTACGGGCGTCATGGCCTCGGCGCCCAGGCGCCAGGTGTACGGCTTGAACAGCCACGAGCAGCCGACCAGCTCGCCGGAGCCGAGGTTCTCGATGACGGCCGCGCGGCGGCCGGGCACCTGGACGTCCAGGGCCAGGGCCACGGCGGGCGACCCCGCGCGGTACGCGGCGCTCGCCGCGGCCCTGGCCCTTCTCGTCGGAGTGCTCTGCCTGGTCGCGTGGGCGGTCCGGCTGGGCTTCCTCGCCGACCTGCTCTCCAGGCCCGTCCTCGTCGGCTACCTGGCCGGAGTCGCGTTCATCATGATCGTGGACCAGTTGCCCCGACTCACCGGGACCGAGGGCAGCGGTTCCGGGTTCTTCCCGCAGTTGCTCTCCTTCCTCCGCAACCTCGGCGAGGCACAGTGGCCCACGACGGTGTTGTCCGCCGGATGCCTGGTCCTGCTGTTCACCCTGCCCCTTCTGTCGCGCACGTCGAGCGGGGCGCGCCAACGGCGCCTGACGGGCAAAAGTCCAGGCCAGGCGCCGTTCTTCGTGCTCCTAGAAGAAGCCGAGCTTCTTCGGCGAGTACGAGACGAGGAGATTCTTGGTCTGCTGGTAGTGGTCCAGCATCATCTTGTGGGTTTCGCGGCCCACGCCCGACTGCTTGTAGCCACCGAACGCCGCGTGCGCCGGGTAGGCGTGGTAGCAGTTCGTCCAGACCCGGCCGGCCTGGATCGCGCGGCCCGCCCGGTAGGCCGTGTTCATGTCGCGGGTCCATACGCCCGCGCCCAGGCCGTACGCCGTGTCGTTGGCGATCCGTACCGCGTCGTCGAAGTCCTGGAAGGACGTCACCGAGACCACCGGCCCGAAGATCTCCTCCTGGAAGACCCGCATCCGGTTGGTGCCCTCGAAGATGGTCGGCTGGACGTAGTACCCGCCCGCCAGCTCGCCCTCCAGTTCCTGGCGCCCGCCGCCCGTCAGGATCTTCGCGCCCTCCTGCTGGCCGATCTCCAGGTAGGAGAGGATCTTCTCGAGCTGCTCCGACGAGGCCTGCGCGCCGATCATCGTCTCCGTGTCCAGCGGGTGGCCGGGCACGATCAGCTCGGTGCGCGCGATCGCGGCGTCGAGGAAGTCGCCGTACCGGCCCCGCTCGATCAGCGCGCGCGACGGGCAGGTGCACACTTCGCCCTGGTTGAGCGCGAACATCGCGAAGCCTTCCAGAGCCTTGTCGCGCAGGTCGTCGTCGACCGACCAGATGTCGTCGAAGAAGAGGTTCGGGCTCTTGCCACC
The DNA here is from genome assembly GCF_044748145.1 of Streptomyces sp. NPDC090022. Lineage (NCBI taxonomy): Bacteria > Bacillati > Actinomycetota > Actinomycetes > Kitasatosporales > Streptomycetaceae > Streptomyces > Streptomyces sp. NPDC090022. The sequence continues at coordinate 24,391 of NZ_JBIVFN010000003.1, forward strand.
GAGTTCGAGCGAGACCGGCTTCAGGTTCTGCGCGGCGTACTGCATGATCAGTCGCCCCGTGGACGTCTCCCCGGTGAAGGCGATCTTCGCGACCCGCGGGCTCGACGCCAGCGGCTTGCCGGCCTCCTCGCCGAAGCCGTTGACGATGTTGATCACACCGGGCGGCAGCAGGTCCGCGACCAGGCTCAGCCAGTAGTGCACCGACGCCGGGGTCTGCTCTGCGGGCTTGAGCACCACGGTGTTGCCGGCCGCCAGCGCGGGCGCGAGCTTCCACGTCGCCATCAGGATCGGGAAGTTCCACGGGATGATCTGCGCGACCACACCCAGCGGCTCGTGGAAGTGGTACGCCACGGTGTCGTCGTCGAGCTCGCTCAGTGTGCCCTCCTGGGCCCGCAGCGCCCCCGCGAAGTAGCGGAAGTGGTCGATGGCCAGGGGCAGGTCGGCGGCCAGGGTCTCGCGCACCGGCTTGCCGTTCTCCCAGGTCTCGGCGACCGCGAGGGCCTCCAGATGCTGCTCCATGCGGTCGGCGATGCGCAGCAGGATCGTCGAGCGCTCGGCGGCGGACGTACGGCCCCACGCGGGCGCGGCGGCGTGCGCCGCGTCCAGGGCGCGCTCCACGTCCTCGGCCGTACCACGGGCGAGCTCGGTGAACACCTCGCCGGTGACGGGGGAGGGGTTGGCGAAGTACTGGCCGCGGGCGGGTTCGACGTACTCGCCGCCGATGAAGTGTCCGTAGCGGGACGCGTACGACATCAGCGCACCGTCGGTGCCGGGTGCCGCGTATCGGGTCATGCTGTCCTCCCCATGCCGGTCGGCGCCGTCCACCGTCGGACAGCGCGCGGGGCGAGGCTAGGAGGGGGCGGGTTGCGGGGACGTTGCACGGCTGGGTGCCGGTGCGGCCCGCGGCGCCCCGAGCCGGCTGGCGGGTGCGCCGGGCGTCCGCGCGTACGTCGTCCGGGGCCCGCCCGGGTGCGTCGTCCCGGACCCTGCCGCGTGCGTCTTGGTCCGGGCCGCCGCGTGCGGTGTCGCCGGGTGCTGCGGCTACGTGGTCGGCCCGCCGGGTACGCCGCCCAGTTCGGCGTCCAGCGCGCGCACCCGGCTCAGTGCCGCCGGCCGGGCGCCCGGCGGCAGGGCGGCCGCCAGGGCCCGCCAGGCCGCCGGGTCGTCCTCGCCCCACGGGCTGCACACCCAGTCGGCGAGCAGCCCCGGATCCGCGCGGGCGATCAGGGCGGCACGCGCACCGTCCTCGAGACGGCGCCGCAGCCGTACGATCCCGGGCGCCGTCGAGGCGGGCAGCAGCGGGCCCGCGTACCCGGTCAGCGCGGCCGAGACCGCACCCACCGCGAGGTGGCGGGCGACGGCCGTGAAATCCGCCTCCAGCGGCACGGCCGTGCGGTACGGGCGGGAGAGCAGGACCCGCGGGCCCAGCAGGGCGCGTAGCCGTGACATTTCGGCGCGCAGGGTCACCGGTGACATCGCTTCGTCCTCGTACAGCGTCATGAGGAGTTCCTCGCCGTGCATGCCCTCCGGCCGGTGCGCGAGCAGCACCATGATCTCGCTGTGGCGGCGCCCGAGCCGGACCTGTCGCCCGTCGCCCGGCACCAGCAGCGCCGTGTCCCGGCCGAGCGCGGTCAGCGTGGGCGCGGCGGTGGTCGGCGGGCCGGGATCCAGCAGCGCGAGCTGGGCCTGCGCCGCCCGCGCCACCGCCTGCACGAACGCCAGCGAATGCGGGTGCGCGAGCCCGTCCCCGCCGGTGATGTCGATGGCGCCCAGCAGCCGGCCGGTCCGCGGATCCCGCACCGGCGCCGCCGCGCACGTCCAGGGGTGCGCGCGACGGCTGAAGTGCTCCGCCCCGAACACCTGCACCGGTTCCCCGACCGCCACCGCCGTTCCCGGCGCGTTGGTCCCCATCGCGGACTCCGCCCAGCGCGTCCCCGGTACGAATCCCAGGTCCTGCGCCCGCTCCAGGGTCGCGGTGTCGCCCTCCACCCACAGCAGGCTGCCGCGGGCGTCGCAGACCGCGAGCAGATGCGCCTCGTGGGCGGCGAACGCCCCCACCAGCTCCCGGAACACCGGCATCACCCGGGCCAGCGGATGCTGCGCGCGGTACGCCAGCAGCTCGGCGTCCGCCAGCTCCGGGGCGCTGTGGCACTCGGGGCTGAGCCGGGCCCGCGCGCACCGCCGCCACGACTGGGCGATCACCGGACGCATCCGGCCCAGGAGCCGCCCGTCCGCCGTGAACGCGTCGTGGGCGCGCCGCAGTTCACGGGCCCGCAGGACCGGGTCGGTCCCGCCCGGCAGTGCCACCGACGGTTCGCCCATGCCAGCCTCCCGAAGGCAACGGTTCCCGGAGCGCCCCATCGTCGGCCCGGCGCCTGGGCCCGGCAAGGCCCGCGTCGGCCAGGTCGCGCACGGTTCAGGTCCCGGGTGGAGGGGGGCTTCCGGGATCGCGGATCCCGGAAGCCGGATCCGGCCGGAAGCCGTGGGAACGCTCCGCCGCGGCCCGGCGTTGTAGGAAGTAGTGCCCCCAAGCAGGAGGCAGGAGGAGGTGTCCGTCAGATGTCGACCAGCGGAAAGGTCGCGGTGGCCGGAGTCGTGGCCGCCATCGTGCTGTTCTGGACCGTCGGATTCTGGGCAGGGCTGTTGGTCCTGATCGGAGTGCCGACGGCTGCCTACCTGCTGCTGGACTCGTCCCAGCGGCGCCGCCTGCGGGGCATATCGAGGAAGCAGATCGGCCGCTGAGCGCGGCAGGGGGGACCGGCATGAGCGCGGGGACGGCCGCGGGCCGGGTCACGGCGGTCAGCAGGAACGAGGAGTATGCGTTCACCAAGCCCAATCGCGACAGCATCACGCTGCTCGAGGGGCTCGGTGTCGAGGGCGACGTGCACGCCGGGGTCACGGTCAAGCACCGTTCCCGCGTCGCGCAGGACCCGACCCAGCCGAATCTCCGCCAGGTGCACCTCATCCACGGGGAGCTCTTCGAGGAGGTGGCGGAGGCCGGCTTCACGGTCGAGCCGGGACAGCTGGGTGAGAACGTGACCACGGCCGGCCTGGACCTGCTGGCCCTGCCCGTCGGCACGCTGCTGCGCCTGGGCGAGGAGGCGGTCGTCGAGGTGACGGGTCTGCGCAACCCGTGCCTGCAGATCGACGCCTTCCAGGACGGCCTTCTCAAGCAGGTGGTCGGCCGGGACGACGAGGGCCGGATCGTCCGCAAGGCCGGGATCATGGGTGTCGTGCACGAGGGCGGCACGATCCGCCCGGGCGACCCCATATCCGTGACCCTGCCCCCGCCGCCGCACATCCCGCTCGACCGGGTCTGACGGCCTGACCTGGCCGACCGGGCCGGCCGGCTGCCCGCTTGGGCAGGCGGGTCGGCGGGTGTGGGCTGGGCGCTGGTCGGTGGTAGGCGCGCGGGTGCCGGGCAGGGGCAGTCGTCCCGCGCGTTCAGGCCGGGCGTTCAGATCGTGCGCTCAGGCCGGGCGTACCGCGACGCGGTTCAGGGCCTCCAGCAGCCCCGGCAGGTCCGCCTCGCCGTCCCGGGGGACCGGGATGACCTCGCTGGGCTCCTCGTCCAGCAGGACGAAGGCGATGTCGTCGGTGCGGGCCACCAGTGACCAGCCGGGCCCGTCCACCCGCAGCGTCCGCGCGCCCTCGCCCGCGAACGCGGACCGCACCCGGCCCGGCGGCGGAGGAGTCTGTTCGTACGCCCGGGCTTCCGTCAGCGCACGGGTCAGCCCCGGGTGCGAGACCGTGCGCCCGCCGTCCGACTCGTAGCGCTCCCGCCACTCCGCCCACTGCTGCGCCACCTGGTCCGCGCCCAGCCGGCGCTGCACCGGGCCCCACACATCTGCCGTCGGCGGGCTCAGCGGCACCCGCCCGGTGCCGTCCGCGCCCTGCTCGGGATCGTGCGGCTCCGGGATGCCCGGCGCGGCCACCGACAGGGCCAGGGGCCAGCCCGCCAGCGACACCACGATGCTCCGTTCGTCGGGCGACAGGTCGTAGTCCATCCCGCAGTCCCAGGAGGAGATCGCCAGTGCGACCAGCGACACGTCGTCCACGACGACCGTCCAGCGCGCGCCGTCCTCGTCCTGCCCCAGCACCAGCCCGTAGCCGTCCGCGGCCGGCGGGACGCCGAGCAGCGCGCAGGCTTCCGGGTAGTCGTCGCCGAGCATGCTCGGGAACTGCGCGGGGGTCAGCAGCACGGCGGACAGCACGTACAGCGACCCGCCACCCTCGTCGTCGGACACTGATCCTCCCGGTCGCTCTCTCGTCGGCGCACCCTAACCAGCGAGTAACCCGCGCGTCGAGAGGCCGCGGCGGGCGATTTCCAAGGTCACCACCTGCACGTAGAGTTGGGGACCCGCCACAGAAAGGGACGCCCCGGTGCAGCGTTACGACCGGCTGAAGCAGATCCTCCGGCTCGATCCCGACAAGGATTTCCTGGCCATCTACCGGCTCACCGCCACCTACGAGTTCCCCTGGGACCTCGCCCGTGCGCTGGAACTCGCCCTCTACCGGACCTACGCCGTCCCCAGCATCGGCCGGCTGCTCGGCGACACCGCCGAATTCACCGACCGCACCCAGAAGCGCTACGACGACACCGCGCTGCTGCTGGACGCGGTGGTGGAGCACGGTTTCGACAGCGACACCGGGCGCACCGCCATCCGCCGCATCAACCAGATGCACCGCAGCTACGACATCAGCAACGAGGACATGCGGTACGTCCTGTGCACCTTCGTGGTGATTCCGAAGCGCTGGCTGGATGCCTACGGCTGGCGTCCGCTGAGCCGCCACGAGCAGCATGCCTGCGCCCGCTACTACGAGACCCTCGGCACCTACCTGGGCATCCAGGACGTCCCCGGCTCCTATGAGGAGTTCGAATCCGTCCTCAACGCCTACGAACAGGAGCATTTCGGATGGGACGAGGGGGGCCGCAAGGTCGCCGACGCGACCCTCGATCTGGCGGTCTCCTGGTACCCGGCCCCGCTCGCGCCCCTGGTACGCGGCGGCATCCTCGCCCTGATGGACGCGCCGCTGCTGGCGGCCCTGCGCTACGGGCGGCCGAGCCCGGCGGCGGTGCGGATGGCCCGCGGCGCCCTGCGGCTGCGCGGGCGCGCGGTCCGGCTCCTGCCGCCCCGCGCCACCGCGCACCACGGGCGCCAGAACCGGGAGATCAAGGGCTACCCGGACGGCTACGACGTGGGCGAGCTGGGAACCTTCCCGGTCCCCGGCCGGGGTGGCTGCCCCGTTCCGCACCCCCGCCGCGCCGCGGGCGCCGACGCCCAGCAGTAGCCACGCCGCACGTCCTCAGGCGCACGCCGTACGGCGTCAGCCGCGCGCCGTACGGCGTCAGGCGCGTCGTACGGCCAGCGCCAGGAAGCGGGCTTCCTCGTCGGCGTACGAGGTGAGGTCCCAGCCCGAACCGGCCAGCAGCGGGCCGAGGTTGTGCTCGGCCCGCATGTCCTGCGGAGTCAACTCCCGGCCCTGGCGCGCCGCCAGCGCCGCCCGCCCGATCGGGTGAAACAACGCCATCCGGCCACCGGGGCGTACGACCCGCGCCAGCTCCCGCAGATTCGCGGCCGGTTCGGGCAGGTGGGCGATCAGCCCGGCGGCGAACACTGCGTCCAGACAGCCGTCACGCAGCGGCAGCCGCGCGACATCGGCCTGCAGCAGCGCGCCGTCCCGCGCCCGCCCCGCCCGTACGGCGGTGGCGAGCATCGCCGGGGTCAGGTCGACGCCGAGCACCGTGCCCGCCGGCCCGACCGCCGCCCGCAGCGGCGTCAGCGCGCGCCCGGTGCCGCAGCCCGCGTCGAGCACCCGGTCGCCCGGCCGTAGCCCGAACTCGGCCACGGCGGCCTCGAAGGCGGGCGCGTCGTCGGGGAACTTGCGGTCCCAGGCGGCGGCGCGCGCCCCGAAGAACTCCTGCACGTGTGTGTGGTCCTCGCTCATGCGCCCATGATCCCCCACCGGTCACCGCCTGCGGACCGTGCGCAGGATGACACTCGGCGTGATCGAACCTGAACGTAGCTCTGTCATATTCCAGCAGTTCCAGCGGCTTTCGAAATGCGCCCCTTGTTCGCGCCCTCACTCGCACTAGCGTCCGTTGGCCATGGGACACCTGGACCACGCAGCCTATGGCTGGCTGACACCCGTGCTGTCGTATGTGATGGCATGCATAGGCGCGGCCCTCGGGCTGCGCTGCACCGTCCGCGCGCTCGCCGCCACCGGACACTCCCGCCGCAACTGGCTCATCACCGCGGCCTCCGCCATCGGCACGGGCATCTGGACGATGCACTTCGTCGCGATGCTCGGCTTCCACGTCACCGGCACCGAGATCCACTACAACGTGCCGCTGACCATCCTCAGTCTGATCGTGGCGATGCTGGTCGTCGGCGCCGGGGTGTTCGCCGTCGGCTACGGCAAGAACCGCGGCCGGGCGCTCGTACTCGGCGGGCTCACCACCGGACTCGGCGTGGCCAGCATGCACTACCTCGGCATGGCGGCCCTGCGGTTGCACGGTGTCGTCACGTACGACCCGCTCGCCGTCGGGCTCTCGGTGGCCATCGCCGTGGTCGCCGCCACCGCCGCCCTCTGGGCCGCGCTCAACATCAAGTCACCGCTCGCCGTCGCCGTCGCCTCGCTCGTCATGGGTGCCGCCGTCAGCAGCATGCACTACACGGGCATGATGGCCGTCGCCGTGCGCGTCACCCCCTCCGCCGCGGCCCTGCCGGGTGCCACCGCCATGCAGTTCATCTTCCCCCTCGCGGTCGGCCTCGGCTCGTACCTGTTCATCACCTCCGCGTTCGTCGCCCTCTCCCCGACCGCCGACGAACGTGCCGCCTCCGCCTCGGCCCGCACCCTGGGCGCCACGGCCCCCGCGCCCTGATCCCGACCCTGCCCCGATCATGTCCCGGGGTTTCGGCCCGCCCCCGCCCCTGTACGCCGCCGGGCCCGGTCCGCAAGCCCGTACGCGGCCGTGACCGTACGCCGTTTCCGGGCTCCTCCGTTCCCCAGTCCCCCGTCCCCCCGTCCCCCCGACCCGCCGACCCGCCGACCCCCGACCCGTCCCCCCTCCCCGGAACGAGGAGCTCATGCGCATCCCCCGCAGCACACCGGACGCCACGGCGGCCCGGCTGCCCGCGCCGCCGGCGCGCGGCCGCCGGGCGCACGCCGGGCCACCGGCAGAGGAGGACCCGGCGGACGCCCCGGCACCCGCCGCGGCGCCCGTCCCCGCCACGGGCGGCGGCCCCCGGCTGCGGCTGCGCCCCGCCACCGTCCGGGCGAAGATCGTCTCGCTGCTGATGGTCCCCGTGGTCTCGTTGCTCGCCCTCTGGGCCTTCGCCACCGTCAGCACGGCCCAGGACATCGCCCGCCTCAGCCGGGTGCAGCGGATCGACACGGAGGTGCGCGCCCCGCTCACCCGCACGATCGCCGAGCTCCAGGCCGAACGCCGCGCGGCCGTCCGCTTCCTGGCCGACCCCGGCGCCGAACGGGCCGCCGGGCTGCAGGCCCAGGCCCGCCGCACCGACAGCGCCGTGCGGGAACTGCGCCTGGGCGACCGGCACACCGTCGCCGACGCCGGCGACTACCCCGGTGACGTCGCCGTCCGGCTGGGCGCGTTCGTCAGCGCCACCGAGGCGCTCGGTCCGGCCCGCACCGAGATCACCGACCGTCGCGCGACACCGGACGCGGCCTACGAGACGTACACCAAGATCGTCGACGCCGCCCTCGCGGTCGGTGGTGCGCTCGCCGCAGGGCAGGACACCGGCGCGGCGGACGACCCCCGGGTGCTGCTGGAGTTCGCCCGGGCCGGGGAGCTCCTGGCCCGCGAGGACGCGCTGCTCGCCGTTCCGGGACAGCGCAGCACCGAAACGCTCCGGCGGTTCACCGGCGCCGCCGAGACCCGCCGTACCCTCGTCGAGGCCACCACCCGTGATCTGCCCGGCGCGCAGGAGGCCGCCTGGCGGGCCATCGCCAAGAGCGCCGCGTACGCCGAACTCGTCGCCGCCGAGGACCGTGTGCTCGGCCTCGGCACCGGAAAGGACGCCCGCGGTGCGCCCACCGGCTGGGACGCGGCGTACACCACCGTGGGCGGGGCGATGCGCGACATCGAGAACGCCGGGTACAGCGGGTACACCGGGACCGCGCGCCCCGCCGACCCGCTGGCCGAGGGCCTGCTCGGACCCGCCGGAGCCGCCGTCCTGCTCGGCCTCGCCGCCGTCGCCGCCTCCCTCGTGATCTCCGTCCGCATCGGCCGGGGGCTCGTCGTCGAACTGGTCTCGCTGCGCAACAGCGCGCTCGAGATCGCCCACCGCAAACTCCCGCACGCCATGGACCGGCTGCGGGCAGGCCAGGACATCGACATCGCGGCCGAGGCCCCGCCCGGCCGGGCCGCCGAGGACGAGATCGCACAGGTCGGTGAGGCCCTCTCCACCGTCCACCGGGCTGCCCTCGGCGCCGCCGCGGAGCGCGCCGAACTGGCCAGCGGCATCTCCGGGGTGTTCGTCAACCTCGCCCGCCGCAGTCAGGTCCTGGTCCACCGGCAGCTCACCCTGCTCGATGCCATGGAACGGCGTGCCGACGACCCGGGTGAGCTCGGCGACCTCTTCCGCCTCGACCACCTCACCACCCGCATGCGCCGGCACGCCGAGAGCCTGATCATCCTGTCCGGCGCGGCACCGGGCCGGGCCTGGCGCATGCCGGTGCCGCTGACCAACGTCGTGCGGGCCGCCGTCTCCGAGATCGAGGACTACCCGCGGGTCGAGGTCGGCCGGCTCGCCGAGGCCGCGGTGGTCGGCGCCGCCGTCGCGGACCTCACCCACCTGCTGGCCGAACTCATCGAGAACGCGACCCAGTTCTCCCCGCCGCACACCAAGGTCCGGGTCAGCGGCGAGCCGGTCGGTACGGGGTACGTCCTGGAGGTCGAGGACCGGGGACTGGGCATGGGGAGCGGCACCCTGGCCGACGCCAACCGGCGCATCGAGCAGTCCGAGGCCCTCGACCTCTTCGACAGCGACCGGCTCGGGCTGTTCGTCGTCAGCCGGCTCGCGGCGCGGCACGGTGTGAAGGTGCACCTGCGCACGTCACCGTACGGTGGCACGACGGCCGTGGTGCTGATGCCCAACTCCCTGCTCCAGGGCGCGATCACGGCGGGCACATCGGCCAAGGGCGCACCGGCCGAGGGCGCACCGGCCGAGGGAGGGTCGGCCAAGGATGGATCGGCCAAGGATGGATCGGCCGAGGACGGATCGGTCCATGGCGCGCCGGTCCGGGACGCGCTCGTCCGCGACGGATCGGTCCTGGGCGGGGTGGCTCAGGGCGGGGCGGTCCGGGGGCGCCGGGAAGCGCCGGAGCCGGCCCTGTACCCCCGGGCCGACCGGGCTCCGTACCTGAAGGAGCCCGCCGGCGCCGCGCCGTCCTCCGAGCCGGCACCGGCATGGTCCGGTGAGCCGGGTACGCCCGCCGTGCCGGTCGTACGGCGCGAGCCGCGCCCGGCGCCGGTGGCGACCCTCCGTCCCCGCAGGCCGATCGCCGTACCGGCCCCCGCCCCCGCACCCCCCGCCCCCGCACCCCCCGCCCCCGCATCGCCCGCCCCTGGACCCGCGTCCGCGCCCGGACTCGCCTCGGTCCCCGGTCCCGCCGCGCCTTCCGGGCCGCCCCGGCCCTCCCGACCCGAGCCCGTTCCGGCCGATGTCGCCGAACTGCCGCGCCGGGTCCGCCAGGCCAGCCTCGTCCCGCAGCTGCGCGAGGTTCCCGCGCCCCGGCCGGCGGCCGCGGCAGCGGCCCCGGCGGGGCCGCCGGGGCGCAGTCCGGAGGAGGCCCGGGCCCGGATGGCGGCCTACCGGGCGGGCTGGGTCCGCGGCACGGAAGACGACTCCACCCCCGCAGGCAGCGAAGGAGAACAGAGATGATCGAACACCAGGGATTCGACCTCGACGGAGCACGCCGCTCCGGCGAACTGGACTGGCTGCTCGACGACCTGGTGGTCCGGGTCCGCGAGGTCCGGCACGCGGTCGTGCTCTCCAACGACGGCCTGGCGGTGGGCGCCTCCAGCGCGCTCAGCCGCGAGGACGCCGAGCATCTGGCCGCCGTGGCCTCCGGGTTCCACAGCCTCGCCAAGGGCGCGGGACGGCACTTCCACGCCGGGGGCGTGCGCCAGACCATGGTGGAGATGGACGAGGGCTTCCTCTTCGTCGCCGCCGCCGGCGACGGGTCGGCTCTGGCCGTCCTCAGCTCCGCATCCTGCGACATCGGCCTGATCGCCTACGAGATGGCCCGGCTGGTCAAACGGGTCGGTGAACACCTCCACACCCCGCCCCGGTACGCGGCGCGTCCGCCGGCCGCCGGCTGAGGGTGGTCCGGCACATGGACGGCGGCCAGTGGTACGACGCCGACGCGGGCCCGCTCGTGCGTCCGTACGCCATGACCGGCGGGCGGACCAAGCCGGGTCCCCACGGGGTCCGGTTCGACCTGATAGCGCTGGTCGTGGTGGATCCGGACGGTGCCGAGGCGGCGGCCGAGTCGCTGCTCGGGCCGGAACACCGGTCGCTGCTGGGGCTGTGCAGGGCGGAGACCCAGTCGGTGGCCGAACTCGCCGCCGACGCGGACCTGCCGGTCGGCGTGGTGCGCGTACTGCTGGGAGATCTGCTGGAGGCGGGCCATGTCCGGGTCAGTCGGCCCGTACCCCCCGCCCAGCTGCCGGACGAGCGGATTCTGCGGGAAGTCATCGAGGGATTGCGAGCGCTGTGATGGGACTGAACTCCGAGGGGCCCGGCGGGGCCGTCGGACCGGACGCGGACGCGTGCGCGGACGCGGACGCCGTGGAGCCGGACGACGAGGGCGAGCTGGCCGCGCTCGCGCTGAAGATCCTCGTGGCGGGCGGCTTCGGGGTCGGCAAGACCACGCTGGTCGGCGCGGTGAGCGAGATCCGTCCCCTGCGGACGGAGGAACTCCTCAGCGAGGCGGGCGAACTGGTCGACGACACCGGCGGCGTGGACCAGAAGACGACCACGACCGTGGCCATGGACTTCGGGCGGATCACCATCCGCTCCGGGCTGTCGCTGTACCTCTTCGGGACCCCGGGGCAGGACCGCTTCTGGTTCCTGTGGGACGAGCTGTCGCAAGGCGCGCTGGGCGCGGTCGTCCTTGCCGACACCCGGCGGCTGGAGGACTGCTTCCCGGCGGTGGACTACTTCGAGCACCGGCGGATCCCGTTCGTGGTGGCCGTCAACTGCTTCAGCGGGGCGCGGCGGTACGGGGCGACGGACGTCGCACGGGCGCTGGACCTGGAATCGGGGACGCCGGTGGTGCTGTGCGACGCGCGGGACCGGGATTCGGGGAAGGAAGTACTGATCAGGCTGGTCGAGTATGCCGGGCGGGTGCACACCGCCCGGCTGCTGGACTCGGTGGAACCCCAGGCGGGTTCCGTATGAGGGGCCGGTCCGGGGCGCCCGTACGGCCGGAGCCGGAGCCGGAGCCGGAGCCGGAGCCGGAGTCGGGGGCAGGGGCAGGGGCTACGGCGCGGTCAGTCCGCTACGCCGCTCTCCGAGACGACCTTGTCGATACGGACCCGGACGAGGAGTTCACCGGGGACGGCGTTGCGCAGGCCCATGGCCTCGGCGTGCTCCTCGCCCATGTACCGCCGGCCGAGCCGGGTCGCCCATTCCCGCATCTCCGCAAGGTCCTCGCTGATCTCGGCGCTGCCCTGGAGGATCACATAGGAGAAGGGCGGCCGGTCGTCGTCCACGCACAGCGCGACCCGCCCGTCACGGGCCAGATTGCGCCCCTTCACGGTCCCCTTGCCGGTGGTGAACACGAGGTCGTCACCGTCGAGGAGGAACCAGATGGGCGCGATGTGCGGGCTGCCGTCGTCGCGTACGGTCGCCAGCTTGCCGGTGCGGGTCCCTTCGGAAACGAAGGCCCGCCATTCCTCTGGGGTCATCCTCTGTGCCATGGGGACATCGTGCTTGCCGGAAAGCCGCTGGTGGGGAAGGCTGGCGGAACGATGACCACGGGGGACAACGGGGAGGGGCGGAAATGGCACTGGACAAGCAGCTCGACTGGCTGCTGGACGACCTGACGCGCAGGGTCCAGCAGGTCAGGCACGCGGTGGTGCTTTCCAATGACGGCCTGGTCACGGGGGCGAGCGCCGGGCTGGCGAGAGAGGACGCGGAGCACCTGGCCGCCGTCTCGGCCGGTCTGCAGAGCCTGGCGAAGGGGTCCGGCCGGCACTTCCGGGCGGGCGAGGTCCGCCAGACCATGGTCGAGTACGACGAGGGCGTGCTGTTCGTCATGGGGGCGGGCGCGGGCAGTTGCCTGTGCGTGCTGAGCGGGGCGGAGGCGGACATCGGGCAGGTCGCCTACGAGATGACGCTGCTGGTGAACAGGGTGGGCGAGCACCTGGGCGTCGCGGAGCGCAGGATCACCGGAGGGTAGTCCCACGGGTTCGCCGGTTGTCCACAGGCCCGGCGGGATGCCGTGACGGTCGGTTACGGTTTTCACACAGAGTAATCACTCGGTGTGGAGGGGGACCGTGATGAAGGTCGACGAGACACGCACGCTGCTGGGCGGAGCGCGGGCCGCTGAGGAACTGGGACTCGGGCGCGGGGAGTTCGCCAGGGCGGTGCAGCTGGGAATCGTCCGGGCCGGCCCGCGGGCGCCTGGGGGAGGGGCGCGCTTCACGCGCGCCGAGCTCGACCGGGTGCGGGCCGCCACGGGATGCCCGCAGGCGTTACGCGATCGGGTAGAGACCGTGGGGGCGACGGCCGCGGCCGCGGTTCTGGCGATCAGCCCGAGCCGGTTCACCCGGCTCGCCCGGTGCGGCCACGTCGTCCCGGTCGGTTACCGGATCAACCGGTACCGGGCCGTCGTGTGGCTGTACCTCACGGCGGAGCTGCGGGAGTTCGCCCGGAGCCGGCCGGGGCTGCTGCGGGGCAGCGCGCCCCCGGCGGACCGGGAGCTGATGGCCGCCCGAGGGGATCTGCGCCCGCGGACGTGGCGAGGGCGGCATGTCGAGCTGCTCCTGAGACGGACCGCCGACCCCTGGGAGCGGGCGGCCGTGCTCGCCTCGGTGCTGCCCGAGGACGAGGTGGAGCGGGCCGTGCCGGATCCGGCGGAGCGGGTCGTGCTGGCCGGTCTCGCCCCACCCCCGCCGTACGGGCATCCGCAGGCCCCGGCCGCGGCGGCCGTGGCCCTGGGCCTGCTGCGGGCCGGGCTGCCAGAGGAGATCCTCGGGTACCGGACCGGCCTCGCCTTCGCCCTGACCGGTGCCCGTGCCCCGGCTCAGTCGAAGGTGACGGGGGAGAGGGGGCCGACGTAGACCCAGGCGCCACCCTCGCGGGAGAAGCTGCTGTGCTCGTGCAGCGAGCCGGTGTGCCGGCCCTCGCGGTAGTGCGCCCGGAACTCCACCGACCCCTCCGTCTCGAACATCCCGCCGCGCTCGGTGGCGAGGATCTCCAGCCGCTCCCAGCGCTGTCCGGGATCCAGGTCGAGCCGCGCGGGGCGCGTCGAGGGATGCCACGAGCGCAGCAGGTACGCCGTGTCGCCGACGGCGAACGCGCTGAACCGGGAGCGCATCAGCAGCTCGGCGGTGGGCGCCGCCTGCGCGCCGGAATGGAAACGCCCGCAGCACTCGGCGTAGGGGGCGGGCAGGCCGCAGGGACAGTCGGTGGCCGGGGTCGGCATGGAGGGGCTCAGCTCTTCGGGGTCGGTGTATCGGGCGTGGCCGTCGCGGCGGCGGAGTACGGACGGAACAGGCCCTCCTGGACCACCGAGACCAGCAACCGGCCTTCCACATCGTAGATCCGGCCACGGGCCAGGCCCCGGCCGCCATGGGCGATGGGGGACTCCTGGTCGTAGAGGAACCACTCGTCGGCCCGGAAGGGACGGTGGAACCACATGGCGTGGTCCAGGCTCGCCATGTCGAAACCGCGCATGCCCCACAGGGGTTCCACGGGGATGCGCACAGCATCGAGGAGGGTCATGTCACTGGCGTAGGTGAGGGCACAGGTGTGCACCAGCGGGTCGTCGCCCAGCGGGCCGACGGCGCGCATCCACACCGCGCTGCGCGGATCGGCGTCCTTGAACTGCTCGGGCGTCCAGCGCAGCCGGTCCACGTAGCGGATGTCGAACGGCTGGCGCCGGGCCATCCGCTCCAGAGCCTCCGGCAGCGCGCCCAGGTGCTCGCGGATCTCGTCCGCGACCTTCGGAAGCGTGTCGGGGTGGGGGAAGTCCAACCGGGGAGGCAGCTGGTGCTCGATGCTGCCCTCCTCCGGCCGATGGAAGGAGGCGGTGAGATTGAAGATCGTACGGCCCTGCTGGACCGCGGTGACCCGGCGCGTGGTGAAGGAGCGCCCGTCGCGCACCCGCTCCACCTGGTACACGATCGGCACCCCGGGGATCCCGGGGCGCAGGAAGTACGCGTGCAGCGAGTGGACCGGCCGGTCGCCCTCGGTGGTGCGGCCGGCGGCCACGAGCGCCTGGCCGGCCACCTGGCCGCCGAAGACGCGCTGGAGGGACTCCTGCGGGCTGAGCCCGCGGAAGATGTTGACCTCGATCTGCTCCAGGTCGAGCAGATCCACGAGTCTCTCGGCGGGGTTCGTCATCAGGGGTTCTCCACTGCTGTCGGTTCCGGCGGTTCGGCGGTGGGCGGCCGGGGTGTCAGAGCCGGTGTCAGAGCTGACCCACCGAGGTGACCCGGACCACGGCCCGGCCCTCCTCGTCGGAGGCCGCGAGATCGACCTCGGCGCTGATGCCCCAGTCATGGTCGCCGTTGGGATCGGCGAAGGTCTGCCGGACGCGCCACAGCCCGTGCGCCGGGTCCTCCTCGATCATCAGCAGCTTCGGGCCGCGCGCGTCGGGGCCGGTGCCCAGGTCCTCGTACTCGTCCCAGTACGCGTCCATGGCCTCGCCCCAGGCATCGGCGTCCCAGCCGGACTCGCCGTCCAGCTCGCCCAGCTCCTCGACGTTGTCCAGGGCCGCCAGCTCCACCCGGCGGAACATGGCGTTGCGGACCAGGACGCGGAAGGCCCGGGCGTTCGCCGTCACCGGCTTGACCTGGTCGGCCTTCTCCTGGGCCTGCTCCGCCGTCTCCACCTCCGGGTTCGCCAGCTGCTCCCACTCGTCGAGCAGGCTGGAGTCGACCTGGCGGACCATCTCGCCGAGCCAGGCGATGAGGTCCTCGAGGTCCTCGGACTTCAGGTCGTCGGGGATGGTGTGGTCCAGCGCCTTGTACGCGCTCGCCAGGTAGCGCAGCACGATGCCCTCGGTGCGGGCCAGCTCGTAGAAGGAGGTGAACTCGGTGAAGGACAGCGCCCGCTCGTACATGTCGCGGATGATCGACTTCGGCGAGACGGGGTGGTCGCCGACCCACGGGTGGCTCTTGCGGTACACGCCGTAGGCGTGCAGCAGGAGTTCCTCCAGCGGCTTGGGATAGGTGACGTCCTGGAGGCGCTCCATCCGCTCCTCGTACTCGACGCCGTCCGCCTTCATGGCGTTCACGGCCTCGCCGCGCGCCTTGTTCTGCTGGGCGGCCAGGATCTGCCGCGGGTCGTCCAGGGTGGACTCGACCACCGAGACCATGTCCAGGGCGTAGGACGGGGACTCGGGGTCCAGCAGGTCGAAGGAGGCCAGCGCGAAGGTGGACAGCGGCTGGTTCAGCGCGAAGTCCTGCTGGAGGTCGACGGTGAGCCGGATGGTGCGGCCCTCCGCGTCGGGGGTGTCCAGCTGCTCGACGACGCCGCCGTCCAGCAGCGACCGGTAGATCGCGATGGCCCGGCGGATGTGCCGCAGCTGGTTCTTGCGCGGCTCGTGGTTGTCCTCCAGGAGCCGTCGCATCGCCTCGAACGCGTTGCCCGGCCGCGCGATCACCGACAACAACATGATGTTGGTGACCTTGAAGCGGGAGGTCAGCGGCTCCGGCTCGGAGGCGATGAGCTTCTCGAAGGTGGTGCCGCTCCAGGCGACGAAGCCCTCGGGGGCCTTCTTGCGGACGACCTTGCGGCGTTTCTTGGGATCGTCTCCGGCCTTGGCCAGCGCCTTCTCGTTCTCGATGACGTGCTCGGGCGCCTGGGCGACCACGAAGCCCGCCGTGTCGAAACCGGCCCGGCCGGCGCGGCCGGCGATCTGGTGGAACTCCCGCGCGCGCAGGGTCCGCACCCGGTTGCCGTCGTACTTGGTGAGCGCGGTGAACAGGACCGTGCGGATGGGCACGTTCACCCCGACGCCGAGGGTGTCGGTGCCGCAGATGACCTTCAGCAGGCCGGCCTGGGCCAGCTTCTCCACCAGGCGGCGGTACTTGGGCAGCATGCCCGCGTGGTGCACGCCGATGCCGTGGCGTACGTAACGGGAGAGGTTCTTGCCGAACTTCGTGGTGAAGCGGAAGTTGCCGATCAGCTCGGCGATCTTGTCCTTCTCCTCGCGCGAGCACATGTTGATGCTCATCAGCGACTGCGCCCGCTCCACGGCCTGGGCCTGGGTGAAGTGGACGATGTAGACCGGAGCCTGCTTGGTCTGCAGCAGTTCGGTGATGGTGTCGGTGATCGGCGTGGTGACGTATTCGTAGGACAGCGGGACGGGCCGGGTCGCGGAGCGGACCACCGAGGTCGGCAGACCGGTGCGGCGGGTCAGGTCCCCCTCGAAGCGCGAGACGTCGCCGAGCGTCGCCGACATCAGGATGAACTGCGCCTGCGGCAGCTCCAGCAGCGGGATCTGCCAGGCCCAGCCGCGGTCCGGTTCGGCATAGAAGTGGAACTCGTCCATCACGACCTGGCCGATGTCGGCGTCCTTGCCGTCGCGCAGGGCGATGGAGGCGAGCACCTCGGCGGTGCAGCAGATCACGGGGGCGTCCGCGTTCACGGAGGCGTCGCCGGTGAGCATGCCGACGTTCTCGGTGCCGAACAGCTTGCACAGGTCGAAGAACTTCTCCGACACCAGTGCCTTGATGGGCGCGGTGTAGAAGGTGACCTTGTCCTGGGCCAGGGCGGTGAAGTGGGCGCCGGCCGCGACCAGGCTCTTGCCGGAGCCGGTCGGGGTGGAAAGGATCACGTTGGCGCCGGAGACCACCTCGATCAGCGCCTCCTCCTGAGCCGGGTACAGGGTGATGCCCTGGTCCTCCGCCCACGAGGAGAAGGCCTCGAAGAGGGCGTCGGGGTCGGCGTTCGGCGGCAGCTGATCAATGAGTGTCACGACCCCATCTTGCCTGGCTTCCCGCCCGATCCGGGAACCGGAATCGAAATGAAGATCGTGAAAGGTACGCTGGGCCGTCGACGATCACCACACGACAGGAGCGGGAACGAGCATGATGGGTCCGGCGCACTCACTGTCCGGCGCGGCGGCCTGGCTGGGGGTGGGTGCGGCGGCCGCGGCCGTGGGCCATCCGATGCCCTGGCCGGTCCTCGTCGTCGGCGCGCTGATCTGCGCGGGCGCGGCACTGGCCCCCGATCTCGACCACAAGTCGGCGACGATCTCGCGCGCCTTCGGGCCGCTCTCGCGCGGTCTGTGCGAGGTGGTCGACAAGATCTCGTACGCCGTCTACAAGGCGACCCGTTCCCCGCGCGACGCCCGCCGCTCCGGCGGTCACCGGACCCTGACCCACACCTGGCTGTGGGCGGTCCTGATCGGGGCCGGCGCCTCGGTGCTCGCGGTCACCGCCGACCGCTGGGGGGTGCTCGCGCTGCTCTTCGTCCACCTGGTGCTGGCGGTGGAGGGCCTGCTGTGGCGGGCCGCCCGGATGTCCAGCGACGTGCTCGTCTGGCTGCTCGGGGCGACCAGCGCCTGGATCCTCGCGGGCGTCCTGGACCAGCCCGGCAACGGGGCTGGCTGGCTGTTCGACGGCCCGGGCCAGGAATACCTCTGGCTCGGCCTGCCCATCGTGCTCGGCGCCCTGGTCCACGACATCGGCGACGCCCTGACCGTCTCGGGCTGCCCGATCCTGTGGCCCATCCCGATAGCGGGCAAGCGCTGGTACCCACTCGGGCCGCCGAAGGTGATGCGCTTCCGCGCGGGCAGCTGGGTCGAGCTCAAGGTCCTGATGCCGGTGTTCATGCTCCTGGGCGGCTTCGGCGGCGCGGCCGCCCTCAACCTGATCTAGGCCCCGATCCGCCGGACAGCCCCGAGAAGTGTTGTCCGGGCAGGTCCTCCCGCCCCGGTACCCGTGCCCCCGGGCAGGGGCGCGGGTACCGGGGCCGGGTGGGTCAGCCGTGCCAGGAGCGCCACAGGGCGGCGTACGCGCCGTCCGCCGCGACCAGCTGGTCGTGGGAGCCCAGTTCGCTGATCCGGCCCGCCTCGACCACCGCGATGACGTCCGCGTCGTGCGCCGTGTGCAGGCGGTGGGCGATCGCCACGACCGTGCGGCCGTCCAGTACCCGGGCCAGTGAGCGCTCCAGATGCCGGGCCGCGCGCGGGTCCAGCAGCGAGGTCGCCTCGTCCAGGACGAGCGTGTGCGGATCGGCCAGCACCAGCCGGGCCAGCGCGATCTGCTGGGCCTGGGCCGGCGTCAGCGCCGTACCGCCCGAACCGACCTCGGTGTCCAGGCCGTCCTTCAGGGCCCGCGCCCAGCCGTCCGCGTCCACCGCGCCCAGCGCCGCCCACAGTTCGGCGTCCTCGGCGCCCGTACGGGCCAGCCGCAGGTTGTCCCGCAGGGATCCCACGAACACGTGGTGTTCCTGGTTGACCAGCGCCACGTGCGTGCGTACCCGCTCGGCCGGCATCCGTGACAGCCGTGCCCCGCCGAGCGTGACCTCGCCCGCCCGCGGTGCGTAGATGCCCGCCAGCAGCCGGCCCAGCGTGGACTTGCCGGCGCCCGACGGCCCGACCAGGGCCATCCGGGTGCCCGGCGGCACCGACAGCGACACCTGGTGCAGTACGTCCACGCCCTCGCGGTAGCCGAAGCGGACCTCGTCCGCCCGGACGTCGCGCCCGTCCGGGGCGACGGTGGCGTCCCCCGCGTCGGGCTCGATGTCGCGCACGCCCACCAGGCGGGCGAGTGACACCTGGGCGATCTGCAGCTCGTCGTACCAGCGCAGGATCAGCCCGATCGGGTCCACCATCATCTGCGCGAGCAGCGCCCCCGTGGTCAGCTGCCCCACCGACAGCCAACCCCGCAGCACGCAGTATCCGCCGATCATCAGAACCGCGCCGAGGATGGTCACGTACGTGACGTTGACGACGGGGAACAGCACGCACCGCAGGAACAACGTGTACCGCTCCCACGCAGTCCACTCCTTGATGCGCCGCTCCGACAGCGCGATCCGGCGCTGCCCGAGGCGGTGCGCCTCGACCGTGCGGCCCGCGTCCACCGTCTCCGTCAGCGCCGACGCGACCGCCGCGTACCCGGCCGCCTCCGAGCGGTAGGCCGAGGGCGCCCGCCGGAAGTACCAGCGGCAGCCGATGATCAGGACCGGCAGTGCCACCAGCGCGGCCAGGGCCAGCGGCGGCGCGGTCACGGCCAGCGCGGTGAACAGCAGGCTCACCCACACCACGCCGATCGCCAGCTGCGGCACGGCCTCGCGCATCGCGTTGGCCAGCCGGTCGATGTCGGTGGTGATCCGGGAGAGCAGGTCACCGGTACCGGCCCGCTCCAGCACGCCCGGCGGCAGTCCCACCGACCGCACCAGGAAGTCCTCGCGCAGATCGGCCAGCATCCGCTCGCCGAGCATCGCCCCGCGCAGCCGGACCAGCCGGACGAACGCCGTCTGGACGGCGAGGGCCACCGCGAACGCCAGTGCCACCCGGCCCAGGTGCAGCTCGCGGGCGCCCGCCGCGAGGTCGTCCACGACCCCGCCCAGCAGGTACGGGCCGACCATGGACGCGGTCACCGCGACCGCGTTGACCGTCACCAGCAGCACGAACGCCCGCCGGTGCCGCCGCAGCAGCCCGCGCACATAGCCCCGTACGGTCGCCGTCGTGCCCACGGGCAGGGTGGCGGCCGTCTCGGGTGCCGCCGGATCGTGTTCCGGTGGCGCCACGCCGATCATGCGGACTCCTCGATCTCCGTCAGTTCTTCTTCGAGCAGTTCTTCCTCGAGCGCGGCCAGCGGCGCCCCTTCCCGGCGCGCCCGCTCCTGCTCCTCGTCCGTCTCCCGGGTCACCACGGCCCGGTAGCGCGGCTCGGCGTGCAGCAGTTCGCGGTGCGTACCGACCGCCGCGACCCGGCCCTCGTGGATCAGGACGACCCGGTCGGCACGGTCCAGCAGCAGCGGCGACGAGGCCAGCACCACGGTGGTGCGCCCCTCGCGCAGCGCCGCCACGCCCTCGGCGATCCGCGCCTCGGTGTGCGAGTCGACCGCCGAGGTCGGCTCGTCCAGCACCAGCACCTCCGGGTCGGTCACCAGCGACCGCGCGAGCGCGAGCCGCTGGCGCTGGCCACCGGACAGCGACCGGCCGCGCTCGGTGATCCGCGCGTCCATGGCGTCCTCCGTCCCGTCGGGAGCGGACTGCAGCAGCGCGTCCAGCACGTCCCCGCACCGGGCCGCGGCCAGCGCCGCGCCGGGCTCCACCTGCCCGGAGGCCGGTACGTCGAGCAGCTCGCGCAGGGCGCCGGAGAGCAGCACCGGGTCCTTGTCCTGGACGAGGACCAGCGTGCGCGCCTCGTCCAGCGTCAGCTCGTCCAGCGCGACCCCGCCCAGCAGTGCCGACGGGCTGTCGGCGGCGTCCGCCGGGTGCCCGCCGAGGCGTTCGGCCAGCCGTCCCGCCAGGTCCGGGTCGCCGCACACCACGGCGGTGAGCACACCGGCCGGTGCCAGCAGCCCGGTCTCCGGGTCGTACAGGTCACCGCCCGCCTCCGGAGCCTGGGCCTGGGCTTGGGTCGGGGGCCGGGCCGTGACGCGAGCCGTTCCGTCGGTCCCGCCCGCCCCGTCCGTGCCCGCCGGGTTCGAACGCGTCAGCGACAGCACCCGCGCCGCCCGTTTGGCCGACGGCCGCGAGAAGGAGTACGCCATGGCGATCTCCTCGAAGTGCCGCAGCGGGTAGAGCATCGTGGCCACCGCGCTGAACACCGCGACCAGTTCACCGACCGTGATCCGCCCGTCCTGGACGAGCACGGACCCGTACCAGACCACCGTGATCATGAGCGCGCCCGGCAGCACCACCTGGACCGCCGCGATCAGCGCCCACATCCGCGCGCTGCGCACGGCGGCCGCGCGGACCTCCTGCGAGGCCTCGCGGTAGCGGCCCAGGAACAGTTCCTCGCCGCCGATGCCGCGCAGCACCCGAAGCCCCGCCACCGTGTCGGCGGCCAGTTCGGTGGCCCGGCCCGCCTTCTCCCGCTGGACGTCGGCGCGCCGGGTGGCACGGGGCAGCAGCGGCAGCACGGCCAGGGCCAGCACCGGCACGCCGATCGCGACGACCACGCCGAGCGCGGGCGCGTAGAACAGCAGGCCCACACAGATCAGCACCACGGAGAGGGCGGCCGCGAGGAACCGGGACACGGCCTCGACGAACCAGCCGATCTTCTCCACATCACCGGTGGAGACCGCGACCACCTCACCGGCCGCGACCCGCCGGGTCAGGGCGGACCCCAGCTCGGCGGTCTTGCGGGCCAGCAGCTGCTGCACGCGCGCGGCGGCGGTGATCCAGTTCGTGACGGCCGTGCGGTGCAGCATCGAGTCGCCGAGCGCGATGGCCGCGCCGGTCAGCACCAGCAGCGCGCCCACCAGCAGCAGCCGGTTCCCGTCACGGTCGACGACCGCCTCCACGCCCAGACCCACCGCGTACGGCAGTCCGGCCACCCCGCAGAAGTGCAGCAGCCCCCAGCCCAGGCTCCTGAGCTGTCCGCCGAGCTGGCCCAGCCCGAGCCAGAGCAGGAACCGGGGCCCGGAACGGACATCGGGCACCCCCGGATCCGGATACGGAAGATCGCTGATCTGCATGACGCCCCAGGGCTCGGTGAATGGTCCCGACCGTGCAAGGTTCGCCGTCCCGGACCGGCGCGGGCAATCGATTTTCCATCGGTCAAGAGGGGGACCGGACAGATCTCCGGCCCCTCACGGCCGGGTGGCCCACTCCAGTTCCACGAGGGCCGAGTGGTAGCGGCGGCCGGTGGCCGCCTCCATGCCCACCTCGCACATCCGGTTGGCCGACAGATGCACGTCATGGGCCCGCGCCGTCACTTCCGCCGCTTCCCGCCCGGTCGCCGACGCGGTCAGTTCCGGATGCAGCAGGCCCCGGTCGCCCGCGAAGGCGCAGCATCCCGCATCGTCCGGAACCACCACCTCCGCGGCGCAGGCCCCGGCCACCGCGCGCAGCTGCGCCTCCGCACCCAGATGGCGCATGGAACAGGTCGGATGGAGCACCGCCGAGCCGGTCGTGCGCCGCACCTCCAGGTGCGGCAGCAGCTCCTCGGCGGCCCAGACCACGCTGTCCACGACCGTCAGTTCCGCGTGCAGCGCCCGGTTGTCGTCGGTCAGGTACGGCACCACCTCGCGGGCGACCCCCAGCGTGCAGGAGGAGGCGTCGACGACCAGCGGCAGCCGCCCGCCGGCCGTCCAGCCCCAGGCGGCCTCCACGATCCGGTTGGCCATCACGCGGTTCCCGGCGGCATACCCCTTGGACTGCCAGATCGTCGCGCAGCACGTGCCCCGCACGTCCCGGGGGATCCACACCGGGCGGCCCGCCCGCGCCGACACCGCGACCACCGCCTCGGGCAGCGGCAGCACGCCCTCGGGCGATGGGGACGGACCGCCGAAGACCCGGTTGACGCACGCCGGGTAGTACACGGCCGCCGCCCCCGTCCGCCGGGTGGCGGGCAGCGTACGGGCCGCCGCGCCCGGCAGCGACGGCAGCCACCGGGGGAGCAGGCCGGGAGCCACGGCCCGGCGCGCGGCGGCGGTCGCGGCGGTCAGCGGTGCGTCCCCGACCAGGTCGGTGATCTTCCCGGCGGCGGCCACGGCCAGCCGCGCCGCGCCCTCCACGGCCCCGAAGTGCCGCGCCGCCAGCTCAGCGGCCCGCTCCTCGCGAGGCCCGTGCCGAAGGCCTCGGAACTCCTTCATCAGCGCGCCGGTGTCGATGCCGACCGGGCAGGCGAGCTTGCACGTGGAGTCGGCCGCGCAGGTGTCCACCGCGTCGTAGCCGTACGCCTCCAGCAGTCCGTCGAGGACGGGGGAGCCGGGCGGCTGGCGCAGCATCTCGCGGCGCAGCACGATCCGCTGGCGCGGCGTGGTCGTCAGGTCCTTGCTCGGGCAGGTGGGTTCGCAGAAGCCGCACTCGATGCACGGGTCGCCGATCGCCTCGACCCGGGGAATGGTCTTCAGCCCGCGCAGGTGTGCCCGCGGGTCGCGGTCGAGCAGGATCCGCGGCGCGAGCACCCCGTCGGGGTCGACGACGCGTTTGGTGCGCCACATCAGTTCGGTGGCCCGGGGTCCCCACTCCAGCTCCAGGAACGGGGCGATGTTGCGTCCGGTGGAGTGCTCGGCCTTCAGCGAGCCGTCGAAGCGCTCCACGGTCAGCCGGCAGAAGGCGTCCATGAAGGCCGCGTACCGCTCGACGTCGGCCGGCTCGGCGGCGTCGAAGGCGAGCAGGAAGTGCAGGTTGCCATGCGCGGCGTGGCCGGCGACGGCCGCGTCGAAACCGTGCGCGGCCTGGAGGGCCAGCAGCGCCTCGCAGGCCTCGGCCAGCCGGGCCGGCGGCACCGCGAAGTCCTCGGTGATCAGCGTCGTCCCGGGGGCGCGGGCCCCGCCCACGGCGGTGACGAAGGCCTTGCGGGCCTTCCAGTAGCCGGCGATGGTGCGCGCGTCGCCGGTGAAGGTGTTGGTGACGGAGGCGACCGGGGCGACCAGCTCCAGTCCGGCCAGCGCCGCGGCCGCGCGCCGCTCGTCGGCGGCCCGGCCCGCCGCGTCCGGCGCCCGGAACTCCACCAGCAGCGCCGTGGTGTCCTTGGGCAGACGGGCCCAGTCGGCCGGTACGCCCTCGACGCCGACCGCCGCGCGCAGGGTGTTGCCGTCCATCAGCTCCACGGCGATGGCGCCCGCGTCGTTGAAACGCGGTACGGCGGCGGCCGCCGCGGGCAGGGAGGGGAAGAAGAGCAGGGCGCTGGTGCGTTCGCGATCCAGCGGCAGGGTGTCGAAGACCACCTCGGAGATGAAGCCGAGGGTGCCCTCGGATCCGACCATCAGCCCGCGCAGGATCTCCACCGGGGTGGTGCCGTCGAGGTAGGCGTCGAGCCGGTAGCCGGTCGTGTTCTTGATCGTGTACTTGGCACGGATCCGGGCCACCAGCTCCGGATCGGCCTCGATCTCCCGCTTGATGTCCAGCAGCCCGCGGCACAGCGCCGGTTCGGCGCGCGCCAGTTCCTCGTCGGCCAGCGGGTCGGCGGTGTCCACGACCGTGCCGCCGGGCAGCACGAAGGTCAGGGAGGACAGCGTGCGGTAGGCGTTCCTGGTGGTTCCCGCGGTCATGCCCGAGGCGTTGTTGGCGACCACCCCGCCCAGGGTGCAGGCGATGGCGCTGGCCGGGTCGGGGCCCAGCACCCGGCCGTACCGGGCGAGCGCGGCGTTGGCGCGCTGCACGGTCGTACCGGGGCGGATCCGGGCCCGGCGGCCCTCCTCCAGCACCTCGATCCCGGCCCAGTGCCGGCGTACGTCGACCAGCACGTCCTCGCCCTGCGCCTGGCCGTTGAGGGAGGTGCCCGCCGCGCGGAAGACCACCTCGCGCCCCCGGCCGTGGGCGTAGGACAGGACGGCGGACACGTCGTCGATGTCCTCGGCGACCACCACGACCTGGGGCACGAACCGGTAGGGGGAGGCGTCGGAGGCGTAGCGGACCAGGTCGGAGACGTCGCCCAGGACCTTCTCGGCGCCCAGCAGCTCGCCGAGCTCGGCGCGCAGCGCCGCGGGGGTGCCGCCGGCCAGGCGTTCGGGCACCCGGTCGGGGGCGGGGCCGCGCACCGATCGTGGCCGCAGGGCTCCCGGCTCCGGTTCCAGCAGCGGCATGCGCGCCCCCTGGGCTAGATCGTCAGCAGCGGCGCCCCGGTCCCGGGGACAGGGCGCCCAGCAGTCCGCCGAGCACCTCGCGCTGATCGGCGGTCAGTGGGGCCAGGATCTCCTCCGCGGCCCGCTTGCGCGCGTTGCGCAGCCGGCCCAGCGTGGCGCGGCCGGTGTCGGTGAGCTCGATCCGGGTGACGCGGCGGTTGGCCGGGTCGGGCACGCGGCGTACGCAGCCGGCCGCCTCCAGGCCGTCCACCAGCGTGGTCACGGCGCGGGGCACGACCTCGAGGCGGGCCGCGAGATCGGCCATCCGGGGAGGCTCCCCGGGGCCGTGGCCCGCGACCGCGCGCAGCAGCCGGGACTGGGCGGGGGTGATGCCCAGGGGTTCCAGATGGCGCTTCTGGACCCGGTGGAGCCGGCGCGTGAGCCGCAGGAGCTGCTCGGCGGCGTCGGTGGTCCCGCCGCTGTCACTGCTCTCGCCGCTGTCGGTGCTCTCGCCGGATTCGGCACTCTCGCCGGACCCGGGACCCGCGCCGGATTCGGCACTCCCGGTGATTTCGGTGCCGTCGGTGTCGGAAGCGGTGCTCATGGCGGGAACACTATCAGGACGAAGTTCATTGTGAGTATAGGTAACAATGAGCTACGCTCCCGGAGTCAGCAGTTCCCGGCCCGAGAAGGAGCCCATGCGCCCCGATCAACCCGACTGGACCCCCTCGCAGCGTCCCCTCGACCCCAGCCGCCCGGCCCCCGCCGACCAGCCGCGCGAGCTGCGGCGCATCATGCGCCTCTTCCGCCCCTACCGGGGCCGGCTCGCCGTGGTCGGCGTCCTGGTCGGCGCCTCCTCGCTGGTCGGCGTCGCCTCGCCGTTCCTGCTCAAGGAGATCCTCGACACCGCCATCCCCGAGGGCCGCACCGGGCTGCTCAGCCTGCTCGCGCTCGGCATGATCGCGACCGCCGTCGTCACCAGCGTCTTCGGCGTGCTCCAGACCCTGATCTCCACCACCGTCGGCCAGCGCGTGATGCACGACCTGCGGACCGGCGTCTACGCCCAGCTCCAGCGGATGCCGCTGGCCTTCTTCACGCGCACCCGCACCGGTGAGGTCCAGTCCCGCATCGCCAACGACATCGGCGGCATGCAGGCCACCGTCACCTCGACCGCGACCTCGCTGGTCTCCAACGTCACCGCGGTGCTCGCCTCCATCGTCGCGATGCTCGCCCTCGACTGGCGCCTGACCCTCGTCTCGCTGCTCCTGCTCCCGGTCTTCGTGTGGATCAGCCGGCGCGTGGGCAACGAGCGCAAGCGGATCACCACGCAGCGGCAGAAGCAGATGGCCGCGATGGCGGCGACGGTCACCGAGTCGCTGTCGGTCAGCGGCATCCTGCTGGGCCGCACCATGGGCCGCGCCGACTCGCTGACGCGGTCCTTCGCCGAGGAGTCGGAGAAGCTCGTCGGCCTCGAGGTGCGCTCCAGCATGGCCGGGCGCTGGAAGATGTCGACGATAGGCATCGTCATGGCCGCCATGCCGGCCCTGATCTACTGGGCCGCGGGCCTCGCCCTCCAGGCGGGCGCCCCCTCGCTGTCCGTCGGCACGCTCGTCGCCTTCGTCACCCTCCAGCAGGGCCTGCTGCGGCCCGCGGTGAGCCTGCTGTCGACCGGGGTGGAGATCCAGACCTCGCTCGCGCTGTTCGCCCGCATCTTCGAGTACCTCGACCTGCCGGTGGAGATCGCCGAGCCCGCGGACCCGGTGAGCCTGGAGCGGGCCAGGGGCGAGGTCCGGCTGGAGGACGTGGACTTCGCGTACGACACCGCGGGCGGCCAGGCCCTCGCGGGGATCGACATCACCGTGCCGGCCGGCGGCTCGCTCGCCGTGGTCGGCCCGACCGGCTCCGGCAAGAGCACCCTCAGCTACCTGGTGCCGCGGCTGTACGACGTCACCGGCGGCCGTGTCACCCTCGACGGGGTGGACGTGCGCGACCTCGACTTCGACACCCTCGCGCGCTCCATCGGCGTGGTCTCCCAGGAGACCTACCTCTTCCACGCCTCCGTCGCCGACAACCTCCGCTTCGCCAAGCCGGACGCCACCGACGAGGAGATCGCCGAGGCGGCCCGCGCGGCCCAGATCCACGACCACATCGCCTCGCTGCCCGACGGGTACGACACGCTGGTCGGCGAGCGCGGCTACCGTTTCTCCGGCGGCGAGAAACAGCGGCTGGCCATCGCCCGCACCATCCTGCGCGACCCGCCGGTGCTGATCCTGGACGAGGCGACCAGCGCCCTGGACACCCGCACCGAGCACGCCGTGCAGCAGGCCATCGACGCCCTCTCCGAGGGCCGCACCACCATCACCATCGCGCACCGGCTGTCCACCGTCCGCGACGCCGACCAGATCGTGGTCCTCGACTCCGGCCGGATCGCCGAGCGCGGCACCCACGAGGAGCTGCTGGCGGCCGACGGCCGGTACGCCGCCCTGGTGCGCCGGGACGCCGAACTCGCGCCGGTGAAAGTGTGACCGTATGACGGTCGTACGGGTGTGATGCCCGGGATGCGGCGTTTGCCGGGTTAGTGTGCCGGCATGCGTCATGAGAACCGGCCGCCACGGCGCCGGACCCGGCTCACCCGCCGCGGCCGGCTGGCGATCCTCCTCGGCACGCTGCTCGCGATCGGGGCGGCGGCCCTGGTCCCGCTGCTGCGCGGTGCCGCGCCCGGACCCGAGAAGCCGCGCCTGCTGCTGATCCCCGAGGGCTGGCGCGCCTCCCAGGTCTACGCCGCCGTGGACCGCGAGCTCAAGGTGCCGCCCGGCACCACGAAGGCGGCGGCCGCCGCGGCCGGGCCCGCGCTGCCCGCGGAGGCGAAGGGCAACCCGGAGGGCTTCCTGTTCCCGGCGGCGTACCCGGTGACCTCGACGACCACCCCGGACCAGCTGCTGGCGCACATGGTGCGCACCGCCCACCAGAAGCTCGCCACCAAGCCGGTCGCCGGCGGCGGCCGCACGCACGGTATGACGCCCTACCAGACGGCCACGCTGGCCAGCATCATCCAGGCGGAGGCCGAGACCCCCGCCGACATGGGCAAGGTCGCGCGGGTGGTGCACAACCGGCTGGCGCGGTCGATGCCGCTGCAGATGGACTCCACGATCAACTACGCCCTGAACCGTCACACCGTGGACACCACCCTGAGCGACACCCGCATCGACAGCCCCTTCAACACCTACGCCCGCCAGGGCCTGCCGCCGACCCCGATCGCCAACCCGGGCCTCGCGGCCCTGGCGGCGGCGGTCGCGCCCACCCCGGGGGACTGGCTGTTCTTCGTCACCGTCAAACCCGGGGACACCCGTTTCTCGGCCACGTACGAGGAGCACCGGCGCCACGTGGCCGAGTTCAACGCCCTGCGCGCCGCCTCCCGCCGGACCTAGCGGGCCGGAGTCGGCGACGGTGCGCGGGAGAGCAGACGGCGGATCTCGCGGACGGCCGCGCCGCCCGCGCGGTTGGCCCCGATCGTGCTCGCCGACGGCCCGTACCCCACCAGGTGCACCCGCTCGTCGCGCACCGCCCGGGTGCCCTCGACCCGGATACCGCCGCCCGGCTCGCGCAGCCGCAGCGGGGCCAGGTGGTCGACGGCGGCCCGGAAGCCGGTGGCCCACAGGATGACGTCCGCGGCCACGGCCGACCCGTCGGCCCACACCGCGCCGTCCGGCGTGATCCGCTCGAACGCCGGCCGGGGCGCCAGCACCCCCGACTCCCGGCCGGCCCGGACCGCATCGGTCAGCGCCAGCCCGGTCACACTCACCACGCTCCGCGGCGGCAGTCCCCGGCGCACCCGTTCGTCGACCAGCGCCACCGCGGCCCGTCCTTCGGCCTCGCCGAACGGGCCCTCCCGGAACACCGGGGGCCGCCGCGTCACCCAGGTGGTCCGCTCCGCCACTTCGGCGATCTCCAGCAGGTGCTGCACCCCCGAGGTGCCGCCGCCCACCACGATCACCCGGGCGCCCGCGAACTCCGCGGGGCCCCGGTAGGTCGCCGTGTGCAGCTGACGGCCGCGGAAGGTCTCCTGCCCCGGGTAGCGCGGCCAGAACGGCCGGTCCCAGGTGCCGGTGGCATTGATCAGCGCCCGCGCGCCGAAGGCCCCGGCGGAGGACTCGACCAGCAGCCGGCCCCCCTCGCCCTCGCGGACCGCGCTCACGTCCACCGGCCGCAGCACCCCGAGGCCGAAGGCCTCCTCGTACGCCGTGAAGTACGCGCCGATCACCTCGGCGGACGGCAGCGCGGGGTCGGCCCCGGCCGGCTCCATGCCCGGCAGCGCGTGCATCCCGTGCACCGCGCCGTACGTGAGCGTCGGCCAGCGGAACTGCCAGGCCCCGCCCGGCGCCGGCGCGTGGTCGACCACCACGAAGTCCCGGCCGGGCGACAGCCCCGTCCGCCGCAGGTGGTAGGCGGCGGACAGGCCGGCCTGCCCCGCGCCGACGACGACCACGTCCACGTCCACGTTCCGCACGAAATCGTTCACGATTCTACCAACTCGTGCGGCGGGCGGGATCTTCCCCGGTGCAGCCGCCCGCCGCCCGCGGCCGCGAGGCCGCCGGCGCCCGCCCGCCGCCCGCCCGCCGTCAGGCCGCCCGGTGCTCGCTCAGCCACTCGTAGGCGGTCTCCGCGCTGAATTCCCGAGGTCCGCCGCGGAAGAGCAGTCCGGCCGTCGAGAACGCCGGGTCGTCGGAGGCCGCCGCCGCGTACGGGACCGCCAGGCACTCCATCCCGGCCGCGTGCGCCGCCCGGACACCCGGCGCCGCGTCCTCGACGACCACGCAGTCCGCCGGGTCCGCGCCCAGCCTGCGCGCCGCCTCCAGGAAGACGTCCGGGGCGGGCTTGCCCCGGGCCACCTCCTCCGCGGAGACCGCCGTGGTCAGCAGAGTGTCCAGGCCCGTTCCGGCCAGCACCGCGTCGATGGCCTCGCGCGAGGACCCGGAGGCCACCGCCATCGGAACGCCCTCGCCGTGCAGTCGTTCCGCGAACGTGCGCATCTGCGGGTAGGCCTCGGTCCCGGTGCGCGCCAGCTCCAGGTACGCCGCGTTCTGCTCGGCGAGCAGCTGCGCCAACGGTGCCGGGATGCCGTACCGCTCCCGCAGGATCCCCAGCGTCTCCCGGGTGCCGATGCCGATGAACGCGCTGTGCTGCTCCCAGGTGAAGTCGGGAACGCCATGGCGCTCAAGGGTGCGGCGCCCCGACTCGTAGTAGTTCGGTTCGCTGTCCACGAGGGTGCCGTCGAGATCGAATATGACGGAGATCATCCGTTTATGCCCGTTCTGCCGCTTGTGTGCGTTCCCTCACTATCTTGTCAGGGTTTGCGGGCGGCCTTGCCCACCGCTTCCACCAGCGGCAGCAACCGGTGCGGCACGCGCTCGCGCAGCGCCACCTCGGTCCGGGTGCGCACCACGCCGGGCAGCCTGATCAGCCGCTGGATGACGTCCTCCAGGTGCGCGTTGTCCCGGGCCGCCACCCGGGTCAGCAGATCTCCGCCACCGGTGATCGAGAAGGCTTCGATGATCTCCGGTACGGCGGCCAGCGCGTCGCCGACCTCGTCGAGGTGCCCCTGGGTGACCTCGATGTGCACGAAGGCCAGCACCGGGTGCCCGAGGGCCGCCGGGGACAGCACCGGACCGGTGCCGGTGATCACCCCGGTGCGCTCCAGCCGGTCGAGGCGGGCCTGCAGCGTGCCACGCGCGATGCCCAGCAGCCGGGCGTACTCGCGCACGCTGGTGCGCGGCTGCTCGATCAGCAGGCGCAGGATCCGGGTGTCGAGCTCGTCCACCGCCATGTCCGCGACTGTACCCATGGCCCAGTCATCCCCGCCCGCTCAGCCGTGCGTCCAGGCCAGCAGGCGGTCCACCGGCCAGGTGGTGACCACGCGGTCGGCCGGAACCCCGCATTCCTCGGCCCGGGCGCACCCGAAGATCTGCCAGGACAGCTGCCCGGGCGCGTGCGCGTCGGTGTCGATGGCGAAGAGCACGCCCGCCTCGACGGCCTGGCGCAGCAGCCGGCGCGGCGGATCCAGCCGCTCCGGCCGGCTGTTGATCTCCACCGCCGTGCCGGACTCGGCGCACGCGGCGAAGACCTCGGCCGCGTCGAATTCCGACTCCGGGCGCTCCCTGCCGGTGACCAGCCGGCCCGTGCAGTGCCCGAGGACGTCCGCGTGCGGGTTGCGCACCGCCGCGACCATGCGGCGCGTCATCGCGCGCCGGTCCATGCGCAGCTTGGAGTGCACCGAGACGACCACCACGTCGAGCCGCTCCAGCAGCGCGGGCTCCTGGTCGAGCGAGCCGTCCTCGAGGATGTCGCACTCGATGCCGGTCAGCAGCCGGAACGGCGCCCAGGCCGCGTTGAGCTCCTCGACCACGGCCAGCTGCTCGCGCAGCCGGTCCGGGGAGAGACCGCGGGCCACCGTCAGCCGTGGCGAGTGGTCGGTCAGCGCCGCCCACTCGTGGCCGAGCTCCGCGGCGGCGCGGGCCATGTCCTCGATGGTGGCGCCGCCGTCCGACCAGTCGGAGTGCAGATGGCAGTCACCGCGCAGGGTGGCCTGCAGCGTCTCGCCCCGGCCGTCCGCGGAGAGCGGGACGGAGGCCTCTTCCTCCAGCCGCTCCAGGTAGGCGGGGGTCCGGCCGGCCAGCGCCTCCGTGATCACCGCCGCGGTCTTCGGGCCGATGCCCCTGACCGCCTCCAGAGTCCCGGCCGCGGCCCGCCGCGCGGCTTCGCCGTCCGCCATCGCGGCCACCTGCTCGGCGGCGGTGCGGAAGGCCCGTACGCGGTACGCGGGTTCCTGCGCGCGTTCCAGGAGGAACGCGATCCGCCGCAGGGCGGCGACCGGGTCCATGGGTGGTTCGCGTCAGTAGCACCACTTCACGGGCGTCAGGTTCCTGACGTAGCGGGCGGCGACCCAGCCGTCCTCGCCGTGCAGGCGGTACCACAGCTTGTTGCCGTCGACCGGCTCGCTGTGCTTCTTGCACTTCAGCTCGAGCTTCTCGTGCGGGTAGACCTGGCCGATCGGGCGCGACTCGGTGGTCGGCTTGCTGCGGATCTTCAGCGGGGTGGTGGAGACCACCTTGCCGTACGCGGGACGGTGCTTGGGGTGGTCGGTGGGCTCCTCGTCGTCCCCGTAGCCCTCGTCCTTGCTGCCGTGGTCGCCCTTGTCGCCCTTGTTCCCCTTTTCCTCCTTGTCGCCCTTGTCGCCCTTGTCGCCGTGGTGGCCCTCCGACTCGTCCGAGCCGTCCATCCCGTCCTCGAGACCGTCCTCGAGGCCGTCCTCCTCCTCTTCCTTCTCCTCCTCCTTCTCCCCCTTGTTCCCCTTGTCCCCCTTCTCCTCCTCCCCGTACTCCTCCTCGCCGTACTCCTCGTCCTCGTACTCGTCCCCGTCGTCGAGGACCTTCGCCTGGCCCGGCGCGGTGGCGGGCGGCTCGTCGTCCGCGACCGCGACGCCGGCGCCGACGAGGCCGAGCACCAGGCTTCCGGCGGCGAGAGCGAGGCTAGTCCTGGTGGCTGTCAGCATGAGCCGGCTCCTCTTGAAAGGCATCGTGGCGACCGGTCGGTCGCCACGACGACTATGACGACGGCGTCCCTCCCGGCCCCGGTGGCGCACCGCCGAATAGCCCGAATTGAGCAATTTGTTCTGATTCTTAAGCGTGTGGGCGGGCGGAGCCGCGCCCGACCCTCCGCCGCCGGTCCGCCCGCCCTCCGCGGCGCGTGGTCCGTTGGCCTCCCGACGGCCGACGCGAAGGCGCTCCGGCTGTACCAATGGCCCACTCTCGAGGCGAAGGCTTGAGCCAGTGGGCCCTCGGATGCTTATCTGTGTCGTATCCATGTACTTGCGGCGCCGCGCAGCGCCGGACGGCAACGAGGCCGCTCCGGACCGCGGTGCCTTCGCCGTGTCTGCACGCCGCCCACCACCCCCGGGCCGCCGGCAGCCGGCGCGCACCACTGCGAGGGGGGCGGCACACCGCCGTGAAGAGGATGTTCGTGGCTCCTGACCCGGGGCGGCTCAGACTCAGGAATTCCGCCCGCGCCGTCGTCGGCGTCGGGCTCGCCGTCGCCGTCGCCGAGCTCTGCGGGCTCTCGCTGACCGCCTCGATCACCGGGGGACTGGCGGCCCTGCTCGCCCTCTTCACCGTCACGGACGCCTCCGTACGTGCCCAGCGCGTCACCACCGCCCTGCTGCCCGCCGCCGGGTTCCCCGTCCTGGCGCTGGCGACCACCCTGCACGGGGTCCCGCTCGCCCGGGACGCCGGCTTCCTCGCCGTCGTCTTCTGCGGGGTCTACGCCCGCCGCTGGGGGCCGCGCGGACACGCGCTCGGGATCTTCGCGTTCATGATGTTCTTCGTCACGCAGTTCCTGCACGCCCTGCCGTCCCAGCTGCCCGAGCTGTACACCGCCGTCGGCCTGGCCCTGCTCGCCGCGGGCGCGGTCCGCTTCCTGCTGTGGCCCATCGAACGGCGTACGCCGCCCGCCCCCGCGCCCCCGCCGCTGCCCGGGACCGGGCTGGCCCGGCCCACCACCCGGCAGGCCTTCCAGGCCACCGCCGCCTGCGCCTTCGCGCTCGCCATCGGCCAGGCCCTCTCCGAGGACCGCTGGTACTGGGCCGTCGGCACCGCCTGGTGGATCTTCGTCAACACCGCCTCCCGCGGCGAGACCCTCGTCCGCGGCTTCCGCCGCGTCCTCGGCACGGTCGTCGGCATCGCCGCCGGGCTGCTCATCGCAGTCCCGCTGCACGGCGCGCCCGGGCCCACCGCGGCCCTGGTCGCCGTCTGCGTCTTCGGCATCTTCTACACGGCCGCGCCCTCGTACTCCTGGATGATGTTCTTCGTCACCGTCATGGCGGGCCTGCTGTACGGGCTCCTCGGCGTCCTGCACCCCGGACTGCTGCTCCTGCGCTTCGAGGAGACCGCGGTCGGCGCGCTGGGCGCGGCCCTCGCCGTGGCCCTGATCCTGCCCGTCACCACCCACGCCGCCAACGACGCGTGGATCCAGCGCGCGCTGCACTGCGTACGGGCCTCCACCGCCGCCACCCACCGCCGGCTCGCGGGCGACCCCGGGGCCGACCCGGCGCCGCACGCGGCCGAGCTGGAGCTGCTGCTGGCCCGGGTCCGGATGGCGCTGGCGCCGCTGGTCCACCCGCTGAGCCCGCTGCGCGCCCGCAAGGCGCGGGCCCGGCAGGTGCTCGCCCTGCTGGACACCTGCGCGCGCGAGGTACGCGGCCTGGTGGCCGTCGCCGCCGACCCGCAGGCCTCCCACGACGCCCGGCTGGCCGCCGCCTGCTGGCGCGTGGAGGCCGCCGTCGAGGCGCTGACCGCGCCCGCCGGCACCCCGGCCGCCCTGACCGCACCGGCCGCGCACCCGGCCCCGGCCGAACCCGCGCTCGCCCACCTGCACGGCCTGGAACACGCCCTCACCGCACTGGCCGCTCCGCTGCGCACCGACCCCCGCGCCCCGCTCACGGTCGGCGCCTGACCGCCCGCCGGGCGCCGGCCGAGATCGCCGGGAAGGTCACGCGGTGCCCGCTCCCCGCTGCCCGCTCCCCGCTGCCCGCCGTCCGCCGGCGCGACGCGGGAGCGGGTGGTCGTGATCCGGCCGATCCGCGAGGGGCCCGGGTGACGCCCCGTCCGGTGGTCCGCCCCGGACGAAGGCGCTGCCCGCCGGCGCAAGCCCCTCGGCGCAGCATCACCCGACAGAGTGTTCCGGCCGGATGCGGGCCCGGTTCCTGACCTGCGGCATGTACAAACGGTGAGTGTTCGACGCACATTCATCCGGCATGTACAGGGTGGATCTGGCAGGACAGGGGGTAACCGCCCGGAATGGAAATACTGCACGAGCGCTCGACGATCGCTCAGACGGTAGCAGCGGCGGAGGAGTTCATCGGACTCTTCCACAGGGAGAACCCGGACGCCGGTGATCCGCGCGCCCGGCTCGCCGCGGTACGGGCCGAGCTCGCGGAGACCGGAACCTACCGGCACACCCCCGAGGAGCTCGCCCACGGCGCCCGCGTGGCATGGCGCAACAGCAACCGGTGCATAGGCCGCCTGTACTGGAACTCCCTGCGGGTGCGCGACCGCAGGGAGCTCACCGGCGCCGACGAGATAGCCGCCGAATGCGTCGGCCACCTCAGGGAGGCGACCAACGGCGGCCGGATCCGGCCCACCATCACGGTCTTCGCCCCCGACACCCCGGAACGCCCCGGCCCGCTCATCTGGAGCGAGCAGCTCATCCGGTACGCCGGCTACGGCGACCACCCCTCGGTCACGGTCGGGGACCCGCGCAACCGGGAACTGACCGAGGCGTTACGTGCCCTCGGGTGGCCCGGCGGCCCCGGCACCCCCTTCGACCTCCTCCCGCTCGTCGTCCAGGGATGCGACGACAAGCCCCGCTGGTTCGACCTCCCCGCCGACGCCGTCCTGGAAGTGCCCATCGAGCACCCGGAGGACGACCACTGGACGGACTGGGGCCTGCGCTGGCACGCCGTCCCGGCGATCTCCAACATGTGCCTGGAGATCGGCGGCATCCACTACCCCGCCGCTCCCTTCAA
Source organism: Streptomyces sp. NPDC090022 (assembly GCF_044748145.1). NCBI lineage: Bacteria > Bacillati > Actinomycetota > Actinomycetes > Kitasatosporales > Streptomycetaceae > Streptomyces > Streptomyces sp. NPDC090022. The sequence continues at coordinate 59,868 of NZ_JBIVFN010000003.1, forward strand.
CGGCTGGTACATGGGTACCGAGATCGGCGCCCGCAACCTCGGCGACACCGACCGCTACAACCTCCTGCCCGTGGTGGGCCGCCGGCTGGGCCTGGACGTCACCAACGACCGCACGCTGTGGAAGGACCGGGCGCTGGTCGAGCTCAACCGGGCGGTGCTGCACTCCTTCGACCGCGCCGGGGTCACCATCGCCGACCACCACACCGAGTCGCGCCGCTTCCTCACCCACATCGACCGCGAGGAGCGCAAAGGCCGCGAGGTGGGCGCCGACTGGTCCTGGATCGTGCCGCCGATCTCCGGATCCGCGTGCCCGGTCTTCCACCGTACCTACGAGGACCGCCCGCTCACCCCGGCCTTCGCGCACCACGAGGGAGCGAGGCAACGGGCCGAAGGACGGGATCTGGTCTAGACCTTCTGTTACGGTCGCTTCCGGACCGGTGCGGCCGGCGGCGACGGAAGAGGAGCAGCAGGGTGGACGAGCGGGAAATCCGGGCCTACGTCGGCTCGTTCACATCGGCGGGCGGCCGCGGGGTCACCACCGCGGCCGTGGACCCGGCGACCGGGGCGCTGCGCGTCCTCGGCGCCAGCGACGCGGTGGCCGATCCGTCGTACCTGGCGGTCGGCGAGCGGTGCGTGTACGCCGTCAGCGAGGGCGAGGCGGGCGTGGTGGCCGCGTTCGCCCCCGGCGCGGACGGGGTGCTGCGCCCGGCCGCGGCGCCCGCGTCCACCCACGGCCGCGGGCCCACCCACCTCGCCACGGTCGGGACGTCCTGGCTGGTGGCCGCCCACTACACGTCGGGCAGCGTCGTCGCGCTCCCGCTCGGCCCCGACGGCGGCCCGGGCCAGGCCGCCTCGGTGCTGCGGCACACGGGCTCCGGGCCGGACTCCGACCGGCAGCGGGAACCGCACGCCCACCAGGTGCTGCCCGACCCCACCGGCCGCTGGGTGCTCAGCGTGGACCTCGGCACGGACTCCGTGCGGGTCTGCGCGCTGGACGGCGCCGACGGCGTCCTGCGCCCGCGCGGGGAGGCGAAGCTGCCGCCCGGGAACGGGCCCCGGCACCTCGCCTTCCACCCCGGCGGCGAACTGCTGTACGTCCTCAACGAGCTGCGGCCGCTGCTGACCGTCTGCCGCTGGGACGCGGCCTCGGGTGAGGTGGAACCGGTCCACGAGGTTCCGGTGGCCCCAGAAGGCGCTCCAGGTGGTGCGCGGCCCTACCCCTCGGCCGTGGTCGTCGCACCCGACGGACGCTTCGTCTGGGCGGCGGTGCGCGGCAGCGACACCATCGCCGTGCTCTCGCTCGCCGGCGACCCGGCGCGGCCGCGGCTCACCGCCACGGTGGCGAGCGGCGGGCACTGGCCGCGCGACCTGGCCCTGGAGCCGGCCGGGGGCCGGCTGTACCTGGCCAACGAGCGCTCCGGGGACGTCACCTGGTTCGACGTGGACGCGGAGACCGGGGTGCCGCGGCGGGCGGGCTCGGTCGCGATACCCGCCGCCACCTGCGTGGTCTTCGGCCCGGCCGACCGCGTACGGTGCTGAGCCGGCCGCGTACGCCGTGAGGGCCCGCCCCCGTCAACTCCGGGGGCGGGCCCTCACGCCGTACGGGTGCCCGCGGGGCGGCGGGTCAGCGGGCCTGTGCGGTCTGCGGGATCCCGAGCGCCGCGCCGTACTGCGCGACCGCGAGCTTGCCGATGGCCGGGTAGGCGCCGAGCACCTCGGCGGTGGCGCAGTCCGCCTCCTTGCAGGCCGTGTCCAGCAGGCCCTCGGCGGCCTCCGGGCCGATCAGGTACGGGGCCAGCGCCAGCTGGACCGACCCGGCCTCCCGCAGCTGCTGGGCGACCGAGGCCACCGAGCCCTCCTGGTCCAGCGCGGCCGCCATCACGGGCACCGCGAGCCGGGCGGCCAGCAGCATGCCGGTGATCCCGGCGGCCTGGACGGCGTCCTCGCCGCCGGTGGTGGCCAGGATGATGCCGTCGGCCGCGGTCGCCACGGTGAACAGCCGGGCGCGGTCCGCGCGGGCCAGGCCCGCCTCGGAGAGCCGCACGTGCAGGCCCTCGGCCAGCAGCGGGTGCGGGCCGAGCACCTCGGCCAGCTCGACGGCGGCCGAGGAGTCCATCAGCGCCTGGCGGATCCGGCGCAGCAGATCCGCGTCGGGGCCGGCCAGCAGCGGCACCACCACGGCGTCCGGGCCGGTCGCCGGGGGCACCTCGTGCCCGGCGGCGCGCGCGAACTCCGCGCGTGCGGCGCGCTCGGTGGCGACCGAGGTCAGGACGGAGGACAGGGCCGGGAACTCTGCGACCAGGGTGTCCTGCGTGACCTCGCCCTCCAGGAAACCGATCCGGGCGTCGAGGCCCGGCAGCTCCGAGCGGCCGATGCTGAGGATCTCCTCCGCGAGGCTCCGCGCGGCGGCGGAAGGGGCACCCGGCACGGCGAGCACCAGCGCGGGCGCGCCCTCGGGCGCCACCGCGGGCTCGGGCCGGCGGTGCCGTCCGGTCTGGCGGGGTCGCGGCATTCGTACGGGCAGGCCGTTCTCGGGCCCAGTGGGGGTGCTCATGGCGCCGCATGCTACTGGCTTATCGGAGCCCGGTGTTCGGGGAGGGGGCGTCTGTGCGCCTTCTGTCCGCATTTATCCGTCGAATATTGGATACCGTCAACTCACGGACGGCAAGCGCCAGTCGACAGGCTGTGCACCCTGGCGCACCAGCAGGTCGTTCGCCCGGCTGAACGGCCGGGAGCCGAAGAACCCGTAATCGGCCGACTTGGGGGAGGGGTGCGAGGACTCCACCACGGGCAGTTCGCCGAGCAGCGGCCGCAGGTTGCGCGCGGCCCGGCCCCACAGGATGGAGACCAGCGGCTTGCCCCGGGCGGCGAGCGCCCGGATCGCCTGGTCGGTGACGGCCTCCCAGCCCTTGCCCGCGTGCGCGTTCGACCGGCGCGGGGCGGTCGTCAGCGCGCGGTTGAGCAGCAGCACGCCCTGTCCGGTCCAGGGGGTCAGGTCCCCGTTCGCGGGCCGCCCGGTGCCCAGGTCCCGGTGCAGCTCCAGGAAGATGTTGTCCAGGCTGGCCGGAACCGGCTGGACGTGCGGGGCCACCGAGAAGGACAGCCCCACCGCGTGCCCGGGCGTCGGGTACGGGTCCTGCCCCACGATGAGGACCTTCACCTCGTCGAAGGGCTGCTGGAAGGCGCGCAGGACGTTCGCGCCGGCGGGTACGTAGGTGCGTCCGGCGGCGATCTCCGCGCGCAGGAAGTCCCCCATGGCGGCGATCTGGCCCGCCACGGGCTCCAGCGCGCGGGCCCAGCCCGCTTCGACGATCTCGTTCAAGGGTCGTGCTGCCACGACCGGTCACTCTACTGGCCGATCACGGCCGCCCGCACGCAGAGCACATCGGGAAGGTGCGAGATCAGCAACTCCCAGCTGTCACCGTCGTCGGCGCTCGCGTACAGCTCGCCGTTGCGGTTGCCGAAGTAGATGCCCGCCGGGTTCGCGTCGTCCGTGCACAGCGCGTCGCGCAGCACCGTCCCGTAGTGGTCCACGTCCGGCAGGCCGGCGGTGAGCGGCTCCCAGCTGGCGCCCGCGTCGCTCGTGCGGAAGACCCGGCAGCGGTGGCCGGCCGGGACCCGGTCGGAGTCGGCGTTGATCGGGAAGACGTACGCCGTGTCCGGCCGGTGGGGGTGGGCGGCGACCGCGAAGCCGAAGTCCGAGGGCAGGCCGGCGCCGATGTCGGTCCAGCTCCCGCCCGCGTCGTCGCTGCGGTAGACGCCCCAGTGGTTCTGGAGGTAGAGCCGGCCGGTGTCCCCGGCGTCCTGGGCGATCTTGTGCACGCACTGGCCGAACTCGGGATGCGGATCGGGGAGGAACACCGCCGAGACCCCGTCGTTGGACGGCGCCCAGCTCGTCCCGCCGTCCCGGGTGCGGAACACCCCGGCCGCCGAGACCGCGACGGTCACCGCGGCCGCGTCGGCCGGATCCGTGATCACGGTGTGGACCGCCTCGCCGCCCCCGCCCGGCTCCCAGCTCTTGCGGGTCGGGTGCTCCCACAGCGGCCGCACCAGCTCGAAGGACTCGCCGCGGTCGGTGGAGCGGAACAGCGCGGCCGGCTCCGTCCCCGCGTAGACCACGTCCGGGGCCTCGGGGCCGGCCGGATGGAGCTGCCAGACCCGCTCCAGGGAGGCGCCGGTGTCCTGCGGGAACTTCACGGCGGGCGCGGCCGGTTCGCGCCAGGTCCGGCCGAGGTCGTCGGAGCTGAAGACGGAGGGTCCCCAGTGCGAGCTGTCGCCGCCGACCAGGATCCGGGGCACGGGCCCGCGCCGGTCGACGGCGGCCGCGTACACGGCCTGGGCGTTGAAATGGGGTCCGTCGAACTCCCACGGGCCGCCGCCTCGTCGGCGGCCGATGAACAGGCCCTTGCGGGTGCCCGCGAGCAGCAGCACGTCGGTCACGGCCGACACCTCCGGACGTCGTTGTCCTGAAATCGTCTCTGTCCGCCAGTCTGCACCCACGCGCCGGCAGCGGCCCGCGTCACACGCCGTCGCACACCTGTCTTGTATGAAGACTCTCGTACTACGAGAGATTTCGTAGTACGGTGATTCTCGAACTTAGCCGGACGTCCCGCCCGACGATGGAGAGACCCGCCATGAGCGTCGCCCTGTTCGAGCCCTTCACCCTCCGCTCGGTCACCGTGCCGAACCGCGTATGGATGGCCCCGATGTGCCAGTACAGTGCCGAGCCGGCCGGGCCCCGGGCGGGTGTGGCCACCGACTGGCACTTCGCCCACTACGCCGCCCGCGCCGCCGGCGGCACGGGCCTCATCGTCCAGGAAGCCACCGCGGTCTCCCCGGAAGGCCGGATCTCGCCGTTCGACCTCGGCATCTGGAACGACACCCAGGTCGGGGAACTGCGCCGGATCACCCGGTTCCTCAAGGACCAGGGCACCGTGCCCGGCATCCAGCTCGGCCACGCCGGACGCAAGGCCTCCACCGACCGCATCTGGCTCGGCGCCGGCCCGGTCGGCCCCGAGGGCCACGGCTGGCTGCCGAGCGCACCCAGCCCCCTCGCCTTCGACGAGGGCTACCCCGTGCCGCACGAGCTGACGGCCGAGGAGATCCGCGCGGTCGTGGGCCAGTTCGCGGACGCCGCCCGGCGCGCGCTCGCCGCCGGCTACGAGGCCATCGAGATCCACGGCGCCCACGGCTACCTGATCGGGGAGTTCCTCTCCCCGTACAGCAACCGGCGCACCGACGCCTACGGCGGCTCCTTCGAGAACCGCACCCGCCTCGCGCTCGACATCGTCGACGCCGTGCGGGGCGTGTGGCCCGAGGAGCTCCCGCTGCTCTTCCGCATCTCCGCCACCGACTGGCTGGACGCCGACAGCTGGACCGCCGACGACACCGTCCGCCTGGCCGCCCTCCTCAAGGAGCACGGCGTGGACGTCCTCGACGTCTCCAGCGGCGGCAACGCCCCCCGCGCGCGCATCCCCGTCGGCCCCGGCTACCAGGTCCCCTTCGCGGCCCGGGTCAAGGCGGAGAGCACGCTCCAGGTGGCGGCCGTCGGCCTGATCACCGAGCCGGAGCAGGCCGAGAAGATCCTGGCCAACGGGGAGGCGGACGCCGTCCTGCTGGGCCGCGAGCTGCTGCGCGACCCGCACTGGGCCCGGCGCGCGGCCCGCGAGCTGGGCGCGGAGATCCGTACGCCCGTGCAGTACCAGCGGGCCTGATCCGGCCCGATTCCGCCGGGTCCTACGAGAACCTTCGTACCATGGGGGGAGCAGACATCGACCGAGTGGAGCAATGGACATGACGGAACGTGAACCGAGCCGTGCCCTCGCCCACCCCGCGACCGGCGCCATCCGGCTGGAGGCGGTGCTCCACGCCCTCTCCGACCCGATCCGGCTGGCGATCGTGCGGGACCTGGCCGGGACGGAGACCGAGCTGTCCTGCTCCCACTTCGAGCTGCCCGTCACCAAGTCGACCACCACGCACCACTTCCGGGTCCTGCGCGAGAGCGGGGTCGTGCGCCAGACGTACCGGGGCACGGCCAAGATGAACGGGCTGCGCCGCACCGATCTGGACGCCCTCTTCCCGGGCCTGCTCGACCGGGTCCTGGCCGCCGCCGACGCGGAGTCGGCCCGGCTCGCGGAGGCGGCCGGGCTCAGGGCATAACCCGTCCGTGCCCGGCTCGTGGCGGCGGGCCGGGCTCAGGGCGTGACCGTCCGTGCCCGGCTCGTGGCGGCGGCCGGGCTCAGGGCGCGGCCGCCCGCGCCGCGTCGAGGAGTCCGGGCCAGTCCGGGATCTTCACCGAGCGGCGGCCGAGCGAGCGGCCCAGATCCGCCTCCGCCGCCTCGATCGCCAGCCAGCCCGGCCACGGCACGGGCCGCAGCCCGGCCGCCCGCAGCGCGTCCAGCGGGTCGCCGGGCAGCTCCCGCCGGGCCAGCGCCGGCGCGTCCTGGAGCAGCGAGGACGCCGTCTCCTTGGCACAGGGCCGGTTGGTGCCGATCACCCCGGTCGGGCCGCGCTTGATCCAGCCCGCCACGTACTCGCCGACCGAGGCCCGGCCGTCGCGGACCACCCGGCCCGCCGCGTGCGGCACCGTCCCGGTGGCGGTGTCGAACGGCAGCCCCGGCAGGGCCACGCCCAGGTACCCCACCGACCGCAGCACCAGCTGCGCCTCGAGGTCCTGGTACGTCCCGGTGCCGGTGACCCCGCCCCGGCCGTCCGGCACGGTCCGCTCGAACCGTACGGCGGCCACCCGCCCCGCGTCGTCGCCCAGCAGCTCCACCGGCCGCAGGTAGAACCGCAGCGCGATGCTCCGCCCCCCGGCCGTGCCGTCCCGTTCCGGCGGCGGCGCGGCGGCCCAGCCGCGCAGCACCTCGACGTTGCGCCGGTTCACCGCCGGCAGGGCGGCGCCCGGATCGGCGTACGCCGGGTCCAGCGCCAGCTCGGCCGGGTCCACCACCGTCGCCACCCCCGGCAGGGTGCCCAGCTCCCGCAGCTCCTTGGTGGTGAACTTGCCCTGCGAGGGCCCCCGCCGGGCCACCATGTGCACCCGCCGCACCGCGCTGTCCGCCAGCGCCCCGAGCGCGGCGTGCGGCATGTCGGTCGGCGCGAGCTCCGCAGCGCCCCGGGCCAGGATCCGGGTCACGTCCACCGCGACGTTGCCCGCGCCGATCACCACCGCCGACCGCACCGACGCCAGGCCGAACCCGTCCGTCCCCGCGTCCGGGTGCGCGCTGTACCAGGAGACGAAGTCGGTCGCCGAGTGCACCCCGGCCAGATCCTCGCCGGGGACACCCAGGTGCCGGTCCCGCGCCGCGCCCACGCAGTAGACGACCGCGTGGTAGAGCTCCAGCAGCCGCGCGGTGGTCAGCCGCTCCCCGCCGACCTCGACGTTCCCCAGGAAACGGATCCGCTCGTCCTCCAGGACGGTGCGCAGATTGCCCTGGAGGGATTTGATCTTCTCGTGGTCGGGGGCCACCCCGTACCGCACCAGCCCGTACGGGCACGGCAGCCGGTCCAGGACGTCGACCCGCACGCCCGGCACCTCGCGCTGCTGGACGAGCGTCTGCGCGGCGTAGACCCCGCTCGGGCCCGAGCCGACGACGGCCACACGAAGCATCGCGGAGCTCCTTCCGCAGGGTGCCTTCCAGCATGGCACCCGGTGCCGGGTGCGTCAGCCCATCGCCCGCATCCGGTGGATCTCGGCGCTCTGCTGGGCCACGACGTCGGTGGCCATCTCCTCCACCGCCACGTTGTTGCCGTCGGTCAGGGCCTCGCCGGCCATCTTCAGGGCGCCTTCGTGGTGGGTGATCATCAGGCGGAGGAAGAGCCGGTCGAAGTCAGCGCCCCGGGCCGCGCCGAGCTCCTTCAGCTGCTGCTCGCTCGCCATGCCCGGCATCGCGTGGTGGGCATGGGCCCCTCCGCCGCCCGCCCCGGCCGGCTCCGGGTGCTTGGTGCGCCAGCCCTCCATCGCGCCGATCTCGGGGGCCTGCGCGGCCGCGATCCGCTGGGCCAGCCGCTTGACGGGCTCGCCGCCGGCCCGCTCGGGGGCCAGGGCGCTCATGGTCAGGGCCTGCCGGTGGTGCTCGATCATGTTCCGTACGTAGGAATGGTCGGCCGCGTTCGGGGTGTCGTCCGGGCGGGCCTTGGCCGCCTGCTCGGGGGAGAGGGTGCGTGCCTTGTCGCCCGGCTTGCCGGGGGCGATCACCACCGGCCGGTCCGCCCCGGCGGCGTCCGCGCCGCCGTCCTGGCAGCCGGTGAGCCCGCAGGCGAGGGCGAGAACGACGGCGGGAACGGCGGTGCTCCGGATTAACCCTTTTGCCATGTCCATGGAAAGGACGATACTGCCCGGGTCTGTACGTACTCCAGAGGCATTCCAGGGAGGGCACAGTGACCTCGTTACACCCCCACCGGGTGCGGCGCAGGCGTCTGGGGGTGGCCGCCGCGGCGGCCGGACTCCTCGCCACGCTCCTGACCGCCGGACCGGCGGCCGCCACACCCGACCCGGGCGATCTCCAGGTCTCCCCGAACGCCCGCCTCGCGGGCGGCATCCCGGGCCAGGACCAGATCGTCCACAGCCCCAACGTCAAGCACCTGGCGAACATCCCCAGCGCCAACCCCAACGCCGTCAACTCCGACCTGGCCTTCCAGGGCCGGTACGCCTACGCCGGCAACTACGACGGCTTCACCATCTACGACATCGCCAACCCCAGGACCCCCAAGGTCGTCAGCACGGTGCTCTGCCCCGGCGGCCAGAACGACATCTCGGTCTCCGGCGACCTGCTCTTCCTCTCCACGGACTCCTCGCGCAGCGACGACTCCTGCAACAGCGTCTCGCAGCCCGCGACGGAGAAGTCCTCGTGGGAGGGCATCAAGATCTTCGACATCCGCGACAAGAAGAACCCCAAATACATCAAGTCGGTCGAGACCGCCTGCGGCTCCCACACCCACACCCTGGTGCCGGGCGGGCGCGACCTCTACCTCTACGTCTCCTCCTACTCGCCCAACGAGACGTTCCCCGACTGCCGGCCCCCGCACGACGGCATCTCCGTGATCAAGGTCCCGAAGAAGGCGCCGAAGCAGGCCGCCGTCGTCGCCTTCCCCATCCTCTTCCCGGACGGCGGCAACCCGGGCGGGCCCACCAACCCGGGCGTCTCCAAGACCACCGGCTGCCACGACATCACCGTGCTGCCCTCGAAGAACCTGGCCGCCGGCGCCTGCATGGGTGACGGCATCCTGTTCGACATCAGCAGGCCCGAGCAGCCACGGGTCATCGACCGGGTGCAGGACAACGTGAACTTCGCCTTCTGGCACTCGGCGACCTTCAACGAGCGCGCCGACAAGGTGGTCTTCACCGACGAGCTCGGCGGCGGTGGCGGCGCCACCTGCAACGAGGCCACCGGCCCCGACCGGGGCGCCGACGGCATCTACGACATCACCGGCCGCGGCGACCAGCGCAAGCTCGAATTCCGCAGCTACTTCAAGATCCCGCGCCACCAGGCCGACACCGAGAACTGCGTGGCCCACAACGGCTCGCTGATCCCGGTCGGCGGCGGCCGCGACATCATGGTCCAGGCCTGGTACCAGGGCGGCGTCTCGATCTGGGACTTCACCGACTCGGCCCGGCCCAAGGAGATCGGCTACTTCGAACGCGGTCCGCTGCGCACCGACGCCCTGAGCCTGGGCGGCTCCTGGTCGGCGTACTACTACAACGGGCACATCTACTCGAACGACATCGCCAAGGGATTCGACGTGCTCCGGATCGACGACTGGCGCACCGCGCCCGCCTCGTGGGTGTGGATGGACCGGCTCAACGTCCAGACGCAGCCCGAGTACCACTGACGCGGCCGGTGGGGCCGGCGCCCCGTCGGCCCCACCGCGTCACGGCGTGAGCACGGTTCCGCCGGACGGTCCCCCGTCCGGCGGAACCCCCAGCTCCCAGTCCAGCCCGTAGCGCTGGAACAGCTCGGCTCGCAGCCGCGCCGCCGGCATCGCGGCCCCCGGCAGCAGCACCGCGAACACGGCGCCCATCAGCAGCGCCCGCAGCATCGGGTAGTCCTTGTCGACGTCGAGCGTCCCGTACCGGGTGACGGTGTCCCGCAGCAGCTCCGCGAGCCGCTGCTGTTCCGGGCACTGCACGAACCCCTCGGCCTGCAGGATGCCCGCCATATGGGTGCGCATCAGCAGCGGCTGGTCGCGGGCCAGGCCCAGGATCGCGTCGATGGCCCGGGCCAGCCGCTCCCGGCCGTCGTCCGAGACGGGCTCGCGCTCCAGCGCCGCGTGGAGGGTCTGGTGCATCAGACGGTGCACGGCCGATTGCAGCAGCTGGCGCTTGCCGGGGAAGTAGTACGAGATCAGACCGCGTGCGGCGCCCGCCCGGTCGGCGATGTCGCCGAGGGTCGTGGCCTCGTAGCCGTTTTCCGCCACCAGTTCGACCGTCGCCTGCAGCAGTCGCTCGCGGGAGCGTCTCCGCAATTCTTCATTGACCGATGCGCTGCGCGGGGACATGCTTACTCCTGCGTTGACTGGCTCCCAGCCAATATACTCAGCGCAGGAGCGGTGCTGGGGCGACGCGGGGGATCGCCCCAGCACCGTCCGCAGGCGTGCGCGGCGCGGCCGGCCCTTCCTTCAGCGCTCCTCGAAGACCAGATCCTCCGGCGCCGCCGTCATCCGTACGCCCTGCCCGTCGGTCTCCACCAGCGACGACAGCCCGGTGAACCGCCCGCGCGGGAGCTCCAGCACCCGGTCGCCGCGCCGGTCGAGGAACTCCCCGAAGCCCGCGAGCGAGGGATCGCCCGCGCCCAGGGTCAGATAGTCGGCCAGCCGCCGGAACAGCTTGGGCAGCAGCACCGCGCCCTCGCTCAGCGCCGCCAGCCCGTCCACCTTCGCCCCGGTGAGCGTCTGGTCCGCCGGCCACAGCCCGCGGCCCTCGGTCCGGGCCTCCACGACCGCCGCCGTCATCGCCTCGCGCAGGTCGACGTACAGCTTGGTGTAGTACGTCGGGTACGCCAGCCCGCGCCGCAGCTGGTGCACGTTGGCGCTCTGCCGCAGGAGCGTGACGTCCACATGGATCCGGCTGCCGCTGTGCGCCGGGGCCGGCCCGCGCCCCGCGAACGCCACGCAGCGGCCGTGGATGTCGGCGCCCCGCGTCAGGACGTACCCGGTGACCGCCGCCGGCTCCGCGGAGCTGATCGTGCCGTGCCCGTCGCGCAGTACGGAGGTGAACCCCAGCCAGCGGATCAGCTCGTCCGCCGCGTGCTGGGCGAACGGGGCCGGCTGGTGCAGCTCGCTGCCGTGCGCCGGTATGCAGTGCGTCTCCAGGGAATCGATGCCGTCCAGCCGTAACTGCGCCGACCCGGCCCTGTTGGCGCGCACCCGGTGCGGACCGGGCACCAGGTCCCAGTGCGCGGGATCGGCCGGTACGAAGCGCACCGAGTCCCCGTCCGGCCGGGCGCCCAGCACCCGGAAGCTTCCCTCGATCACGAGCATGGGCATGATGGCCTCCCCAAGGGCGGTACCGCCCCGTCGGCGGTACCCGACTCACGAATCCGTGTCAGGATCGCGGTTGCCCGCCGCCGCGAGAAGAGGGCCCCCGGACCGGCTGCGGGCGGCGCGCCCCGGCGAGCGCCCAGCACACCACCGCCACCCCCAGCAGCCAGCCGGCCACCACGTCGGACGGCCAGTGAACCCCCAGGTACACCCGGGTGAACCCGACCCCGACCACCGAGACCGCAGCCGCCGCCCACACTGCCCGCGCGACCCACCCGCGGCGCGTACGTGCCGCCTCTGCCGTGTGTGACGTTCCTGCGGTACGCGCGGTGCCCGCCGTACGCGTCGGCGCCGGCCCCGCCGGTTCCGCGGCCGGCCGGACGGCGAGCCACAGCAGCAGCCCGCACACCACCGTCGCCGTCAGCGCGTGCCCCGAGGGGTAGGCGGCGTAGTCCGCGTAGTCCACCGGGTCCGGCCACAGCGGCCGCTCCCGCTCGACCAGGGCCTTCAGCCCCTGCGACAGCAGCGTCGCCACCGCCACGGCCGCCACGCACCGCACCGCGAGCCTCCGTTCCCCGCGCCACCACAGCCAGCCGGCGGCCACGACCGCCAGCGCCCGCATGGTCCACGGATCCCACACCCAGTCGCTGAACGCCTGGTTCACCGCGACCGCCCCCGGATGGCCGACCGCGTGCGCGTGCAGGGCGACGGCGATCCGGAGGTCGCAGCCGAGCAGCGGCCGCCACCCCGTGACCACGAGCACCGTCAGGGCGGCGGCGAGCAGCACGCAGACGGTTCCGGTCGGACGCAGGGGGTGGTGGCGCATACCCGCGATCCTCGCATCCGGCGGCCGCCGCCCGGCCCTGGCCGGAGCAGGGGGCGCCGCGCCGCGGGCGGGCACCGGGCGTGTCCTACAGCGCCCGCAGGCCCGGCATGAACGCCACCATCAACGGAACCGCCGGAACCAGCGTGGCCAGCGCCGTCAGCCGCAGCCGGCGCCCGGCGGGCAGCCGCGGCGCGGCCGACAGCAGCCGCCGCACCCGCTGCGGCACATGGGCCTCGTGGGCCGGGCAGGGGCCGAACACCCCACGGTCCTCGTTGAGTCCGACGAGCGCCAGCGCGATCGTCAGCCGCCCGAACCGGCGGGAGGCCACGTCGTCTGCCGCCAGTTCCACCAGCCGGTGCATCTCCGCCTCGAACGCCGCGAACACCGGCACCTGCGGGAAGCCGCCCGCCAGCGCCCGCGAGCAGTGCAGCAGCCAGTCGTGCCGCGCCGCGGCGTGCCCCTGCTCGTGCGCCAGGACGGCATCCAGCTGGCGCCCCTTGAGCCGCGCCAGCGCGCCCGTCGTCACCACCAGCTGCGGCGCCGCACCCGGCAGCCACCACGCGTCGGGGCGCTGCCCCTCCAGCAGCACCAGCCGCTGGGCACCGGGCTCCTCGCCGGGCAGCAGCGGTGCCCGCTCCAGCAGCTCGGCCCGGCGCGCCCGCCGCCGGGACCGCGCCCGCAGCACCTCGCGCGTCAGCATCGCCCCGCTCCACACCGCGCCCCCGGCCAGCAGCAGCGCCGTTCCGGCGGCCCACGGGCCGCCCGCGCCCAGCGCGTACGCCTCGACCACCCCGTGCGGGGCGGAGGCGAAGAGCCGGCCCCGGACCACCTGCCAGGCGGCGGCCGCGCTCAGCACCATCGACAGCGCGAAGCACAGCAGCACCGCGGCCACCACGCACTGCCACACCCACAGCGCCACCACGGGCTCGCGTTCGGGCCAGTCGGCACGGGCCAGCAGCCGGGGCGTGACCATCGCGGTCAGGGCGCCGAGCATCAGGAGAACGGCGGGGACCATCATGGGAACCAGCCTATGAGCGCGGCACTACCTGCGGGTACGGTCCGGTGTCTTTGGTGACGCAGGACACGTTTGGCACCCCGCGTCCGCCGGTCCCGCCGGGCCCACGGGTGCATCTACATCGCGAGCAGCATCGCCAGCATGCCGATCCCCATCGCCAGCCGGCACGCCCGCGTCAGCTCCCCGGCGCCCGCGGGGACCGGGTCCGCGGCGACCGGCGGCGCCGCCCGGCCCGCCGGGCCGCCGGCCGTGATCAGCCGGGCGCCGCCCAGCAGCACGTACCCGGCGTAGTACAGCAGCAGTGCCCCGGTCACCAGGGGCAGCCCCTGCGCGTGCCCGTGCCCCTGCCCGGACAGCGCGGTCGCCGCCATGTAGAGCATCGCCAGCGACCCCACCAGGTGGTGGGCGTGGTGCGGACCCCGGCGCAGCAGCCACACCGCGTGCAGCGCGGCCGCGCCGAACACCCCCGCCAGCACCAGCGACAGCGGACGCCCGGCTCCCACCGGCACCGCCATGGCCGCCATGCCGAGCCCCATCACGGCCTCCGCGGCGGCCACGCCCCCGTCCGCCGCGCGCACCCGCCGCAGGCAGTACGCGCCGCTCACCGCGCACAGCAGCACCAGCAGCCAGGAGGAGAGGGACGACGTGGGACCGTGCACGGGACGACCTCCCGGATCGACCGAACGGTGTCACCGAAGAGATGCCCGCCCACCGCGGGCCGCACGCGGCCGCGGGGTTACCCTCTGCCCATGGAGATCGCCGACACCCACCCCGCCGCCCTGACCTTCCGCCCCGCCGGACCGGCCGACATCCCGGCCCTGGTGGAGCTCGTGGAGTCCGCGTACCGCGGCGAGGCCAGCAGGGCGGGCTGGACCACCGAGGCGGACTACCTCGACGGACAGCGCACCGACGAGGCCGCGGTGCGGGCGATCATCGACTCTCCCGACAGCGTCCTGCTGGTCGTCGAGCGCGGCGGCGAGCAGGTGGCCTGCTGCCAGCTCGAACACCGCGGCGACCACGCGTACTTCGGCATGTTCGCCGTCCGCCCGCAGCTCCAGGGCGCCGGCCTCGGCAAGGAGATCCTGGCCGAGGCCGAACGCCGCGCCCGCGCGCTGTGGAACGCGACGGAGATGCGCATGACCGTGGTCAACGTCCGCGAGGAGCTCATCGCCTACTACGTGCGCCGCGGCTACCGGCGCACCGGCGAACTGAGCCCCTTCCCGTACGGCGACGAGCGCTTCGGCGTCCCGCGCCGCACCGACCTGGCCTTCGAGCTGCTGACCAAGCCGCTCTGACCGCGCCGCGGCGCGCGGGCCCGGGCGCGTCAGGCCGTGAAGCGGCCGGTCAGCCGGATCTCCGGGAAGCCGGTCGACGCCCCGTCCAGCTCCAGGGCCCGTACGAGCCGGAGCTGCTCCTGGGTGTCCACCGTCCAGGCCGTCACCCGCAGCCCGGCGGCGTGCGCCGACTCCACGGTCTCCAGCGTGAGCCGCCGCAGGTTCAGGGCGACCGTTTCCGCACCCGCCGCCAGCGCCCGGTCCACGATGTCCTCGCCGTAGTGCCCCGCGGTCAGCACGGTCCGTACGCCGGGCACCAGCCGGGCCATCTCGGCGAGCAGCGCGTCGTGGTAGGACGACACCTCCACCCGCGTGGTCAGGTCCTGGCGCAGCAGTACACCGGCCAGGGCCCGCGCGGTCGCCGGGTCCTCCACCGAGGCCAGCAGCGGCGTGCCCACCGCGTCCAGCGCCTCCTCCAGGACCGGCACCTGTTCACCGAGCCCGGCGTCGAGTTCGCGCAGCTCGGCCAGGGTGAGGTCGGCGACGGCACCGGACCCGTCGGTGGTGCGGTCCACCTCGGCGTCGTGCAGGACGACGAGCGCGCCGTCCTTGCTGACCTGTAGATCGAGCGCGATGACGTCCATCCCGGAACGTTCCGCGCGTACGAACGAGCGCAGGGTGTTCTCCGGTTCGACACCCATGACCCCGCGGTGACCGATGGTGAGGAAAGTCAAGGTTCTCTCGCTTCCGTCGACGGCGGCTCGCCAGCGACGGCCCGGTGTCCCGACCGGAGCCGTGCGGTGAGGAGGCAGCGTAGTCGGCGGCGGCCACGATGAGACCGGCCTTGCACGCCCGGACAGGGCCGTACGGCCGGTTCCCGCCAGGGCTGAGGGGGCTCGCGGGCCCCGCCGCGTGTCACCCGCCGGTGGGCGCGTCCGCGGGGCCTTGACCGGACGTCTCACCCTCGCTCCCCGGGACGCCGCGGGAGGCCTCCAGCACCGCCAGGTCCGCCAGCAGCGCCTCGGCCAGCTCCAGCTCCGCCAGGTGCTGGCGCTCGCTCCAGCGCAGAGCCAGTTCCGGGAAGGCCCAGTCCGCCGTGTCACCGGCGTGCTCCAGGGCCTCCCGTACGGCCGCCAGCTCGCCCCGGGTGCGCTCCTGGTGCCCGGCCGCCATCGCGCGCAGCCGCTCCGGCTCGGCCAGGTGCCCGAGCCACACCCGCAGCAGCAGTCCGTGCTTGAGCACCACCGGTCCGGCGTCGGTGGTGCCGGCGGCCCAGCCGGCCAGCGCCGCCCGTCCGGCGTCCGTGATGGCGTACCGGCGCTTGGCGCGGATCTCCTCGGGCCCCGAGCGGGTGGAGGCGGCGTACCCGAGCTGTTCCAGGCGGCGCAGCTCGGCGTAGATCTGGCTGATCGCCGGCGACCAGTAGAAGAAGCGCAACGAGGAGTCGGCCCACTTCTTCAGTTCGTACCCGGTCCGCTCGCCGGGGAACGAGAGCAGGCCGAGCACCGCCCACGCGGTCGGCGGCAGGTCTTGCTTCTTCGATTTCTGACGACTAGTCATATGACGAATTGAAGTGAGAACCGGACACGGGACGCAACCCTGGAGGCGCCGTGAAATTCTCCGTGATCTTCGAGGCCCAGCTGGCCGACCCCACCGTCGCACGTGAGCACCAGGTCATCCGCGACTGCGTCGAACAGGCCGTGCTCGCCGAACGGATGGGCTTCGACCGGATCTGGGCCGTCGAGCACCACTCCCTCAAGTGGTACGCACACATGTCCGCCCCCGCAAAATTTTCATTGCGCATGTGTGCGAAGCGGTCCAGGCCGACGCGGTTGATGGAGCGGGGCCGACGGTGACCCGGGCCGAGCGGCGCGCACTCCTTGGTGACGAGGCGGTCGCCCGCGTTCGGGGCGAGGCCGCGGCCGCCCCACCCATGGACGCTGCACTGCGGGATGCGCTGCGGCGGATCCTGACCCGGCCCGCGCGCCGGCCGTCTCCCGCTAGCCCTTCAGGGCTCGGCGGCATCGGGCTGGCCGCCTGACCCGGGCATGGCGACGGCCCCGAGGGCACCACCCTCGGGGCCGTGCGTGCGTGTGGTCAGGAGGGGGCGATGAGTTCTTCGATCAGCTGGAGGGCGTCGTGCAGGGAGCTGCGAAGGCTCTCGATCATGAGGATGGATGAGGCGGGGCCGAGGGCGGCGAGGTCGGCGATTCTGGACTGGGCGAGCGCGCGGGCGTCGGCGTTGTAGCGGATCCGCTGTGTGGGGCTGAGGTGCAGGCGGCTGGAGTCCGGCAATTCGTGCACTTGGTATCACCCTGGGTCGTCGTCTGGTCGCACTGTCAGCACCTTGGCGGGTTCAAGCCACTGATGCAATGGTTTTCGGTCGAACGATTGGCTCGTACACCAATTTGTTAGGTGTACCCAGCCAGGTACAGACAAATGCGCAAGATCGTTACAGCGTTGGCCTGTGCAATCCGATCCACCGCCCGACTGGGTACGCGCCCGCCGCCGGGCAATCGGAGCACGCCTACGCGACGCCCGCGCCGTCGCCCGCCTCTCGCAAGAACAGCTCGCCGAACGCGCCGGCGTCGACCGCAAGACCGTCAACCGCCTCGAGGCCGGGCACAGCGACGCCCGGCTCACGATCTGGTTACGCCTCGCCCGCGCCGTCGGCGTCCCGCTGGCGGACCTAGTACGCGAGTAGCCCCGGCCGGAAGGGGGCACCGGCCGGGGCTGGTCTCGCAGAACAGCAACTACACAGGCGGCCGACCCGGCGTGGGCGACGGCGGGGGGCTCGGCAGCGGCGGCCCCGGGTTAGGCGGCGGCTCCGGATACCCGGGGTTCCGGTGCTTCTCCATGGTCACCTTCGGCCACGTCAGCCTGTACACGCCCAGGGGCGGGAACAGCTCGACGCGGACGGCGTAGTCCTGGGCCGCGCAGGACGTGCACAGCAGGTCGCGCTTGCTCCCGTCGCGTGTGAAGCGGCAGGCCTGGACCGGCTCTTTCCAGCAGGCTTCGCAGGTGGTGACGTCGGTGTCGCTGATCTCGAACTCGGCGGTGATGGGCATGTTCACCTCGCTTTCGTCTCGATTGGTCAGGAACCTAACGGCGCGGGCATGGCGCCCGCTACGGGGTGGTGCAGACCCGGCTCAGCCGGTCGCCGCCGTGGTCACGGCTGAGCCGGGGGTCTGGGGGCGGCGCGGTTACTTCCGGCTAGGCCGCTTGCCCGTCTTGGTCGCGCTGCACGCCGGGTCGCCCTGGTGGTGCGCGTAGACGTTGGGCCGGGCGCCGGAAGCCGAGTCCACGGTGATCGTCTCGTACGAGCTGCCGAGCGCCCGCTGGCAGCGGGCGCAGATCCGTACAGCGGTCACGACGCGCGCCGGACGCACTCGAGGGGGGTCTCGAACTCGCGGGCGTCAGCGCCGCGGATGTACGCCGTGAGGTCGCCGTTCTTCTCGATGACGACCGCCCGCAGCTCACCCTCCCGCAGCGACCGGGTGTCCACGACCTGATGGCCGATGAGGAGATGGTCCGTGTGCTCAAACGAGGTGCTCTCTACGCGGGCGTCCATGCCGGTGCTCCCTGCCATCGTCAGCGGGTGATGCCCCCACCCTCCCCAACCCAGCACGCCAACCCGATACACAGCCTGTATCAGCGGGCGTATCGTGCGGGCATGAGTGGTCGGGAACCCTGGGCACAGCCACGCCTACGCGCGGCGTGGGCACGACAGGACTGGGCAGCCATCCTCCGTGAGTACCGGCACGCCGCCGGGCTTTCCCAACGCGGCCTGGAGGAGGTCATAGGGCTGGCACAGCCCCACATCTGCGCCATCGAATCCGGGCGCCGGCGCGTCACCTCCGCCGACCTGATCTCACGCCTCACAGAAGGGCTCGCAGTGCCGCCTGAACTTCGCGGTCTCACTCCCAACCCTGGGCCGGACGACTGGGGCCCGCCGCCCGAGCTCAGGGAACGCATCGCGCACGGCCACACCACCGGCCGAACAGACCTCCGCACCGCCGAATGGATCGGCCGCGTCCTCGCCGAACACCGGCGCGCAGAGGACGAGGTCGGCGGCCGCGACCTATGGGCAGCCGTCCGCTCCCAACTCAATGCCGTCACCCGCCTCATCCCCGGCAGCAGCGGCGATGCCGCGGACCGGCTCATGCTGCTGGCTGCCGAACACGCCCACTGGCTGTCCTGGGTCGCGCACAGCGAAGGCAGAACCGGGTCGGCGCTGGCATGGCTCGATGTGGCCCTGGGCTGGGCCATGGACGGAGGGCACCAGGACATGACGTCCTGGATCCACCGCGTCCGCTCCTACTACGCGCTGCAGCACGGCGACCCCCGCCGCGCCGAGCGCACCGCGGCCGCCGGCCGGGCCGGGCGTGGCCTGTCTCCTGCGGCAGCGTCTGCTGCCGTCCACCAGGAAGCGATGGCCGCCGCGGCACTCGGCGAGCGGGACCGGGCGCGGCGTCTGTCGGATGAGGCTGTCCGCCTCGCGGCCCGGGTGCCGGATGAGGCGGACCGTCCGGGCTGGCTGTACTGGCTGGACCCGGTCCGCGCGCAGCTGGAGGACGCGACCACGGCCGCCGCGTGCCAGCACTGGCAGGACGCTGCGGCCGGGTACCGGGCTGGGCTTCCCCAGCTCGCCGGGTACCCGCGGGACTACGCCTACTACCGGTCCCGGCTCGATGATGCGGAGCGGCGCCTCAGCCGCGCTTAGCTGATCTTTTCGGCGCCGGTCATCACGCCATCGCCTTCCGTCAGTTCCAGGATGACGTGGTGCAGGCGGTCGACGATCTCCGGTTCCTCAAGTCCGGCCGTGTCGACGTCGGCTTCGTGGGTGCGGTAGTGGGCGGGTACCTCGCCCAGCATCGCGTCCCGGTTGACGTAGGTCAGGCGCCAGCGTTCCATGGGTCCTCCGCTTCTGACGGTCATGCGCTCCGGGGTGCAGGTCCCGGGGCGGCCTCAGCGTAGCCCCAGGCACAGGAGCGCCCACATACCACCCCGGGCAGGGGTGGGGGCGGGGGCGTCTGCTGGCGGCGGTCAGACTCCAGTTCGGTTGTACTCCTCCACCGCGTCCGGGGGCGCCGGCGGCTCAATCCCATGCGCCCGCATCTGCCCCGTCAACTGCCCCACGTACGAGGAGAACGACCTGACCAGGATCTCCAGCCTGTGCAGTCGCCCCCGCAGCGACCCGTTCTCCTCATCCACCCGGGACACCGTCGCCTGCAGAATCTTCAGATCCTCAGCCCGCTGCGCCGGCGCAGCAGTCGCCAGCGCCGCAGCCCGGGTCGCCTCAGCCGTGGCCGCCGCTGCTGCCCTCGTCGCCCTCGCGGTGAAAAGCCCGGCGATGATCACGCCTAGCGCGCCGACCGCGGCGACGACTCCCGACCAGATGCTCATCCGCCCTCAGCTTTCCGGGCCGCTCGGGGATCGGGTACTGCGTACTCCGGCACCGTCGAGGCCCACAGGATCACCCCCACGTGGGAGGTGAGGTACCAGACCGCGACGTAGCCGCCGCGGGAGTAGTCGCCGGTGATGACAGCGGCGAGGTAGGACATGGCCCAGACGGACGGGGGAACGAGGGCGGCGGCGAACCCTGCCCAGTCACGGCCGATCTTCAGAAACGCGCATGCGGTGGTGATCAACCCGGCGAGGATCCACAGCCAGGCCCAGGCTTCGATGGGGCACCACTGGGTGAGGAGCCCCAGGCCTTGGGCGCTGGGTGGGTCGACGATGAAGCTGGTGCCGAGGTTCGTCTTTCCGATGCCGAGTAGGACGAGGAAGGGGCCGCGGCGGCCCAGGAGGCGCTGGGCCCGCCGGGCCGCACGGCACCACATCTACACGCTCCGGGGCTGGCTCGCCGTGACGAGCGTGTCCTGTGCCTTGCCGGCCACGCCGGTGGGCTTGTACAGGCCGAAGTGGGCGAGGACGCCGGTCGCAAAGGAAACCACGGCGAGGATCGCGGCGGTGCCGAGGTCGAAGCCGGGTCCGGGGTTGGCGACCTCGACGAGGAGGCCGTTCAGCGTCGACAGGGCCAGCAGCAGCACCGCCTTGACGCCGGCGGAGGTGACGCGGGTGGTGACGAGGCCGACGAGGACGGGCAGCACCACGGAGATGAGGAGGCCGAGCCAGTAGGCGCGGTCGAGAGCGACGTTCACGGGTGGTCCTTTCAGTTGGCCGGTGCGGGCGTGCCGGTGACGTCGACGTCGACGTGGATGACCGCGTCGGCGATGGCCTGCTGGACGGCTGCGACCACGGCCTCGGTGTTCACGCCGTGGGACTGGCCGAGCTGGGTGACGAGGGCGGTGAGCGCGGCCTGGGTGGCGGCGAGCTGCATGAGGACGCGGCTGGTCTGGTCGAGGTGGACCTTGTCCATCCAGGCCAGGACCGCGCCCATGTGGACGGGGTTGCCGGTGTTGGCGTTGGTCTCGGTGTGGTTCCAGACAGCCTGGGCGACGGCGTTCAGGTCGGCCTGTGTCAGGGGCATGTCACTCTCCTCGGGGTTGGGGGCCTGGCCCGTGGCGCGGGCGACAATGGCCGGGAAGATCACGTTCTTGAACTGGGCCACCCGCGCGTCGCCAGGGCAGTCGGTGCCGCTGACGGCCCAGTCGGAATGCAGCCGGTGGTAGCCGAATCCGGGGTCGGACGCGGTGCGGCAGATCCGCAGCGGGATGCCGTGCTGGTGGTGGAGCCAGACGCCGAGCTTGATGAGCTCTTCGACCTGGGAGTCGCTCCACGGGTCATCGTGGTCGTCGTTGGATGCGGTCTCGATGGACACCGCACCGGTGCCGTCCGGCCGGAGGTTGGCCTTGTAGTTGGCGTCCGCGCGGGTTTCGGTTCCGATGTACTGGCCGGGCTTGCCGGTGTAGTCCAGCCCGAAGTGCGACTCCAGGTTGGTCGAGTCCCTCCAGTACTCGTAGGTCCGCCGCACCGTCCACGGCGCGGCGATCGAATGCATGATGAACTGCGTCGGCCGGATCGCGGGTTGATCGTCCGACTCGGGCTGGAGCTCCATCCGGACAGCTCCGGGGTACCAGGCCATAAGGGCCTCCAATCAGGTGGGTTACAGGCAGCCGGTGAGGAGAATGAGCCGGTAGTCGATCGTTCCCGTGCCGCCCGACACCCGGTGCTGCATCGTCACGGTCAGGAGCTCGCCGGCGGTCAGGCCGGTCAGCAGGTAGCTGAGGTCGAGTGAGGAGTTGTCGGTGCCCGCCACGATCAGGGCGGCGGTGTCGCTGGTCGAGTAGACGCTGCCCGACGTGCTGCCCGACGCGATCCACGATGTGATCGTGTTCGTCGCCCCAGAGTTGCGCTCCGTGACGCGCATCTCGACGTTCACCTTTCCCGACAGCGGGACCGTGATCGCAGCGGAGAACGCACCGCCCGTCGCCGCGTTCGCATACGTACCCGATGTCGTCGTGCGCGTGGTGGCGTCCTCAACTTGCACGGCGTCGACGGTCAGCATGCTCGCCTTAAGCCGCATTCCTGCCCGTATGTGGGTCATCGGTTCTCCTCAGAGCGCCAGGATCGGCGGGGTAGCGAGTCGGATGTCCGTGCCGGCGCTGTGTGCCTTGACGACGCCGTTGACACTGCGGGTCACGGTCACCCGCTGCGGTGTCTCCACTGTCCAGTCGTCGAAGCGGATCTCCGGGTTGGTGTTGGTGTTGCCGGTGAGGGCGACGGCGGTCAGCGCGACCTGGCCGCTGCTGATCGTGCTCGACGAGATCGTCTCGTCGATGTGCCACAACGCCGGCTCCTGCGTGCCGGTCGCCCACACCCGGCCCAGCACGCGATGCCCGATCACCCGGGCCCGCGCCTGAATCACCGTGCCCGCGCTGTACGCCAGCGTCGTCGTCACGCTCGACCCGACTGCGGTTCCGCCGCGCGTGACCGTCAACCGGATCACGCTGGACGTCGTGAACTCGATCCTCAACCGGTAATTGTCGGAAGATCCGGTGTACCGCGTCGTGATCGCCGCCGACAGCGGGCCCCCGGTGGCCGTCGCTGACACCGACACCGCAACCCGGACGTCGCAGTCGCCGCAGGTCTCGCTGACGACCTGGTGCCGCAGTGTCGTCGTCGGCGCCGCCAGCGTGACCACACCGCGGTTCGACGCCACAGACCGGTCAGACGCGTTACCGCCGGTCAGCGTGTACGTGTGCCCATCGGACGCGGTGCCCCAGCCGCCCGCGCCCACCGTCCGGTTGAAGTCGTCCGCGGCGAGCGGGGCGGCGGCCGTGGCGGTGACGACCTCGCCGCCGAGCCGCAGGTCTATCGGGAAGTCCGTCGGGTCCGTCGTCCAGACCGGCTTGAGGCCCGTGCTGGCCTGGGTGGTGTGCACGACGAAGCTGGTGGCCGAACTGGTGACCGCGTCGTACAGCGTCGAGCCGTCGGTGTCGAGGTGCGCGTCACCACCGTCCAGGGTGGCCACCATGTACGCAGACGCTGGCGACGTGTTGAACGTCAGCCGACGCTCAAAGTTCCCCAAGACCTCCGTGCTGCCCTGCGTGATCTGGTCGGCCTGGCCAGGAGCCACCCACGCCGGCAGATTCGATACCGTCAGCCGGTCACCGATGTTCACCGCCGACACCGCGGCCACCAGCGCGGCGTCAGCGGCCACCCGCGGGTTCGCGAGGTCGACCGTGACAGTCGGGTAGCGGTCCTCGTCGACGGTCCCCAGATGCACCTGCCAGCCCGCGATGTCCGGCAGGTACAGGTCGGCGGCCGGGTTCACGGACAGAGTGTCCGGATAGGAGCCGACCGCGGCCACGGACAAGTTGCCCTCGTCCTGCGTCGCCCGCGCGGACGACCCGCCGCGGCGGCTGGCGGTGACGTCGTTGGTCAGGTACCGGTCGTCGTCCGTCGGCGTCAGCTCACCGGCCAGCTCCCCGCCCGCATAGTCGAGGTCGCACGTCACCTCCTGCGCGTACAGCGACGTGCGGGGCCGGTAGGCCAGCCCGAATGCCTGCCGCGGCTCGTAGAGGATGCCGGCGTCGGTGAGCGCGCACTCGTTCAGCAGGTTGACCAGAGTTGTGACGATTTGCGGTCCCATGGGGATGGTGTCGTCGAGGTCTCCCGCATGCCGGAAGCCGATGCTCTCCTCGGCGCACAGCCGCTCGATGCGCCGGCCAGCAGTCTCACCGGCGTAGGCGCGCACCGCATCGAAGCCGGTCGCTGCCGCCGTGACGTCGTCGTGGACGGAGATGTGCCCAATAACAGCTTCGTCAACGTCGCCGTAGGGGCAGACCACCACGTGGGTGATCTTGTTGACGGTGGAGCTGGACACGAGGTTGGAGACGCTGCTGGTGACGTTGGTGTCGATGTCGGACACGTCCACGCCGTATTCCACGTCCACACTGACGAAGTGCGTCCAGAACTTGACGCGGACCCTGTGCCCGTTGAGGCCCGCCGCGAGAGTGGTGCCGGTCCCGAGGAGGACCCAGTCCACGTTGTGCACCACCACCGTCAAGCTGCCGTTGTTGGCCGTGCCGTACACCAGGTCGTAGTAGTTCGTCCGGCCCGAGGTGACCATCCGGCACAGCACGGTGCCGTCCGTCAGCCCCGCCGCGGGCACGCTGAGCAGCAGACGAGTCTCAAGGATCCCGAACCCGTCGTAGTACGGGACGGCCCCCACCCAGGTGGAGTTGTGGACGCTGGGCAGCGGCGCCGAGCAGTCGAACGCGGTCGAGGTCGCGAGCTGCGGATCACCGGTGATCGTCATCGGCAGGCCGCCCGGCAGTCCCGACGCCAGGACAGTGGCCGAGGAGCCGTCCTCGCACGGCCAGTACGCCAGCGGCTGCGTTGCCGCGAGCGTCGTCAGAGACCTACGCAAGGCTGACGGCAGGGAGGTACTGCCCTGGCCAAGGCGGCGCAGAATCCCCGCCGCCTCAATCGGCACCCACACGTCGGACCCCGACCGGTCCCACCGCGACGGCCACGCCGGTACCTGGCCGTGGAAGCGGTAGTCGCGGTCATCGATCGCCGCCTCACCGTCCGTGTTCCAGTCGTTCGCGGGTACGGCGGTGTCTGAAAAGTAGGTGTCGCCAGCGGTCTGAACGGTGAAGTCGGGGTTCGCGACGACCGTCCCGCCGATTCCGGACCGCAGCTCGAAGGCGTAGACCGCGCCGACCGTCGGCGCGACGGTGGCGCTGACTGCATCCGGGTCGGGGCCCGTGGTCTGCTCGATGACCGAGCCGACCTCCAGCGACGCAATGGCAGCATCGTCGACCGCCGTCGTACCTGCGGTGACCACCGGGTCCCCGAGCTGCACCCAGGACCCGGCCAGCGTGCCCGCCGTGTAGAAGGTGACCGTGTGGCCCGAGGCGCCGTTGTTGACGTCGAGAGTGGCCCTGACCGCCTGCCGCTTACCACCCGGCACCGGCACAGGGACCGTCGACACCGACGTCAGGGCCGCCCCGGACGTGCCATCCGGTGACCATCGCAGGTACAGGCAGCCGTCCCTCTGGATCCCCAGGATCCATGACCGGTTGGACGACGGGAACCAGCGGCCGGCGAGCTGCTGCAGGCGGCGCCAGCTGTCGAGCTCGAGGTCGATCCGGATGTCGATGTCGCCGGTGATGGCATGACCCGGGAGCGCCAGGGCCACCACCCGGTCGGCGGTGGAATCGCCGGGCAGGTTCAGGTAGCTGCCGACGTGGTGCGGGATGCTGATCCGGAGTTGGGTGTTGCGGTTCAGGAGCCCGTAGTACGGGCCCGTGGGGTTGCGGGGCGTGAATCTGCCGTCGCGGTTGTTGATGTCCATCCGTGCCGTCGACCGTTCGACCGTCGAGGCCTCGTCCATGCGGCCGCGGCGGATGGTGATCAGGTCGCTGCGCTGCACGTAGGACGTGATGTCGGTCCACGTGCCGAGGAGGGCCTCGACGCGGATGTCCTGCACGTCGTAGGGGAATGCCATCAGGCTGCCCCCCTCTGGCCGAGGACTGCCTGCACGTTGCCTCCAAGGGAGCGGATGGTGTTGCGAAGCGGGTCGACGAGGACCTCAGCGACGCGGCTGCCGTCGAGCATGAGCTGGATGACGATCGGGCCGGCGTCACCACTGCCACCGCCCAGGCTGGCCGCGATGCGGCGGGAGTCGGGGTTGGAGCGGACTCGGGAGCCGGGCGCCAGGTCGACCAGCTCGGGGCCCTGCTCGCCTACCAGGGTCATCCGGGACCGGACGCCGCCGGTTGCAGCGAATCCGATGACGCCGCCGTGTGCGTCGGCCTGGCCGCCGTGGTGCTGCTCACGGAAAGTCTGGTAGATCGTCCGGATATACACGGTTTGGTCATGCAGGCCATTCAGCTCCCGCTGCGCGACCCGGATCTTCGCCTGCAAGTCGGCGATGTTCGCGAGCACCTCGGCCCGGCGCGAGTTCGGCACGTTTGCCAGCTGCTGCTTCGCCGAGTTCAGCTTGGCCTGGAGATCCTCCATGTTGCCCTTGAGCTGGGCCGTCTTGTCCGGGGTGCGGAGGATCTGCGCGGCGAGCTGCGCGGCCTGGTCGCGAGTGAGACCCATCTGGTCGGCCGCGGCGATCAACTTCTCCCGGCCGCGGTCGTAGATACCGTTCACCGTCGACCAGGAGGACCCGTTCTCGCGGGCCGCGGACGCAGCCTCGTCCGTCCGCGCGGCAAGGTCGGACAGCGCCGATGCCGCGGTCCGCGCCTTTTCGCTGTTGAGGTTGAGGGTGTCGCCGGTCATGGTGAGGGCGCCGGCATTCTCCTTGGCGGCTTTCGCAGCGGCGTCAATGGCCGCCTCGAAGCCGATCATCCCGCCGAGCGCCTGCCGGTTCGTGTCGTTCAGCGCCTGAATCGACTGCCGCAGCCCGTCCGCAGACTGCTTCTGCGCGTCGAGCTTCGTCTTGACCGCGACAGCCTGTTCACCGAACAGGCCCATGCTGCGCGCGGCCAGCTCCTGCTCCGCGCGCACCGATGACACCGCAGCCTGGTACTGCGGGAACAGCTCCGCAATCTCCTTGGCGGACAGGCCCGCACCCCGCAGCGCGTCCTGGAACTTCTGGAACTGGGTGGCCGCCTCATCGGCGTGCCCGCTCTTCGCCAGGTTCGCGAAGCTCTCGTCGAACGCCTTCAGGTCGTCCTTCATTGCGGACAGGCTCTTGGTGCCCTTGGTCAGCTCGTTGAACTTCGGCGCGATCTTCTCGAATACCGGGGCGATACCTGCGAGGCTCGCGAAATGATTGGCCTTGTCGAAATCAGCGGACGCCGCTCTCATGTCACGCACGCGCTGAACGAACCCGTCCATGCTGCCGAACGTCGCCTTGAGCTCGCCCGTGAACTTTCCGGACTCGCCCAGCCGCTTGAGGGAGTCTGTCAGCTTGTCCACGCTCGGCGGCGCGCCCTTGGCTTTCTCCGACAGCTCATTCACCGCGATGACCGCTGCCGCGATGACAGCCAGCACGATCGTCGTCTTCTGCATCGCGGACAGGCTCGCCGTGACACCCTGAATCGCCGACGCCACCCCGCCGAACTGCGCGGCCCGGGTGAACGCGGCCGCTGCCGTGCCGGCCGCCGCCAGGCGCGGGGCGACCATCGCGATTCCCGCCGAGGCCAGCGTCACCAGCTTGAACGCCACCGCCAGCTGAACGATCCGGGCCAGGATTTCAGGTGGGATCGCATTGATCAATTGGGTGAAAGCGTTGACGACACCCAGAATTCCGACACCCGCGTCAGCCGATGCAGCCAAGATTCGAACAATTGCCGAGCCGAGGTTTCTGAGCGTTTCGCCCACCGCAGGCCCAACGGACCGAGCGAATTCCATGAACTCTGTGATGCCGTTACGAGCCGATCCGCCGGCCTGCAATGCTTGTCCGAACCGGACCAGTCCGGAGATGCCTTTCGCAAGGCTGTCCGTGGCGAACACCGCGAATCGCTGCATCATCTGGTCAAAGCCCGGCGTCCGCACCCCGCCAGCAAGTATCGTCATGAACCGGTCAAGTTGGTGTGATGCGCCCTTCACCAGGGGTGTCAGCGTCGGGAACAGGCCGGTCAGGACCGCGAAGCCCTTCATCGCCACAGGCAGTGTGTCTGTCGCTAGGCTGTCCGACCATGCCCGGTAGGACGACGTCAAGTGGTCGAGCGCGCCGCCTGCCTCCTGCGTGATCTGCGGCATGGCACCGACCGCCGCCAGGTACTTGCTCTCGGCCTTAGCCGCCTGGGCAGACGCTGCACCGTGCGTACCCAGGGCCTTGGTGTACTTCTCCTCAGCCTTGTTCGCATCCCCGATCGCTTTGAACTGGGGGATCAGCGCCGCCGTGAACACGGCCGCCGCAGCCCCGGCAGCCCCCATGCTGGCGGCCGCTGGGGCCGCTGCCGCAGCCAGCGGAACAAGGGCTGGCGCGAGCAGCAAGGCCACGGAGAGGAGGCTGTGGGAGCTGCTGGTCGCCCGGTTCATCGACGAGCTCATCGACCCGAAGCTGCCGCGCAGGCCGCCCATATTGCCGCCGACCCGGCCCAGGCTCGATCCAAGCTCGTTCATCCGCTCCCGGAGCGTCTCGGAGCGCGTGATGAGCGCGTCCATGCGGCCGGACGCGCTCTCCGTACTACGGGAGACGCTGCGCATGGTTGTGGACACACTGGTCCCGCTGGCCCGAAGCTCGCCGAGCGCCGCGCCCGCGGCGGCCGCCCGCGCCCGAAGCTCCCTCAGCTCGTCCGAAGCCTCAGACGCGGCGTGCTGTACAAGCTCAAGGGCCGCTGCGGCCGCGACAGCGCGGGGCGCAAGCGCTGCCAGTGCCGTGCCGGCGCGGTCGGCATCGGTACGCAGCTGCCCCACGGCTCGGGCGGTAGCGGTGATCTGCGTCGCGTCGCCGCTAAACCGCGCCTCAAGCCGGACGGGACTCATGGCCTTGAGCTCACGCAGACCTGCCTTGACGGCAGCCAGCCCGGCCGCGGTGTCGTTGGTCAGGCTGGTACGCAGCCGGATCGTGCCAGAACCCTTGAGCTCGGCGATCGTCGCCTTCAGAGACGTGAAAGCAGCCGCGGTGTTGTTGTCGAGGCGAGCCCTTATGGTGATCGGGCCGCTCGACCTCATCTCCTGCACGGTGGACCGCAGCTGCGTGAACGCGGCCTCGGTCTGGTTGTCGAGGCGGGCGCGCAGAGTCAGGTCCCGGGACATCTGCTCGCGTAGCTTGGCCACCTGCCCCGACGCGTCGCGGGCCGCGGCCTTGACCCGGTTCAGGGACTGCGTCGTCGCGGCCAGCCCGGCGGTGCTGTGGTTGGCGACACGGACGTTGATCTCAATGTCGTTGGCCATCCGTGCCTCCTTCCGGCGCGCCTTGCTTCTCGATCATCAGGAGTTGCAGGAGCTCGACAGGCTCCTCGTACAGGGCGCTCGGCAAGCACCCAAAACGCTCACACAGGCCGAGGACGACCTCCGCGCGGACTAGCTCACGAGGTCTGACGACAGGACTTCCATCGGCAGCGATGCCTCCAGGGACGGCCCGCCACCGCTGGAGTTCTGCTCCAAAGGGGCAGACACCCCAGCCATGGCGGTGGTCCACGCGTTGACGATCGCGAGGTTGAGTTCGAGGTCCTGCCCCTTGATGCCGTCGAGGGTCGGCTCGACCGGCTGCCCGTGATCGTCCTCGACGTTCCAGCTGACGAGCTGGCCGGCCAGCAGGTACAGGACGCGGCCGGTCTCTCCGCCGGCCTCGGCTTCCGTCTTGGCCTCCCACAGGTCCAGGTACTGGCCGGTGTTGAGGCCGCGGACGGATACGGTCAGGCCCTCGAAGTCAGTGCCGGAGAAGTCGAGGTTGTAGATCTTGCGCTTCGGCTTGTAGCCCATGGTGAGCCCCCAGGTTGTAGGTGATCAGGACCAGGTCGGGACGGTGCCGTCGGAGAGGACGCCCGGCACGGCGAAGGTGAGTTCGCCCGAGTCGGCGCGGGTGAGCGGGTAATCCGTGAACAGGCACTCGTTGGCGAGGGTCTGCCCGGATACGGTGAGGGTGACGGTGCGCGGCACCGACGTGCTCGGAATCGTCTTGAAGACGGCGTGGCTCATGTTGGCGGCGTCGTTGAAGACTCCGTTGAGGGTGATCGAGAAGTCAGCGAGCAGGAGCAGACGCTCCATCGCGGACTTGTCGATGCCGGTGACGTCCTGCACCGCGCGCGGCGTCGCGAACTGCAGGTTGGTGAAGTCGTTCTTGATCGGCTGCGGGGTGCCCGACGCGTCATCGACGCTGCACGTGGTCCACCCGAGGCCGCTCTCCTTGGCCATGGCTTATCCCTTCTTCTGCTGGTCGGCGATCCGGAGCTGGTGCTCGCCGAAGTCCTCGACCCAGTCGGCGGGCCGCTGGTGCTGCCGGACTCGGCCCGTCGGGTTCCCCCGCCAGTCGCCGTCCCGGACCGCGTACGTCTCGGGGTTCGTCTTGTGCTCGGCGAAGCACCGCTGCCCCGCCTCGAACCGGAACACCGTCAGCCCGGCTGCGGTCCGCAGCTCGCGGAAGGTGCGCCCGGACTGGGTGCGGATGTAGGCGGCCTGCACCTGGCCCTGCTGGGTGGACTCATCGACGGTCGTGTCCCAGCCCCGCAGCCACGCCCCGCAGCCGACTTGCTGGCAGGCGGCGCGGACGAGGACGTCGGGTCGCTGGCTGATGCTGAACGTCTGGTACGCCTGAACAGCGTGGGCTGGGGGAATGCGGTTGATGGGTCGCTCCATGACGTCTCCTCCTAGAAGCTGGTCGCGACGTCGTTGCGGTTGACGGACACCGCGAACACGGCGTTGGAGAAAGTCCCGGTCGTGACGACCCGCAGGTACCGCTCGACCGTCAGGTTCCGGGCGGTCTCGATGCGCTGGCTGGTGATGCCGGTTGCCGCGGTGAAACCACCGCCCGTCACGTCGGCCCAGGCGTCGCCGGCGCCGTTGTCGCTGGACTCCTGGAGCTTGACGGTGACGCTGGTTCCGGTGAACGCGAACACGTGCAGGTAGGCCTGGAGGCCGAAGGATGTGGACCCGGTGCCGAAGTCGACGCTGGTGCCGTTGGTGGCGGTGCTGTCGGTCCGCTTGCCGGCCGTCATGGACGTGCCCCATTCGAGGCCGAAGCCGTTGCCCGGGTTCGAGCCGACGAACGTGAACGCGCCGTCGTCCGCGCGGGTGCCGTCGTGGTTGAGCTGTTTCGCCACCAGGTTGGCGCTGGCTCCTCCGAGGGTGGTGCCCCGGAAGTAGCTGATGATCACGTCGCTTGTCGGCAGCAGGGACAGCCGGTCATGCGCGCGGTCAGTCGCCGGGTTGAAGAACGCGGTGTAGTCGATGCGCCCGTCGCGCAGACCACCGATCCGTTCGAACGCGGCCTTGTCGATGCCCGTCAGTTCCAGCGCGGCGGGCCCGCCGCCGATGGCGTTGACTGCGCCGATGTCGCCTGAGAGGTCATAGCCCGCGATGTACAGCGCATCGCCCAGGCCGCTCTGCTTGCTCATGCCACCTGCTCCCAGAGGTCGTTGACGATGACAGGAAGGGTGATCGTCATCACCCGGAACACGGCGCCGGACTGCTGGATGTAGCCGGCGCGGACCTGAAGGGCGGGCCCATGCGCACCGAGGACATCGACCTGCCGGACCAGGCCGTCCAGGGTGAAGTCCGAGACGTAGGCGGCACACAGCACATCGACCGCCTCGATCAGAGCCGGGTCGATCGCGTCGGCCGGCTCGGATTGCGTCGAGGCGTACAGCCGCACGTTGAGGACCACGTCGACGGTGGTCGAGCCCAGGCCCGACGCACGCACAGGCAGCACCTGGTCCGCCCACACAGCGGCGCTCACGCCCAGGCTGGGCGGGTTCTCCGGCTCGTGGCCGTTGACGGCCTCGAAGCGGCCACTGGCCAGCGCGTGAGAGACGACCGCGTCAAGGATCCCGGCGATGTCGAGTGCCATCGGTCACCCCATCCGTCGCAGGTAGGGCTGCAGAATCCGCTCGGCCATTGCGGGTGCGCGCAGCGCCAGCAGGTCCTTGGTGCGCCGCCAGTGTTGGTAGCCGGGAAAGCCCGGCCGGGCCCGGTTGCGCGTTCCGACACCCTCTAGCCACGGCCCGTACACGACACCCTGGTCGTGGACACGGGACACGTCTGAGGACGCGCGCTCGGTCATGACGTGCGACTCGTAGTAGCCGGTCGGGTGGCGGAACGAGGTGCCCATGAGGAGCAGGACGTGTTCCTCACCGAACTCGGCTATCTGCTCGCGCGCGTCGTCGCAGTACTCGCCGATCGCTCGGGCGGCGCGCCCATCGAACAGGGGTCCGCTGATTCGGATGTCGATGCTCATCAGACCCCCCTGATCCGGGCCATGCGGCCGTGCGCCGCGTACGCCTGCTCGCGGAGTCCGGCGAGGCCCCGCTGGTCACGGGTGCGGTCGGACTGGCTGTCCCCGGAGCGCTGGGTGCGGGCGTACCCGGAGTGCTCCAGCCCGAGCGTCGTCAGAGCCTCGCCGATCGTGAGAGCATGCACGGGGCCCGGCGGGTCCCACCGCAGGACGGGCGCGGCCGTTGTGTGGGTAGCGGCGGTGGTGCCGAGCGCGCCGCGGGTGACCGTGAGGCTGCGGGGCGCGTACAGGGTGGCGCCGGTGGTGTGCGCGGCCAGCGTGCTGCCGTCCCAGGCCCGCTTGACGATCAGGCTGTTGCCGGCGATGTCCACGATCAGCATGCGCTCGGCGTCGATGAGGATGACCTCGTCGACCGCGAACCCTGCCGTGCTGGCCACAGCGACGGTGACAGCGTTGGCCTTGGCGTCCATGTCGGCGGTGAGGGTCTGCCCGGTGGCGAGCATGCTTCGACCGGTGACGATCAGCCGCTCGGAGTTGACGCGAAGCAGGCTGCCGACCCCGACCACGGCTGACGTGGGCCCATCTACGTCCAGACCCGTCTCTGAACCATCGATGGCCTCAGCGGTCGCGCCGACCGCGGTCTCGGCCACCGGGCAGCCAGCCCACAGGCCGGTGATGGTGATGTCCCGCTGGTGGGTGTTCCCGCCGCCGAATGCCGCGCTGCTGCTCAGGTTCAGCTCGATCCGGCTGTACGGCGGCCCATAGGCGGCGGGCTCCAGGAGGACGTCCGCGGTGGAGATGGCGACGCCGCCCGACGAGATCGCGGTCACCTCGACCAGTTCGTTGGCGTCCAGCCACAGCCGCCACGGCGCCGCACGCTGGCCGTTGGGCCAGTCGAAGTACCGGGTCGCAACGGTCGGGGCGAAAACGCGGTGGCACAGAGCCTCGACGCTCCTGGAGCCAGATTCGAGGGCGCGGTCGATCTGCCGTGCCGAGCGCGAGGTCTCCTTGAAATCCGGGGCCCGCATGACGTCCTCGCGGGTGGCGTACCAGACTCCCATCAGCTCACCCCGTACCACTGCGAGGCCCAGCCGGTGGTGATGATGCTGGTGGCCTGGTTGGCGAGGGTGAGCGACGAAGGCAGGCTGGTCTGGCTGGTGAGCAGGTTGGAGTACCGGAGGTTGGGCGCGGACAGCCCGGCGTTGACCGACACGCCGGCGCCGGACGCCTTGAAGTGCAACGAGTTAGTGGTCCACGTCCCGTTGAGGAGCATGGCGATGAAGTAGGCGCCGGGCGTCGCCGTGAACGGCGTGGCGAGCGGCAAGGCTTTCGCGGTGGCGCCGGTCATGAGGCTGGCCGAGATGTCCGCCGTCGTGCCGCGCAGGGTGCCGGTGGTGTCGTAGACGCCGAGGTAGCAGTTCGACAGCGACGCGCCCGCGTCGACGCCGGACAGCCCGATCCAGACGTTCGACCAGAGGATGGTCCGCCGGATGAGGATCCGCACCAGGGTGATACGTCCGGCCACGCCGGCGTTGGACTGCGCGGTAACGTGCCCGGCCATGTTCGGGTCGTACGTCCATGCCAGGAGGCCCTGCTCGGCGGGCAGGTCGGCGTCGAGGGCGAGGTTTGCGCGGGCGTCGGCCGCGGTGCTGAGGCTGCTCATGAGACCACGTACCAGTTGCCGCCGGACGGGATGACCGTGACGGACTCCCACTGGGAGGTCAGGACGACAGTGGCCTCGCCGTCGATGGTCTCCGAACCTGCCGCATCGACGGTGACCGTGTTCGCCGTGTCGTCGATTTTCTTGATCACGTACCGGTTCGGTGTGGCCACGGCGGAAATCAGAGTGATGGTCCGGTTTGCCGCGGTGGCATCGACGAGCAGCACCTCGTCGATAACGCGAACCGTCGCATCCGCCGCCACGGAGCGCACCGGGTACGGCACTTGCCCGTTGATCAGCTTGATGCCGCATGCGCTGCCGACGGTCACACCCGACTCGGTGAAGAGGCCCGTGAGGCGGACGATTCCCCGTGCCGACTCCAGCGCTGCGGCGCTGCTGCCAGCGATGTTCGGCGTGCCGGACTCGGTGCTGAGCTGGTCGATGTCGATGATCGGGCCAATGCCCGCGCTGCCGACGCCCATGATGAACAGCTCGTTCGTGCAGGCCTCAATGCTGGCCGACAGAACCTTCATCGCGTGGACCGAGCCGACCGAACCGGCGTAGGAGCCGACCGCCACAAGACCGGCCCAGCAGTAGAGGGCCATGTACCGGTCTACGACCGCGTGTTCGGTGATGAACATTGCGTAGGTGTAGCCGCCGCCGATGCCGACGTTCTTGGCGACGACGTTGTCGTTGTTGCCGGGCGCGGGCAGCAGGAGCCCCACGCTGAGGCCGGTCCCGAACGTGCCGGGGGAGGAGTAGTCGGTGCTCGGGCTCGCGACGGTGCCGAGCGTCCCGCAGCCGAGGTTCTCGACGTGCGCGTTCGCACAGCCGTACAGGTTCGCGGCGCCGTAGGTCAGGCCGAACGACGAGTGCGTAGTCAGGATCGCCATGTTCCGGATCACCGGCATGACGTTGCTGAACAGGGCGGACGCCCCGTACCCGAAGCCCTCGTTCGGGCCGGACAGCACGGCAGGGTTGCCGTCGGCGTTGATGCTGTTCGTCTGCGCGACCGCGGACGCGAACACGCCAGCCGACACCCAGCAACTCCCAGCGAGCTGGGGCACGGTCTGCTGCCAGTGCCGGACGGCCGCAGCCCCGTCAGTCTCACCGCGGAACTCCAGGACCGGCTTGTTGCCGGTCGCGGGGTAGACGCCGAAGACGATCTGCCCGTTGCCGCTCTTGCTGTTGTTCAGGGGGCCCGCGATCAGGAAGCGTTGCGGCGGCGTGTACACCTGCGCGTACGTGGCGCCCGCGGCCAGATACGCCTCCGCGTCGTCAACCGCGTCCTGAATGGCGCCGGTGTTGTCGGTGCCCCACACGACGAGCGCCGCAGACACGGTCGTGGCTGCGGCCGCGGCGAGGGTGACCTGGGTGTCGCTCTGCCGGCTGATGATGGTGGTGACGAGGCTGGTGATGCCGGTCGCGGCCGCGCCCTTGACGATCACGTGCTTGCCGACCGGGCTGGACGCGGCGGTGAAGGGGCCGGATGCGCAGGTGAGTGTCGCGGCGCCGGAGGTCATGGCCCCGTCGGTTGCGGTGCGGACGTCTCCGGTGGCGCCGTAGGCGGTGATGTCGAAAACCCACGGCTCGGCCGCAGAGAAGCGCGGGTCGTCGCCGGCCGCGACCGTGCCGGCCGTTGTGCCGACGTCGAGAGTCGCGGCGTTCCCGAGCTCCAGGTTCAGGCGGCCGGGTGCGGCCGTGTTCTTCGTGCTCATCAGTCACCTCCCTCCAGGTCGGCTTGCTGCTACTTACTGGCCGACATGCCGGCCGTCGGGTCGCCATCCGTCCCAGGGGCAGAAGCGCTGCCCGTCGGGGCCTTCTTCGAGCGGCTCGCCGTCTTGGGGGCAGGCGACCGGGGTTCGCTCTCGCTCGGCTCGGTGCTCTGCTGCTGCGGCTCGGACGATGTCTCGGAGCTGCTCCCAGGAGATGACGCACCTCCCTCGTCGTCGGGGGCCGGTGCCGTACTCGCGGGGGGCTCTGTGACGGCACCGGCTGTCTCGGGCTGGGGCTCGTCGCCCCAAGCGGCGGTCACGGCGACGCCGCCGACGGCGATCGTCGGCCCGCCGTGAACGGTGATCTTCGGCATGGGTTCTCCCTGCTCTGCAAAGGCAGTGGACCGGCAGTGCGGGCAGCGCGGAGCACCAACCGAGAAGGTGGTGGTGCAGTCCGCGCACACCCAGGCCGTCATGTCAGGCCGCCGTCACGGTGGCGCCGTCGTCCAGCGGTACATAGGTCAGGGACCACTCCACCGACCCGGTGTTCGTGGCCGCCGTGTTCAGGCCGATCGCACCCGCAGCGACGATGACCGGGTTGCGGAGCGTCGAGACGCCGCCGCCCGTGGACTTGACCATGGCGTCGCCGGCGAGGCCGGTGATGGACAGGAGGCCGCCTGCAGCGAGCCCGTTGGACTCCACTGTGCCGGACAGATCGTTAACAGCACCCGAACCGCTGGGCGTGGCCACCAGCTTGATCGCGTTGGCCTGCGCCTGGATGCTGGTGGTGACCCGGCCGACGATCGACGTGACCAGGACCCGGCCGCCGGTGACGGTGAACAGTGAGCCCGTCGTCGAAGCCGGCAGGGCGGCCGTTGCCTTGTCGACCTTCGTGCCGTAGAGCAGGGTGCGCAGCTGGGAGCCGGCGATGAGGACGCTCACTGGGTCACCGCCCGCAGGTTCTCGGGCTTGCGCTTGGTGCTGAGGTCCCGCGGCAGGATCACGAAGGACCCGGAGGCGTGGGAGCAGGTGATGTGCGTGAAGCCGTCCGACAGCTGCGAGGCCTCCACCTCGGCGACGAGAAGACCGCCGGTGCCAGCGGTGACCGTGGCGGCAGCGGCCTGCGTGACCTTGGTCCACACGCCGCTGTTCTGCCGGTAGTACTTCGTGAAAACGGCCAGGTTCTGCGCGCCGGTTCCGGCGGAGTCCTGGGCCTCCTGGATGGTGGCGTTCCCGGAGGTCGCGCCGATCAGGATAATCGTGGCACCGCCCGCGTCCTTGAGCCCGAACGCGGTGGCTGCAGTGGTAGCGGAGGTGGCTGCGTTGAACAGCCGGCCGAGGGCGTCCATGATGTTCTGCCTTCCTGGTGGGGGTTGATTGCCACTTCGGAGCGAGCCGGGGCGGGGGCGTTACTGCCCGCCCCGACCGGCTACGTCATGCGCGGGTCGCGACCTTGACGAACGGGGACAGGGTGTTGGAGCCCTTCCGCGGGGTGATCGCGGACTTGATCCACGGGGTGCCGTCGACGCGCTCGATGACGCGCATGGCGGTCTTGTCGTTGCCGAACTTGTAGTCGGAGCTGGTGCTCATCTGCATGGCCTGCCGGTCACCGATGAGGTAGTAGCCGAAGTCGACGAAGTTGATGTCGCCGACGGTGCCGACGGTGGGCACCTTCTCCGTGAAGATCACGGGGCGTCCGAGGATCCGGACCGGCGGCGCACCCTCGCCGCCACCGTCACCGATCCACACCGCAGATCCTCCGGTACCGACCGACAGGGCCATCGTCATCAGCTCGGGCAGGGTGTCGATGTTGGCGACCCAGACCGCACTGGACAGGGACGACGGGAGCATCCGGGAGTAGGCCTTGACGATGTTCTCCCAAAGGATCGTTGCAGCGAGCTGCCCGGACTCCTTCGCCACGGACACAGCGGCCGGCGCGTTGAGGAACCCGGTCGGCTGGCCGACACCGTTGCCCTCAATGAAGGCGACGTCCTCGAACCACGAGAGGGCCTCGGGGTAGGACTGGTTCATGAACTGCTGCAGGGTAGCGAGGGAGTCCTGGAACAGCTCGTTGGGGATTTCCGAGTACAGGGTGAGCTTCTTCGCCTGCAGCTCGATCCGGCCGAAGGACGGGCTGGAGTCGGTGAGAGTGCCGCCCTCCTCGGTCCAGTAGCCGAGGATGCCGCCGTGGACGCTGGTGGCGTTGGAGGTGGAGTCGACGGTCGGATACGGCACCATCAGCGTCTCCATAGGGACGACGCGGGCGCGGGACCGGACGAGGGACTTCTCCATGGGGACGCTCAGCAGCTCGGAGCGAAGCGTCTCCGGGATGAGGTACCCGCCGTCGGACGGCACGTTGGAGCTGAAGGCGTTCTGGATCTTCTTGATCTCTGCGCGGGCGGCGAACGCTTCCTGCGTGTTGGCGCCGTCCCAGACTGCGGTCATGAACTCGGTCCAGTCGGCGAAGCGCTTGTCGAGACCGGCGCCGGGGGCCTTGGCGTTGTAGTACTGGTTGTTGGGCTTGGTGGCCTCGGGGGCGAGGTTGAGGCGGTTGATGCCCTCGATCTGGTCGCCGCGGAGGCAGTTGGCGAACGCCCTCTGCGTCTCCTCGCGGACCTGCTGGGCGATCGTCTCGTCCGACCGTGCCTGGCCCTTGGCGTACTCGGTGATGAACTCTTGCAGGGAGTCCTTCGACGCCACGATCTTCGTGAGGGTCGCGGTGTCACCGAGGGCTTCCGCCAGCTCATCGGCGGTGCGCGGGACGACGGTGGTCATGGGTGCCTCCTTCAGGCGTGGGTGCTCGTCGCCGCGCTGGACGACGTCAGGTGAGCGACGAGGCCGGCCCACGGGTCGGGGGCAGGCTGGGTGAGGTGTGCGGTGAGTGCGGCCCAGGGGTCGGCCTCGGGTTCAGCGGTGGGTGCTGGCTGCAGCTCGTCGCCGGGTGGCAGGTCGACGAGTTCGGGGCCGTGCTCCTCGATCAGCTTTGTCCCGGAGGATGCCGTGAAGATTCGGCAGTCCGTCCCGCCCTCACCGACAGCGGGGAGGCCCTCGACGATGCCGCCGGTCGGGGCCGGGGCGTCGACCGCGTTGATGACCGGGGCGGGTGCCTGTTCGCGGCCCGCGTGCTTGAACACGCTGAGGTCCCAGCGTGCGGTCACCTGCTCCTCGACGGGCGCGCCATTGCGGGGCTCGGTCTCCACCTCATCGGCCAGGCCCGCGGCGACGGCTTCCTCGGCGTTGAACCAGGTTTCCGCCTTCATCCGCTCGCGCCACTCGGCGGCGCTGCCGCCCGCGCGCTCGGCGTAGATCGAGGCGATGTTGTCGGACTGCCGGTCGAGGAGCTGCGCCATCTCCAGCATGTCCTCGCTGTTGCCCATGCACAGGCCGGACCCCTCGTGGATCATCATCTGGGATCCGGACAGCATCACGATCCGGTCGCCGGCCTGGGCGATCACCGAGGCGATCGACGCGGCGAGCGCGGAGACGCGGATGGTGACGTTGGCGGGGTGGGTGCGAAGGGCGTTGTAGATGGCGATGCCCTCGAAGATCTCCCCGCCCGGCGACGACAGGTTCACCGTGATCTCCGAGGCCGTCACCTGGGCGAGCTCCCGCTGGAAGCTGGCGGCGTTGACGCCCCAGAAGCCGATCTCGTCGAAGATGTCGACGACGACCGGCCCGCTGGCGGTGTTGGTGATGCGGTACCAGTCCCGGCGTTCCGTGACCGCGGCGCCCTGGAGGTTCACGCCAGGCCTGACAACGTTGTCAGAGTCCGTCGAGGTGCGCATGCCAGCACCGAGGATCTCCCGGACCGCGCCCTGCGACAGGCGCGCCGAGTTGAACAGCCGACGGGGGAGAGGCCCCAGCCTGCGCATGACAGACTCCGCAACTCCCCGCGAGCTGGTACTCATGATGCACCATCGATCGGCATATGCGTCACTCCTCATCGCCGCCCTTGCCGCGCTTGACGACCCGGCACCGGCAGTCGTTGCCGTACTGCGCGCCCTCACAGCGGACGTAGCCCGACCCGCCCGGGTAGTCCTCGTAGGCCTGGGCCCGGTTCTTGTACGTCCGACCGTTGTTCTCGGCGCACGGGCCGCAGGTGTCGTCGTCATCGACAGCGACCACAACCCACCGCTGCGCTGCCTCGACGTCGGGGATGCCCAGGTGGGCGGCCAGCTCAGGGCCGAGCGGGAGGGAGCTGACCGCCGGCTCTTCCGGGTGCTCCTCTGGGGCAGAGGGGGCCGACGCGGGGGTGGAGCCGGGCCGGGCGAAGCGGCGGATCGTCGCCGGCGGCTGCACCGACAAGTCGAGGTTGGCGCCGGCGCGGTTGCAGATGGCGCGCGCCTCGTCCCACGTGACGACGGTGTCGACGCCTAGGTAGATCGACTGGATCATGTCGGCGATCTCCCGCGGTGTCGCCTGCCCCTCGCCGCCCGCTGCCGGCGCGGCCTCGATCTCGGGCAGGCCGACCGCAGCCAGGACAGCGGCGGGGGAGAAGCCTGCCTCAACGAGGGTGCGCGCCGCGCCGGCCTTCGCGGTCAACTCCCGCGCGGCAAGCTCCCGGTCCTCGGCGACGGGGTTCTCGTAGTCCCACTCCAGGTCTGCCGTAGTGGCGCCGAACAGGGGCAGCACGTCGAAGTTCAGCGCGGCCTTGAACCGTTCCAGGCGCGGCACGGTCAGCATGGAGTCGAACCAGGCTCCTGCGGCGTCTGCGGTGGCCCGGTTGACGTCCTCGACGTCACCGACGGCGAACTTGGGTATGCCGTACGCGCCGCGGATGACGTCGCTCGAAGCGGCCCGCAGCTCGGCAAACTGCATGTCGCGCTGGGTGAACTTCCGGTCAATCCACTTGCCGTGCTCCAGGATCGCTACGCGGTGGGCGTTGGCGACGCCGCGGTGCTGCTCGTTCCAGCGCATCCGCAGCTCGTTGAACTGCGGGTCGCTGAGGGGGCTCGGGACCTCGATGATTCCGCCGGGCTCGGCCGAGTTGAGGAAGAAGTTGCGGTTCCACTCGGCGCTGTACCTGGTCGCGTCGAGGTCGGCGAGGATCGACTGCACCGGGCCCATCCCGCGGTACGGGTCGAGGGGGTTGGGCATCCGCAGGGATATGACCTGATCGAGTTCGAGAGCGATCTGCTGCCCGTCGGGCGCCTGGTACATGTAGCCGGCCAGGAACCGCTCCGGGTCAGGTACGGGGGTGATCCGGTCGGGTCGGACGGGCCAGAGTTCCAGCGGGATCGGGGAGGCTTTGTGTCGGCTGACGACCCACCAGCCTTCGCCGGTGAGGTCGATGTGCTGCTGGGTGACCTCGACGAACTCCTGCCGGGGCATGAAGGGGTTCGGCTTGCGCCAGAGGTCGAGGGCGGCGTGGGAGGTGACCTCGGCCCGGTCTTCTTTGCGGCCGGATGCGGCCTTGCGCCACAGCTTCCACTCCACCTGTGAGGTGGCGTTGGAGAGCCGGTTGACGATGGCGAACAGGGTGCCGACGGAGCCCATGGCGTCCATCTGGGCGACGGCGTCGCGGCGCCCGCCGAGGCCCCAGGCGCGGGACTGGGCGCGGCTGGAGAAGGGGACGGGTGGGGCGGCGGGGCTGGTGACGCGGTTGAGGATGGCGCCGAGCACGGTCCTGCCCACCGGTCACCTCCTAGCGGCGACTCCTGCTGGTGTCCTCGTGGCCGCCGTAGAGGCGCCATTCGAGGAGCCAGGCTCCTAGTCCGGCGGCGATCCAGCCCGCCGGTTCATAGGTCATGCCTATGCCAATTGCCACAAGCATAGTTCCAGTCAATGCCAAAACGGTAGGCATGATTCTATTCAGGGCGCCCAGAATCGTCCGGTGTGTCACCCCGGGCCCTCCCCGCGCTGCACGAACCTCGTCCATCACAACCACCTCAGCCTCGTCTGACCTGCAAGGTCCCGGCTCGCAACCATGTACCGCATCGCGTCCATCCCGTGATCGTCCTGCTTGACCGGCTCCTCCTTCGCCACCCCGCCAGGCTTCACCGCCCACACGTAGGCGGTGATCTCCTCCGCCGTGCACGTCGGCTTCTTCGCCGCCTCCAGGTCCGGATCCCGCTCCACCAGCGCGCCCTCCACCAGGAGCAGGCGCGGCCGGCCGTCCCCTTGGACCTTGAGCCGGGACTGGACAGCCTGGATGCCGTCGGAGACCGTCTTCTTCGCCGGGGTCGTCCCCAACTCGAGGTGCCGCTCCAGCGTGGCGCGGTCCTCGGCGTCGTGGTCGCAGATGACCGCGCGCGGCCGCGGCTCGGTCCAGGCGCCGTCGTCGTCGGTGACGAGCTTGAGGATGTGCCGGGCGTGGTCCTCAACGAGGCGCTTCGTGCGGTAGATCTCCCGGTACAGGTACAGGCGACCGTCGGGGTCCTCGGCCCACCACTGGGCGCAGAAGGGGTTGGTGAACCCGAAGTCGACCGTCAGCCACCGCGTCCACGCCGCAGGTATGTCGAACGCGGGGACAGAGTGGACGGCGTCGTCCCAGCCTTCGTAGATCAGCCCTTCGGCTGCGGCCCAGATCCCGTCGCGGAACCGGGCGCGCCGGATCCCGGTGAGCGCGTCGAGCTTGGCCATGTAGTCCGCGCCGGCGGGCGTCAGGGTTCCGTCGGGCCGCATGTAGGCGGGGTTGTCGATGTGCCGCGAGTGGAGCATCAGCATGCTCCCGCGGTCGGATCTGGTCTTGATCCAGTGGGTGGGCTGGGAGGGGTTGCAGGCGGCGATCTGCTGCTGCCAGGACAGGCGGCCGTTGCGGAGGCGGGTGCCGAGGGTTTCCCAGTCGGTCTCGGTCAGCTCGGTAGCCTCGTCGGCGAACACCAGGTCGTACTCGGAGGACAGGACCTTCTCCGGCTTGTCCATCCCCCCGACGACGACCTTGGACCCGTTGCTGTACCGGTAGCACGGCGCCTCGCGGGGCGAGCCACCGAACCAGCGGACGACGCCGGTGGCGAGGGCCTGCTTGGCGACCTTCTCCTCGAACGTCACGAGGGTGGTCGCGCCGAGGCTGACGGCGGTCTTGCGGACGATGAGGCAGCGGATCCCGGGATTGTTCAGCGCCGACAGGTGGACGCGGAAGAGACATGCGAGGCTCTTGCCGGTGCCGGCGGGCCCGGCCATGGCGACCTCGGAAGTTCGGGTACGGAACAGGGCGTTCGCGGCGCCGCGCGGTTCGTATCTGACAACGATGTCATCATCCATCACGTCAGGTCTTCAGGGTCAACGCCGACGATCTCGTACCGGACGCCGCCTGAGATGTTGACCTTCTTCTCGGCGTCCAGGCCGTACAGCTTCCGGTACGACTCACGGAGCATGCGCATCTCACGGATCGCGGCGAGGCGGGGGCCGTCGTCCAGGATGGGCCGGCCCTCGGCGTCCACCATGACCTTGCCCTGGGAGATGGCCAGGTGCGAGCGTTCGAGGATCTCCAGGGCCGCGACGTACAGCTGGTCGAGCTGTTCCATCTCGACGGCGACCATCTCCTCGACGGCTGGCTTGAGGACGCGCTTGCGCACGGCTTGGAGCTGGCGCCAGGCGTGGCTCTTGTCGTAGTAGCCGAGCGCGTCGGCGATCTCCTGGTAGGTGGCGCCGCGTGCTCGCATCTGGGCGGCTTTGGCGTCGCGTTCGGCGGCTTCGGGGGTGTACTCGAAGCGGTTGAGCTGCTTGTTGCGTGGCTGGCCCTCGGTTCCCATGATTGGCCTCCCTCCTGGCCCCAGGATGGCATGGAGGGCATGAAATTGGCCCGCCTCCCGAGGTAGGAAAGCGGGCCAATCGCTGGCGTCTGTCTCGTAGCGGGTAGACCATTGGGCAGCCGCGACAGGAGGAGGAGCCATGTTGGAGACGGACGCCGAGGGCTGGGAGTTGGAGCACAGGCTCCACAGCCTCAACCAGTTCAGGAGCAGGCCGGGGCCGGTGAACGCCGAGGGTCTCCGGCCGCTACTGCGCGAGTTGACGGGGCTGGTCAGCTATCAGTGCAACTGCGGCTGGAGTACGGGTTGGGTGCCGCATGACTCAGTCCCGCTGCCGGATGAGGCGCGCCGGCTGCACCCGATGCCGGGCTATTCGTCTCCGTCGTCGTAGTCCTGCTCCCACCTGTCCCAGCGGCGGTCTTCCTGGGCGAGCTGCCAGCCGGTCAGCTCCCAGGCGGGGAGCGGCGCGGAGTCGGTGCCGGGCGCGAGGTTGTTCACGGCGCTCGCCTCGTCACTCGACGATGGCGCGGGCGAACGCGACGGCCTTGGCGAGCATGCCGGGCACCTCGTCGGCGCCGGCGCCGCCGTACTGGTCGACGAGGGTGAAGTCGTGCGGCCGGTGCGGGGCCCAGTCCTCCGGGTCCTTCTCCGCGGGGGTGAGGAGGCGGAACGAGTCGACGCAGTAGGGGAGGCGGTCGCCGTCCTGGTGGGTGGCGACGGTGATGACCGGGCCGGTGCGGACGACGTCCAGGATCTGGGCGTCGTGGGGCGTGCGGATGGTGGCGAGGGCGCGGCGGGCGATCTGCTGGCGGAGGGTGGTGAGGCGGGTGGTGGTGTTCATTGCGGGTCCGTTCTCGGGTGGGTGGTTCAGGCGGCGAGGTGGTCGGCGAGCAGGGTGATGCGAGCGGCGATGGGGGCGTCGATCGGGTAGACGACGGTGACGGTGGCGATGCCCTGCGGGGCGCGGGTGGTGGGGGCGTCAGTGGTGCGGGGGACGGTGTAGTGGGTGCGGTGGATGGTGTAGGCGTGGATGCGGTCGAGGCGGAAGTCGCGGCGCTCGCCGGTCTCGCGGTCCATGGCGGTGATGAGGATGTCGCCGGCGTTGCTGACCTT
Organism: Streptomyces sp. NPDC090022; assembly: GCF_044748145.1. Classification (NCBI taxonomy): domain Bacteria; kingdom Bacillati; phylum Actinomycetota; class Actinomycetes; order Kitasatosporales; family Streptomycetaceae; genus Streptomyces; species Streptomyces sp. NPDC090022. The sequence goes on from NZ_JBIVFN010000003.1 coordinate 103,912, forward strand.
GAAGTCGTAGATCTCGATGGTGCGGATGGTCTGGGTGCCGTCGGCCTTGGTGTAGGTGATGGTGACGGGGTGCTGGTTGTCGAGGGCGGTGATGAGGCGGGTGAGGGTCTGGTGCTGGGTCTCGTTCTTGGTGTGCTTCATCTGTGCCCCCTCGGAGTGTGTCCGCCCTGTTCACGGGTGGCTTGCCACCTCTAGAGTGACACACTCTTTGACGGGTGGCAAGCCACCTGGGAGACTTGGCCCATGGCAAACGCTCACAAGCACAAGCAGCGCGTCATCCGGGGCGCTGACGATCAGCTCTGGGATGACCTCGACGCCGCGACCAGGGCGGCCGGTACAGATCGGTCAGCCATCACCCGACAGTTCTGGGAGTGGTACGTGCAGCGCCCGGGCGCTCACCTGCCCGAGCGAAGGGAGGAACCTCATGTGTGAAACATGCTGGGATGATCGCGGGCGCCCAGATGTGTGGAACTCGAAGGTGAAGCGGGCACTTGAACTTGTGGAGACTATCTACGAGACAGAGCCGGTAGGCGGGCCGCTGCATGTAGTAATCGACGACTGGAACATCGACGGCACCATCACCGTCGACACTTACGACATCGGTGAGGACATCGACCAATGCTCGCCAGAAGCCGACATGGCCATTCGCGAATTGGTGCCTCTCCTCAATCGGATGACGGTTGCTGAGCGCGCTTCGGCACTTGCCCGCAACGATGGCTACCTACCGAGGGAGCCCAGCCTGTGACCGCCGACCTCGTGCAGTTCCTCCGCGCCCGACTCCACGAGGACGAGCTGATCGCGCGCAGCGTGCAGGACCGCAGTACCCCCTGGGACGGGCAGTGGGTGCCCGACGGGACGAACGTGCTGCGCACCAAGAACGGCCATGTCCTGACCTACGGCCACGCGACCACCGACGGCCGTGATCTGCCGATGCCGCTGAAGCCTGGGCTCGTAGACCACTGGGCGCGTCATGATCCGGCCCGTGTCCTCGCCGAGGTCGACGCCAAGCGGCAGGCCCTCAACCACTACGAGCGCATCCAGCAGCACACCAAGAAGAGCAACGGCGGGGACGACTACATCCTCGCCGAGGGCGCGGTCTGCCGGCAGATCGAGTTCATGGCCCTGCCGTACGCCGACCACCCCGACTACCGCACAGAGTGGGCGCCCCCGCGCCCGTAGCCAGGACACGAAGGAGCCCCACCCGAATCCTGGGTGGGGCTCCTCGTCGGTTCAGTCAGCCCTTCTGCGGCGCACCGGGAACGGGCTTCGGCTCGGTCGGGTAGTGGCCGCCACGCGACGCCGAGTACGTCGTCTCGTGCCCCTTCAGGCGGGGGTCGTCGGCCGGAGGCTGGGGAGGGCGGAGTGCCATGATGCTGGTCCTGTCTCGTGATCGGGGTAGGGAAGCCCCGGGGCCGGCCGGTCAGCTGCCAGGCGGGCGGCCAGCCCCGGGCGTCAGACGGTGTACGCGCGGCGCTCAGTGAGGTCGGTGACGGTGACCCGGACCCCGTTCGCACTGCTCTTCACCGTGATGTTGTTGCTGTTGTTGGCGCCCTGACCTGCACCAACAACACCGTCAACCCCTTCCGGAGAGGGGTGGGAGAGGGGCGGCAGATCGTGCCCCTTCACACCGGTGCTGGTGCCGCGGCCCTGCATCCGCACGTCGGAGATGGGGATCCCGGCTGCGGTGAGGACCCGGCGGACACTGCCGGGCGGGGCGCCGAGGTGGTCCTCGATCGCGGTGAGGTGAACGTGGGGAGTGCCGAGTCGGTGGGCGGCGCCGACGACGGTGTCGATGTCGGGGCCGGGCGGGTGCTCCTTGCTGAGGGACACCGGATCCTCCTCCGGCCCCTCCTCCGACTCAGGGCCGGGCCCCTCGGCCACAGCGTCGGGCGCGGGCCGGGGCCTCCAGTCGGGGTGTCCGACCCACCACGCGGCACCAACCCAGCCCACGAACCCCACAGGGACGACGTACGGGTAGGGCTGAAGCGCGGTGAACAGGTGCGGACTGGCGTAGACCACCACTCCCCCGCGCAGCAGCACGGACTTCCACGTGCCTCCGAGGGCCTGCCGGGTAAGCACGGCGGCGCCAACGGCGATCCGGGCTGCGTGGTTCATCGGCCGGTGGTGGTGCCGGTGATGGTGGCGCCGACGCCGTCTCCGGCCTGCCGGGTGCCCTGGAAGATGCTGCCGACGAGGCCCCCGGCGCCGCCGAGGAGGATCGCGGCGATGGCGACGATGGCGACAGTCTTGCGGGTTTCGGCGGGAATGTTCCTCCACCGGCCGGCGAGAAACGCGACGAGGAGCAGGCCGATGATCACGCTGCCGGAGCTGATACCAGCGGACGAGACTCCGGCCTGGGGTGCGGCGAGCAGGTTGGGGTTCATGACTGCACTCATTTCGATGCTGCGTAGAGGGCGAACCAGATGGCGAGGAACCACAGGAGGATGCGGCGGGCGCGGCGGCTGACGAGAGCCATGGCCGTGAGGGGGAGGAGGACGAGGAACGCCCAGTAGCTGACGACGTACAGCGAGACGATCTGGTCAGCGGGCATCAGTTGTAGCCCCCTCCGCCTTTGCCGATGCCGGGAGCGGGGCGAGGGGCCGGGGTGGGCTTCTTTCGGGACAGGACGGTGCGGACGTAGGATTCGCCGACCTGAAGCCCGGTGGTGCGCCTCACCTGCTCCACGACCGCCGCAGCCTTGGCGTCAGGGCCGAGGACTGATGCGGCGTTGAGGATGGCGTCGCTCTTGCTGGGCAGGACAGCGGGCCTGACCTGCGGCGCATCAGGCGCATCATCGCGTTCCAGGGTGATGCGGGCCGGCGCGTGGCCGAGAACGAGTGCGACTTGGACGGCCGAGACGTGGACGCCGTATGAGGTGAGCTCGGCGGCAAGGTCAGCGGGTGGGGCGCTGGGCTTCGCGGAGTGGGCGAAGCGGATCGCGTCGGCGGGGTCCATGTCGGCGAAGTGGTCGCGGAGGACAGCTGATGCGCTGTGCCGCTTTACGGGATGCGGTTGCGGCGCGGGTGATGCGCTGCTGGTGACGTGGGTGACGGCGCGTCGCTTGGTGGCGGCCCAGGCGTCTTCGGTGGCGAGGAGCCAGCCCCACATGCCGTACCGCGGGAGGGTGACGGGTGTGTCGCCGGTGGTGGCGCGATGGCGGGCGCGGACGGCGGACCATGCGAGTCCGGCGATGAGGAGGAGGGCGACGGTGGGGGTCGCGAAGAGCAGGGTGGCGCCGAGTCCGCCGTTGATGTGGTGGGCGTGCAGCCGGTTGAGGTAGATGGAGACGCCGGCCATGCCGAGGGTGGCGAGGTGGGGGCCGAGGGCGGAGCGGTTTTCCTGGACGGCCTGCCCGGCGAGGTAGAGGGCGGCGATGGCGGTTCCGTCGTATACGGCTGCGGTGAGGACGGCGAGTGCGTGGGGGACGCCGTAGATGTCGTGGGCTACGACGTAGAGGGACCAGGCGGTGAGGGCGGCGGCGGCTCCGCCGATGAGGGTGAGGCTGGCCCACCAGGCGATGCGGGTGTGCACGTGGTGCTCCGGGGCGTTGGTGGGCCGGGCTCGCGCGGGTGGTCAGCGCGGGTCCGGCCCGGTCGGTGGGGTCAGGCGGCGCGGTGGGACTCGGCTTCGCGGGCGTCCTGCTCGCGGCGGTAGTCGTCGTCGGCGCGCGCCAGGAGCTCGGCGACGGTGGCGTCAGCGTCCTCGATCACGACGTCACCGCCTTCAGGACCAGGAGCAGCCGGGCCGCGAACTCGCCGCGGGTCTCGTGCTCGCGCCGGGCGGGCAGGGCCTCCCAGATCAGCGCGTACAGGCGGTCGGCCTGCTCGTCCCAGTCGTACAGCTGGACCGCCCAGCCGCGGACGATGGCGCGGAGGTGGAAGTCGGTGATGGGGTCGGCGGGGTCGCGGTCGCCGCAGCGGGTGTTCAGGTGGTTTGCGACGTGGGCGAGGCCGGCGCGCACGTTGTCGCCGTGGCGGGCGCGGCGGAGGTGTTCGTCCTGCTGGCTGAGCTGGGTACGGTGTCCCATGGCTGTCCCCTGTTCTGGCAGGTGGCGGCTGGCCCCGGTCGGGCTCTCACACACCGACCGGGGCCGTTCTGTTGTGCTGAGAACGACCGTAGCACTTGTTTGCGTCAACGCAAATAAGTTGAGAGGATGGGGCCATGCCCAGCTCCCCACGGGAGACACCGCGCGAGCCGGAGGCACCCAAGTTGGTGACGATCCCGCAGATCCCGGCCCTCCTGGAGGCCGTCGGGCTGAAGAGAGTGGGTCCGGCGCGCATTCGCCAGCTGGCGGCCGACGACAAGGACTGGCCAGCACCGGTCTTCGAGACGGGGCGCACGCGGGTCTTCGAGTGGAGCGCTGTGGAGCGCTACTTCCGCAGCCGGACGCTGCGGCAGGGCGAGCGGACCGACTTGAAGGCCAAGGAGAACGATGCGGGAGCCAGTGAACGGCCCGATGATTCACCCGGGAGTGCAGGGCAAGGAGTCTGAGGAAACGGCCGTGTACCGCCTGTATGACGAGGCGGGACGGACGCTCTACATCGGCATGGGGCGTAACCCAATGGGGCGCTGGGCCGCGCATGCCAACCAGCACTCCTGGTGGCCGGACGTCGTTCGCTTCTCAGTGCACTGGTTCCCGACGCGCCAGGATGCTGCGGCCGAGGAGCGCCGCGCGCTACGCGAGGAGGCCACGGTCCACAACATCCACGGCACGGAGCGGCACGGCCTGGTCACGGGCGCTGGAGTGCGGCGGGCCCTTGGCGACCGCCGCAACTTCTTCGAGCGCTCCCCGGCCGCAGAGTAGCCCCACGCACAGGGCCCCCGATCCTCCAGAGACTCGGGGGTCCTGCGCCGCCCCAGCGCTCCCAAGCGCCCTGGCGTGCTCCGTTGTGTGCCCTACTAGTCTCGGGTGGCATGACGCAGCACGAGAGCCTCATCGCCCACGGGCGCGGCGCCACCGCCGAAGGCTGCCCCATCGATCACTGCGACCGCCCCATGATCCCATTCCGCAGCGACCGGGAAGCCGTCGAACACATCGCCAGCCACACCATGGAAGACCTGGTCTGGGCACTTCTGGAGCACAAGGCGATCATCGCGGAGTTCCTCGACGTTGTGGACGAGGATGACGCCGAGGACCTGCTGAAAAGCGTCCGCGCCGCCGCCGCGCAGTCCAGGCGCGGCCGGCTCTGAGTGGGCGTGGGGTCGATATCCTGATCGTCGTGATCGAGGGGGCGTCCGCAGCTGAGCTGAACGACGAGATCCGCCGACTGGCCGGTGCCGGCCGCGCGGGGTCGGAGGAGTACCGCCAGCTGCTGGAGGCGTGGGTGGTGGCGGTGCGCGCCGAGCGGGAGCCTGCGGCCTAGGATCCCCGGGTGGCAATCGAACTGAACGACGACCTGATCGGCCTGCAGCGGGCGGCGGACGACGCGCACGCCGAGGTGCGCCGGCTGCAGGAGGAGTACGGCCGGCCGACCCAAGAGGGCGGCTGGACCGACGAGCAGCACGCGGCGTGGAATGCGGCGATGGCCGTGTGGCGGGAGCGTGCCGACGAGGTGCAGCAGGCGATCACCGGGCATGCGGCGGCGACCGGGCAGGACCGGGGGAAGCTGGAGGCGGCGGTGAAGACTGCGGTCTGCCATTCAACACCGGACGGGGTCTGACGCGCGTCCGCCCCGCCGGGCGCTGTCCCCGCGAGGGGTCCGGTGGGGCGGATCCGTGCAGCTGCAGCCCGCAGCATCCCCCGCAAGTCGTGGTGCTTGCGGTTGATGTGTCCACGGTAGCCGAGGGTGCTGACAGTGGCCGGGGTGCGCTGACCTGGGCCGCAACTCCCCTTCTCACTCTTTCCTCTGTACTCCCGCCCCCGCCGGATGCGGGAGCTGGCGTCACCGTCTTGCCTTCAGGCGTGCTTCGTCTCCCACGGCCAGCTGGCATCCCGGCCCGCGTCGAGGAGCGGGATCATGCGGAAGGCCGAGTCGGTGAGCCCACCCATCGCATGCCGGTTACCGCTGCCCGAGGGCATCGCCCCCGCCTTGTAGCCGGCCATGTTCCACATGTACACCGGGACCGTCTTCGGGATCAGGTCGTCGATGCGGGTCTCGGGCATCCCGCCGTGGTAGCCGTAGGCGTTCGACGGCAGCCAGCCCGCCCGGGTCTGCTCGTCGGTGACGATGACAACCCGGTCGTGGCCTGCGTAGTGCTGCTTGACGGCGGACGGGATGTCCGTGCCGTCGATGCCCCCGAACGCTTCGATCAGCCGGAGGATGCTGCCGCCCTTCGGGACGCGCATCGCGTTCGACTTCATCCCGAACTCGACGAGGGTCGGCTCCTGGGCGCGCAGAGCCAGCGCGGACCCGAACACGGCGGCCTGCTCGGCAAGGGTGATGTCCGACCCGTTGGGCGTCGAGAAGTGGTAGCCGGGGAACATCGACGGCGACCGGTCGACGAGGATCAGCGTCCGGCCCGGCAGGGCGGGGACGTTGGCCAGCGAGTGGCCGAGGGCCTGCTCGAGGGCGTGGGCCCAGCGCAGCGACGGGGCGTGCTTGTAGGCCGCCCACCAGCGGAACGGGAACATGCGGGACTTGGCGACCTGCCCAGCGTCCGTGAAGCGTGCGGCCACGGTAGCAGCGACCTCGTCGGAGACGCCGGCCTCGTCGAAGTTGCGGAGGTTGCGGGCCAGCGCCATCAGCCCCATGGACGGGATGATCGCCTCCCAGGCCTTGGCGTCCATCGGCCCCTGGAGCCAGCCGGCGAGGGCCTCCCAGGTCATGCCTGCATGGTTGAGAAACTCGGCCGCGTCCGGGCGGCTGACCGCGGCGCGGCGCTTCTCGACGTCCCACTCGGCGATCGCGGCGCGGGACTGGAGCAGCGGCAGCGAGAGAGGCGGCTCGTCTCCGCGGCCATGTCGTCGGTCGATGGCGTGCTTGAACAGGTCGCCCTGCCAGAGCGCGGCCGGGGCGGGGTGGGTGAGTTCGAGGACGTCGCCGAACCGGTAGCCCTTGGATGCGGTGTCGTACTTGAGGAGGGCCCGCTCGGTGTACAGGCGGCCGACGGCGTCTTCGATGCCGCGCTTGACCGGCTTGGGGATGCGGCGGCCGTAGCGGGACGTCCAGTAGCCGAGGAGTTCGCCGGGCTCGTCGGCACGCTGCAGGACGGAGGCGATGACGCGGCGGTTCGAGGCCGGGCCCTCCGCGGTGACGACGGCCGCCCCGGGGGTCTTCTCGGCGTCGAGGCGGGCCTTCACGAACTCGGCAGCGCCGACGAGGGATGCGGTCCGCATGTTCCCCTCGCCGCGGAGCCAGCCCAGCAGGCCGGCAGTCCAGACCGGATCGGCGACAGCGAGCGTGCGGACGAGCTGGGTGAAGCGGTCGTCGCGCTTCCCGCCGTTCTCGTAGAAGGTGTCCTGGCCGACGAGGTTGGAGACGGCGAGGAGGAACAGCTCGCTCTTCTCGTCGCGGAGGTAGCCGGTGGCGCCCTCGTGGGTGGTCGCGGTCTGCCCGGTCGACTTCACGGGCGAACTGACGGCAGGGCGGGTCGTGCGGGTGTTGAACCTGGACATAAAAAAGCCCCTCACATGGGAGGGGAGGTCAAGCGTGGGGTGCCCGAGATCAAAGTCGGTGACGGGAACGTAGGTGCTCTACCAACTGAGCTACCGACGCCGAAGCGTCGACCGGGACTCGAACCCGGGACCACCCCATTAGCAGTGGAAGTAACCGTCTCCTGCGCACCGGGCACCCCGATGCTTGTGCCTCCCGAGATCAAGGACGGCCTGCAGCGTGATTTCACCGAAGAAGTAGCTGCGGGCCTGCGCACCGGGAGGTGCATGAAGTTGTGCGACGAGCGTACCGCAAAGAGCCGGAACCGGACAGGAGTTACGTCATGGCCGGAACACGAGGTTCGGCGCCAGATAGCGCATAACGTTCCCCTAGGGGCTCGGTGAGATCAGCTTGTTCGGATCCAGCCGACCATCCTCCCCGGTCCACCCCAGATCCTCCATCACCCGGCCGACGACGATGGTGTTGTAGTCCTCCTCCGTCAGCCGCTCGCACACCTTCGGCCGGGGCCTGGCCGGCGTGTCCTTGGGGCGGGCCTTGACGGCGGCGATGCACTGGTCGGCGGTCTGGTCGTAGGACGGTTCGCTGCTGCACGCGGTGGCGGTGAGCAGGAGGCCGGCGAGGACGGCGGCGGTGTGGGTTCGGTTCATGGGTACGCAGGGTGGCGCGCCGGGGCGCGCCCTGCGCGGGGTGTTGCTGGTTCGTAACCTCGGGCTAGCGAGTGTTCCAGTTGTCGACGGCCCAGACGAAGACCGCGACCGCGCACACGCAGCCGATGACCGCGCCCCACAGGGCGGCTACCGCCAGCCAGCCGCCCACGTCGTGGTAGGCGCCGACGGACATGGTGGTGACAAAGGCCAGGGGTAGGGCGACGGCGATGGTGCGGGCGACGAGTTGTTTGGGGTTCACGGGCTGGGCTCCTGGGGGTCGAGGGCGGCGAGGATGCGGTCGCGGAGGGCGCCTTCCGGCACGAAGTCGGCGGCCTGGGTGAGGAGGCCGAAGGCGTAGCCCCACTTCTGCGTGGCGTCGGTGGCGCGCTGTTCGGCGGCATCGCGTTCGGCCTCGGCCTGTTCGGCACGGGCAACGGCTGCGTTCCAGTCGCGGGCGTACATGTCCCGTTCGTCGTAGAGGCGGTGAAGTGCTGGGTCGGTGATCGAGTCGGCGGTGTGCCGACCGGGCGCGGAAGGTGCCAGGTACTTGGATTCGCTCCAGTCGGCGTGGCAGTGATGGCCGCTGGTGTGACCGCACGGGCATACCAGGTTGACGACGGTGATCACGATGTGGGCTCCTGGCGGTCGTTGAGGGCGGCGCGGACGGCTTGCAGTACTTCGCCTGCGGTGGGAATCGGCCAGCAGTTGGGGTCGCCCAGGACGCCTCGACCGTTGAACGAGGCGACGGCTGCGGTGACGCGGTCGAGCGCGGCTTCGGCGGCCTGCCTGCGGGGCCTCTCGCCCTTGTGGTCCATCAGAAAGCACGTGCTCGCCTCGGTGAACGCTTCCAGGACCCGGCCCGCCATGTCGAGGCGCTGGGCGGGGGTGGCCCGGTTCCACTGCCACAGCCACTGTGCCGGGGTGGGTTGGACGTTCTCGTCTGGGGGCGGCTCCTCGCCCTCGTGCAGGGCGGCGAGCGCGGCCTCTGCCTGTTCAGCCCGGTGGGCGTAGGACCCTGCCGCGGCGTCCGCGCTGTCGGACTCCGCCCATGCGGTGGCTTCGGCCTCTGCGCGTTCGGCGCGCTGCCGCAGTTGCTCGTAGTCGTCGGCGGTGGGGCCGGCGTCACCGCGGCCGCAGTGCGGGCAGTAGCCGCTGTCGTGGCAGTCGCCGGCAAGGAGTTGGCCGAGAACCGCATGCAGCTGGGTGACGGTGTCGCGGGGCAGGGCCAGGGTGGGCGGGTCGGGCTGGTCGTTCACAGGACGTCTCCCTTGATCGTCAGGGTGTGGATGCGTCGCTTGCGCCAGTACGTGGGCCGGCCTGCTGCGCGTCCGTGGTCGCCGGGGATGTAGCGGCGCGGGGCGTGCAGGTCGAGGTGGGCTTGCTCGTCGGGGTCGGGTGCCGGGGCGGTGTCGCAGGGCTCGACCTCCCACCCCGGCAGGAACAGCTGCTCCGTCACGGCGCCGGCTCGGTGGTCGGCGTGAGCGCGGCGCGAAGGCCGTCGAGCCCTTCCTGGGTGAGGCCGATGTCGACGGACCATGCCTGCGTGTCGAGGTAGGTGATGTCGGGGAGGTGGAGGATCACGCCGTCGCCGTTCGGGTTCGGGGTGATCGTGGGCTGGTCGGTCATCGGCTGCTCCCGTCGTCCTGGGTGCCGAGGATGGTGCGGGCCACGGCGAGGGCGCGGCCCATGACGTCGCAGGCGTAGTCGTCGCAGGCAGGCCGGTCGTGGTCGTGGGCCATCTCGGGGTAGGCGGCGGCGAAATCGGCCGTCGCGGCGAGCAGCTCAGCGAGCGAGGTGCCGACGCCGGGGTGCATGGCGGCGAGGTAGGCCGCGTTGTTCCAGGCGTTCCGGGTCTCGTCCCAGGCCTGGTGGCTCCAGGTTGGGACCCACGCGATCAGTTCGTTGTCGTTGACGTTCTCGCGGTCGGTCAGCACGGTGGCGGTGTGGCCGCCCTGGTTGAGGTGGGTGTCGTGCTGGTACCAGGGGCCTGCGGTCGCGGCGGTGGCGAGCGTGCGCAGCCTCTCGGCGGCGGCGTGCAGTTCGTCGGCGGCGCTCACTGCCCGGCCCCCTCGGCCTCGTCGTCGGCCGGGTCCCACGTGGCCAGCTCGTCGCGGGACGTGGTGGCCCACACGTAGGTCGGGCAGGGGTGCGACCAGCCGCACTCGGTGCAGTGGCCGGACGTCATGCCGTGCCCGGCCTGGTCCTTTGAGTGGGCCTCGGCGATGCGGGCGAGACGCCCGGCGTCGCTGCCGTTGTCGTCCCACACGATTTCGGTGGCGCCTCCGTGGCCGTGTACGGCCTTCGCGTCGCTGATGCGGTCCCAGTGGACGGTGGAGGGTCGCTCGCCGCGCCAGCGGAGGCTGGCGGTGCCGTCGGGCCACAGGATGCCGTCGGCGACGATGCCAGTGCCGGAGACCCCGGAGACGTCGGCATGGCGGAGGAGGTGGAAGCGGCGGGAATTGGTCACGGTCGGGTCCTTCCGGTGGATGCTGGTGGGGTCGGCCGCCCTGCCATGCCCGCAGGGCGGCCGGTGGCTGGTCAGGCGGGCGGATCGATGTCGAGCGCGGCCAGTACCGCGTTCAGGACGGTGTCCGGGTCGGGGCCGGCCGCCCAGTCGAGGCCCTCGATGGCGTGCCAGGCGCGGTCGTGCTCCAGGTCGGTGAGCTGGCGGCGCTCAGACGGGCGGGCGTCGGGGCAGGGCGTGTGCGAGCCGGGGCTGTGAATCCAGCCCGACACCGGCCCGCTCCGCCGTTCGATCGGGTCGCCGCAGACGCACTGCGGTCCGGCGGCGGGGTCGGCCCACTTGGGGTCCCGGAGGGTGACGCCGTTGAACTGGTGGTCGGCGGTGGCGAGCAGCCCCCAGAAAGCGCGGCTGGCGTCCCCGGCGGGGCGGGCGAGCATCTCGCGGATCTCGTCGCGGCTGATCTCGACGTGGATGCGTTCCTCGCCGGGGATGCGGTTCATGTAGACGCGGTCAGGCACGGTCGGCCTCCTCGGCGGCGCGGCGGATGCGGGCCACGGCCTCGCGCGCGCCGTCGTCGTCCTCGTCGTGCTGGCCGTACCGCTCGGCCTCGATGGCACTGCACTCGGCGAGGACCGCGGCGAGGCGGCGCTCGGCCCGCTGCCTGAACTCGTGCGGTGTCGGCCGCTGTCGGCGCTGGATGGTGACGGTGTAGTCGTCGGTCGGGTTGTCGCCGCTGCGCAGGTCCATCGACACCGACGGGGCGCGCATCTCCGTCTCGACGTAGTTCTCAGCGCCGTAGCCGTCGAGGACTCCCCGCATGCTGGCGACGAAGATCTTGAGGATTTCGGTCGCGGGCTCCAGCGACAGGGAGGCGACGCCGTCGCGGATGTCGAGGCCGCGGAGCATAGTGCCGTCGACGAGGATCTCGGCGGCCAGGTCGCCGAGGGCGTCGAGGGCGATGTCGGCTGCGCGGTCGTAGCGGGTGGGCTTGGGCCGCCAGTCGGCGCGGGTCTCGCGGAGCGCGGTTTCGATCATGTCGCGGGCTTGCTTGCGGCGGGCCGCGCGCTGCTGCTCGGTCAGTTCCGGCACGGTCGTGTCCTTTCGGTGGTGTGGGTGGTGTCCGGGCCGGCCGCCCCAGGACAGGGGCGACCGGCGGGGCGGGGTCAGGCGGAGTGCGCTTCCAGCGGCCGGGTGCAGCGGTCACAGCGGATGTGGTCGCCGACGTAGCTCACGCACTTGGCGGCAGCCGCCACGGTCTCGCCGTCTGCCAGTGCCACGGCGAAGCAGCGTGCGCAGTGCCGGTCCCCGCAGTGCTGCCCCTTGTGGTGGGCGGCGGCGATGCGGTCCAGCTCGGCGCGGATGGCCGGGTTCTTGACGATTCCGTCGGCGATCCAGAAGGCGAGCTTCCACGTGTCGACGCTGAGGTTGATCTCCTGGGCGAGGAGGTGCTTGAGGCGGTCGTCCGGCGGCGGGTACTCCGGCATGTGGGTTTCTCCTTGTGCGCGGGTCGGGTCAGGCGGGGTTGCCGTTTGCGGGCCGCCGGTGGCCCATCTGGCGGCCTAACGGGGTGCGGTTGGACTAGGTAGGCCTTAGCGGCCCTGCGGAGCCCTCAGAGGCCTTGCTGGCCCTCCGCTGCGCATTGCGGTACGCCCGCTCGCCCTCCGGGCACCCGTACAGGCACGCCTTCGGGTCCTCGCCCCGCCGGAGGTGCGCCTCGTAGCCGGCGTGGTCGCCGTGCCGCTGCGGGCGGCCGTCGAGGATCCCGGCCCGGCAGGCGAGGAAGACGGCCTGTGGCATCGACCGTGCACCGAGCTTCCTGAGCAGTTGAGATGCGAGCTTGGCGGTGTACGGACGGCCGGTGCCGAGTTCCCGCGCGATGTGCTCGTAGGTGTAGCCCGCGGCCGAGAGTTCCAGAACGCGGAGCTCGCGTTCGTCAAGATCAGGCCCGGTCACGACCCAGTCCCCCCTGCGCGCGCCGCAGCTCGGCGAGCTCCTCACATAGGGCGTCGTACCGCTGGCGGGCGGCAAAGAGGGCCTTCCGTGCGTCCTCGGCGTCCGCTACGAGTCGGCGGCGTCGGGCTTCGTACTCGGCGGGGGTGAGGGACATGGTGGTGGTCTCCGTTCGCGAGAGGCGGGCTGCTGGCGTTCAGGCGGTGCCGATGTACCGGTAGCCGGTGCTGGTGGGCCGGAACCGGTCGAGGCGGATGCGGGTCGCGCGGCCGTACAGGACAGGCGAGTGGTCGCGGCCACTGACCTCGGTGACACGGGCGTGGGTACCGTCGATGCTGTCGATTCGGATGCGGCGGCCGAAGCCGCGCTTGTCGTTGTCCTGCCAGATCTGGCCAACGGCGGGGGCGGGGGTGGTGTCGGTCATCGGGGTCTCCGTTCGTGAGAGGGTTGGTGGGCGCCCCGCCCTCCTTCACCGAGGGCGGGGCGTCCTGCTGTCAGGCGGCGTCGTCTACCGGCTGGCCGGAGCGGCAAGACCAGGGGGAGCAGCCGTCCGGGTCGCCGGCCTCAAGCTCGACGTCGGCGACCTGGCCGAAGATGTCGGTCTGGCGCTGGGCCCATTCGTGGGCGGTAACGCGGTCGATGGGCGCCTGGTCAAGCGGGAGGCGGGACCGGTGGAGGTACGCCTCTCCGAGCAGTGGCTTGCCGTTGGCGTTGCCGCGCGCGTTGCCGGAACGGATGGCGGCGTCGAAGGCGACGGCGTCGGCCCACTCATCGGGCTGCTCGTCCCTGAGGCGACGCCACTGCGAGTTGCCATGAAAGGGACACCCAACGCACGCACTCTTGGGGGTGGTCTCCCAGCCGTTGATGCGCAGGTAGCGAAGGCAGTCGTCACGGGTCCACCCCCCCCGGCCGTCGGCTGCGCCGCCAAGGTCGAGGAGTGGGAACGCGCTTCGGAGGTACTGGATACCGGAGTCCTTGGCCCGGCCGATCTCGTCGCGGCTGATGCCGATCCACTGCTCGGCGTACAGGCCGCGCGGCACGGGCCGCGGGTGCGGGTAGCCGAGGAGCCGTCGGGCCTGCCGCTTGATCGGCTTGAGCTTGTACTCGCCTGTGCACTGGCGCCGGGTCATGCCGTCGCCGCCGTCCTGGTTCTTGATGAACAGGGGCATGGATGCGAAGCGGTGGGCGGGGTTGAGGGCGTCGTCGCGGATGTTGCCGGCGGAGACGCGGTACAGCGGGATCCCGGCGGGCTGGAGTGCCTCGACTTCGAGCCGGTCGAGGTGGCGGTACACAGCCGCGGGTTCCCAGCCGGTGTCGGCGAAGATCGCCCCGTCGAGCTTGGGTAGGCGGCCCTCGGCGGACAGCAGGGCGAGGGTGGTGGATTGGACGCCGGCGCCGAGGCTGAGGAGCCGGAGCGCGGGCTGGGCGGCGGTCATCGGTCTGCCTTTCGGGGTCGTGGTGGGATGGGCTGCTGCCAGTCGGTGCCGTCGAGGGCGGCGGTCACGGAAGGGCCAGGACGATCGGCTCGCCACTGCCGGCCGGGGCGCCGCACAGGCACCACTCGCAGTCGCACGAGTGCTCGGCGTACTCCATGGCCTCGGTGTTGAAGTCGGCATCGGCATCCGCCAGCGGGCCGCCCCACCGGTTGTCGGCGCGCTCGGCCTCGACTGCCTTCCGGACCGCGGCGAGGGCTTCCTCGAGGAGGGTGAGCCGGTGGTCGACGATGTCGGGGTGCCACTTCAGGTAGCCGCGGACCTGGGTGTCGGCCCAGTCGGTGATGAGTAGGTGGGCTGCGGTGGTGAGGTCGTGCATGTGGATGTCGATGTCGCTCATGGGGTGTTGTCTCCCGGTTTGTGGTGTACCGGCCGGCGTGTAGTGCGTGTTTGTTGTTCGCCGTGGTGGGTGGCCCAGCCGAGGGTGGCGGCGAGGATGAGGCTGAGGGCGGCCCATGCGGTGAGCGTGAGGAGGAGGGCGGTCACGGGTTGTCCAGCTCCAGTTGGCCGGCGGCGGCGATGGTTGCGCGGCGGGTGGCTGCGCGGGTCTCGGCGTGGTGTTGGCGGTCGTAGTGGAGGTGGCAGCCCTGGCATATGGCGCGGAGGTTGGTCGGGTCGCAGTTCTCGGGGGTGTGGTCGGGGTGGGCGGTGGTGAGGATGACGTGGCTGCCGGTGCCGTAGGCGGGTTGTCCGTGGGTGTTGGGGCAGCGGCCGTTGTGGGTGTCGCGGCCGCATTCGCCGGTGCATTCGCAGCGGGATTGGGCTCGTTCGAAGCGGATGTGGCGGCTGATGGTGGGCCAGTTGGTGGGGTAGCGGTTGCGGTTTTCGGGGCGGATGGGCATGGCTACTCCTCGTCGTTTTCGTCGTCGGGCAGGGGGTAGCCGGACTTTTCGAGGTCGTGGATGAGGTCTGAGGCGTCCCATCCGGCGCCGTCGTTTACGTCGATGTACCAGCGGCGGATGATGTCGAGGGCTTCGGTGACGGTGGGCTCGTGGGGCTGCTCCCAGTTGCAGGTTTCGTTGCCCTTCTGCTTGACGTCGCGGTGTATGTCGAGGTGTTGGGGGCTGCGCTGGCAGGTGTGGGTGTGGCTGGGCTTGGGGCAGGTGTGCCCGCAGGTGGCGCCGCCGGCCTGGCGGGCCATGTCGCGCTCGCCCGCGATGACCTCCTCCAGGTGTTCCAGGGGTACGAGGACGGATGTGCCGCCGCCGGTGTGGGGGATGGTGGTGAAGGCGACGACGGGTTGTCCGTTGGGGCCGTGGTCGGGGGCGATGACGAGGCGGTCGCCGGTGGGGTCGGTGTACTCGAAGTGGTTCACGGGGTTCTCCTGGGTGGGGGCTGGGGCCGGCCCGAGGGCTTACGGGCCGGCCGAGGGCGGGGTTAGGCGGACAGGGCCTCGCTGCACTTCGCGCAGTACGTCCGGGCGGTCAGCAGCGCGTCGAGCGGGTCGTGTAGGTGGACCTGGATGACATCGCCGCCGCAGCCGGCGTGCTCGACGTTCTCGGCGCGGTAGGTGCGTTCCAGGCCGCCGCCCCAGTCCTCGGCGTTGATGAGGGTCCAGGTGATCTCGTCGGGCAGCTGGTTGGTCATGTGGGTCTCCTTGTACGCGCGGTTTGGGGGTCGGTTCAGGCGGGTCAGGCCCGGTTTTCGAGTTCGGTGATGCGGGCTTCGAGGGCGGTGATGCGGGCGGCGAGGTTGTCCTCGCTGCTGAGTTGGTGGTTGGCGGTGCAGGTGCACCAGGTGAGGAGGCGGGCGGTGTTGGGGCTGCCTTGGTTGCTGGCGGTGCCCAGGCATCCGGGCATGACGTCGTCGTTGAGGTCGGGGCAGCGGTGGCAGTGGGGTGGGCAGCGGTGCGGCATGGCGGTGCTCCTCAGGCTGCGTCGGGGTGGCTCGTTACGAGTTGTTGAATCTCGTACGAGGTGGACAGGTGGACAAGGTGGACGCGTGTCCACCACCCCCTGTCTCGCGTAGCGCGCGAGTGAGAGTAAATGTCCTTTTTCTTATAGTTTGTTGGGGTGGAAAAGTGGCCCGATTTCTCGCGACAGGGGGTGGTGGACAAATGTCCACCTGTCCACGTCCACCTTTTCCGCAAAGGTGGACACGGACTTGTCCACCTTCGATTAGTCCGTTTTGACACAGATCCGGTCCCCCTCCTCAAACACCCACCCGCGGGCCACCGCGAGGGACACCGCCTTGTCCGCAACCGGCCGGTCCCGGGACGCCAGGGCCTTCTTCAACCCGCCGTACGTGATCCCCCCGACGGTCGAGGCGTGCCGGCGCACAAGGTGGGCGACGCGTTCCAGCGTCAGATCCGCATCCTTCTTCGCAACGTGGGAACGGAGTTCGGCGTGGACCTTGGCGTCTTCGGCGCGCTGCTTCTCCGCGGCGGCTTCGCGCTGCGCCCGCAGGACGAGCGAGTCACGGACCTTGCAGGAGGACTCCCAGGCGACTTCGGCGAGCGCCCAGTCGTCTTCGGTGACCTCGTAGCGGCTGCCGTCGAGGAGCGCGAAGAGGGCGGCCAGCTTGACCTTCATGAGGCCGGCGTGGCCGTCGAGTTCGGCGACTTCGATCTCACCGCGGCCGCGGGCGACACGGTCCTGCCAGAGCATCTTGCGGATGCGGGCGGGGAAGGTGATGTCGACCGGCTGGTCGGGGCGATGGCGGCCGGGGTGGGGTTCGATGGGGCCGGGCCAGGCGGGTGGTTCGTCGGGGATGGACGGGTCGTCGGCCCAGCCCCAGTAGAAGCGCTGCGGGGTGCCGGTGTGGGCGTCGGCGAGGAGGACGGTGGCAATCGACGGCTGGAACCCGGCGAGGAGACCGAGGCTGTACGAGCCGGGAGCGATGTAGCGGGTGCGTTCCTCGGAGGCGTTGGTCTGGCCGAGGGCCTCGCCGATGGCCGCGCGGCGCAGGGTCTCGCCGAGGATGGATCCAGAGCGTTCGGCGAGCTTGGCGAGGGTCTGGCCCTCGTCGACGTAGAAGAACGCGTTGTGGCGGGTCTGCTTGCGGACCTTGGCCATGACCGGATCGCCCTTGTACGGGCCTTTCTGGTGAAGTTCGCCGGTCGGCTCGTCGACGGTGCCCATGAACGCTTCGGCGATGCCTTCGCCGGTGCCGATGGGCAGGCCGTCGCGGAAGTCGTCGTCGGCGGGGGCCATGAGGTCGCGGACGCAGCCGGCGGAGATGGACTTGCCGGCGCCGGAGGTGCCGACCATGGCGGCGAACACGTTGAGGGAGGCGCGGCCGCCGATGCCGGTGACGGCGCGGATGTGGTGGGAGAGCATGCCGGAGAGCCGGGCGAGGGTGCTGTACAGGACGAGGTCGCCGGAGCAGCCTTGGGAGTGGGCGGCCTGTCGCATGTGCTGGAACACGGGCCGGGACGCCCAGAACTCTTCGGGCAGGAGTCCGGGGCGGCGGGCGGCCGGAGCGTCGGTCTCGTCCTCGGGTTCGTCGGCGTTCGCGGGGTCGACGATGACCTGCCAGATGTCCTCGGCGGGCGGGCGGGCGGCCGGCGGACGGAACTGGCGTGAGATGTCGGTGAGGACGGGCTGTGGCAGCGCGCGGGCAGCGGGGCGGGCGTCCTGGCCGAACGCGGCGCGCAGCACGTCGAGGGCGGCCTCGCGTTCGTCGCCGTTGTAGTGCAGGTGGGCCCACAGCGTCGGCACGGTGAGTTTCCTGCCCGTGGACTGCTGTCCGACGGGCAGCCCGGACCTTTCGGACCAGTTGACGGCGACGTGGTCGTCGCAGACCAGGCTGTAGTCGCTGTCCGCAGCCCCTTCGGCCCCGGCGGGGCGCAGCCACTTCTGTCGGCCGTCGGCGGCGGTGCCGCGGTAGGTCCAGCCCTGGGGTTCGAGGATGTCCTGGAAGGTGAGGTGGGTGGCGAGGACGTCGAAGACGCCGGTTCCGGCCGGGCGGGGAAACGGGGCGGGGCGGACGGGGGAGGGGGACGCGGCGGGGCGGCCGGTGCGGGCGTCATGCCGGGCGCGCTTTTCGGTGGTGGCTTTCTCCAGGGTTCGGCGCGCGTCGGGCTCCAGGAGGGCGATTGCCTCGCGCATGACGGCCAGGTCGACGGGCCGGCCGGTACCGGGGTAGCTGGTGGACGGCCGGGAGTAGCCGCCCTTGCGGTTGACGGTGCCGGGGATCCGCATGAGCCGGTCGAGGTTGCCGACCTGGGTGTCCCAGGTGCAGCCGTGGTGGTAGGCGGCGGCGCCGAGGATGGCCTGGAGCGCGGATGTCATCTGCTCGATGGCGGCCCGGTCGTCGTCGGTGATGATGTGGGTGGCGGTGAGGCGCCAGACGGGGTTGCAGCCGCCGCCGGTGTCGACCCACCCGGACGGCTCGGGGAGTCCGGTGGAGGCGACGATGTCGCGGACGTGGCCGGCGTCGATGGGGTGCGGCATGTCGTCGGGGCCGGGTTTGTGCCCGATGTGCCCGTAGTCGCCGTCGGCCCACAGCCAGGTGAGGCCGTGCGCGAGGTCTTTGCCGCCGCGGCCTTTGGTGGGGTGGTCGCGGAGGGTGGTGACCTGCGTGTAGATCCCTTTCGGGAGGCGGGTGTCGAGGTCGGTGATGTAGCGGACGGCGGAGGCGAGGCCGATGTCGTCGGTGGTGAAGCGCCGGCCGACCCAGCGGTCGGCGTCTGAGCAGATGCTGAGGAGGCCGGGCGCACCTTGGTAGGTGTAGGCGAGGGAGGCGCGGACGAGGTCGATGTTGGCTGCCTCGGGCGGCGTCTGTGCTGCCGTGCTCACGTGCGCCCCTTGATGATGTCGTCGGCGATGTTGGTGATGGCGGTGATCCAGTAGTGGGCGGCGGCGCGGATGGTCTGGGGGGAGGGCTGTTCTGCGAGGTGTGCCCTGATGGACTGCAGCTCCAGGTGGTCCAGGTCTGGGGCGGGGTGGCAGTGGGGGCATTCGAGGTGGGCGCGGATGCTGGCCTGGGTGATGTGGGCGCGTGCTCGCTCGTGGTTGGCGGCGGCCCGGAGGATGGTGTCGAGGGGGGTGCGGGGGGTGGGCCAGGTGCCGGGCCGGGGCCCGTTGTGGGCGTGGTCGTCCGCCGGGTGCGGGTCGGGGTGGCGGGTGACCTTGTCCACGGCGCTCCTCAGAACAGGGTGGTGGGCTCCGCTGGCGGGCAGCGGTGCTCAGTGACGTGCGGGTGGGGGCAGGTGGCGGGGTGGCTGGGGCCGGTCCACGCCAGCCAGGGCGGGGAGTGTGCGCTGGTTTGGCGTAGGCACCAGATCAGCCGGTTCGGTTCGCGTACCGCGTTCTGTTCGGCCGGGGTGAGCGGCGTCAGGTCGGCGGTGACGGTGACTGCGGCCGTGCGGCCGACGAGCCGGCGGAGAATGGGGGCCCGACAACGCGGGCAGCGGGAGCCGGCGTCTCCCGCGCTGCCGGGCCCGGTCATCAGGCCGCGTGTTCGTCGAAGGTGCCGTCGCTGGTCCGCTCGCGGTACAGGTCGCGGAGCAGCTGGCGGAGGGTGAGTTCCCACTCGGCGTTGGGCGCGATCTCGAGGTCGGTGATGCGGACCTTGACCGAGGGGTTCTTGTCCTCGTCGGGGCCGGGCTCGGTCCGCTCGACGTGGGCGAGTTCGACGATGGCGATCCAGTGGCCCTTGCGCTGCTTGAACATCTGGTCGGCGTGGGGTTCGAGGGCTTCGGCGACGTCGGTGAGGATCTTGCTGTCGAGCTTGACGTCGGCGTCGACGCGAATCGGGGTGCTCATGCTGCTTGTGCTCCTTCGGTGGGGGCGGCTGCTGGGCAGGTGGCCGGGTGGGTGATGCGGATGTGGGAGGTGAACGCCTTGACGGCTTCGGGGCCGGTGACGGTCTCGGAGGTCCAGCCGCAGGCCAGGCACTCGTAGCGGGCGCGGGGATGGCGGGTGTAGTGGATCTGCCCGGCCCGGTCGCCGTGCCTGATCTCGCGGCCTTCGCCGGCGTCGATGAACAGGGCGCCGGTGATGCGCAGGCCGGTGTCCATCAGGCGGCCTCGGCCCAGCGGGCGCGGGCTTTGGCGAGGTCGGCGCGCTCGGCAGGGCTGAGGCCGCCCCACACGCCGTACCGGTGGCTGTGGGAGGCCGTGCCTTCCTGGCGCATGGCCTCGGCCAGGCATTCCTCGATGACGGGGCAGCGTCGGCAGATCTGCTTGCTGACCGCGGTCGTGTTGTCCTCGCCGCGTTCGGGGAAGAACAGGGCGGGGTAGGTCTGGGCGCAGAGCGAGTTGGCCGCCCAGTGCAGCGCGGGCGCGAGGTTGTCGGGTGCACGGCGGGTCATGGGGTACCCCCGAACAGGGCGTTGTACGTGGCGTTCAGACGGGCCCGGTCTTCGGCGTCGTCGACGTGGGCGGGAGCGACGCAGCCCGGGATGCCGCAGCTCGTCTTGGCTTTGCCGACGGGGTCGCGGCCGGTACGGATCCGGAAGGCGATCTTGTGGGGGCTGTAGTTCCTCCCACCCCAGTGGATTTTGAAGCTGCCGGTGTTCGAGACGTGCCCGGTCCACCGCAGGTGGCCGCCGGGCAGCGGCGTCGTACGGGCCCAGAACAGTTCCTCCGGGCTGGCGGTGCTAGCGCCGCCGCCGTGCGGGTTGGTGATCCCGAGAGCCACCCGGGCCACCTGCACCCGCCGAGGGGCGGTGCGCAGTTCGCGGGCGATCGCGGCGTTCGACAGGCCCGCGCGGAGCAGCGCGGCGACGTCAGGGCGGACGATCACCGGGCCACCGCCGGAACCTGATCGGGCCACGCCACGCTGCCCAGCGCGCGGGTGTGGCTGTCGGGCAGCGCGACGACCGGGTAGCCCAGCCAGTGCGCACCCAAACAGGCCATGGCGACGGCGTCGGCCTTGTCGTACCGGGAGGCGCCCTCGCACTCGACACCGAAGTGCTGGCGGACCCCGTCGCGGACCTCGCCCTTCCCGGCGTTGCCGTTGCCGGTGGCGTACATGGCGCGGACCTTGGGCGGGCACACGGCGTACGGCAGGTTACGGCGCCACAGGTCGTGAGTGATCATCCACCACAGGCCGCCGAGCTCGTGGTGTCCGGCCTGCGCGCCGTGCCCGAACGCCGGTCCCTCGACGACGACGAGGTCGGCGGCCTTGGTGCGGTCGTAGATTTCGCACTTCAGCCAGGACAGCCGCCGGTGGCCCTTGTGGCGGGGCTTGAGGGCTTCGGCCCAGTCGACGCCGGCGATGCCGGTGGAGGTGAGGGAGAGATCCAGCCCTATGACGAGGGGGCGGTTGGGGCCCGCGGCCGGGAGGGTGGTCATCCCGGGCGCGGGGGTCTCGGTCAGGCTCACGCGGCCACCCCGGGGCGCTCCGAGATGCCTTCGTTGTCGGCCTGCAGTACGGCCAGCCGCCGCTCCAGCAGCCGCGCCCGCTCGACCGCCTGGCGGAGGTCGTAGCGCAGCGCCGCGGTCTGAGCGTCGTCGATGACGCCGGCACGGAGCTGGTCGATCAGGCGGGCGCGCCGCTCAAGCTCGCGCGTCAGGTACAGGATCCGGTCGTCGCTGCCGGTGTTGCCGCTGCGCATGAGTTTGACGACGGCGGTCTCGGCGGCGTCCAGCCGGGTCTCCAGGTCGCGGATCCTCACGGCCTGTCCGGCGATCACCCCGGCCTGGCGGGCCTGGTCGCCGCGGAACCGGCGGATGAGGTCTCGTACACGCATCACAGGTCTCCGTCCTGCTGGTGGGGGATGAACGGCCACTCCGTGCGCACGCCGTCGGCCCAGGACTCCTTGCCGGGCGTCCGCCTGAAGTAGTCGGCGAGCGACAGGGCCTGCTCCGCGGCCCAATCGACCTGCCGGGAGTGGAGGGCTGGCAGGGTGAGCGCCGCCAGCTCGGGCCGACTGGCGCCGATCCGCCACGCAACGCGGCACGCGGCGAGCGCGTCGGCGTCGGCGGTGTGCGCGCCATCGAGGCGGACGCCGTACGTGCGGCAGAGGTCTTCGAGCTTCCGGCCGCCGCGCCGGTAAGGGTCGACCTGCTTGTCCAGCACCCGCGGGTCGAGGACCCGCAGGGCGTCGCCGACGGTGTCGGTGAGGGGGTGCACGCGGTGGCGGCGGGCCTCGCGGTCGAGGATGGTCAGGTCGAACGCTGCGTTCATCGCCACGATCGGGATGCCAGCGAGCACGACCTGCGACAGGGCGGCGACCAGCTGCTCGACGACCTGCCCGGCGGGCTGGCCTTCGGCCTGGGCCTGTTCGGTGGTGATGCCGTGGACCTTCGCGGCGCCCTCGGGGATCTCGACGCCGGGGTTCGCGAGCCAGGTCGCGGACTGGGTGGGGTGCCCGCCGCCGCACTGGACGACGCAGGCGGTGACGATGCGGTCGTGCTCGACGTCGATGCCGGTGGTCTCCAGGTCGAAGCCGCACAGGCGGCCGCGGTACCAGCTCATCGGCGGGCCCCCGATCCGGGCTGCGCAACGGCAGGCCAGTCGGACGCCGTCGGCGGCTCGTCGTCCTCAACGATCTCGGCGTCCACCGCGCCGTCCTCGTCCAGACCGTCCTCGTCGTCCAGCGCGCCGGTCTGCGGATCCACCCCGCGGGCGATGTCCGCGGCAATCCGCTTCAGGTCCTCCAGCAGCTCCGGCGAGCCGTGCCCTGCCTGGTCGGCCTTCCGCCATACGGCGATCACGTCGGCCTCGGTCCGCTGGTTGCGGGCCTCGGCCAGGTAGTCGGGGCGCGGTGCCTCGATCGCGGGCCGCCCGACAAGGACGCCCGGGTCGAGGGCGGCCGCCGTCGACAGCGGCCCGGACAGGGCGTGCCGGAGCTTCGGCAGCGACGGCACCACCATGACGAC
Source organism: Streptomyces sp. NPDC090022 (assembly GCF_044748145.1). Taxonomy (NCBI): domain Bacteria; kingdom Bacillati; phylum Actinomycetota; class Actinomycetes; order Kitasatosporales; family Streptomycetaceae; genus Streptomyces; species Streptomyces sp. NPDC090022. The sequence continues at coordinate 126,789 of NZ_JBIVFN010000003.1, forward strand.
GGGGAAGTTCTTCGTCTCGCCGTCGGCCACGCGGCTGCGCTGCTCGATCCACATGCGGACCGGCATCATGCTCTTGCCCTCGGTGGCCTGGAGCACGGTGTCGACCCCGCCGGCCATCGCGTCGGCCGCGTAGTACGACTTCGACTCCAGCCGCCACACACCCAGGTCGGGCAGCTCGGGCAGCATCACGTTGATGCGGCTCGTCGGCCGACACACTTCTCGCGGGGAGCGCAGGTGCCAGTCCGGCCCGTACCGGGCCAGGCACACGCAGGGCTGGCGGGTCTTCTGCTCGGTCTCGCCGTCGCAGCGGCGCGCGCAGCCGCCGCCGGACCACATCTCGTACGACTGGGAGAGCGGGTCCCCGGCGGGGAGAATCGCCCGGATTTCGCTGGCTTTCGAGATGACCCGGTACTGGGCGATCTTCTGGTTCTGCGGGGTCCACGTCTCGACCTCGCCGCCCCACAGCTCCGCGGCCGCGGCCACGTAGTCGCGGGAGTGGGAGCTGAACACGAACGTCGTCGACTTGACGGGTACGGGCCGCTTGTTCGGGTCGCGGTGCGGCCGGCTGTAGCCGGTACGGATGCGGCCCAGCTCGGCGGCCTGCCGCTTCATGGTCATGATTCGGGAGCCCATGGTCAGGCTGCCTTTCGGTCGGAGCCCGGCGCCCACGGCGGCAGGATCGACGGGTATGCGGAGGGCGCCGGGGCGCCGTGCAGGTAGCGGGCGGTGCGGACCGCGCCGAGGAACGCCCGGAACACCGGACGGCCGGAAGGCACTTCGATGAGCCGGTGGCCGCGAGGCCGAAGGTTCAGCAGCGCGGTGCGGTGCACGCGCGGCGCCTCCTCCTCAGAGTCGTCGGCGAGGAGCGCAACCGGCGCGTGCCGCAGCGCGGCCAACTGCATCGGCTGCTCGGCGTACACCGTGGTGACCGGCTTCTTCGCACTGGTCTTGTAGTCGATCAGCCACAGCTGGCGGCGCCGGAACCGGCCGGTCGGCAGCCACAGCCACAGGTCCCCGGTGCCGGCGTATCCGTACTGCCGGTGGAAGACCGTGGTCTCGGTGGCCTCGATGTCACGGTCGAAGTCGACCTGCCACAGCCGAAAGAACCGGGCGAGCTGCTGCGCATACGGTTCGACCTCCGGATCCGCCGGATAGGGCGTGCCGAGGACGAGGTGTACGGCGCGGGCGTGGACGCGGGTGCCGAGGTTGGCGGCGCGTTCGGCGTTGCTGCTGGGGACGGCGACGAGTTCCTTGCGGAGCGCGGTCTTCTCGGTGCGGGCCCGGCGGGCGGTGCCGATCGGGTCGGCGATGACGCGGTCGGCGACGAGGCCGGCGCCCCAGGGGACGAGTGCGAAGGACTTGTTGACGGCGCAGCCGAGGACGTTGGTGACGGAGATGAGGTCGGGGCCCCCGGCGGGGTCGCTGTAGTAGCGACCCCGCTCGGTGTCCCGCGCCAGGCGCGGATCGGTCACCGGTCACCGACCTTCGTCAGCAGGTACTTGCGGTCGTTTTCCGCCCCCACCGGGTGGATCAGCCCCTCGCGCGCCAGCTGCTCCAGGTCACGGCGAGCGGTCGTCCGACACGGGATGCCCCGGGCCTGGTACTCGCGGTGGGCCATGCCCGTGGTGATCGGGCCGTCGTGGTCACGGAACAGGCGACGCAGGATGGCGAGACGGTCGGCGGCGCTCACGACGTCCTCCGATCCGCGTTCAGCAGCGCGGCGAGGTACTCGGCGAGGTGCGGGTCCGGGACCTCGATCACCAGCTCCGGGCAGCACTCGTGCAAGCCGCCGTCGGTGTCCTCGTGCTCCTCGTCCGGGCACACCGGGGCGATGCCGTCCGGGTCTCGGTCCTGCTCGATGCAGACGGTCCGCCAGCGGGCGGGCAGTGCCGCGATGACGGGTTCGCGGCGGATGCGGTTGAGGGCGCTCATTCGGCACCGCCCACCGCAGCGACGCCAGCCAGCCGGCGAAGTTCACCGACGGCCCAGTCGACACCAGCCGAAAAGTCCACGTCGCGGTCGGGGTTGACCCGGTTCAGCAGGTCAGCCGCGTCGCTCAGATCCTCGGCGCGGAAGTTCGCCGCGACCGTTGACGCCACCGCCACGGCGACGGTGTCGCTCGCCCCCAGGTGACGCAGGGCGGTCTCCAGATCAGACTGCGCGCTCATGCTGCCTCTCCGCGCTGCTGCGGGACGGACCGCTCGCGGCCGAGCTTGGTCATCTGCTCGCCGACGCGGACCGCCTGCGGGCCCGACAGCGCGATCTTCGTGGCGAGGCGGTCGACGAGCTTGGCCTGGAGCTCCTCGAAGGCGAATCCGCCAGCGGTGTCCAGCTCCATGAAGTCGTCGACGAACTCGTCGGAGCGCAGCAGGTCGAGGAGGTCGTGGACGTTGTTGACGACCAGCGGCGTCGCGTCGAGGGTGACCATGAGCGGGGTGGCCTCGACGTACAGCGGGCCGCGGGCGGGCTTGGGCGTGGTACTCACTGGTTCCCCCTGGTGGCGGTGCGGTAGGCGGCGCGGAGGCGCATGCGGGCGAGGATCTGGCGGTCGGTCGGCGCCTCCCAGCGGTGCCACCCCACGGGGCCCTTCCACCGCTGGCAGTGCTCGCGCTCCGGGATCCCGCAGTGCCGGCACCCGGACGGGGTGATCTCGCGGTCAGCCACGGGGGTACTCCGGGAGGTCGCGGCCGAGGCGGTACGCGTGCGGCTTCGGGCCCTCGTGCTGGTCCTCGGCGGGCTGGGGGTACGCGAAGTTGCCGCACTCGCAGGCCTCGGCGAAGCAGAACGGGCCATGGACGTTGTCCCAGTGCCCACAGGTGCAGCGGTACGTGCCGGGCGCCGTGCGCCTCAGCTCGACCTCGGACAGGCCAGCGCCGTTCCGCTCGACGGTCGCGGCGGCCATCTCGGCCTGGAACTGGCAGTTGCTGCACGGCTGGCCGTGGGTGTAGCCCGCGCCGCACTTCCGGCAGTCCTGGATGGGGGCGGGCCTCAGCGCCTCCAGCTCGGCCACCCGGGCTCGGAGTCGCTGTACCTCGTCGTGGGGCGGGCTCAGGAGCCAGCAGTGTCCGGCATGAGGCTCAGGCGTGGACTCCCACGGACGCCCACAGGTGCAGCCCTCGTGCTGGGCTGCGAACTCCTTCGCCTTGGTGCACCACGAGCTATGCGGCAGAGTGCAGCCCTCGCCGTCGCAGCCGTGAGCGAAGGTCTCCAACTCCTCGACGCGAGCCCGGAGCCGGTCCAGCTCGGCGGCCGTCTCCGGGGACTGCAACAGCCCCATGGCCTCCAGGTCGTACGCGAGTGCGGCCGGGAGCCTCTTGCCCTGCTGCATCGACGCGTGGATGGCACCCGCAGCAGCGTTCACACGGTGGACGTTCACGCCGCACGCTCCGGGGCCGTCGCCACCCACTCCAGCAGGGCAACCGCCTCATCCGTCGTCCGACCGTCCGCGTCACCCCAGTCGTCGACGTGACGCTCCAGACTGAACAAGTCCGTCCAGGCCGGACCGCCGTCGATCGCCATGGCCAGCACGCCGATCGCCATGTCCGCCATGAGGGAGTCGCGGTGCGGGTTGCCGGACACCACGCACTTGATCGCGGCGACGATGCTCATCGGCCGCAGCGTGTGCGGGATGCTCATCTCGCGGTCGAAGGCGTCGGGGACGTAGTCGCCCTGCCACAGGCCGCGTACCTGGAGGAGCCTGGCGGCGGCGAGGAGGGTGCCGTCGACCGTGGTCGGCGCCTTACGCCGGACCGGGAGGGCGACCAGGACCGTGCGGCGCGAGCCGTTCGGCAGGTCGGTGGGGCTAGGCTGGTGTTTCACGGTGTACCTCTCGTTCTTGTGTGCGAGGTGTGCCGAGGGGCTGTCACGGACCGGCCAGGGTCCGGGCGGCCCCGGTCTTTGTGGTGTGGTCAGGCGGCGGCCGGCGCGGAGTCCGCGGGCGGCGTGCGGCGCTTGGCCGGGTTGGTGAGGATCGGCCGCAGTGCGGCGATCAGCTCGGGCGGCATCGGCGGCGCGGCTTCGGCCTCGCGGCGGACGTGCTCGACGGCGTCGGGCCCGATGAGCGCGAGGCGCTCGGCGCGGGTCACGCGGCGACCTCTTCGATCAGGTCCGTGTTCGTGAGCCCGTAGGTGTCCCGGAGCTTCATGATCGTTCCGAGGCCCGGGGTGGAGCGGCCGCGCAGCATGCGGGATACGGCGGATTCCGAGATCCCCGTGCGCTTGGCGATGTCGACGGCGCGCTGGTCGCCGGCCTTGCGGGCGGCATCGCGGAGCTGGTCGATGCGCAGTCGGTAGGTCATGAGGTTGCACCTCCTTCCTTGCGGGGGAGCCAGACTTTCTGTCTCGCTCGCAAGAAAGGTAGCGCTGTTTCTGTCTTGCGCGCAAGCAAGAAATTGTGGAGGCGCTGTGTTTTCTCGAAATCGCACAATCGTTCGACTTTGCCTGATGAGGTGCGCACATGTCGGAAACCGGCCCTGACCTGCAACCTTGCGCGCGAGCCAGATAGCTGCATGTCGCTCGCGGGCGAGATACCGTGCCCCCATGCGGAGTGAATCGGTTCGGGCGCGGTTCGGCAGGCTCGTGTCAGAGGCGGCCCAGAGGGCGGGCTACGACCTCAACAGGCGCGGCGCAAAGGCAGACCTAGCGCGCGAAATGGGCATGACAGAGACGGCCACCGGACGAATGCTTTCCGGCCAGACCCTCCCTGACCCCTGGGCTTACGAGCGCATCGCCAAGGCCGTCGGCCTCGACCTGCGCGACCTACTCATCGAATCAGGGATCGCGTCCCCTGAGTCGCTGTCAACCCCCTCCCAAACAGGCGCAACAGGGGTAGGCTCGGACTCAATCACTCTCGACGAAGCGGCACATGCCCTAGGCCTATCCGACCCCGTGGCGCGCGAGATGCTCCGCGCAGCGGTCGAGAGGCAGCGGCGATTTCAGGACGCCGAGCGCGACGCCGACGAAGGCGGGGGTGCAGCAGCCCAGGGATAGGCGGGGGTACGGATGCACGACACAGCAACGCGCGCCAAAATCGGAGCCCTCGCGGCCGGCCTCGTGATGCTCTTCGCGGCCGGCATCGTCGCCTACGGCATTGTCGAGGACCACATCGCCTCCGCCATCGGGGGAGGCCTTGCAGGCCTTACGTCGGCCGCTCTCCTCATCCTCGCAAAGGTCCGTCTCTGGACCACCGACACCAGCGCCGAGCGCGCCGCCCTCGTTGCGGCCCGCCGCGAGACGGCCGCCGAGTACGCCCGGTACCTGGCTGCCCAGGGCGCCCTGGTCGCCGAGCAAGACCGTCGCGTGCGCGACCTCGAAGCCGAGCGTGCCGCGCTACACGCCCAGCTGCAGGCAGCGCGGGTCCGACTGCTTCAAGACGTAGAGGACCAGCGCGCCAGCATCCAGGTTGATGCGTACCTGGTCGGCCTCGACCACGGCCGCCGCGGCCTCGTCGACTCCACCTTCAAGCGTCAGTCGCAGGGCCAGGTCGTCCCCTTCCCCAGCCCTGCCAGCCCCACCCGCGAGCGGGCTACAGCCCATCCGGCAGACGCTGCTCAGGAACTTCCGGCAGCGCGCGACCGCGAGGCCGGCCGCCCATGAATCCCGGCTGCCCGTACCACGACAGCGTGACCCGGCCCGGCTCCAGTTTCCGCACGCCCTTATGCGATGCCGCGTGCAGGCGCACGGTTACGCACAACCGGATCACGGCGCGCTGCTGCTGCAAGTCATAGTCTTCCCAGAGTTCCTCTGGGTCGTCAGACTCAATCAGGTTCATCAGCACAGATGGAACCACCTGGGGCCGTGCCGCTGCCTTTGCCGCAGCGATCAGCGGCGCTAGGCGACGCTCCACAGCTGACAACCCGGCGATGGACAGGGCTGGCGTGCCGTCGCGATCGAAGGTGACCGAAGCGTCATGGGCCTCCTCAAGTTGCCGTTCCAGTGACTGCAAGCGGGCCTGGGCTGCGGCTACATCATGACCACCGTTGTTGATCTTCCGGAATACATCCCGGTTGTCGTCCCGCGAGAGGTACGCCATCAGCCCCTCTTCGACGTACGCGTTGATCCGCTTCTCGTTCATCGTGACGTGTGAAAACTCTGAGCACTTCACTGACGGATAACCCCGGTTGACGAATCCGCGTAGTACGGGCTCGCTGTTCGTGGCTTGCAGCTCCGGATGCCTCCCGCACAGGCCGATCCCCGATAGCAGGTGGACCGGAGTCAGGTCCGTGGTCCATGCCCGGCCCTCCATCGCCAAGATCGTCTGCACCGCCTGGAAGCGCTCGGGCGTGACCAGCGCGGGCCACGTCCCCTTTTTGAAGTCCTGGCCCTGGAACTTCCGGCGGCCCATGTACGTCGGATTTCTGAGAATGATCTGAACGTGCGAGATCTGCCACGGCTTGCCCCGCTGGGTGAGATGGCCGCCCTGGTTCAGGTCCCGAGCGATCGAACGCAGGCTCTTCCCCGACTCGGCCTCTTCCCAAATCCGGCGTACGAGCGGGCCTTGCACAGGATGCTCGAACTGCTCCAACAGGTAACCGGAATCTGGGTCGTAGTGTCGCTTGTAGCCTTCCGGCGTCTGCCCCCAGGGCTTGCCCGCGTCGGCCGTCTGCCGCGCGGTGCGAAGGTTCCGGTCCCGGATGTCCTCGGCTTCGCTCTCGGCCTGCACCGCATCGTGCGCGGTCGCCTTGCGGTCCGCGCTCTTGCTCAGGTCGTAGACCTGGCCTTTGTAGCACAGCAGGACCCCGGCATCGTGGCAGGCGCTCCGCAGCCGTACGTATGCCTCCAGGTCGCGGTAGTAGCGTGAGGCTTCGAAGGCGACGACGATGCGGCACTTCCCAGCGCGAATTCCCTTAAGCATCGCGTCGAAGTCGTCGCGGGCAACCCGTGCGTGCCGGCTGGCGGAGACGCCGTCGTCCCTGAACTCGTCGACGATGGGCCAGCCGAGTTGGGCACACAGCGCGCGCCCCTCCTTCAACTGGGCGGTGACCGAGCGGCCCTTCTTCTTAGGGTCGCGGCTGGCGCGGCCGTAGAGGTATGCGGGGAAGGGGCCTTGGTGGACTGCGTGCAGGTACTCCGGGTCGATCGGCATGGCTCAGAGTACCAACTTGGTATGCGCAATGAGATTATTGCTCCCGAGATCTTCCTGACGTGGGTCGCGGCCAGGACGCACACCATACGCATCGGCCACGGCGTGGTGTGCATGCCCTTCCACTTCAACCACCCGGTCCGGGTCGCCGAGCGCGCCGCCATGCTCGACCTGCTCTCCGGCGGCCGCGTCGACCTCGGCGCCGGCCGCGGTGGCACCGAGCAGGAGACCTCGCTGTGCGGGGTCGACCGCGACCGCACCACGCAGGAGGTCGAGGAGGCCCTGCGGATCATCGGGGCGGCGTGGCAGCGCGACGAGCTCGAGTACCACGGCGAGCTCATCGACATCGACCCGCACCCCATCCTGCCGCGCCCGCGGCAGACCCCGCACCCGCCGCTCTTCCTCGCGTGCAGCCGGGCCGAGACCCTGGTCCAGGCCGCCGAACTGGGCGTCGGCGCGCTGGTGATGGGTTTCGCCGGGCCCGAGTCGATCGCCTCGATGCGCGCGGTCTACGACGCGGCGCTCGCCCGGCGGGACGGGGGCCGCTTCGTCTCCACCGCCGTCAACGACCACTTCTCGGTGCTCTGCCCCACCATCGTGCTCGACGACCGCGAGCAGGCCCGCCGGATCGGCACCCGCGGCCAGCGCTTCTTCGCCCAGTCCATCGGCCACTGGTACGGCGGCGCGGGCGTGCCGGACGAGGCGGTGGTCGACGGCGCCGACGAGACGGCCGAGATGCGCAGGGCGGCCGAGCAGGTGGTGGCCCGGCTGCACGAGCTGGACATCCCCGTGAAACCCACCTCGACGGCCACCTTCAACGCCGACCACGCCTACGGCACGGCCGACGACGCCATCGCGTACGTGGAGCGGCTGAGGGCGGCGGGGGCCGACGAGATCATGTGCCTGATCCAGATGGGGACCGTGCCGCAGGAGGCCTGTCTGGAGACGCTGCGCCAGTGGGGCGAGAAGGTCATCCCGCACTTCCGCACCGCCTGAGCACCCGCCCCGCCGCCCTGCCGCCCCTCGCCCCACCGCCCCGCGCCCCCGCTCGCGTCCAGGAAAGGACCTCCCGTGTTCCCAGCCCCGCCGCCCGAAGCGGCGCCCGAGGCCGCCGGTCGGCTCGACCCGCGGGCGCGGCCCTTCGTACGCGCCCTCTCGGCCTTCTTCCCCGATCTCGGCGGCGCCGTCACCGACGCCGCCGAGGCCCGCCGGATCCTGGCCGCCGTGCCCCCGTCCGCCGCGCCGCCGCCCGAGGTGGGCTCCGTGGCCGACCGTATGGTCCCCGGCCCGCCCGGGGCGCCCCCGGTCCCCGTACGGATCTACCGGCCCGACCCGCTGCGGTGGCCCGGGCCGCGCCCCACCGTGGTCTTCACGCACGGCGGCGGCTTCGTCCTGTGCGACCTCGACACCTACGACGCCACCGTCCGCACCCTGTGCCGTACGGCCGGCGCCGTGGTCGTGTCCGTCGACTACCGGCGGGCCCCGGAGCACCGCTTCCCGGCGGCCGTCCTGGACGCCCACGCCGCCCTGTGCTGGGCCGGCGCGCACCTCGGTGACCTCGGCGGCCATCCCGGCGCCCTGGTCGTCGCGGGGGACAGCGCGGGCGGCAACCTGGCCGCCGCCGCCCTGCTGCACGCCGCGGGCGCGGGCCGCGGCGGGCCGAGGGTGGCCCTCCAGGCGCTTGTCTACCCCACGCTCGACGCCGCCCGGACCGGCGACTCCCACCGGCGCAACGCGGAGGGCTTCTACCTGACCGCGACGCACCTGAGGTGGTTCTGGGAGCAGTACCTGGGCCCGGGGGCGGACGGCGCCGACCCGCTCGCCTCCCCGCTGAACGCCGCCCCCGAGCTCCTCGCCGGGCTGCCGCCCGCCCATGTGGTGGTCGCCGGCTGCGACCCGCTGGCCGATGACGGCGTGGCCTACCACCGGCTGCTTCAAGCCAATGGAGTGCCGTCGGTCCTCGACCTGCACCCGGGGATGTTCCACGGCTTCCTGGCCCTGTCCCCGGTGCTGCCCGCGGCGGCGCAGGCCATGGAAAGACTGGGCGGAGCCATCGCCTCCATGGCAAACGACGGGAAGACTTTCGGTGGAGCAGGGGGTGGCGCCGAATAATTTCCCGAGTTCCCTCTTGAGCGGGAGAGCCTTGCGCGCATACGCTGTCACGACGTGAGGTTCTCCTGTGGAGGAAGTGACATGACGGAAACTCTTGTGCCGGGCGTGGGCGGTGGCGCGATAACCGCCGGTGCGCGGGTGGTGGACCACCCGGCGTGGCCCGAGCTCAAGGCCGCCGTGGAAGAGATCCGCCCCTGGCAGTCCAAGGACGGCTCCATCGACTTCGACGCGGACGCCGCTCCGAGCCGGGCGGCCGCCGAGGCCGCCGTCGAGCGCGTCGTCGCGGCCGTCGAGACGCTCTCCCCGCTGCTGCCGCACGCGACCGCGTACCACCGGGCCCTGGTCGGCGACCTGCGCAAGTGGGCCGCGGACGGCTTCCGGGAGCCGGACTTCCTCGACTCCCTGCTGGCCTTCCACCCCGCCGCCGAGCGCGCCGACGGGCTCCAGCACCTCGTCGTGTTCCCCATGTACACGCAGAACGGCAACCCGGACCGCAACCTGGAGGCCGTCGCGCTCAAGATGGTGTGGCCCGAGTGGCTCGCCGAGCTCGAGCGCACCCGGTACGACAACCCGCTCTTCCTCGGCATCACCTTCGAGGACTTCACCCCGGGCTACGACACCCACTCCGCGGTGCTCTTCCCGGAGACCATCGCCGTCCGCGAGGCCCCCGAGCGCTTCACCTGGGGCGGCATCTTCTGCGACCGCGAGGCCGCCCGCTACCGCAAGGTCACCGAGGCCGCCGTCGACATCCTGGGCATCGAGCTGCCCGAGGACATCGCGCGCATGGTCGAGGACCAGGAGCGCTGCGAGAAGGCCTTCGTCCTGTGGGACATGGTCCACGACCGCACCCACAGCCACGGCGACCTGCCGTTCGACCCCTTCATGATCAAGCAGCGCCAGCCGTTCTGGATGTACGGCCTGGAGGAGCTGCGCTGCGACCTCACCGCCTTCAAGGAGGCCGTGAAGCTGGAGTCCGAGGGCAACGAGCACGGCCGCGACGTGCAGTACGCCGTCCTGTTCGACCGGATGTTCCGCTTCCCGGTCTCGGGCGACCGCAACCGCAACTACGACGGCCTCGGCGGCCAGCTGCTCTTCGCGTACCTCCACAAGCACGACGTCGTGCGCTGGACGGACAACAAGCTGAAGATCGACTGGATGCGTGCCCCGCAGGTCACCAACGAGCTGTGCGCCGAGATCGAGGAGCTGTACCGGGCCGGCATCGACCGCCCCAAGCTCGTCCACTGGTTCAAGGCGTACGAGCTCGTCTCCACCTACCTGGCCCCGCACCCGGGATCCAAGTGGGCCAAGGGCCCCGACGCCCTGGACCTGACGCAGCCGCCGCGCAAGCTCGTGGACGACGTGCTTCCCGACGAGTTTCCGCTCAGCATGTTCTATGAGGCCCTCGCCAAGAAGCTCAAGGGCGTGATCGCCTCGACGAAGGGCATCACCGCCCTCGACGCCGAGCGGGTCGCCGCGTGAGCGCTCGCGCACAGGAGGCTTCCAGCATGAACGGCTCCGGGAACGGCAACGGAAAGCTCCACGGAGCGGTGGTGGCGGTGGCCGGGGCCGGCGGGCCCGCCGGCCGCGCCACCCTGCTCCGCCTGGCCGAGGCGGGCGCCACGGTCGTCGCGTCGGACGCGGACCCCACCCGTCTGGCCGAGGCCGTGGACGCGGCCCGCTACGCCCACGGCGGGGCCACCGTCACCGGTGACACCGTGGACCTGCTCGACCTGGAGGCCGCCAAGGCGTGGGCCGACCGGACCGAGAAGGAGTTCGGCCGGATCGACGGCCTGGTCCACCTGGTCGGCGGCTGGCGCGGCAGCGCCTCGTTCACCGAGACCGACCTCGCCGACTGGGACTTCCTCGAGAAGCTCCTGATCCGCACGGTCCAGCACACCTCCATGGCCTTCCACGACGGCCTGCTGCGCAGCGACAAGGGCCGCTACGTCCTGGTGAGCCAGGTCGGCGCGCACAAGCCGGTCGCCAACAACGCCGCGTACAACGCCGGCAAGGCGGCGGCCGAGGCCTGGACGCTGGCCATGGCCGACTCCTTCCGCAAGGCGGGGGGCGATGAGGGCCCGCGCGCGGCGGCTGCGATCCTGGTCATCAAGGCACTGGTGCACGACGCCATGCGCGCCGAGCGCCCCAATGCGAAGTTCGCGGGCTTCACCGACGTCACGGAACTGGCCGAGGCCATCGCCGGCGTCTGGGAGCGGCCCGCCTCCGAAGTGAACGGACAGCGTCTGTGGCTCACCCCGCAACCGTAAAGACCGACGCCCGCCGGCACCACGATCCTGCCGTGCGCGGCTTCGCGAGCGACAACTACGCGGGTGCGCATCCGGAGATCCTCGAGGCCATCGCCCTCGCCAACGGCGGCCACCAGGTCGCCTATGGCGAGGACGAGTACACCGAACACCTGCAGAAGGTCATCCGCAGCCACTTCGGCCCGTACTCCGAGGCCTTCCCGGTCTTCAACGGCACCGGCGCGAACGTCACCGCCCTCCAGGCGATGACGGACCGCTGGGGTGCGGTGATATGCGCCGAGAGCGCCCACATCAACGTCGACGAGGGCGGTGCGCCCGAGCGGATGGCGGGCCTGAAGCTGCTCACCGTCGCCACGCCGGACGGCAAGCTCACCCCCGAGCTGATCGACCGGCAGGCCTGGGGCTTCGACGACGAGCACCGGGCGATGCCGCAGGTCGTGTCGATCACCCAGAACACCGAACTGGGCACGGTCTACACCCCGGACGAGATCCGGGCGATCTGCGAGCACGCGCACGGGCTGGGCATGAAGGTGCACCTCGACGGTGCCCGGATAGCCAACGCCGCGGCCTCGCTGGACGTGCCGATGCGCACGTTCACCAACACCGTGGGCGTCGACGTGCTGTCGTACGGTGGCACGAAGAACGGCATGCTCTTCGGTGAGGCCGTGGTGGTCCTCAACCCGGACGCGGTCCGGCAGATGAAGCACGTCCGCAAGATGTCGATGCAGCTCGCGTCGAAGATGCGGTTCGTCTCCGTCCAGCTGGAGGCCCTGCTCGCCAAGGACCTGTGGCTGCGCAACGCCCGGCACTCCAACGCGATGGCGCAGCGGCTGGCGGAAGGCGTCCGGCACGTCGACGGGGTGGAGATCCTCTACCCGGTCCAGGCGAACGCCGTCTTCGCCAAGCTCCCGCACGAGGTGACGCTGCGCCTGCAGAAGCGCTACCGCTTCTACTTCTGGAACGAGGCCGAGGGCCACGTCCGCTGGATGTGCGGCTTCGACACGCAGGAGGAGGACGTGGACGGTTTCCTCCAGGCCCTCAAGGAAGAGATGGCCCGCTGACTCGACAGTCGGCGTGATACGCCGTCCGGCGCCGCCCGTCCGACGGGCGGCGCCGGACGGCGTATCCGCGCTTGCGGCGGCCGCGGGCGCGGCCGAGCCTGGCCCCATGCGAGAGCCCAAAGTGGCGGTGCACCCGCCCGACAGCCGGGGGTTGCGCGAGGTCACGCTGAGCGGCAAGCGGGTGGGCAGCGCCTGGTCGGCCAGGGACCTGCGCCGGGTGCTGACCCGGTTCGGCCACCCCCGGGACGCGGACCTGGACGACCGTACGTCCATACGCTGGCTCGGCGGCGGCAGCGACGTCTGGCCCGACCGCCGAGCCCGCAGACTGGGCGTCATGGGCCTGATGGTGGCCGGTCTGGCCGCTTCCATGGTCATGCTCGTCGTGATCGGCAAGCCCGACGCCCTGGGCGCCCTGACCTTCGCCGGGCGGCTCACGGGATTCCTGTTCGTCATCGCGGGGCTGGCGCAGGGCGGGGCCGCCTTCGCGGCCCTGGACTACTGGGGGAAGAGGGAGCACCGGTTTTCCGGCGTGCTGGTCCTGCTCGGTGTCCTCATCACCTTCGCCGGCTGTTTCCTCCTGCTGTTCATCTGGTTCGAGGAGCGCGAATACACGCGCTATGCGCTGGCCTTCTTCCCCCTCTTCGGCTGGTCGCTGTGGGGGATCTGGCTGCTCGGCCGTGACCGGGTGTGGCGGGGAATTCCGCACCCCAGGAAAATCGCCGTGGGCGTGGTCGCCACCGGCGCGCTGGCGGCGACCAATCTGGGCTATTCGGCCCTCTACCAGCCGACGTCCACACCCCTGGTCGTCAAGGTGGACGCGAGTTTCGGAACCCCGCGCATGGATCCGAGCCGTCCGGTCGTCCACCTTCCGGTGACCTTCTCCGCGAAGAACACGGGAAAGGTCGGCGTCTACGTCACCAACGACCAGTACCTGGTCCAAGGGCGGGCGTCCGCCTATTCGGAGAAGGGGGCGGGCCTGGGCGAGTGGAAGAAGGTCACCCTCGCGCAGATCAACGACGTGGGCCGGTACGTGGCCGGTACGCGGGTGACCACGATCGCCACCGGTCCCTTCTACGGGTCGGGGGCGTGGCTGGAGCCCGATGAGGAGTACCGGGTGGTCAAGGTGGTCCAGGTGCCCGCCCGTGCCGGGTTCGACTCGATCGAGGCGTGGCTCAATGTGGAGCTGATGCGGAAGGACCGCGGCAGGATCGACGAAGTCAGATTCCAGGAGCCCCACTATTCGTGGGAGAAGAGCGCCGGCAAGATGTACTGCCCCGAATGCGACGAGCACACCGTTCATCACGCCCGGGTCCGTCACAACAGCAACCTCATCAACGTGACGCGGCGGCCGCGTTTCATCACCGCCCTGTGGTGGGCGCATCCCGAGGGGTCCAAATTCTGGACGGCGATCACGACGTTCGACTTCGTCCGGCGGGACGAGATCACCGACAGGGAGGTCGAGCGGGAAGCGGAGCGGTACGGTATTGCCTTCGCGTGGACCACCGCGGCCGTCCCGTTCGCGGCCCTGCCCACCCGGCCCCCGGCTCAGGGCGCCGAATAGCCCTTCTCCGGGTTCGGCCGGGCCGGGAGCGGCAGCTCGGGCCCCGGCCGCGGCACCGCCCGCGTGGGGCGGATCGACAGGTGGAGGACGGCCCCCGCCAGTTGCAGCGCGGCGACGGCCAGCAGCAGGGCGTACGGGGGAGCGGCCGCCGCGAGGCCGACCAGGGCGGCGCCCGCCGAGGCCGCCGTCACCTTCAGGCCCGCGCCGAGGGTGAAGACCTGCGTGCGCACCGCCGCGGGCGCCCCTTCCGAGCGGATCCGCAGGGTCGACGTCAGCAGCGGACCGTCGCAGACCCCGGCCACCGCGAACAGCACGGCCGCCACCGTCACCGACGGCGCGAACGCGGCACCGGCCAGCGCCAGTCCCGTCCCCGTCAGCGCCCAGCGCGCCATCCGTCCCGGCGCCACCGCCGTGATCCGGCCCAGTGTCAGCGCTCCGCCCAGGGCGCCGACGGCGAACGCCGTCAGCAGCAGGCCGCCGCCGTCGGGGCTGCCCAGCCGGCCCGCGAACAGCACCGCGCTGGTACTCAAGCCCCCGACCCCGACGAACGCCAGCGTCGTCGCCGAGGTGATCGCCCGCAGTTCCCGCACCCGCCACAGCGCGGCCAGCCCCGCCGCCATCCCGGCCCGCAGCGAGGCCGCGGCCGTGGCCGGCGGTTTCGCGTCGTACGGCAGGGTGGCCGCCAGGACCGCGGCCAGCGCACACCCGGCCGCCAGCAGCAGGACCGCCGTTCCCGCCGACCCCAGGGCCGCGAAGGCGCTGACGACCGCGGGGGAGGTCACACCGGCCGCGTTGTACGTGACGGCGTCCCACGCGTACGCCCGGTCGAGCCGGGGGCCCGCCGGGACCAGCCCCGCGACCAGGCTGGACAGCCCGCCCGTCACCATCGGACCGCAGGAACCGCCGGCCATCGCCACCACCAGCACCACCGGCGTCGGGGCCCGGCCCACCAGCAGCGCCAGCGCCGCCATGCACAGTGCGAAGCCGGCGAGCGAGGCCACGTGGAACAGCCGCGGCCGGCGCGTCCGCGAGGCCGCCGCCCCCGTCAGCGGAGCGGCCAGTACGTGCGGCGCCAGCCACGCCGTCAGGACGAACGCGCCGTGCGCCGCGCTGCCGGTGCGCTCCAGCGTCAGCAGGACCAGGGCGATGCCCATGCCCTCGGAGGCCAGTCGCGCGGCCAGCGCCGCGCCCAGATATCGCCGTAACGCCATCATGCCTCAAGACGTTACAGTGACGTGTGAACGGATTCGACCCCGCCCTGCGCCTGTTCGACATCGCCGAGGCGGTCCGCCAGGACCCCGAACTGCCCCGCGCCGGGCTCGCCGCCCTGCTCGCCCGGCACGGTGAAGCCTCGCAGGACCTCCGGGAGCCCGCCTTCAGCGAGGCTGGAGCGGCCGAACTGCGGGCCGCCGCGCGCCGGATGGGCGCCCTCATCGCCGAACCGGACGCGGACCGCGCCGCCGAGGCCGTCAACGCCCTGTTCGCCGAGTGCGGCGCGCGGCCCCGGCTGACCCGGCACGACGGCCACCCCTGGCACCTGCACGTCGACCGCGGTCCCGAGGCGGGCTGGGGGGAGTGGTTCCTGGCCTCCGGGGCGCTCGCGCTCGCCGAGCTGCTCACCGCGCACGGCCGTGTCGTCTGGGGTGCCTGTCCCGCCGCGGGCTGCGGCCGCTATTTCCTCGGCGCCGGTCCCGGCAGCCCCCGCCGGTACTGCTCCACCGCCTGCGCCACACGGGTCCGCGTCGCGGCGCACCGCAGCCGCCGGCGCGCGGGCCAATAGGAAACTTTCTTGACGGACATCGTTGTCGGCTTGGCATGAGCATGAGTATCTTCGGGCCCCGGAACCCCTCCGACCGGAAGGCCCCCCATGCGTTTCGGACTCCCCGCCGGGCTCTGCGCCGGGCTCGCGGCGCTCGCCCTGGGCTCAATGCCCACGGCGGCCGCCCCCGCCGCCGCGTCCGCCGCCCCCGCGTCCGCTGTGGCCCCAGCGGCCGCCGCTCCCGCCCGGTTCACCCATCCCGGCGTCCTCAACAGCCGCGCCCAGCTGGACTTCGTACGCGCCAAGGTGCAGGCCGGCGAGCAGCCCTGGAAAGCGGCGTACGACCAGATGCTCGCGAGCAAGTACGGCTCGCTCTCCCGGACGCCCAAGCCCCGCGCCGTGGTCGAGTGCGGGTCGTACTCGAACCCGAACATCGGCTGCAGCGACGAGCGCGAGGACGCCATCGCCGCCTACAGCCACGCGCTGGCCTGGTACATCACCGGGGACACCCGGTACGCCAGGAAGTCCATCGAGCTGATGGACGCCTGGTCGGGCACGATCAAGGACCACACCAACTCCAACGCCCCGCTGCAGAGCGGCTGGGCGGGCTCCACCTGGCCGCGCGCCGCCGAGATCATCAAGCACACCTACCCCGGCGGCTGGCCCCGGCAGGGGCGGTTCGCCACCATGCTGCGCACCGTCTACCTGCCCGAGGTCATCGGCGGCAAGCCGAACAACAACGGCAACTGGGAACTGATCATGATGGACGCCGCGATCGGCATCGCGGTCCACCTCGACGACAAGGCGAGCTACGACAAGGCCATGGCCGTCTACCTCGGCCGGGTCCCCGCGTACTTCTACCTGAAGTCCGACGGCGCGCAGCCGAAGTACCCGCCGCGTTCCACCATCGACACCCGCAGCGAGCTGATCGACTACTGGCACGACCAGACCACGTTCGTCGACGGCCTCGCCCAGGAGACCTGTCGGGACTTCGGGCACACCGGCATGGCCATCGCCGCGACCATGCACGTCGCCGAGACCTCACGCATCCAGGGCCGTGACCTCTACCCCGCGTTCACGGACCGGTTCCGGCACGCGCTCGGCTTCCACGCCGGCTACGAGCTCGGCGAGGCCGTGCCGTCCTGGCTGTGCGGCGGCACGCTCACCAAGGGGATCGGGCCGGCCACCGAGGTCGGCTACAACGCCCTCGCCCACCGCCTCGGCATCACCATGAACAAGACCCGGCAGCTCACCGAGTCACGGCGGCCCGCCGGCACCGAGAACCACTTCGAGGCGTGGGAGACCCTCACCCACGCCTCGAACCCCCACTGACCGGGGAGCCGTCCTCAGGACGCGCCGGCCTCGCGCACCTGCGCCGGGGTCGGCGCCGTCCCGCCGAGGTGGGCCGGCAGCCACCACGAGTCCTGCGGACCCTTGGGCTTGGCGGGGTACGCCTTCTGCGCCGCCTCCAGCAGTTCCTGGACCCGCTCGCGCAGCCGCCGCGTGATGGCACCCGCGTACTGGTCGCCCGGCGCCTCGATCGGCTCGCCCACCCGCATCGTCACCGGGATGTGGCTGCGCCGGAGGTCCTTCGGCCGGCCCTTGGTCCACAGCCGCTGCGTGCCCCACAGCGCCATCGGGATCAGCGGGACGCCCGCCTCCTGCGCCATCCGCGCCGCACCCGACTTGAAGCTCTTCAGCGTGAACGACTGCGAGATCGTCGCCTCCGGGAACACGCCGATGATCTCGCCCGAGCGCAGTGCCTCCAGCGCCTGCTGGTACGCCGCCTCACCCTGCTTGCGGTCCACCGGGATGTGCTTCATCGCGCGCATCAGCGGACCGGACACCTTGTGGCGGAAGACCGAGTCCTTGGCCATGAAGCGCACCAGACGCTTCGACGGCCGCGCCGTCAGCCCGGTGAAGATGAAGTCGAGATAGCCGATGTGGTTGGAGACCAGCACCGCCCCGCCCTTGCGCGGGATGTTCTCGGTGCCCTTCATGTCGATCCGGATGTCCAGCGCACGGAACAGCGTGTGCGCCGCGCCGACCACGGGGGGATAGACGAGCTCAGCCATCGTGGGGAGACCCCGCTTTCTGCCTGGGGAGGTGCTCCCGGCCGGAAGTTACGCCAACGTAGGTAACGTGGCCATGGGGATCGTGCCCCAAACACGGGCCGCTGGCCAGCCCAGACGCCCGTGCCCGGCGAGATTCTTGTCACGCAGGGAATCATGACGGGAATGCCGGGCGCCTCCGGAGCGCTCGGACCAGCGTACGAACGGAACGCGAGCGGGACGGACGGCGGGCCTCCGCCGGGGACGGAGCACACGTGCAGGGGGACAGGGACCGGGCCCGGCTGGGTATGGCGGAGCTGGGTGCTCGGCTGGGCGAGCGGGCCACCCTCGTGCAGTTCTCCAGCGCCTTCTGCCAGCCCTGCCGGGCCACCCGGCGGATCCTCGCCGAGGTCGGCGCGCTGGTCCCGGGCGTCGCGCACATCGAGATCGACGCGGAGGAGCACCTCTCCCTGGTCCGCGCGCTCGGGATCGTCCGGACGCCCACCGTGCTGGTCCTGGACGCGACGGGAACCGTCGTGCGCCGCGCCGCCGGGATGCCGCGCAAGGCCGATGTGATCGCGGCACTGGGCGCGGCCGTACGAGAAGCCGTATGAGCGGCGGTAGGAGAGGACCGGCGGGTCCGGCCCGTACGCCGGTACACGCGCCCGCACCGAGCGTGACGCGTCCGACATCTGTCCGTACCCGCTTGACTGCGCGCCGCCGCGATCGACAGGCTGACGCACGGAACGCGCAGTGGAAGGAACTGACCTGCTCATGACGGCCCCCTCGGCCCCCACGGCAGCCGCCCGGACGGGATCGCCCGAGCTGCTGCGCTCCGTGTTCCGTCAGCATGCCGCCGGTGTCGCGGTGATCACGGCCGTGGACGGCGGCCGTCCCGTCGGCTTCACCGCCACCTCGCTCAACTCGGTCTCCGCCGACCCGCCATTGCTGTCGTTCTCCATCGGCACCGGTTCCTCCAGCTGGCCGGCGATATCCGGCTCCGACCACGTCGGCGTCCACATACTCGCCGAGGACCAGCGGGACCTGGCCGGGCTGTTCGCCCGCAGCGGCGCCGACCGCTTCGGGGACCCGACGCTCTGGAGCGCCGGTCCGCAGGGCGTGCCGGTGCTGGACGGGGTGCTGGCGTGGCTGGTGTGCCGGGTGGTGGCCCGGGTGCCGGCCGGGGAGCACCGGGTGATCATCGCGGAGGCGGTTGCGGGACACTCGCTGGGGGAAGGCCGCGGGGAAGGCCGTCCCCTGCTGTACCACCAGGGTCGCTTCAACGCGCTGCGGGACTGAATCGTCCCTGCTGGGGCGGGTTCGGGTGGCGTTGGCAAGGTCACAGTGCAGCGACCTTGCCTCCTGGTGGGAGGCACGCTGTACTGACGAGTAACATTTCGTTCGGAGCGCGGGCCGCCCCGAGCGGGAACCGCCCAGTAAGGCGCCTATGCTGCCTGCACAGGGCAGCAGCCAGAAAAGACGATGCAGTAGGAGAGCCGGCGTGAGCTTGAGGATCGTTGTCTGTGTGAAGTACGTGCCCGACGCCACCGGCGACCGGCACTTCGCCGATGACCTGACCGTCGACCGCGATGACGTCGACGGCCTGCTGTCGGAGCTCGACGAGTACGCCGTCGAGCAGGCGCTGCAGATCGCCGAGGACGCGGACGACGCGGAGATCACCGTCCTGACGGTCGGTCCCGAGGACGCCAAGGACGCGCTGCGCAAGGCGCTGTCGATGGGCGCCGACAAGGCCATCCACGTCGAGGACGACGACCTGCACGGCACCGACGTCATGGGCACCTCGCTGGTGCTCGCCAAGGCCATCGAGAAGGCCGGGTACGACCTGGTCATCGCCGGTATGGCCTCGACCGACGGTGTCATGGGCGTGCTCCCGGCGATCCTGGCCGAGCGTCTGGGCGTCCCGCAGGTCACCCTGCTCTCCGAGGTCAAGGTCGAGGACGGCACCGTCAGCGGCCGCCGCGACGGCGACTCCGCGAGCGAGCAGCTCCAGGCCTCCCTCCCGGCGGTCGTCTCCGTGACCGACCAGTCCGGCGAGGCCCGCTACCCCTCCTTCAAGGGCATCATGGCCGCCAAGAAGAAGCCGGTGGAGTCCTGGGACCTGGAGGAGCTGGAGATCGAGGCGGACGAGGTCGGCCTCGAGGGCTCCTGGACCGCGGTCGACTCCGCGGCGCAGCGCCCGGCCCGCACCGCCGGCACGATCGTCAAGGACGAGGGCGAGGGCGGCAAGCAGCTGGCTGCCTTCCTTGCGGAGCAGAAATTCATCTAGGCAACAGCCTGGCCGGCCAGAAGTTCATCTCAGGGCTTCGGTCACCTCAACCGCCCCCTCACACTTCGCAATCGCTGGAGAAGTCCCATGGCTGAAGTTCTCGTCTACGTCGACCACGTGGACGGTGCCGTCCGCAAGCCCACCCTCGAACTGCTGACGCTGGCCCGCCGCATCGGCGAGCCCGTCGCCGTCGCCCTGGGCGCCGGTGCCGCCGACACCGCCGCCGTGCTCGCCGAGCACGGTGCGGTCAAGGTCCTCACCGCCGACGCCCCCGAGTTCGCCGACTACCTCGTCGTACCAAAGGTGGACGGGCTCCAGGCCGCCTACGACGCCGTCTCCCCGGCCGCCGTGCTCGTCCCGTCCTCCGCCGAGGGCAAGGAGATCGCGGCCCGCCTGGCGGTCCGTATCGGCTCCGGCATCATCACCGACGCCGTCGACCTCGAGGCCGGCGACGAGGGCCCGGTCGCGACGCAGTCCGCGTTCGCCGCCTCCTTCACCACCAAGTCCCGTGTCTCCAAGGGCACGCCGGTCATCACCGTCAAGCCGAACTCGGCCCCGGTGGAGGCCGCCCCGGCCGCCGGTGCCGTCGAGGCGCTCGCCGTCACCTTCGGCGCCCTGGCGACCGGCACCAAGGTCGTCGCCCGCACCCCGCGCGAGTCGACCGGCCGCCCCGAGCTGACCGAGGCCGCGATCGTGGTCTCCGGCGGCCGTGGCGTCAACGGCGCCGAGAACTTCGCGATCATCGAGGCCCTGGCCGACTCGCTCGGTGCCGCCGTCGGCGCCTCCCGCGCCGCGGTCGACGCCGGCTGGTACCCGCACTCCAACCAGGTCGGCCAGACCGGCAAGTCGGTCTCCCCGCAGCTGTACATCGCCTCCGGCATCTCCGGCGCGATCCAGCACCGGGCCGGCATGCAGACCTCGAAGACCATCGTGGCCATCAACAAGGACTCCGAGGCCCCGATCTTCGACCTGGTCGACTACGGCGTGGTCGGCGACCTGTTCCAGGTCGTCCCGCAGCTGACCCAGGAGATCCAGGCGCGCAAGGGCTGACCTGCGCAGACGCTGTGACGCGGGGCCGCGTGGTGACACTCACCACGCGGCCCCTCGGCGTTTCCTGCAACCATTGACTGAGCGGAACCCCCTGACTAAATTCTGCTATGCGGATCAATGCTTCCGTGAAGCGGAAAAGAGGAGAGTGCAGGATGGGTCAGCAGGAGAAGGTCGCGACGAGCCTCGCGGGTGCGGTCAGCGAGGGCATCAGCGCTTCCCTCGCACCGGTGGACGCGGAACTCGCGCGCCGGTACCCGGGCGACCCCGGCACCCGCCAGCCGATCCACACCGTCTACGTCCCCGGTGACGTCTTCACCCCCGGCACCATCCGCTCCTGGGGCGACCAGGCCCTCGCCGCCCTCGACGAGCACGCCCCCGACGCCGCCACCCTCGCCAAGGTCCTCGGCATCTCCGACGAGCTGGCCGGCCCGGTCTACGAGCGCGTGCGCGCCAAACTGGCCGCCGAGCCGATCGAGGACCTGCGCATCGACTTCGAGGACGGCTTCGGCGTCCGCTCCGACGAGGAGGAGGACCAGGCCGCGGCCCGCGCCGCCCGCCTCGTCTCCGAGTCCTTCGCCAACGGCACCAACGCGCCGTACATGGGCATCCGCATGAAGTGCATGGAGTCCAACGTCCGCGACCGCGGCATCCGCACCACCGACATCTTCCTCTCCGGCCTCCTCGCCCACGGCGGCCTGCCCGAGGGCCTGGTCCTCACCCTGCCCAAGGTCACCTACCCCGAGCAGGTCACCGCCTTCGTCCAGCTGCTGGAGGCGTTCGAGACCACCCGCGGCCTGCGCCCGGGCCGGCTCGGCTTCGAGATCCAGGTCGAGACCAGCCAGGCCATCCTGGCCGCCGACGGCACCGCCGCCGTCGCCCGCATGATCGACGCCGCCAAGGGCCGCGCCACCGGACTGCACTACGGCACCTTCGACTACAGCGCCTGCGTCGGCGTGTCCGCCGCCTACCAGTCCAGCGACCACCCGGCCGCCGACCACGCCAAGGCCGTCATGCAGGTCGCGGCCGCCGGCACCGGCGTACGCGTCTCCGACGGCTCGACCAACGTCCTGCCGGTCGGCACCACCGAGCACGTCCACGAGGCGTGGAAGCTGCACTACGGCCTGACCCGCCGGGCCCTGGCCCGCGCCTACTACCAGGGCTGGGACATGCACCCGGGCCACCTCCCCACCCGCTACGCCGCCGTCTTCGCCTTCTACCGCGAGGGCCTCGAGGCCGCCGCCGGCCGGCTGAAGGCGTACGTGGCCAAGATCGAGGGCGACGTCATGGACGAGCCCGCGACCGCCAAGGCCCTGGCCGGCTACCTCGTGCGCGGCCTGAACTGCGGCGCCGTCGGCGCCGACGAGGTCACCGCCCTCACCGGCCTGACCCGCGCCGAGATCGACGCCTTCGCCATCCCGCGCCGCTCGGCCACCCTGACGGCCACCGCGTGACGTCCGCCCGCCCCTGAACGCGCGTGCCCGCCCCACCGGACCCGGTCCGGTGGGGCGGGGGCTCAGCCGGCGGGCGGGACTTCGCCCGAACCGCGTGCGATCAGCCGGGTCGGCAGCTCGATCCGCTCGGTGGCCAGGTCGGCGCCCGCCAGCCGCCGGAACAGCCGGTCGGTGGCGACCCGGCCCAAAGCGGCCGCGTCCTGGGCGACCACGGTGACGCCCGGACGCAGCAGGTCGGCCAGTTCGAAGTCGTCGAAGCCGACCAGCGCCACCGGCCGGGCCGCGGCGGCCAGCACCCGGACCACGGTCACCGTGACCCGGTTGTTGCCGGCGAACAGAGCGGTCACCGGCTCCGGCCCGGCCAGCATCGCGGTGGCCGCCGCCGTCACCCGGCCCGGATCGGTGGAACCGAGCGCCGTCCAGGCGTCCGCCACCGGCAGTCCCGCCGCCGCCATCGCCGCGCGGTAGCCGCGCAGCCGCTCGGTCGCGGTGTGGATGCGGGGATGGTCACCGAGGAAGCCGATCCGGCGGTGGCCGTGCGCGATCAGGTGCGCCACGCCGTCGCGGGCGCCGCCGAAGCTGTCCGAGAGCACCACGTCCGCGTCGATGCGGCCCGCCGGACGGTCGACGAACACCGTGGCCACCCCGGCGCGCATCTCCGGCTCCAGGTACCGGTGGTCGTCCCCGGCCGGAATCACGATCAGCCCGTCCACCCGGCGCGCGCACAGCGCCAGCGCCAACTCCCGCTCCCGGTCGGGGTCCTCGGCACTGGAGCCGTTGATCAGCAGCGCGCCGTGGGCACGGGCCACCTCCTCCACCGACCGGTTCAGCGGACCGTAGAAGGGGTCCGCGAGGTCCTCCAGGACCAGGCCGACGGTGGCGGTGCGGCCCTTGCGCAGCACCCGCGCGCTGTCGTTGCGGCGGAACCCAAGGGCGTCGATGGCCTCCTGGACCCGCTTCTCGGTGTCCGGGGTGACCCCCGGCTCACCGTTGACGACCCGGGACACCGTCTTCAGGCCCACCCCGGCGCGGGACGCCACGTCCTTCATCGTCGGTCGCCGGCCGTAACGCGGTTCGGACGGGCGGCGGGTGTGCTGCACGGTTCGTGGACCTCCGGCGGAGACGGACGGGGCGATCGGGGGGCGGGACTGCGGAACGGCGGGACTGCGGAACGGCTGGACTGCGGAACGGCTGGACTGCGGGACGCTTCGGGACGGGGCTCCGACCTTGAGGATAAGCACCTCGGCCGATAACCGGGTTTCCGTGGCAGGGTGGTGCGGGCAGGCCACTGGGGGCTTCGGACGAGGCATGGCGAGTCATGGGGAGAGGGATCGACGTGATTGTCTGGATCAACGGTGCTTCCGGCGCCGGGAAGACCAGCACGGCCCGCGAACTGACCGGACTCCTGCCGGACAGCACCCTGTACGACCCGGAGACCGTCGGCGGCGCGCTGCGGCAACTCCTCCCGCGCAAACGCCTCGACGAGGTGACCGACCACCAGGACCTGCCCAGCTGGCGGCGGCTGGTGGTGGACGGGGCCGCCGCGGTGCTCGCCGAACTGGGCGGCACCCTCGTGGTGCCCATGACCCTGCTGCGGCAGGACTACCGCGACGAGATCTTCGGCGCGCTCGCAGCGCGCCGGATCCCGGTACGCCACGTGGTCCTGGACCCTGGGGAAACGATCCTTCGCTCCCGCCTCGCGGACGCCGGCGAGGACCCCGGGGCCCCGGACCACCGGGCCGACGGCGAGCTGCGGGCCTGGCGGGCGGCGCTCGACGGCTGGCTCGCGGGGGACGCCCTGCGGGTGGACACCGCGCAGCTGACACCCCGGCAGACCGCCGAACACATCGCGCGGGCCGTGCGCACGGGCGCCGCCGGGACCTGCGACATCGTCCAGACTCCCGAGCCGACGCGGGAGACCGTCGCGGCCGGGGTCCTGCTCTTCGACGACCGCGACCGGGTGCTGCTGGTGGATCCGACGTACAAGCCGGGCTGGGAGTTCCCCGGCGGGGTCGTCGAGGCGGGGGAGGCGCCCGCCCGGGCCGGGGTCCGCGAGGTCGAGGAGGAGCTCGGCCTCGCCCTGGACCGCGTACCGGGGCTGCTGGTGATGGACTGGGAGCCGCCCTGCCCGCCGGGGTTCGGAGGGCTGCGGCTGCTCTTCGACGGCGGGCGGCTGGACGAGGCGGCCGTCGGGCGGCTGCGGCTGCCCGGCCCGGAGCTGCGCGCCTGGCGGTTCGTCACGGAGGCGGAGGCGGCGGGGCTGCTCCCGCCGGTCCGCTACGAACGGCTGCGCTGGGCCCTGCGCGCCCGCGAACGCGCCACGGTCCTCAACCTGGAGGCGGGCGTCCCGGTGGGCTGACGGGGCGGGCGGGGTGTCCGCGGGCGGGGTGTTCGGCGTGCGCGGGCGTCCGTACAGGCCCCGCGTCCGTCCAGGGATACGTGGCCGCCCAGGGCCGTATGAGGCCCTGGGCGGACGGTGGCCGGGGTGGCCGGGGTGGCCGGACGGTTCGTCGGCCGGCGGTGGTGGTGCCTACGGGCGCTTGGACTCCGCGTAGTTCACCAGGAACAGCGCCTCGACCACCGACAGCCGCTCCAGCTCCTCCGGCGACACGCTCTCGTTGACCGCGTGGATCTGCGCCGCCGGCTCGCTCAGCCCGATCAGCAGCATCTCCGCCTCCGGGTAGAGCGAGGTCAGCGCGTTGCACAGCGGAATCGAGCCGCCCATGCCCGCGATCTGCATCTCCTGGCCCGGGTAGGCCACCTTCATCGCCGCCGCCATCGACGCGTACGCCGGGCTGCCGGTGTCCGCCTGGAACGGCTGGCCCTGGCCGACGACTTCCAGCTCCAGGCGCGCCTTCCACGGGGTGTGCGCGACCAGGTGCGCCTGCAGCAGCTCGATGGCCTCGGCCGTGTCCACGCCCGGCGGAATGCGCAGGCTGATCAGCGCACCCGCGCTCGCGTGCACCGACGGCGTCGCACCGATGACCGGCGGGCAGTCGATGCCCAGCACGGTCACGGCCGGACGGGCCCACAGCCGGTCGGCCACCGTGCCCTCACCGATCAGTCCGACGCCGTCGAGCACCTTCGCGTCGGCGCGGAAGTCCGCCTCCGGGTACTGCAGGCCCTCCCAGACGCCGTCCGAGGCCAGCCCGTCCACCGTGGTGGAACCGTCCGCCGCGCGCAGCGAGTCCAGCACCTTGATCAGGGCCGCCAGCGCGTCGGGCGCGGCGCCGCCGAACATGCCCGAGTGCAGGTTTCCGGCCAGCGTGTCGATCTTGACCTTGAGCAGGGTCATCCCGCGCAGGGTGGCGGTCACCGTCGGCAGACCGGTGCGGAAGTTGCCCGCGTCGCCGATGACGATGGTGTCGGCGGTCAGCAGTTCGGGGTTGGCCTCGGCGTACTGCTGGAGGCCGCCCGTGCCCTGTTCCTCGGAACCCTCGACGATGACCTTCACGCTCACCGGCACGCCACCGTTGGCCTTCAGCGCGCGCAGCGCCAGCAGGTGCATGATGAAGCCGCCCTTGCAGTCGGCCGCGCCGCGCCCGTACCAGCGGCCGTCGCGCTCGGTCAGCTCGAACGCCGGGGAGATCCAGGCGGCGTCGTCCAGCGGCGGCTGCACGTCGTAGTGCGCGTACAGCAGCACGGTCGGCGCGCCCTCGGGGCCGGGCAGGAAGCCGTACACGGACTGGGTGCCGTCGGGGGTGTCCAGCAGGGCGACGTCCTGGAAGCCCTCGGCGCGCAGCGCGGCCGCCACCCAGTTCGCGGCCTTCTCGCTCTCGCTGCGCGGGAACTGGGCCCAGTCCGCGACCGACTGGAAGGCCACCAGCTCGGCAAGCTCCTGCTGGGCGCGGGGCATCAACGAGGCGACGGTCTCGGCGATCGGATGGGACGGCATGGGCACGCTCCTCTTGGGTGCGACGTTGTTCTGCGTAGGCCGGGTACGGCGAAGTCGGTTCCGATCCTCGCACAGGAGGACGAGGCGGCCTTCCCGGCCGTTCGCCGTAGGATTTGGCGGGCAGCGGAGCAACCGGGCGATCAGGAGCAGCAGCACACGTGAGCAGCGACGACGTACAGGGCGCGGCGGGGCAGGCCGCCGAGGGGGCGCAGGGCTCGGCCGGCGGGAGCGGCGGGTCCGGTGAGGTGTGGGACGTGGTCGTGGTCGGCGCCGGGCCCGCCGGGGCATCGGCCGCGTACGCGGCGGCGGGTTCCGGGCGGCGGGTGCTGCTGCTGGAGAAGGCCGAGCTGCCGCGCTACAAGACGTGCGGCGGCGGCATCATCGGCCCGTCGCGCGACGCCCTGCCGCCGGGCTTCGTGCTGCCCTTCAAGGACCGGATCCATGCCGTCACCTTCTCGCTGAACGGCAGGCTGACCCGGACCCGGCGGTCCAAGGGCATGCTCTTCGGGCTCATCAACCGGCCGGAGTTCGACGCCGCGCTGGTCGCCGAGGCCGAGAAGGCCGGCGCCACGGTCCGTACGGGTACGGCGGTGGCGCGCGTCGAGCAGCACGGGCCGGCGGTGCCCGACCGGCGTACCGTCGCCGTGGTGCTCGGGGACGGCGAGGTCGTGCTGGCCCGGTCGGTGGTCGGCGCGGACGGCAGCGCGAGCCGGATCGGCGCGCACGTCGGGGTGGAGATGGACCAGGTGGACCTGGGCCTGGAGGCGGAGATCCCGGTCCCGCCGACGGTCGCCGAGGACTGGAAGGGCCGCGTCCTGATCGACTGGGGGCCGCTGCCGGGCAGTTACGGCTGGGTGTTCCCCAAGGGCGACACGCTGACCGTCGGTGTCATCGCCACCAAGGGCGAGGGCGCGGCGACCAAGCGCTACCTGGAGGACTTCATCGCCCGGCTGGGACTGGCGGGCTTCGAGCCGGCCGTCTCCTCCGGCCACCTGACGCGGTGTCGCAAGCCGGACTCGCCGCTCTCGCGCGGGCGGGTGCTGGTGGCGGGCGACGCGGCCGGACTGCTGGAGCCGTGGACCCGGGAGGGCATCTCCTTCGCGCTGCGCTCCGGGCGGCTGGCGGGGGAGTGGGCGGTGAAGATCGCCGAGGCGCAGGACGCCGTGGACGCGCGCCGGCAGGCGCTGAACTACGCCTTCGCCATCAAGGCCGGGCTGGGTGTGGAGATGGGCGTCGGCAAGCGGATGCTGACCGTGTTCGAGTCCCGGCCGGGCCTGCTGCACGCGACGATCACCGGCTTCCGGCCGGCGTGGCGGGCGTTCGCCCGGATCACCCGCGGTTCGGCGAACCTGGCCGACATGGTGCGCACGTCCCCGGTCGCGCGCCGGGCGCTGCACGCCCTGGACCGCCGGCAGGCGCGGGCGTCACAGGACCCGGAGCGAGGCGCGGGGCAGGGCCAGGGTCCGGAGCAGGGGCCGGCGTAGGGGCCGGCGCGCGGGCGGCGTGGGGTCAGGCGCCGGGTCCGGAGCTGGGGCCGGCGTAGGGGCCGACGTGGCCGGCGCGCGGGCGGCCCCCGGGTCGGCGTGCGGACGACGCGGGGTCAGCCCGTGAGGGAGATGCGGAAGACCGGATGGTCGGCCGCGGCCGTGCGCAGCTCCTCCTCGGAGGACGTGGCGGTCACCCCCTGGAAGAACCGGTTGACCTCCCAGCCCCACCGCTCCAGGTACGTCCGCAGGACGGCGGCCTTCTCGGCCGGGTCGGACAGCTCGGTGACGGTGAACGCGCGCACCCTGCGGCCCACGCGCAGCTCGCCGCCGCCCGCGGCGCGCATGTTGCGGACCCACTGCGAGTGGCCGCGGGCGGAGACCAGGTACTGCGCGCCGTCGTGGGTGTGCGGGCTGACCGGGATGCGCTGCATCCGGCCGGACGTGCGGCCGCGTACCGACAGCTCGGCGGTGCCGCCCAGGCTGATGCCGAGGCGGGCCAGCTTGCCGACGAGCCCGTTGAACCTGACCGCGAGGGGGCTCGCCTGGACGTAGTGCGTGCTCATGGTGGTCCTCCGTCGGTCGTGCGCGGCTGTCGCCCCGCCCTTTCGAGAGCACCGCTCTCGCTTGAGATCAGTGTGCACGGATCGGTGCGCCGAATCAAGAGCAGCGCTCTCGAATCGAATCGATGCTCCATTTTCTGTGCAGTGCTCTGCACGCATGGCATACTGCCCGGCATGAGCACCGTGCGTGGGGCCAGGGAACGGGCCCGTATCGAGGTCACTGCCGCCATCAAGGACGAGGCGCGCCGCCGGCTCGCGGCGGAGGGCGCGGCGAAACTCTCGCTCCGCGCCGTCGCCCGCGAGCTCGGCATGGTCTCCTCCGCCCTCTACCGCTACTTCCCCAGTCGCGACGACCTGCTGACCGCATTGATCATCGACGCGTACGACAGCGTCGGCGCCGCCGCCGAGGCGGCCCGCGCCCGCACCGTCACCGCCCCGCCGTACGACAGCTGGATCGCGGTCTGCCGGGCCGTCCGCGACTGGGCCCTCGCCCACCCCCACGAGTACGCCCTCATCTACGGTTCCCCCGTCCCCGGCTACTCCGCCCCCCAGGCCACCGTCGGCCCCGCCTCCCGCGTCGGCAACGCCTTCGTCTCCATCGCCCGCGCAGCCCACGCCGGCCGCGGCCTCGCCCTGCCCCCGCTGCCGACGGCCCTGCGTCCCGAAGCCGCGCGCATGACCGCCGACTTCGCCGAGGGCCTGCCGCCCGAGGTGACCGCGGCCCTGGTCGCCGCCTGGGCCCAGCTGACCGGCCTCATCTCCTTCGAGGTCTTCGGCCAGTTCAACCGGGTCGTCGAGGACCGCGAGGCCTTCTTCGCCCACGCCGCCGCCCAACTCGCCCACGGGGTGGGTCTGATGCCGTCGCCACGCGCCGACGCGTAAGGTGCCCGGATGATCGCAGTGCCGGAGGAGTTCACGCGGACCACGCTCGCGCGGGAGGGGGACGCCGGGTCGGCATGGCTCGCCGAACTGCCCGGGATCGTGGAGGAGCTGCTGGAGCGGTGGGGGTGCGTCCCGGACGGGCCGGTCATGCACGGGGGCGTCGGCGTCGTCGTCCCGGTGCGCCGGCCCGACGGGGGGACCGCCGTGCTCAAGGTGTCCTTTCCGCACCCCGGCAACGTCCACGAGCCGGACGCGTTCGCGGCGTGGGGCGGGCGCGGAGCCGTGGCGCTGCACGAGCGCGACGACGAGCGGTTCGCGATGCTGCTGGAGCGCGTCCGGGCCGCGACCCTCGCGGAACTGGCGGACGGCGACGAGCTGGTGACGGTCGCGGCCCGGCTGGGCCGCCGACTGGCCGTTCCCGCACCGGCCCACCTGCCCCGGCTGTGCGAGCAGGCCGGCGCCTGGGAGGAGGGCCTGCGCGGGGACGCCCGGGAGCTGGCGCACGCCCTGCCGGCCCGCGTGGTGGACGCCGCCGTGGCCACCGTCCGCGAGCTGGGCCGGGTCCAGCCGGACACCCTGGTCCACGGCGACCTCCACGCCCGCAACATCCTGCGCGCCGACCGCGAGCCGTGGCTGGCCGTCGACCCCAAGGGGTACGCCGGGGACCCCGCCTACGACGGCGGCACCCTGCTCAAGTCCCGGGCGCTCGCGCTCCTCGAGGCCGACGACCTGCACGGGGCCGTCCACCGCGTCCTGGACGTGTTCGCCGAGGGCGCGGAGCTCGACCGCGAACGGGTCAGGCGCTGGGCCCAGCTCCATGCCGTCCAGGCCGCCTTCTGGGGTCGCCGCCACGGCTTCCGCCGCGCCCGCCGGGGACCGGGCCGGGACCGGCTCACCGACTTCGCCGACCACCTGGCGCAGCTGCTCACCCGGCCCCGCTGACCCGCAGGGCCCTCCTGACGCCGTGCCCGACCGCATGCGCGGGCAAGGGTGCCGAGCCGGCCGTCGACAGCCGAGTTTCGTAGGCAAACCGTTGTCGGGGCGTCATTGCCCGGCGGGCCCGCCACCCGCATCCTGACGGTTCAGCACGATCACGATGAACAGAATGAAGGTTCCCGCACATGCAGCACGCCCCCGACCTCGGAAAGAACTCGCTCGCCAAGCCGGATCCGTGGGCCAAGTTCCGAGGGCTCGCCTGGTGGCAGTTGGTCCTCTCGATCGTGCCGATCCTCCTGCTGCCGGCCGGCGGGGCGATAGGCGGCGCCATCGGGGCGGCGGGCCTCTTCGCGAACCTCTCCCTCGCCCGCAAGCAGCTCGGGACGCCGGTCAAGCTCCTTGTGATGCTGGGCGTGGTACTCGCCTCGTACCTGGGTTACTTCCTCGTCGTGGGTGTCGTCCAGAACCTGCCCAAGGGCTGACACCGGACAGTGCCTAGCGCCCGTCGTTCTCCGGCCGGCGCGCGAAGCGCCACAGCAGGTGCGTGGCGCGCAGGACGAAGACGGTGGTCGCCAGGACCCCGCCGGCCGCCATCAGGGCCGTCTCCACCCGGCGCGGCAGGTCGAAGAGGAGGGCGGGCCCGGCCACCGCGCCGTACGTGAGGGCGGCAGCGAACACGCCGCTGACGAACGCGTATCCGATCTCGATCGTGATCGCGTCCTTGTCCGCCTGCGTGCGCCGCCCGTCTCTGCCCATGCGCGCAGTGTGCCCGCGCGCACCCACGGTCACACCGCCGCCCTCCGATCCCGGTTCAGATCCCGGCATTCTCGCTCCACAGCCGGGCCACGGCCAGGTCCCCGCTCACCCCGGGCCCGGCCAGAGGCGTCCGGTTCCACAGGGCCGTGTAGAGCCAGGACGCCTCGGCGATCACCTCGCAGTCGGCCTCGCCCGCGTCGTCGCACACGGTACGGGGCGGCTCCGGCGACAGGTGGACCGTCCACACCGCGCCGGTGTCGGCGGCCCGCACCCGCAGCACCTTGGGTTCCGGCGACCGCACCCGGCTGCGCGGACGGGCGTGGAAGCCGGTGAGCAGCTCGTCGATACCGTCCTCCGCGAACGACGCCTCCAGCGGCGAGAGGGCGCCGCCCAGCGCCGACTCCGCGTCCATCCGGTGCACCGTCGTCTCGTGGGCCTGCCGCCGGGCCCAGAAGCCGAGCGGTGTGGGCGCGGTCGGCAGGAACGTCCAGCACTGCAGATCGGCCGGCGCCTCGGTCAGCGCGGCCACCAGGGCAGCGTGCCCCTCGCGGAACCAGGCCAGCAGCTCGGCGCCGGTGTGCTCCGGCGCCTGCGTCCAGGACCCGCCCTCCAGCAGGCCCTCCGCGACGAAGCCGGTCGCCCAGCGGTGCACCGATCCGGTGTGCCGGAGCAGATCGGCCACGTGCCAGTCGGGACAGGTGGGCACCCAGGCCTCCGTGCCGGCCCGTTCGGCGGCCTCCGCCAGCAACTGGCCTTCCCGCTCCAGCGTCTTCACGTACTCGCTGATCTCCATACGGCGAGTCTGGCATCAGACCCGTCACAATGGGGACGTATGAGCGAGGAACTGTTCCCGCGCGAGCGGACGGAGATCGTCCCCGGCGCCGTGCACGTTCCCGACTGGCTCGGGCCGGCCCGCCAGCGGGAGCTGGTCGAGGCCTGCCGGGAGTGGGCGCGGCCGCCCGCGGGACTGCGCACCGTCCGCACCCCCGGCGGCGGGACGATGACCGCCCGGCAGGTGTGCCTGGGACTGCACTGGTATCCGTACGGCTACGCGCGCACCGCCGTGGACGGCGACGGCGCCCCGGTGAAGGCGATGCCCGGGTGGCTCGCCGAGCTGGGCCGGGAGGCCGTCACGGCGGCGTACGGGCCTGCGGCGTACGGGCCTGCGGCGTACGGGCCCGGGTCGGCACCCTATGGCCCGGGGGTGGGCGACCCGGGCGTGGGCGGCCCGGTGGCGGCGGGCGGGCCCGCGTACGACATCGCGCTGATCAACTTCTACGACGGCGACGCCCGCATGGGCATGCACCGCGACGCCGAGGAGCGCTCCGGGGCACCGGTCGTCTCGCTCAGCCTCGGCGACACCTGCCTGTTCCGCTTCGGCAACACCGCCTCGCGCGGGCGCCCGTACCGGGACGTGGAGTTGCGCAGCGGCGACCTGTTCGTCTTCGGCGGCCCCGCCCGGCGGGCCTACCACGGGGTCCCCAAGGTGCTGCCCGGCACCGCCCCGCCGGACCTGGGGCTGGTGGGGCGGCTCAACATCACGCTGCGGGTCGGCGGCCTGGGGCCGTCCGGGCCGGGCCCCGGAGCGGGAGCGGGCCCCGGCCGCTGACGGGGCTCCGATCATGCGAGGATCGCTGTCATGAACGGGAACGGC
This sequence comes from Streptomyces sp. NPDC090022, assembly GCF_044748145.1. Classification (NCBI taxonomy): domain Bacteria; kingdom Bacillati; phylum Actinomycetota; class Actinomycetes; order Kitasatosporales; family Streptomycetaceae; genus Streptomyces; species Streptomyces sp. NPDC090022. Next base: position 159,635 of record NZ_JBIVFN010000003.1, read on the forward strand.
AACGGCACCACCGGGTCCACGCGCAGCAAGCTGGAGCGGGGTCGCGGCGCACTCGGGCCGGCGCTGGAGCTCGTCCACACGGGCCGCGCCCCGACGCGGGCGGTGCTCACGGCCGAGCTGGGCGTCACCCGGGCCACCGCCGGAGCCGTCGCCGCCGAACTGGAGGCGCTGGGCCTGATCCGCGTCGACTCCAGCCCCGGCGGCGCGGGCGGTACCCAGGGCCGCCCCTCGCACCGGCTGTCCGTCGCCGAGGACGGGCCCGTCGCACTCGCCGCCCAGGTCCACCCCGACGGCTTCCGGGCCGCGCTCGTCGGACTCGGCGGCAGGATCGTGGCCACCGCGCCCGGTCAGGTGACGGTCTCCGCCGACCCGGCGCAGGTGCTGGGCGCGGTCGTCGAGGCCGGAGCCGCCCTGCTGGCCGCCAGCGGCCGCCGCTGCATCGGCGCCGGACTGGCCGTCCCCTCGGCCGTCGCCGAGCCCGAGGGCACCGCGCTCAACCCGCTGCACGTGGCCTGGCCGCCCGGATCGCCGGTACGGGCCGTCTTCGCGCGGTGCGTGAAGGACGCCGGGATCGACGGACCGGCCCTGACCGGCAACGACGTCAACCTCGCGGCGCTGGCCGAGCACCGGCACGGCGCCGGGCGCAGCGCCCAGCACCTGCTGTGCGTGGCCACCGGCCACCGCGGCGTCGGCGGCGCGCTCGTCCTCGACGGCCGCCTGCACAGCGGGAGTTCGGGTCTGGCCCTGGAGGTCGGACACCTCACCGTGAACCCCGAGGGACGGGCCTGCCACTGCGGCAGCCGCGGCTGCCTGGACGTGGAGGCCGACCCGCTGGCCTTCCTGACCGCCGCCGGACGGACGCCGGGCCCGGAGGTCTCGCTCCTCCAGCAGGCGCGCGACCTGCTGCGCACCGAGTACACCGACCCGGAGGTGCGGGCGGCCGCGGAGGAGCTCATCGACCGGCTCGGCCTCGGGCTCGCGGGCCTGGTGAACATCCTCAACCCGGACCGGATCATCCTGGGCGGCCTGCACCGCGAGCTGCTGCACGCGGACCCGGAGCGGCTGCGCGCGGTGGTGGCCGACCGGAGCCTGTGGGGGCGCAGCGGGGGCGTACCGATCCTGCCGTGCACCCTGGACCACAACAGCCTGGTGGGCGCGGCCGAACTGGCCTGGCAGCCGGTGCTCGACGATCCGCTGGGCACCCTCGGCGCGCCGGCCTGAGAAGCCCCGGGCGGGCCGGGCGGGCCGGGCGGGCGGACCGGGCGGGGCGGGCGGACCGGGCGGGCCTTCAGGCCCGGACGGTGACGGCCCCGGGGGCGGGGGCGGCGACGGCGACGGCCGCCGCCACACCCACGGGCGGGGCGTTCTCCCGTACCGGTGTCGCGTCGAGGCGCACCGGGTACGCGGGGACGGCGGGCGCCGGCGCCGCGCGCAGCGAGAACCAGACCACCTTGCCCGGGCTGTCGGCCCGGTGGCGGGCTCCCCAGGCCTCGCTGACCGCCTCGACCAGGGCCAGGCCACGGCCGCAGGTCTCCAGCGGGTCGGAGTCCTTCAGGACGGGCAGCCGGGGATCGTTGTCGTGGACGGAGACGGTGAGCCGTCCCAGCAGCAGTTCGATCTCGACGGTGCAGGCCTTGTCGGGCTGCGCGTGGCGGTGGACGTTGCTGAGCAGCTCCGTCACGCCGAGCGCAGCCCGGTCTATGAGCGGGTCGAGCTGCCAGTAGCGCAATTGGGCCGAAACGATCCGGCGGACCTGGCCGATCCGCGAGGGCATGGCCTGCAGTTCGACGACGCAGTGCCTGCGGGAATGACTGATCACGGCTGCGACTCCCCGACATGAGTGTTACGGGTGCTGCACCCTCAGTGACGACTTCACCAGAGTCACCCAGGGTGCCGCGCGGCGCAACCGAAAGGGATCCATATGGATCCCCAAAGTGACTGTTTGCCCAGGTGGGAGGGGTACATTGCGAAAGCGAGGGGGTTCGAACAAACCAAGGAGCACCGCACATGAGTACGACCAGGACCACGGCCGTCACCGTCGATGTGGACCGCAGCGACGCGGACTACCGCGACTGGCTGAAGGAGGCCGTCCGCAAGGTCCAGGCGGATGCCAACCGCTCGGCCGACACCCACCTGCTGCGCTTCCCCCTCCCGGAGGAGTGGGGCATCGACCTGTACCTCAAGGACGAGTCCACACACCCCACGGGCTCCCTCAAGCACCGGCTGGCGCGCTCGCTGTTCCTCTACGCCCTGTGCAACGGCTGGGTGCGGCCGGGCCGCCCCGTCATCGAGGCCTCCTCCGGCTCGACCGCCGTGTCGGAGGCGTACTTCGCCAAGCTGATCGGCGTCCCGTTCGTCGCGGTGATGCCGCGCACGACCAGCCCCGAGAAGTGCCGGCTGATCGAATTCCACGGCGGCACGTGCCACTTCGTCGACGACCCGATGAAGATGTACGAGGAGTCGGCGGCCCTCGCGGAGCGCACCGGCGGCCACTACATGGACCAGTTCACCTACGCCGAGCGGGCCACCGACTGGCGTGGCAACAACAACATCGCGGAATCGATGTTCCATCAGCTGCGCCTGGAGCGGTACCCGGAGCCGACGTGGATCGTCGCGACGGCCGGGACCGGCGGCACGTCCGCGACCATCGCCCGCTACGTGCACTACATGCAGCACGACACCCGGATCTGCGTGCCGGACCCGGAGAACTCGGTGTTCTTCGACGGCTGGACGCAAGGAGACCCGGACGTCACGGGCGACTGCGGCTCGCGCATCGAAGGCATCGGCCGCCCGCGCATGGAGCCGAGCTTCGTGCCGGGCGCGATCGACCGGATGATGCGGGTCCCGGACGCGGCGAGCGTCGCCGCCTGCCGGGCGCTGGAGCAGGCCATCGGCCGCAAGGCGGGCGGTTCGACGGGCACCGGGCTGTGGAGCGCGCTGAAGATCGTCTCGGAGATGGCGGCGGAGGGCCGCAAGGGCAGCGTCGTCACGCTGCTGTGCGACCCGGGCGACCGGTACCTCGACAAGTACTACTCCGACGCGTGGCTGGCCGAGCAGGGCCTGGACATCGCGCCGTACGCGAAGACGCTCGAGACCCTGCTGACGACGGGCGTCTGGCGCGAACCCACGCCGTGACCCGCCCCACGCCGTGACCCGCCGGCCACCGCCCGTCGCCCGCTCCACGCGGTCCGGCGCCGGCCGGCCGTCAGCAGCGCCCGGCGGTCAGGCGCGCCCGGTCGTCAGGCGCGTGTCCAGGGTGCGGACCGCCGTGCGGAACGCGTGGCCCAGGCCCGGCCGGGCGGCGGTGAGCGCCAGCCGGAACGGCGCCGGGCCGTCGGCCGCGAACGTCCAGCGCACCCGGGTGCCGGAGCCCGCCGGGGTCAGCCGCCACTCCTCCAGCAGCGCCCGCAGACCGGGCGCGTTCGTCTCGTCCGCCCGGTACGCGTAGCGCCACTCCGGATCCGCCGCCATGATCGTCTCCTGGAAGCGGACCCCGCCCATCAGCCGGACCTCCCGGCCCGCGCCGCCGTGCGTCGGGCGCGCCAGCGTCACCGCCCGGAACCAGCGCGGCCAGCCCGGCACGTCCTCGGCCAGTGCGCGGTAGACCGCCTCGGGCGCCGCGCCCGCCTCCGTCTCGAACACCAGGCGCAGCGGGGCGGTCTCGGCGAATTCGAGGCCGACGGGGCGAAGTGCGCGGGCCATGACGGGTACCCCTTCCGGATACGGCACGGTGGTGGACGCCGCCACCCTAACTGTCGGCTCGTCAGAAGTCTTCGCCGGACCGGGTACTGGGCACCCGGCCCGCCGCGCGCCATCCTGGTGCGGGGCCCTGCCCCCTCGCGAGCGGAGGCCGTACGTGCAGCGCACCCCCACGCCCCTGGCCCTCGAACTCCTGGTCCACGGCGTGGCCGGGGCCGCCCCCGAGGAACTCCTCGGAGACCCCCGCACCGTGCGCGTCACCGGCGACGCCACCGCCGCCGTCTTCCGCCGCACCGACGACGCCGACGCCGAGGCCCACCCCGCGCGGTACACCGGCCGGCCGGTCCCGGAGGCGTACTGCTGGTCCCGGCTCACCTCCGGCAACGGGGCCCGCGCCCTGTGGCTGCTGCTGCCCTTCATGGTCGCCCACCTCGCCCACTGGGCCCGCCCGGCCGCCCCCGGCCCGCCGCGCGCCGTCCGCGCGTACGGGGTCCTCGTCCGCCTCGTCGCCCTCAGCCTGACCGTGCTGCTGATCGCCGCCGCCTGCGAGGTCTGCCTGGACCTCGTCGCCTGGCAGTGCGCGGGCTCGGCGCACTGCGCCGCCTCCCGCTCCTGGCTCGGCCCCCTCGCCACCGCCGGCGGCGCCGGGCCCGGCCGCCGGCTCGCCCTCGCCGCCCTGCTCCCGGCCGCGCTGACCGGGCTGCTGTGGTACCTGTCGAACCGCACGTGGAGCGCGTACGAGTCCCAGCCCCCGCCGCCGGGCACCGGCGACCAGGACGGCGACGACGGCGCGACCCCCGCGCTCGGCCGCCCCGGATTCTGGTACGGACGCCGGCTCGTCGCCCGGCCGCGCGCCGCGCACCCCTGCGCGCCGCCCTGTTACGCCGAGCGCGCCGTGCCCGACCTCACGTGGCGGATGACCACCTGGACCGGGCGCACCGGTGGCCGCCTGGTCGTCTCCGGGCACTCCCAGGGCAGCGTGCTGGCGGCCGCCGCCGTCTGGCAGCTGCCGCCGGCGGTCCGCCACCGGGTCGCGCTGCTGACGTACGGCTCCCCGCTCACCCGGCTCTACGGGCGCTGGTTCCCCGCCTACTTCGGGCCCGCACCGCTGCGCGCCCTGCACCGCGACGTCGACTGCTGGCGCAACCTGTGGCGGGCCACCGACCCCATCGGCGGGCCCGTCCTGGCCGGCACCGACGGCGGCCCGGCGGTGGACCGGGGCCCGCTCGCCGATCCCCTCGCGTACGGGCGCACCCCGAGCCATCCGCTGCCCGCGCCGATCCTCGGCCACGGCGACTACCAGGCGGACCCGGTGTTCGCGGCCGAACGCGACGCGCTGCTGGTCCGGCTGGCGGCGCGCACCGACGTACCCCCGCCGCGCCCGCGGCCGGGGCCCGACCCGGTCGGCGACCGGGGCCCGGGGGTCAGCAGGGAGCCGTCGGGCCCGGCAGATCCGCCGGGAACAGCAGGGTGAGCTCGTCCGTGCTCGGCTCCGACAGCTGCGCCACCCGTCCGGCGTGCCGCTCGACCATCGCCTCGAAGGTCTGCCGGGCCGTGCGGCCGTTGCCGAACGCCGGGCCCTTGGGCAACTGCGTGAAGTACGCCAGCAGCGCCTCCGGGGTGCCCTCGCCCAGCCGGTACTCGTGCTCCTCCGCCTGCTGCCCGACGATCCGCAGCAGCTCCTCGGGGCCGTAGTCCCCGAACGTGATGGTCCGCGAGAACCGGGAGGCCACCCCCGGGTTCACCGTCAGGAAGCGCTCCATCTCCGCCGTGTACCCGGCGACGATGACCACCACCGCGTCCCGGTGGTCCTCCATCAGCTTCACCAGCGTGTCGATGGCCTCGCGCCCGAAGTCCCGGCCGGAGTCCTCCGGCGCCAGCGCGTACGCCTCGTCGATGAACAGCACCCCGCCGCGTGCCCGCTCGAACGCCTCCTGCGTACGGATCGCCGTGGACCCGATGTGCTCGCCCACCAGGTCCACCCGGGAGACCTCCACCAGGTGGCCGCGGTCCAGCACCCCGAGCGAGGCCAGGATCTCCCCGTAGAGCCGGGCGACGGTGGTCTTGCCGGTGCCGGGGGAGCCGGTGAAGACCAGGTGCCGGCGCACCGAGGCGGCCTTGAGCCCGGCCTGCTGGCGCCGCCGGCCCACCTCGATCATGTCGGTGAGCGCCCGGACCTCACGCTTGACGCTCTCCAGGCCCACCAGCGCGTCGAGCTGACCGAGCACCTCGCCCGAACCGCGCCCGCCCCCAGGGCCGGAGCCGTCCTCGGAGCGCGCCGCGGGCACGGACGCGGGCACGGCGGCGGGCTCCGCCTCGCGTACGGGCGCCGGCTGCCCGGCGGTGACCACGGCCCGCGCGCCGGCCGCCGACGCCGTCCCCGGCGATCCGAGGACTCCGGGGCGCTGGACGGACTCGTCGCTGGTGCACCCCTCGGCGAGCGGGCCCTCTTCGGCGAACTCGTAGCCGCCGCGCGCACAGCGCTCGGTGTGGCAGCGGCTCAGGGTGGTGCGGGAGCCGTCGATGACGTGGAAGCCGAAGCCGGAACTGCCCGAGACCCGGCAGGAGCGGAAGCTGCCCCGGCCACCCGCCGACACGTAGAACCCGGCCTCGGATGCGGCGGTGACCGTGCACCGGTCCAGTGTGGGATCGGCCCCCTTGGTGACGATCACTCCGGTCTGCACCGTGTCGATGACGCAGTTGGCGAGGGAGCCGCCGCTGCCGTGGTCGCGGAACCAGGCACCGGTGGCCGCCTCGCGGATCCGGCAGTCGTCGAGCAGCGCGCTCGCGCCGTCGCTGACGGAGACGGCGATGCTGCGCACCTGGGAGAGGTCGCTGTCGACGACGTCGGCGCGCGAGCCCCGGTCCAGGACGAACAGCGCGTCGGGCACGTCGTGCACCCGGCAGTCGGTGAGGGAGGCGGTGGCTCCGTCGCTGATCCACACGGCCGGGTAGTCGCCCGTGCTGTCGTGGATCTCGCAGGACTCGGCGTCCACCCGGGTGCCCGGGTCCCACACCGACAGCCCGTTGCGCCCGAACCGGCGCACCGAGGTACGGCTGAGCGTGAGCACCGAACGGGCGCGCATGTCGACCGCGTTCTCGGGGATGTCGTGGATGTCGCAGCCGGTCAGCGCCAGCACCGCGTCCGTGTCGAGGGTGACCCCGTCGGCGGTCGTGCGGTGCACGGAGCAGTCGGTGAGCCGGGCCGCCGCCCGCTGGGCGACCTGCACACCCGCCCCCCGGATCTCGTACACCTCGCAGCCCAACGCCTCCAGCCCCGAGCCCTCGCCGGTCACCGCGATGCCCGCGCCGGTGGTGTGGTGGATCCGGCAGCGCTCCAGCCGCGGGTGGGCGCCGTCGCGCACCACGACGCCGGTCTGGCCGGCCGCGGCCACCTCGCACTCCTCGAACACCCCGCCGCCGCCGTCGGCCACGGCGATCCCGACCCCGGCCGGGTTCTCGACCGTGCACCGGCGCACCACCGGCCGGGCCGTGGCGCCGCGCACCTCGATGCCGGCCGCCGAGCGGGTGCTCACCCGCAGATCGGTCAGCTCGGGCGCGCCGTCCTCGACGAGCAGCGCGGGCGCCGCCCCGTCCTGCCCCTCCAGCTGCAGGTCCTGGACGACGGCGGAGGCGTACACGGTGAGGGCGACCCCGTCGGGCGGGGCGATCCGCACCGCACCGGCCGCGCCCTGCGGTCCGCGCAGGGTGACGGCATGACGCAGCACCAGGTTCTCGCGGTACGTGCCCGGGGCGATGGACAGCACGTCCCCGTCCCCGGCGGCGGCCAGCGCGGCGGTCAGCGTCGGATATTCGCCCGAGCGGCGGCGCCACCGCGAGGACCCGCCGTGCGTCACCTGCACCGTGCCCTGAGCCATGTGCTGCCGTGCCCCCACCCTGGTACTCGTGTTGCCGAAGCGACCGGGTCGCCCGCCCCACCGTAGCGCGCCGGGGGCGGATGAGACGCCAGGTCAGCTGCCCGCGCCCGCACGGCCCCAGTCGGGTCCGGCCGCCGCCCACGCCCGGTCCAGTCGTATGTACCGCCGATGCATGAGCCGTCGTACGACCAGGCGCCGCACCGTGTCCGCCAGGGCCGCCGTGCCCAGCGCGGCCGCCGCACCCGCGACGACCGCGTGGAACACGGCGGTCGAGGCGTCGAGCGGGCGGCCGACGAGGTGGCCCGCGGTGTCCGTCCATATCCGGAACCGGTCGCCGGGACGCGGCGGTTCCTCCGCCGCCGGCACCGTGCCCTGGTGCGCGCTGCCGTCCGGCGCGGTCCACGCGGCCACGACCCGCGTCCGCTCCGGCCCCTGCCGCGGCCCGGCGGGGCCGGCGGACGCCGTGTCCTCCCGGTCCGCCGCCGGCCGGACCACGACCGCCGGCACCAGATACCGCTCCGTCCGCTGCTCGCGCGCGGCCCGCTGCAGCGTGGCGTCCACCCGCAGGCCGGCCGCGCAGCCGACGGCCGGGGCGACCACCAGCACGCACACCAGCGCGGTGAAGGCCACCCAGGCCTCGAACCGGTCACACGCCCGGCGCAGCGGATTGCGCCGCCAACGCCACACTCCCATTGCTGTCCGCACGGTCGGGCACCCCCTTGCCTGACGTTTTCTGCCGTCCCAGCCTCCCCATGCCCCGTTCACGCGCATACGGGGCCGTGCGGGCCCCCGGTCACCCGATCCGGTGGTCAGCCGGAACAGCGGGTGTACGGCGCCCCGACGAACTCAACGGTCCCGCCGGGTCCGCCGGTTCCCGCTCCGGGCCGGAGTTCCGCGAAAGGCCCGGGAATTCACCCGGCGGGATTCACGCGCCGCGATGGTCACGGCGGGATTTCACGCGGCGCGATTCACTCCTGGCCCGCGGCCAGGATCCGTACCTCGTCGCCGACCCGGACCGTGCCCGTACCCATCGGGATCAGCATCCGCCCGAACACCAGCTTCTTCCCGATACGGCGGTGCCGCCCGAGCGTCTTGAGCGGCTCCCTGCCGCGCACGGCGGTGGCCTGGTCGGTGGTGGTGATGACACACCGCCCGCAGTTCTTGGGCCCGCGGAAGACGACGCCGCCGATGGCGATCCGCTCCCAGCGGTCCTCGTCCCAGGCGGTGCCGCCGGAGACGACCACATTGGGACGGAAACGATTCATCGGCAGCGGGCCCTCCTCCGGGTGGTCCCCCTGGGCGATCAGCGCGTTGAGCGCGTCCAGCGAGGCGAGGGTGGCCACCATCAGGGGGTAGCCGTCGGCCAGGCTGACGGTCTCGCCGGGCAGCGCGTAGTCCGGGTCGATGGGCCGGCGTACGGCCGGGTCGTCCAGGTGCACGAGACGGGCCGGGACCCCCAGGTACCGGCTGAACCAGTCGTGGGCGGCCGTCGCCGCCAGCACCGTCTCGACCTTCTTCCCGAACAGCTCGACGGGTTCCAGCGGGCCCGGCGCGGGCACCTCGACCACCAGATCGGGCATACCGGGCGCGGACAGCGCGAGGGCGCCGTCCGTGAGCGGGCGGGCCGAGGCCAGGGCCATGCGGGGCTGCTGGCGCTGGGTCAGGGCCGTGCCCGAGGGATCGACCAGCGCCCACCGCCGGTCCCCGGACAGACCCCAGGGCTCCACGGCCACCTCGTCGGGGGCGATGCCCGCCACCGACTTGACGGGATGGACGTGGAGTGCCTCTACATGCAAGTTCGCCATGGGGGCATCCTGCCAGGCGCCCCCACCGACCTCCTACGCGTGTCGATCAGTGCCCAGGGTCAGTACCCCCGGCCCGGGTACTGGCGGCCGTACTGGTCCTGATAGGCGGGGATGCCCGTGGGGATGCCGGTCGGCGCGGTCGAGGTCATCCCGGACGGGACCGGGGCCGGGGCCGCGATCGGGCGCGGCGCGGCCGGGCGCATGGCCTCGTAGCCGGTGTTCACCGCCACCGGGCGCGGCTGCTGCGCCTGCTGCGGGATGTACGGCGCGGGCGCGTGCTGCAGCGGCGCGTGGCTCTGGGCCTGCTGCTGGTACGGGTAGCCGTAGGCCGGAGCGCCCTGCGGGGCCGGGGACGGACCCGACGGCAGGGCCGGCAGCGCGGCGGGGAGTGCGGGCAGGTAGCCACCGCTCGAGTAGCCGCTGTTCGCGGGTTCGTAGGCGGCCGGCACGCGGATCGGAGCGATCTGCGGGGTGCCCCGTTCTGCGACCAGGGAGTCGTAGATGGGGGTGTCCGGGAAGGAGGGCGCGGAGTAGTAACCGCCGCCATAAGTGGAGCGGGGGGAGGTCATGGGTCATAAGTTAAGCCCACGAATTCACCGGGTCCATAGCAAGGAGTCGTCAACACCGTTCTGACCTGCATATTCGCAGGTCAGAACCACACCTTTCACTTCACGTTCACGTGCACGATTCATCACTTCCGCCCCCGCTTGGGATGACTCGTACTCATGTGCCGAACCGCCCCTGACGTGCTGTCACACCGCTGTGACCTCGGGTGATGCTCGTCTGATGAAACATCAGATACCTTCCGGCAGGATTCAGGCGTCGCTCGGGCGGGCATAGGTACGGCCCTTCCACGCGGCCCCGCGTCCCCGGTAGTGCTGCACGGCCGAGTCGACGGTCATGAGCAGATACAGGAACGCGGTCAGGGGCAGAAGCGGAGCGAGCGCGGCGGGCTGGCGGTAGTGGCGCAGCATCGGCAGGTACGTCCCCGCCATCAGCAGCCAGGCGGCCCCGCCCGCCCACGCGGCGGCGGGCCGGTGGGCGGCCAGGCCCGCGAACAGCGCGACCGGGGGGACGAGGTAGACCAGCGTGAGGCCCGCGACCGTACCGGCCAGCAGCAGCGGCTGGTGGCGCAGCTGCGCGTACGCGCTGCGCGCCACCATCCGCCACAGGTCCTTCAGCCCCGGGTACGGGCGGATGCTGTCCACGCGTTCGGCCAGCCCCAGCCAGATCCGGCCTCCGCACCCGCGGACGGCCCGGGCGAGCGAGACGTCGTCGATGACGGCCTGCCGGATCGACTCGGGCAGGCCCGCGCGGACGGCGGTCGTGGTCCGCAGCAGGACGCAGCCGCCGGCCGCGGCGGCGGTCCGGCCGGAGGGCCGGTTGATCCGGCGGAACGGATAGAGCTGGGCGAAGAAGTACACGAACGCCGGTACGACGAGCCGCTCCCAGAAGCTCGCGACGCGCAGCCGGGCCATCTGGGAGACGAGGTCGAAGCCGCCGGAGGCCGCCGCCGCGACCAATTCGCGCAGACTGTCCGGTTCGTGGGCGATATCGGCGTCGGTGAGCAGCAGGTACTCCGGTTCGCCGGCGGGGTGCGCGGTACGGGCGTACGCGATCCCGTGCCGCAGCGCCCACAGCTTGCCCGTCCAGCCGGGCGCCGGGTCGCCGGGGTGCAGGACGGTCAGCGGCAGGCCGGGCTGCTCGCGGGCCAGCCGCAGGGCGAGCTCGCCGGTGCCGTCCGTACTGCCGTCGTCGACCAGGTACACCTCGGCCTCGCCGGGGTAGTCCTGCGCGAGCAGTGACGGCAGACTGCGCGGGAGGACGGCCGCCTCGTCCCGGGCGGGTACGACGACGGCCACCCGCGGCCACCGGGCGGGCGCGGTCCGCGCGGGCAGCGTCACGTCGGTCCGCCAGAACATGCCCTGCCCCAGCGTGAGCCAGAGCCAGACGGCGACGGCCGCGACGGCGGCCGCGGTGAGGAGCCCCATGGCGGAAGTCTGCCCACCCGACGGCCCCCTGTCCCGCACCCGGCGGCTGCCCGGTGCGTCCGCGTGGCGCCGGCGGCGGGTGCCGATCCGCGGCGGATGGCGGGGTCCGGCACGGGGAATCGGGGGCGTCGACTAAGGTGACCAGGTGAAGATCGCCCTCATGGACTCCGGGATCGGCCTCCTCCCGGCGGCCGCCGCGATGCGGCGGCTGCGGCCGGACGCCGAGCTGGTGCTCTCCTCCGACCCCGACGGGATGCCCTGGGGCCCCCGTACGCCCGACGACCTCACCGAGCGGGCGCTGGCCGTCGCCCGGGCGGCCGCCGCGCAGGCGCCGGACGCGCTGATCGTCGCCTGCAACACCGCCTCCGTGCACGCCCTGCCCGCCCTCCGCGCGGCGCTGGAGCCCGGCATCCCGGTCATCGGGACCGTACCGGCGATCAAGCCGGCGGCGGCCGCCGGCGGCCGGGTGGCGATCTGGGCCACCCCGGGCACCACCGGGAGCCCGTACCAGCGCGGACTGATCCGCGAGTTCGCCGCCGGGGCCCGCGTCACCGAGGTGCCCTGCCCCGGGCTCGCCGACGCCGTCCAGTACGCCGACGACGAGGCGATCGCCCGGGCCGTCGCCGCGGCCGCCGAGCTGACCCCGCCCGACGTCACCGACGTGGTGCTCGGCTGCACCCACTACGAGCTCGTCGAAGAGCCCATCCGCGCCGCGCTCGCGCCGCGGACCGGGGGAGCCGACCTCGTGTTCCACGGGTCCGCCGAGCCGGTCGCCCTCCAGGCGCTGCGCCGCATCGGCGCGAGCCCGGAGCCCGGGCTGCCGCCCACCGGCGGCCTCACCGTCCTGCTCAGCGGCCGCGCGTCGCAGATCCCGGCGGCCGCCCTGCGCTACGCCGAGGGCCAGCTGCTGGCGGGCGTACCGGTCCGGTGACCACCGACGACCAGGCCCTGGTCTAGGCCCTGCCGTCACGGTCACGCCCGGCCCGCGGCTCTCCCGGCTGCCGCTGGGAGGTGCGCCCGGCGCCGCGGGCCGGTACGGGGGCGGAGTCCGGGCCGATCACCACGCTCAGGTCGACTGACGAGACGAATCGTATTGCGCGGTGCCCGCCACGCCGCTATTTTTACCTACGAAACGAGACGAGACGTATCGTCTCGCTCGCCTCCTCGTCTGTCGCCCACGAAGGGAACCGCGCTTGCGCACTCCACTCGCCGCCACCCAGATCGTCCTGTCCGAGGTCACCAAGCGCTACGACACCCACGTCGTCCTCGACCGCGTCAGCTGCACGGTCCGGCCCGGCGAACGGGTCGGTGTCGTCGGTGACAACGGCTCCGGCAAGTCCACCCTGCTCCGCCTACTGGCCGGCCGGGAACGCGCCGACCACGGACAGGTCACCGTCCTCGCCCCCGGCGGGGTCGGCCACCTGGCCCAGACCCTCGACCTGCCCGCCACCGCCCGCGTCGGCGACGCGATCGACCTCGCGCTCGCCGACCTCCGCGCCCTCGAACGCGCGATCCGCGCCGCCGAGGCCGGGCTGGACCGGGCGGGCCCGGACGGACTCGCCGCGTACGACAACCTGCTGACCGCCTACGACACCCGCGGCGGACACGGCGCCGAGCGCCGGGTCGCGACCACGCTGCGCCGCCTCGGCGAGCGCGCCGCGCTCGACCCGGAGCGCCGGCTGGGCACCCTGTCCGGCGGCCAGCGCTCCCGGCTCGCCCTCGCGGCGACCCTCGCTGCCGAACCGGAACTGCTGCTGCTCGACGAGCCGACCAACGATCTCGACGACGAGGCCGTCGGCTGGCTGGAGGACCACCTGCGCGCCCACCGCGGCACGCTCGTCGCCGTCACCCACGACCGGCTCTTCCTCGACCGCGTCACGACCACGGTCCTGGAGGTGGACCACGACCGCCGCGCCCTGCACCGCTACGGCAACGGCTACGCCGGCTTCCTGACCGCCCGCGCCGCCGAACGCGCCCGCTGGGAGCGGGAGTACGAGGAGTGGTGCACGCGGACCCGGCACGCCGAACGGCTCGCCGAGACGAACACCGTCAGCCTGGCCGGGATCCCGCGCAAGCTGCCGCGCGGCTTCAGCGGGGCCGGTGCCTTCCGGGCCCGCTCCCGCGCCCACGGCGCGATGGGCCGGATCCGCAACGCCCGCGAACGGCTGGATCGACTGCGCGAGAACCCGGTCCCGCCCCCGCAGCCGCTGCGCTTCACCGGCCGCTTCAGCACGAGTACGAGCGCGATCACGGGCACGGGTACGGGCACGGGTACGGGCACCGCCGCCGACGGCCGCGTCGCCGTCGACGTCGACGCGCTGGCCCTCCCCGGCCGCCTCGCGCCGGTGTCGTTCCGGCTCGGCCCCGGTGAACGGCTCCTGGTCACCGGGCCCAACGGGGCCGGCAAGACCACGCTGCTCCGCCTGCTGGCGGGGGAGACGCAGGCCACCCACGGGGCGTTCCGGGTACCGCAGCGCATCGGGTTCCTGCGCCAGGACGACCCCTGGGCACACGAGCGGCGCTCCGTACCCGAGGCCTTCGGCCCGGAGTACGCCGACCGGGTCACCGCGCTCGGCCTGCTGACCCGGGCCGACCTGACCCGGCCCGTCCGCGCCCTCTCGGCCGGCCAGCGCCGCAGGCTGGAACTGGCGCGGCTCGTCGACACCCCGCTCGACCTGCTCCTGCTGGACGAGCCGACCAACCACCTCGCCCCGGCCGTGGTGGAAGACCTGGAGGCTGCCCTGGCCCACTACACCGGCACCCTCGTCCTGGTGACCCACGACCGCCGCCTGCGCGCCGCCTTCACCGGCCACCGGCTCGCCCTGACCCCGGAGCGGGCCGAAGCCGAGGCCGCGGCCCCGCACCGGTGAGCCCCGCGCGACCGCCAGGGCCCCCGCGCGCGGAGCGCCCCGCGCCGTCCGGCACCTGCCGGTCCGGGACGGTGGCGCGCGTGCGGAACGTGAGTACGCTGCTGAGCATGACGGATCACCCCCCGGGTCCGCTCTGGACCGGCCGTGCTTCCAACCGCGTGCAGTGGCTGCTCGCCGCGGCGGGTGCGGCGTTCGTCGCACTCGGCATCCAGCTCGCCGTCGCCTCCACCTGGCACAACGGGATCGTCCCCCTCGCCATGTCGGTCTTCGGCTGCCTGGCCGCCGGGCTGCTCGTCCTCTACGGCACCCTGGCCTTCGTCCACGTCGCCGTGACCATCGACGCCGAGGCCATGGACGTGCGCTGCGGGCACATCGGGCTGCCCCGGCGCACCATCAAGCTCGCCGACGTGGCCGCCGCCGAGTTCGTCCCCCGGATCACCCCGCAGCAGTGGGGCGGCTGGGGCTACCGCTGGCGCCCCGAGAAGGGCACGGCCGTCATCGTCCGCCGCGGCGAGGGCGTGGAGCTGCTGCTCGGCGACGGCAAGCTGTTCACCGTCACGGTCGACGACGCCGAGAACGCCGTCCGGGTCATCCGTACGCATCTGCGCGCACTCGCGGGCTGAGTCCACGGGCCGGAGACGTACACTCCGCAGATGAGCAGCAGCGTCACCCGCGTGGACGAGAGCACCCCCAGCGCCGAGCCGGCCGCCCCCGGCGAACACCGCGCGCTCCGGGCCCTTCGAAGGCTCCGGGCCGTTCCGGCCGGCCTGCTGCGCGCCGTCCTCGCGCCGCTCGCCGGTGTGCTCCTCTACCTGAGTTTCCCGCCCCGCCCCCTGTGGTGGCTCGCGCCGTTCGCCCTCGCCCTGCTCGCCGGCTGCCTGTACGGGCGCCGGGCGCGCGCCGGGTTCGGCCTCGGCCTGCTCGCCGGCCTCGGCTTCATGCTGCCGCTGCTGGTGTGGACCGGCGAGGAGGTCGGCCCGGTGCCGTGGCTGGCCCTGGCCGGCGTCGAGGCCCTGTTCATCGGCCTCACCGGACTCGGCGTCGCGCTCGTCAGCAGGCTCCCCGCGTGGCCGGTGTGGGCGGCGGCCGTCTGGATCGCCGGGGAGGCCCTGCGCGCCCGCGTCCCGTTCGGCGGCTTCCCCTGGGGCAAGCTCGCCTTCGGGCAGGCCGACGGGCTCTTCACCCCGCTCGCGGCCGCCGGCGGCACCCCCCTGCTCGGGTTCGCGCTCGCGCTGTGCGGCTTCGGGCTCTACGACGCCCTGCGCCTCGCCCGTACCCGGCCGGACCGCGTCACGGCCGGCGTCGTCGTGGCCGCGCTCAGCGTGACCGCACCGGTCGGCGCGGCCCTCGCCGCGCGCCCCCTGGTCTCGGACGCGGCCGAGGACGGCACCGCCGTCGCCGCCGTCATCCAGGGCAACGTGCCGCGGCTCGGCTTGGACTTCAACGCCCAGCGCCGGGCCGTCCTGGACAACCACGCCAACCGCACCCGGCAGCTGGCCGAGGACGTCCGGGCCGGCAAGGTGCCCGAGCCCGACTTCGTCGTCTGGCCGGAGAACTCCTCCGACCTCGACCCCTACACCCAGCCGGACGCGTACGGCGTCATCGACAGCGCGGTCAAGGACATCGGCGTCCCCGTCGCGATCGGGTCCGTGCTGGAGCCGCCGACCGGTCCGCTGCGCAACTCCATGCTGCTGTGGGACCCCGTCGCCGGCCCCACCGCCACCTACGACAAGCGCAAGATCCAGCCCTTCGGCGAGCGCATCCCGATGCGTTCCGTCGTACGGATCTTCAGCGCGGACGTGGACCGGGTGCGCCGCGACTTCGGCCCCGGCAAGGAGCCCGGTGTCTTCGCCATGGCGGGCAGCCGGGTCGGGATGGTCACCTGCTTCGAGGCCGCCTTCGACGACGCGGTGCGCTCCACCGTCCGGGCCGGCGCGCAGGTGATCGCCGTACCGAGCAACAACGCCACGTTCGGCCTGAGCCAGATGACCTACCAGCAGCTGGCCATGGACCGGATCCGCGCGGTCGAGCACAGCAGGACCGTCCTGGTCCCGGTCACCAGCGGCGTCAGCGCCGTGATCCGCCCCGACGGCCGGATCGTCCAGCAGACCAGGATGTTCACCCCGGACGCCCTGGTCGCCGAGATCCCGCTGCGCTCCACCGAGACCCCGGCCACCCGCCTCGGCCCGCTGCCGGAGTACGTCCTGCTCGCGGTGGCGGCCGGGGGGCTCGGCTGGGTGCTGGTCCGCCGGATCCGCACCCGCGCCTGACCTCCCGCGTACGGGCCCCGGACGGCGTCCGGGGCCACGGCGGGGCCGTAAGGTCGGGGGCATGACCACGCCCGATTTCATCCTCCGGATCCGAGCCACTGCCGGGCACCAGCTCCTGGTGCTGCCCGGAGTGACCGCCATCGTCTTCGACGACCGGGGCCGGGTGCTGCTCGGCCGGCGCGCGGACACCGGCGAGTGGTCCGTGATCGGTGGCATCCCCGAGCCCGGCGAGCAGCCCGCCCAGACGGCGGTGCGCGAGGTCTTCGAGGAGACGGCCGTGCACTGCGTACCCGAGCGGGTGGTGCTGGTGCAGATGCTGGAGCCGTTCACCTATCCCAACGGGGACGAGGTGCAGTTCAGCGACACCACCTTCCGCTGCCGGGCCGTCGGCGGCGAGGCGATGGTCAACGACGCCGAGTCGCTGGAGGTCGCCTGGTTCGACGTCGAGGACCTGCCGCCGCTGCACCCCTTCGCCCTGGAGCGCATCCACCGGGCCGCGCGGGACGAGCCGACCTGGTTCGAGGCCCCGCAGGTCCCGGAGGCCCCGCGGGCCCCGCAGGCCCCGCAGGCCCCGGACGTCGCGGACCTCCCGCACGTCCCGGCGGCCTCGCAGGCCGCCGACTGACCCGTTCGGGCGTACCCCGGGGCGGGGGCGTTGCGGGCGGGCACCGCCTGCGCGAGATTGATCGGCATGACGGTTCAGGCCACCGGGAGCGCGGTATGCCCGTAGCGGACGAAGAGGTACCGGTACTGATCGTCGGGGGCGGGCCCGTCGGACTGACCGCCCGCGCGCTGTTGGAACGCTGGGGCGTCCGGGCCCTGCTGGTCGAGAAGCGCACCGAGCTGTCCCCCTTCCCGCGGTCCCGGCTGGTCAACGTCCGCTCGATGGAGGTCTTCCGCCAGCTGGGTCTCGCCGGCACCGTCGCGGCGAACGCCTTCGCCCCCGCGTACGGCCGCATCCGCTTCCGCGACACCCTGCGCGGCGAGGACTTCGCCACGGAGGCGATGGTCGGGGTCGCCGCGCCGGTGCCCGAGAGCCCGGTGACCGGTGTGCTCACCTCGCAGGACCGGCTGGAGCCCACGCTGCTCGCGGCGGCGCGGGCACCGGTCCGGTTCGGGACGGAACTCGTGGAACTCACCGAGGAGGCGGACGGCGAGGGAGTCGTCGCGGTGCTCGTCGACCGCGCCACCGACGTGCGGACCCGCGTGCGCGCCCGCTACGTCCTCGCCGCCGACGGCGCGAACTCCACCGTCCGCCAGCACCTGGCCATCGGCACCGCCGGCCCCGGGCGGCTGGGGGACTTCACCACCGTCGTCTTCGACGCCGACCTCGGCCACTGGGGCGCCCTGCAGCCCGCCGGGGTCTACTTCACCCCGCTGGGCTCGTTCGGCCCCGTCCACCCCGAGGGCGGCTGGTTCTGGTTCGGTCCCACGCCCGAGGGCGCGGGGGACGCGGACTGGGCCGCTCTCGTCACACGTGCCCTCGGCCCCGACGACGGCGTACGGCCCGAGGTGCTGCGCGTCCAGCACTGGGCGATGAACGCCTTCGTCGCCGACCGCTTCCGGAACGGCCGGATCCTGCTGGCCGGCGACGCCGCCCACGCGATCCCCCCGATCGGCGGCCTCGGCATGAACACCGGCGTCGCCGACGTGCACAACCTGTGCTGGAAGCTGGCGGGCGTCCTGCGGGGGTGGGCCGGGCCGGAACTGCTCGCCACCTACGCCACGGAACGGGAACCCGTCGCCCACCGCACACTGCGCCAGGCGGTGGCCAACGCCGAGCTGTTGCTCGGGGTGCTGGCCCGGCGCCGCGACCAGCTCCGGTCGGACGACGCGGCCGCCGGGCGGTTCGAGCTTCCCTGGGCGGAGCGGTACTTCGCGCAGCTCGGCCTCGTCCTCGGCGTCACCTACCGCTCCGCCGCCGTCCTCACCGACGGCGCCGCCCCGGAGGCGTCCGGGGCGGGGTCCGCGTCCGCGGCGGGCGACGGGGGCACGGACGGGGGCACGGACTACGTCCCCCGCGCCGAGCCGGGCCACCGCATGCCCCACCTCTGGCTCGCCCCCGGCCGTTCCACGCTCGACGCCCTCGGCGCGTGGTTCACCCTGTTCACCCCGGACCCCGCCCGCTGGGTGCCGGCGGCCGACGGGGCGCCGTGGCCGCTGCGGATCGAGGCCCTGCCGGCGCAGTGGGCGGGCCGCGCCGGACTCGGCCCCGGCGGCGCGCTCCTCGTGCGGCCCGACGGCCACATCGGCGCGCGCTGGCCCGCGTACCCGCCTGGCGACGCCCCCCTCCACGCGGCCCTCACCGCGCTGACCTCCCGGACCGCCGTGACCGCCGGGCCCGCTGTCAGGCCTCCGGAGTCTCCGTGACCGGGTCGCCGGCGGCGGCCCGGCGGTAGAGGTCCTGCGCCATGCCACCCATGACGGCGCTGTAGGAGATGTCGGGATCCGTGCCGCCGCCCTCGAAGCCGCCGAGCACCCCGGCCAGCGCCCCGTCCACCAGCCAGGGGCTGCCGCTGGTGCCGCCCGGCAGGTCCGGGCAGCCGATCCGGCGCTGCGTCCCGCTCTCCATCGACGTGTCGTTGGAGCACGTCAGGGGGGCGTCGGCGGTACTGGGATAGCCGACGACGGTCACCGGCACACCGCCGGGCTGGTCGGCGGCGACCGGGAAACCGCCGACCACGTCCTCGATCCGTGTCCCGTCCAGCGGGGCGAGCGCGGCGAAGGCGATGTCGGCGTCCGGGTTCTCCTCCCGGTCCCAGCTCGGGTCCTCGTACACGGAGGTCAGCTCCCAGACCCCGTACGGCGCCGAGCCGTCGCGGTAGCCGGGCGCGAACACCGTGTTCCCCGGGTCGTTCAGGCAGTGCGCCGCCGTGGCGATCAGGTCCCGGCCGCCGCTGCGCACCACCGAGGCGGTGCAGAAGTGGCCGCCGTCCAGGCCGCCCGCGAACAGCGCGCCCACCCGGGCCGAGACCGCGTCCGCCGTCGCCTGTCTGGTGATGCCCATCGGGGGAGTCGCGGCCGCCTCGCAGACGTCCAGCGTGAGCAGCGCGGACACGGTGGCCATCGCCAGGGCGATGCGCCCGGTGCGCCGGGCCTGTCGGTCGAACTCGCCGTGGATCATGTTCCGACCCTGCCGCGCGAACCTGTGACGCAGGGTTCCGGTTTCCTGGGAATCCCCTGTGAATCGAGGAACCGGAACCGGGACCGGGACCGGGACCGGGCAAGGCACCGGGCGCGGGCGCGGGCGCGGGCCGCCCGTGCGGTGGCGCTGCTCAGTCCTTGCGGGTGTAGAGCGTCACGCGACGGCCCCGTTCCTGGCGGTCCTCGATCACCGTGAAGTGCTCCGCCAGCACGGCCGTCTTCATCCGGTCCCGGGCGGCCGACACCGGCCTGGCCACCTTCGCCGCGTCCGTCACCAGCAGGATCCGGCGCTGCGCGAGCATCGCGTCGCGGATCCGTGCCGGGTCCGCCTCCTCGCCCTTGAGCGTTCCCGACTCCACCGGGCCGAGGGCCAGCGCGATGTCCGTCACCCCCGTGAAGGCCCGCGGCGAGACCAGCGCGGTGTCCCGCCGCGCCGCCGGGACGAACAGCACCGCGTCACCCGGCGCCTTCAGCCGGTCCACGATGCCGGCCGCCGCCAGGACGTCGTCCACCCGGCTGGCCGGAGCCCGCTTCGCCAGCGACTGCGGCAGCAGCGCCACCACCGCCACGGCCACCACCGCGGGCACCAGCAGCGCCGCCGCCCTCGGGAACCGCGGCTCCGCCGCCCGGACCGCCGCGGCCAGCCCCGCACCGATCAGCAGCGCCAGCCCGAGCAGGCTGAACAGTACGTACCGGTCCAGGAACAGCGGCTGCGCCAGCGACACCCCGGCCAGCGCCAGTTGCGGCACCGCCAGCAGCGGCAGGCCGACCGCCGCCGCCGACAGCCGGCCGGCCCGCGGCCGGTCCAGCCACGCCCCGAGGCCCCCGATCGCCAGCAGGATCGCCGGCCCGATCATCATGTGCCAGGTCAGCGGCGGTATCCACGACACCTGGTCGGACTGGCTCCGGCTGAACAGGACCAGCGGCAGCGCCCCGGCGACGGCGGCGGCCGACGCCACCGCCCAGCGCAGCCACACCGCGCGCCCCGCCCGTACCCAGGCGAGGGTCACCGCGTGCGCGGGCAGGATCAGCAGCGACAGCCAGTTCAGCAGCGCGCACCCCAGCACCACGCCCGCGTACGCCGCCCAGCGCGCCCGCCCGCCGCGCCCCTCGAGCAGGGTCACCAGGACCAGCGTCGAGACCCCCGCCCCGGCTGCCACCAGCGCGTACGGCCGGCCCTCCTGCAGGTAGAACTGCACGGCCGGCAGCAGGGCGAGGGCGAGCCCGCCGCCCAGGCCCGCCCAGAAGCCGGCCAGCCGGGACCCGATCGCCCCGACGCAGCCCGCCGCCACCGCCATGGCGAGCACCGAGGGCAGCCGGAGTGCCGTCGTAGTCGCCCCGAACACCTCGAACACCCCGTGCATCAGCAGGTAGTACAGCCCGTGGACGGCGTCGACCTGGCCCAGCATGTGCCCTATCTCACCGGCCGACCGCGTGGCCACCTGCCAGGTCGCGGCCTCGTCCCGCCACACGCTGTGCTGCCGGGACAGCCCCCAGAGCCCGGATATGAGCGTCCAGAGGACCGGTATGAGCCACACCAGCCGCCGACGGGAGTTGGGTGTGTCGGATATGTCGGAAGCCATGAAAGGGATCGGGTCCTCGGTGGGCGGCGCGGGCGGAAGCCACCAGTCTATGGACGACACGGACGGTTTCCCGACCGGCTGTTGTGCAGGACGGAGCGTGATCGTCCGGTGCCGCCGCCCCTAGCCTCGCCGCAAGGAACGAACGAGGGGCGGTACCGCCGTGAACTGGCTCATCCACGACTACCGCGAGAGCGATCTCGCGGCCGTCGTCCACCTGATCGACACCACCGCCGAACTCGGCCAGGAGTCCGTCTTCTCCCTCGCCGAGTGCATCAGCGCCCTCACCGGCCGGCAGCCCGCCGTGGTCGCCGTGCACCAGGGCGTGCCGATCGGCGCGGCCCTCGCCTGCGTCTCGGGGGAGCGGGCCTGGGTGATGCGGATCGCGATCTCCTCCGGCTGGCGCGGCCGCGGTCTGGCCAGCGCCCTCCTCGTGGAGCTGGAGCGCCGGCTGATCGCCGCCCGCGTCGGGCGGATCGCGTACGTCCTGCCGGAGGAGGACCTGCTCGGCGAGGGCCTGCTCAACGCCGGCTACACCCGCCAGCCCGCCGTCGCCTACTTCGAGAAGACCGAGCCGCTGCACGGCCCGGCGGCCGGGCTGCTGGACGACCTCGGCGGCCGCTTCCTCCCCGCCGACCTGTGGGCCAAGGTGGCCGGGATGGAGAAGGAGAAGGACCTCATCGAGCGGCGGGTCGTGCTGCCGCTGGCCGAGCCCGAACGGGCCGCGCAGCACGGGGTCCGGCCGCCGCGCGCCATCACCCTCTTCGGCCCGCCCGGCACCGGCAAGACCACCTTCGCCCGCGCCATCGCCTCCCGGCTGGGCTGGCCCTTCGTCGAACTGCTGCCCTCGCGCCTGGCCGACGAGGGCAACCTGGCCGCCGCCCTGCGCAGCGCCTTCGCCCGGATCGCCGAGCTGGAACGGGTCCTGGTCTTCATCGACGAGGTCGAGGAGATCGCCCCGGTCCGCACCGAGCCCGCCCAGCCCGGCGGCATCCACGGCGTGACGAACGAGCTGCTCAAGCTCATCCCCGGGTTCCGGGACGGCGACGAGCGGCTGCTGGTGTGCGCCACCAACTCCATCCGCTCCCTGGACCCGGCGTTCCTGCGGCCGGGCCGCTTCGACTACCTGATCCCCATCGGCACCCCGGACGCCGGGGCGCGCGCCGCGATCTGGTCGCGCTACACCGCCGGCCGCGCGGGCGTCGACGTGGCGGCCCTGGTCGAGGCCAGCGAGCTCTTCACGCCGGCCGACATCGAGCACGCGGCGCGGATCGCGGCGCAGGTGTCCTTCGAACGGGACCTGGAGGCGGTGGCCGGGGTGGCGGGCGCCCCGCCCGGGGCGAGCACCGAGGACTACCTGGCGGCGGTGGCGCGCTGCCGGCCGACCGTGACCCCGGCGATGACCGGCGCCTTCGAGGCGGACATCACGGCCCACGCCCGCTGCTGACCGCGCCCGTACGCCCGTACGCCCGTACGCCCGTACGCCCGTACGCGCGCACGCCCCGCGCAGCCGGGTCGGTCCCGAGTCCCGACGCCGGCCGCGCCGTCATCCGGCGGCGCGGCCGCGTCACGGCGAACAGCGGTACGTGAACTCCACGGCCGCCGTGCGCCGTACCGGCTCCAGCAGCTCCACCTGGGCCCGGGCCGCGTAGCTGCCCCGGCCCTGGAAGGTCCACAGCAGATGCAGCCGGGCCTCGCGCTGGCCCCGCGTCACCCGTTCCGTCAGGTCCTCCGACCGGGTGCCGTCGCTGCGGACCCACCGGTAGGTGATCGTCCCCGGACGGCCGTCCGTGGTCACCACGGCCACCACGTCGGCCGTGGAGTCGCAGGCCGGCCCCTGCGGGTCGGTGCCGACGGACACGTCGCGCACCGCGACCGCGGGCCCGTAGCGCTGCCAGCCCAGATAGCACAGGACGCCGATCAGCACGACGGCGGCCAGCGCGTAGCGGCGCAGCCCGTACGCCCGCCGCCGGCGCGGGCGTACCGGCCCGGCCGGGACCGGGACCGGGAACGGCGGCGCCATCGCCGCGGTGACCCCGGGCCCGAAGCGCAGCACGGACCCCTCGACCCGGTCGGGGGCGACATCGGTCTGCGGGGGCTGCGGCGGGCCGCTGAACCAGTGGCTGCCCAGGACGGTCGCGCTGTAGTCGTCGTCGCTCATGTCAGCGTGCACCGCCTCGTCAGGATCTGGTCGCTGGAGGATTTGCCGCCGGCGCTGACGCGCACGCCCCAGTAGCAGCCCTTGCCGGTGAAGGTGTGCGTCCGGGTGACCGGCGCCGCGCCGGCGCCGGGGTAGGTGAACGTCTCGGTGCCCTCCGCGGCACCCAGCGAGCCCGGCGCGTCACCGGTGAACCACTCCACGACCACCGGGACCGGCCCGCCCTTGACGCTCACCGACACCGTCGCCTGTCCGGTGGTCACACCCGTCTGGCGCACCGTCACCGTGACCGACCCGACGACCACGGGCGGCGAGGGCGTCGGGGTCGGCGTGACGGTCGGCGGCTTCGGCGACGGCCTGACGGTCGCCGTGGCGGTGGCACCCGGGTGCGGCGAGGAGGTGTACGGCGGCGAGGCCGTCGCCGTGGCGGAGGCCGACGGGGAGGCGGACGCCGACGCCGACGGCGACGCGCTCGGGGAGAGCGACGGCGACGGCCCGGCGGACGCGGACGGCGAGGGACCCGGCGCCGGTGACCCCGGCCCCGGCGGGGTCGGGGCGGTCGTCGCGAAGGCGCTCAGCGCACCGCGCGGCGCCTCGCTCGCCGATGCCTGCGCCAGCACCAGGGCCGCGCCCAGGATCAGCGACACCCCGGCCGCCAGCCAGCCGCGCCGCCCGGGCGCCCAGCCCGCCCCGCCACCGACCGACGTGCTCGCCACGGCCGTCGTCCCGGCGGCCGTCCCGCCCGCCGACGGGAACAGCAGCGGCAGCAGCGCGGCGAGCGCCGCCAGCTTGCGCTGGCCGCGCTCCTCCCAGTCCGGGCCGTACGCCGAGACGGCCACGCCCTCCAGCTCCGCCACGAACGCCTCGGCGTTCTCCGGGCGCTCCTGAGGCTGCTTCGCCAGGCCCCGCCGGATCAGCGGACGTACCGGTTCCGGCGCCTCGGCCTCCGGGACCGGCGCCTCGATGTGCTGCACGGCCAGCTCGGCGAAGTTCTCCCCCGTGAACGGCTTGCGGCCGGTCAGGCACTCGAAGAACGTCGCCGTCGCGGCGTACACGTCGGCCGCCGGGGAGGCCGGCCGGCCCTGCCACTGCTCCGGTGCCATGTAGGCGGGCGTGCCGGCCACCCCCGGCGTGCTGCCGCGGTTCGCCGCGATGCCGAAGTCGACGAGCTTGGACGAGCCGTCGGCCGCGACCAGCACGTTCTCCGGCTTGTAGTCGCGGTGCACGACCCCCGCCCGGTGCGCCGCGGCCAGGCCCAGCAGCGAGCCCTTGAGCACGACCAGCGCCGGCTCCGGGTCCGTCCGCCCCGCCTGGTGCAGCAGCGCGCGCAGCGAGATGCCGTCCACCAGCTCCATGACGATGGCGGCACCGGCGGGTGCCTCCACGTACTCGTACAGCCCCACCACGTACGGCGAGTGCAGCCCGCCCAGCAGCCGGGCCTCCGCCCGGAACTCCCGGACGAACGCCGGATCGCGGCGGAGGCGGTCGCTGAGGTACTTCACCGCCACCGGGGTTCCGGTCCCCTCGTGCACGGCGAGCACCACGCGACCGCTGCCACCCGATCCCAGTTCCCGTGTCTCCGTGTAACCGGGGACCGTCCACACCTTCATCTCCGCCCCCTGCGGTGGTCGACCACACCCAGGGACACGGATCGCACCGTGGCCGGTTCCCGACCCGTGCGGACCGTCCTACGCGGCGGCCCGCACCGCGCCGATCATGGCGTGCAGCCGGTCGGCCGCCGCCCGCCCGAACGCGGGGTCGTTGATGTGTGTGTCGTAGTCGTAGAGCCGTGCCCCGCTCCCGCGCAAGCCCTCGCGCAGGGCCGAGAAGAGCGCGCGGTCCGCGGCGGGGTCATGGTAGGGCCCGCCGGGCGCGCCGAGCGTGGACAGTCCACGCTTCGGAACGCACACGGCGGTCGGGCCGGTCGCTCCTTTGAGTTTCGACGCGACGACCCGGCCCAGCTCCGCGCACTCCGTCTCCGTCGTACGGATGACCGTGATCGACGGGTTGTGGACGCGCACCCGGCGGTGGCGGGCTTGCTCGGGCAGGGTCTCCAGCGGCCCGAACTTCACCATGTCGAGCGCGCCCAGGCTGACCACCTGCGGGATCCCGGCCCGGCCGGCGGCGGTGAGCCGGTCGGGGCCCGCGCTGAGGATGCCGCCGCACAGCTCGTCGGCGATCTCGCTGAGCGTCAGGTCCAGGACGCCCGTGAAGACGCGCTGGCCGGCGAGGGATTCCAGGGTGCGGCCGCCGGTGCCGCTGACGTGGAAGACCAGCACCTCGTAGCCGAGTTCGGTCAGCCGTTCGCGGGCCGCGTCCACGCCGACCGTGGTCACGCCCGCCATGCTCGCCGCGATCAGCGGGCGGGCGCCGGTGCCCAGCTGGGCCAGGCGGATCTCCCGGGAGGCCCGCGAGAAGCCCTTGGCCATGCCCGCCACCGCGTCGGCGGCGTTGGCCAGCACCGGCGCCGAGATGGTGTTGATCCCGGCGATGTCCACCACGCTGTACATCATCGTGATGTCCGAGGACCCGACGTACTTCGCCACGTCCCCGGAGGCCATGGAGGAGACCATGACCTTCGGCACGCCCAGGGGCAGGGCCCGCATCGCCCGGGTGGCGATGGACGTGCCGCCGCTGCCGCCGATCGCGAGGACCCCGTGCAGCCGGCCCTCGGCGTGCAGCCGTAAGAGGGTTTCCTCCGCGCCCTGCGCCATCGTGGTGACGGCCGCGCCCCGGTCGGCGGCCGCCCGCAGTTCCGACAGTTCCGTTCCCGCCGCCCGGGCGACCACCTCGCGTGGTACGTCGGCGGGCACCCGGGGTTCGCCCATGATCCCGGTGTCGACCAGTATGACCTCGACGCCGGCGCGCAGCAGTCGCTCGCGCAGCCAGCCGTACTCCACACCCTTGGTGTCCAGGGTTCCCACCAGCACGACGTTCGTCATGAATTGTAATGTGAACGCATCCGGGCGCGCTGGCAAGTCAAGGTCGGGTCAATCGTTCACCAACCCCAACAACCGGTCCAGAAAAGGGATTTGAGAGGAGATCAGGCGAGTTCGCGCCATCGGGGGAGCGAACCAGGCCACCCGGTCCAGTTCGGGGAACTCCTGCGTCCGGCCCGAGCCCTGCGGCCACTCCATGGTGAAGGTCCCCGGCACCATCAGCGCCGGGTCCAGATCGGCCTCGACCGCCCAGATGGTGACGAGTTTGCCGTTGCTCTGGAGCACCTCGCCCAGCGGCAGGTACGGGCCCTGCGGCGGGGGCAGCCCGATCTCCTCCAGGAACTCGCGGCGCGCCGCGTCGAGCGGGGCCTCGTCCTCCTCGTACTCGCCCTTGGGGATGCCCCAGCCCCCGGCGTCGCGGTGGGCCCAGAACGGCCCGCCCAGATGGCCGAGCAGCACCTCGACGCGGTCGGCCGTCGTGGGCCGGCGGCGGAAGAGGAGCAGGCCGGCGCTGCGTTTCTGTGTCATGCCCCCATCCCTGCCCCCAGGCGCCCGCCGCGCAACGGCGGGGCGGCGGGTCAGTGGTGGTGCGGGCCCTCGTGGTGCACCGGACCGTGCGCCTGCGCGCAGTGCGGGTCCGCCGCGTCCCCCGCCCGGCCGACCGAGAGCAGGGCGTCCTGCGCGTGGTCCACCTGCAAGGTGGTGTGGGTGATCCCGTACGCGTCGCGCAGCAGCTCCTCCAGGCCGCGGCGTACGGCGTGGCAGTCGCCCGCCGGTTCCACCAGCACGTGGGCCGAGAGGGCCGCCTGGCCGGAAGTGATCGTCCATATGTGCAGGTCGTGCACCTCGGTGACGGGTCCGAAGGCGACCAGCCGGTCCCCGACCGCGTCCGGATCCACATGGGCCGGCGCGGCCTCCAGGAGGATCCGGCCGGACTCGCGGACCAGCCCGTACCCGGCCTTGACCATCAGGGCCACCACGACGAGCGTGGCGATGGCGTCGGCCTGCACGAAGCCGGTGGTCAGCACGATCAGGCCGGACACGGCGGTGCCGATGAACGCGAACAGGTCGTTGAGGATGTGCTGGTAGGCGCCCTCGACGGCGAGCGAGCTGCGGTTCGCCCGGGAGATGCACCAGGCGGCCGCCACGTTGACGACGATGCCCGCCAGTGCCGTCACCAGCACCAGCCCGCCCTCGACCCGGGGCGGGTCGAGCAGCCGCTGCACCGCCTCGTACGCCAGCCACACCGCGAGCAGCAGCAGGGTCAGTCCGTTGGCCTGGGCGGAGAGTATCTCCGCGCGCTTGAGGCCGTACGTGAAACCGCCGCGCGCCGGCCGGGCGGCCAGCCGCATCGCGATCAGCGCCAGCACGATCGAGACGGCGTCGGTGAGCATGTGCGCGGCATCGGAGATCAGCGCCAGCGACTGGGCCACGATGCCGATGACGACCTCGACGGCCATGAACGAGCCGATCAGCGCCAGTGCGATCGCCAGCCAGCGGCGGTCGGCGTCGGCGGCCACCCCGTGCGCGTGCCCGGCGTGGCCGTGCCCGTCGCCGTGCCCGTCGCCGTGTCCGTCGCCGTGGTCGTGCCCGCCGCCCCGGCCGCCGTGCCCGTGGTCGTGTGCGCTCATGGCGTTCCCCCCGTGTGTTCGGTTCCGTTCCGACGGGTGAAGTGAAGCGCACCTTCCGCCAAGGGGCAAAGGCTGCAACGGGGACCGTTGTCATTCCCCATAAGACGGCTCTGACCTGCGGTTATGCCGGGTCGGGCGGATCGTGGGAAAATCTGTTCATGGTCCAGCGCCCCGGCGTACCGACCGCGCCCGAGCTCGTGATGGAAACCGACAGGGGCTCCACCGTGATGACCCCGGGCCGGACGTATCACATCGGCCGCGACCCCCTCTGCGAGATCTGCCTCGACGACGCGCGCGTCTCCTGGCACCACGCGATCCTGCGTCCCGACGGCGATCACTGGACCGTCGAGGACGAGGACAGCACCAACGGCACCTGGGCCGACGGCCACCGCGTCCACGCGTGGGACGTCGGGCCCGGCAGCGAGCTCCGCTTCGGGAGCGTGACCGACGGCCCGCGCGCCGTCCTGGCCGCCCCCGCGCCCGCGCCCCCACCACCGCCCCCGCCGCCCCCACCCCCGCCGAGCGCCCCCGCGCACACCGGGGCCGGCGCACGCCCCTCCGTGGTCCACGCGCCCGCGCTCACCGGCACCTTCCGCGCCCCCACCTCGGTCCGCCCGCTGCCCGCCCGCACCGCCGCCCGCGCCTCGATCCGGATCGGCCGCGCCGCCGACAACGACCTCGTCGTCGACGACCTGGTGGTCTCCCGCCGGCACGCCGAGCTGCTCGCCCTCGTCGACGGCGGATACGAGATCGCCGACCTCGGCAGCCACAACGGCACCTATCTGAACGGCTCCCGCGTGACCCGGGCCAGGGTCGTCGACGGCGACATCGTCGGCATCGGCCACCGCGACTTCTGCCTGGTCGGCGACCAGTTGCAGGAGTACGTCGACACCGGTGAGGTCTCCCTCGACGTACAGGCCCTGGCCGTCACCGTCGACCGGGGCCGCAAGACCCTGCTCGACCACGTGTCCTTCCCCGTCGGCGCCAAGTGCCTGCTCGCCGTGGTCGGCCCCAGCGGCGCCGGCAAGTCCACCCTGCTGGGCGCGCTCACCGGCCTGCGCCCCGCCGACCACGGCAGCGTCCTGTACGACGGCCGTGACCTCTACCGCGACTACGCCGAACTGCGCAGCCGGATCGGCCTGGTGCCGCAGGACGACATCCTGCACTCCCAGCTCACGGTCCGCCGTGCCCTGTCGTACGCCGCGGAACTGCGCTTCCCGCAGGACACCGCCGCGGCCGAGCGGGAGGCGCGCGTCGACGAGGTGATCCGCGAACTCGGCCTGGAGCAGCGGGCCGGCCAGCCCATCCACAGCCTCTCCGGAGGCCAGCGCAAACGCGTCTCGGTGGCGCTGGAACTGCTCACCAAGCCCTCGCTGCTCTTCCTCGACGAGCCCACGTCCGGACTGGACCCCGGCATGGACCGCTCGGTGATGCACATGCTGCGCGGCCTCGCCGACGACGGCCGGACCGTCATCGTCGTCACCCACAGCGTGCTGAGCCTGGACGTGTGCGACCGCCTGCTGGTCCTGGCCCCGGGCGGGCGCATCGCGTACTACGGACCGCCGGAGAAGACCCTCGGCTTCTTCGGCTTCGACCAGTGGCCGGAGGCCTTCGAGGCCTTCGAGAACCAGCGGGACCGGGACTGGGCGGGGGAGTACCGCGCCTCGCCCTTCCAGCGGCGCTACGCCGGCAGCGCGGCCCACGCCGCCCGGCGGCCGGTCCCGGCCGCCGCCCCCGCCCGCCCGGCCGGGACGGCGGGCGGCCCCGACGCGGCGCCGTTCGTGGCGCCGCCGCCCAAGGCCCAGAGCTGGGGCGCCCAGCTGCGTACCCTGATCCGCCGGTACGCGGCCGCGCTCAGCGCCGACCGGACCTTCCTCGTCGTCATGGTCGCGCTGCCGTTCGTCATGGGAGCCATGGCCCGGGCGCTGGCCAGGCCCGAGCTCACCGCCGAGACGGCCACGAGCGCCCTGCTGATCCTGTGCGTCGGCGGGGTCCTGACGGGCGCGGCCAACGCGGTCCGCGAACTCGTCAAGGAACGGGTGATCTACCAGCGTGAACGCGCCGTCGGGCTGTCCCGTTCGGCGTACCTGATGTCGAAGGTGGTGGTGCTCGGCGCGATCACCGTCGCCCAGGCGATCGTCCTCACCCTCGTCGGGCTGGGCGGCATCCCCCTCAACGCGCCGGGCGGCAACGGTGTGCTGATGCCCCCGCTGATCGAGATCACGCTGGCCGTCGCCCTGTTGTCCTTCACCGCGATGATGCTCGGCCTGCTGGTCTCCGCCCTGGTCCGCAAGGAGGAGGTCACCATGCCGCTGCTCGTCCTCCTCGCCATCGTCCAGGTCGTGTTCTGCGGAGCCTTCCTGAAGCTGGCCGGGGTCCCGGTGCTCGAACAGCTCGCCTGGTTCGTGCCGGCCCGGTGGGCGCTGGCCGCCATGGCGGGCACCGTCGACCTCGCCGCCATCGTGCCCGGCAAGATCACCGCCGATCCGCTGTTCGCGCACGCGCCGGGCATGTGGCTGTTCAACCTCGGCATGCTGGTCCTGTTGTCCGTGCTCTGCGGCTTCGTGGTGGCCCGGCTGCTGCGCCGCCACGAGCCCGCCATCATGCGAAAGCAGTGAGGCGATGACCTCTCCCGGCACCGACTCCTCCTCCGGCGCCCCCGCGGGCACCGGCTCCGGCGCCCACTCCGGCCCCGGCAACAGCTCCGCCTCCGGTGTGGGTTCCGCCTCCGGTACCGGTTCCGGTGTCGGTTCCGCCACCGGCATCAGCTCCGGGTCCGGGTCCGGGTCCGGCTCCGGCGCCGACTCCGGCCTCGAGTCCCTTCCCGGATCCGGGTTCCGGCCCACGCACATCGTCCCCCGCGAGGGCCTGCCCGCCTGGGAGGCCCCGGACGTCACCCGGCCCACCGTGCCCCTGGACGCCTTCCTGCCCGTGCAGTTGCTGGCGCGCCGCGGCGAATGGGCCGAGATCCTGTGCGCCAACGGCTGGTCCGCCTGGGTGGACGGACGGCTGCTGATCTCCGTCCCGGCGCCGCCGCCCGGCGGCGCCGGGACCCCGGCCCGCACCGAGGACCCGCGCCCGCTGCTCGCCCGGTCCGCCGAGGCGCTGGCGCGCTACCGGCGGGCCGCGGACGACCTCGCCGCCGGGCGCGCCGACGGCGAGGCCTTCCGGCGGGGCACCCGGGGCCTGCGCGCCGGGGTGGTCGTCGACGGCGAGTCCGTATGGCTCTACGACGAGGCGGGCGGCCGCTGGATGTACGGCGACGGGCAGCGGCTCAGCGTCTACGCGGTGGCGGCGGTCGCCGGCGGCCCGGGCAGCGCCGAACACGAACGGGACCCGGTGCCCGGCGCCCCGGAGCCCGCCGGTGCGGCCCCCGCGACGGCGATGCCCGCGGCGACGGCGCCGGGTGATCCCGCGGCCGCCGCACCGGCCGGGCCCGCCCGGCCCCCGGCTCCGGACACGGCCCCCGCCACCGGAGACCCGCCGCCGCCCCCGCACGAACCCACACGGATCGTCCGGCCGGGTGAGTTCGGGTGACCGCGCCCCCACCGCCCGGCGGCCCTCCCTCGGACCTCGCGGGCCAGCGGATCGCCGGTTTCGAGGTGATCAGCGAGATCGGGCGGGGCGGCATGGCCGTCGTCTACAAGGCCCGTGACCTGAACCTGCCCGGCGACCTGGACCTGCCCCGCACGGTCGCGCTGAAGCTGCTCGCCCCCGAGCTGGCCCGCAACGACACCTTCCGCCGCCGCTTCGTCCACGAGTCCGTGATCGCGGCCGCGCTCGAACACCCGCACATCGTGCCCGTCTACGCCGCCGGCGAGTTCGAGGGCCGGCTCTACATCGCCATGCGGTATGTCCCCGGCCCGGATCTGCGCGGTCTGCTGGCCCGTACCGGACCGCTGCCGCTGTCCCGGGCGGTCGGCATCGCGGGCCAGGCCGCCTCCGCGCTCGACGCGGCCCACGAACACGGGCTGGTCCACCGCGACGTGACGCCCGGCAACATCCTGATCGACGCGGGCACCGACAGCGACCGGCGCGAGCACGTCTACCTGACCGACTTCGGCCTCACGAAGAAGTCCCTCTCGCTGACCGGGCTCACCGCCGTCGGCCAGTTCGTCGGCACCCTGGACTACGTGGCGCCCGAGCAGATCTCCGGCAAGCCGGTCGACGCCCGCTGCGACGTGTACAGCCTGGCCTGCGTCGTGTACGAGGCCCTCGCGGGCAGCCCGCCCTTCCGGCGGGACGACGACATCGCCCTGCTGTGGGCCCAGCAGTACGACCCGCCGCCCCCGCTGACCTCGCACCGCCCCGACCTCCCGCACGCCGTGGACGAGGTGCTGGCCAAGGCCCTGGCCAAGGCGCCCGAGGACCGCTGGTCCAGCTGTCTGGAGTTCATCGCGGCCCTGCGCCGGACCGAGGCCCTCGACGACCGGACGGACGCCACCGGGCCGCCGCGGCCCCCGCGTCCGCCCGAGGGCCCGCCGCCCCCGCCGCCCGACTGGGCGCTGCCGGTGTTCCGTTCCTGAGCCCGCGTGACCGGGCCGCCCCGGCCGGTCAGGCGTGCTTGGCGCGGTCGAACCAGAGCGTGGCCAGCGTCGGGAGCAGCCCCGCCCAGAACAGGACCTGCGGCACCAGCCGCTCGGTCCACGGCACCTGCGAGATCAGCAGGGCGCACAGCGTCGCCCAGGCCGCCTGGCCGACCACGATCCGGGCCCAGCCGCTGCGTCCCACCAGCGACCACACGTTCAACCGGACGCCGGCGCGCAGCCCCCGGTAGCGGCGCCAGGCGCCGAAGCCCCAGATCGCGCCCATGACGACGAGCACCCACAGCCGGTTGCCGAGCGGCACCGGCAGTTCCCGTACCGCCCGGCCGGCCTCCGGGAATGCGTCGATCATGACGCCGGCGGCCGCCAGGCAGGCCAGCGCCAGCCAGCGGACGCCGCGCAGCAGCCGGTAGGTGGCGGCGTCCAGGCCACGGCGCATCCCGGGGCTGTCGGGGATGACGGCGAGTGCGTCGGCGTACACCTCCGCGGCCCGGGCTGCCGTGGTGCCGGGCCGTGCGGCCTCGCGACCGGACAGCAGGGCCACGGCCCGGCCGTCGGTCGGGTCGAGGCGGGCGACCTGTTCCAGCGCCCAGTAGAAGGTCTCCTGGTCGGAGACGGCGCAGGACGCGGTCCACAGCGCGGTGTAGGCCGCCACGCTCTCCGGGTCCAGCCGTACCGCCTCGCGGGCGTGCGCCATGGCCTCCTCGCCGCGGCCGGGGGTGAACGTCAGCAGTTCACCGAGCAGCGCGTGCGCGTAACCGGCCTCCGGCTCCAGGCGCAGGACCTCGCGCAGGCAGTCCTCGGCCTGCCGGTGGCGCTCCGTGAAGTCCAGGTGCGTGGCGTGGCGCAGCGCGTGGGCCCGCATGTGGAGCGCACCGGTGTCCTCGGGGGCGATCCGTACCGCCTCGTCGAGGGCGACGAGGGCCTGTTCCGGGTTGTCGGTGCCCAGTTCGCAGCGGCCGAGCTTCACCCAGGCGCGGACGTCCTCCGGGTCCTCGGCCAGCCGGCGGGCCAGCAGGGCCCTGGCCTGGTCGTAACGCTTCAGTTCGAGCAGCGCGTCGGCCTGTTCGACGGCCGGGTGCAGGGTCACAGCGGGTGCCTTTCCACGGTTGCGCGGCCGGGCCGTCGGTGCACCCGTCCGCGTCCGTGATCATACGGATGTTCGGACCCCGGTTCCGTTCAACGGCCCTGCGGTGGCGTACCGGAGGGAGCCGGCGGGGTGCCCTCCACCTCACCGCGACGGTGCACCGGCCCGGCGGCCAGGGCGCCCAGGAACCCGGCGAGCGCGCCCCACAGCAGGGCCGCCCCCACGGTGCGCCACAGCACGGGGCGCAGTTCGACCGAGCCGCCGAGGCCGTCCACGTCGCCGATGCCCAGCAGGGACAGGCCGAACTGGGCCTGCACCCGGCACAGCAGGCACACCGTCAGGACCGCGAGGGCCAGGGCCACGGCCAGATGGAGGGCGTGCTGCCACAGCCGTACGTGCGCGGGGGAGCGTACGGCCATCAGGAAGCCCGCGGCCGGCAGCAGGACCGCCGCGACGGCCACCAGCCACCAGGCCCGGGCGTCGTGTCCGGCGAGCGAGCCCACGTCGACCGTGGACAGGTCGGGGGTGCGCAGCACCTGGTCCAGCACCTGTGGTACCGGCAGCCCGAACGGGCCCTCGACGCGGCCCTGCCAGGCGCCGCCGAACCCGAGGGTGAAGGCGATCCAGACCAGGTTCGGCAGCCCGAGCAGCAGTACGGCCAGGGTCCGCGCGGGATGGCCCTGGGTGCCCGCCACCACCAGGCCGGCGACGACGCCCAGGGCGACGTACGCGAGCAGCAGCGCGGCCGTGGCGAAGGCGGCCGGGCGGACCGCCTGGTGGAAGCGGACCAGCGGTGCGGGCAGCGGGGCGCGCCGGGAGACCAGCAGGGCGATCAGCAGCAGGCCCAGGATCCACAGGAGCCCGTAGCCGAGGGTGGCGGGCAGGTCCGCGCGGAAGCCCACGGTGGGGGTGGAGTCGAGGAGCTCGCCGATCTCGCCGATCGGGGAGTCACCGGGCAGCAGGCCGAAGGTGTGGTGCGCGAACAGGGCGCAGCCGGTCAGCGCCAGGAGCCAGAACAGCACCAGCGGGGCGGCCCTGGCCAGGAGTTCGCGGGCGGTGGTCACGGCCCGGTTGTGCAGCGGATGCAGGAAGCACAGGCCCGTCACCAGCGCCCCGGCCAGGCTCACGGACAGCGGCAGCACCGAGAGGGAGGCCTCGGCGCCCGCCAGCAGCCCGGCCCCGCCGGAGACGTCGACCGCGCCGCCGGCCGCCATCACCACGACCGCGGCGACCACCGCGGGGAAGGCCCCGCCGGGCAGCCCGGTCGCACCGGCGCACGCCAGTCCGGCGGCGGCGACCGCCGTCATCACGACGAAGCCCGCCAGTACCGCTACGAGGGCGTCCCGCCATGCCCTCGCGGAATCCCCGGACGTCCGGTTCACGCAGCCACGGTAGGCGGCCTCCGCTTGCGGCCACCACCGCAGGGGCGCACAGAATGGTCCGCGGGAGTGATCGAGGTCCCCGGGTGCCCCGGTCCGTGCCCCGACGGCATCAGCGCACACGCGGCCCGGCGGCTCGTCCGCGGCTGGATGTCCCCCGACCGGGAGAAGGAGCGCCCGTGACCACGCAACCGTCCGGCCCACCGGCGTCCGAGCCCCCTACGGGACCCCCCTCGGGACCACCCTTGGGCCCCCCCTCGGGACCTCCGTCGGGCCCCCCCTCGGGACCTCCGTCGGGATCTGCCTCGGGACCTCCCTCCGGCCCGCTCTCCCCCGACCGGCCGGGAGTCCCTCCCCCGCCCGAACCCCCGCCGCCCCCGCCGCCTCCGCCGCCACCCCCCGGGGGCGGCGGCGGTGACGGAGGAGGACAGGAGCCGCCCCCGCCGCCGCCCGAGCCGGACGGGGGCGGGCCCTGGTGGCAGTCCTGGCCCTGGATCGCCGTCGGCGTCGCGGCGCTCGCCGCCGTCGTCGCCCTGATCGTGATCCTGACCCGGTCCCCGGGCACCCCGCCGGAACGGCCGCCGTCCCCGTCGCCCTCGCCGACGGTGACCGATACGCCTTCGGAGCCGCTCACGCCGTCGGAGTCCGAGCCGTCGTGGCCACCGGAGACGACGTACTCCGCGCCCCAGTCGCCCACCCCGAGCAGGTACGTCCCGCCGCCACCGCCACCGCCACCGCCGACGTCCAAGTCGCCGTCTCCACCGACGACCTCACCGCCCCCGCCGCCCAACCCCAACCCGGACACGCCGACGTCCAAGCCGACACCCAAGCGGCTGACCACGCCGACGGCCACCTCCACGGGCCGGTACGGCGCTCCGTAGAGCGCCGCCCCGCGGCTCAGACCGGGCCGCCGCGTTCCACGGCCGTCGCCACGTCCGCCAGGTCCTTCGCGATGGCCTTGGCCACCGCCTTCGTCCCCAGCCGGTTCAGCAGCCTCATGAAGAGGCCCGGCCGCCGCCCGGTGGTGGCCGGCCGCGCCGAGAACGTCATCCGGACGGTCGTACGGCCCGGGGTGCTTTCCGTGAGCCGGAACTCGGAGACGTAGTGCATGCCGGAGTTGTCGGCCTCGGCCACGTACCGTACCCGGTCGTCGCACGCCGTCACGTACATCTCCTCGGTGGCCTGCTTGCCGAACATCCGGCGCGTCTCGCGCCAGCGTGTGCCCACCCCGAACGGGCCCGGGGTCAGCACCTCGACCGCGTCGACCCCGCTCAGCACGCCCGGCATCCCCTCCAGATCCGTGATCGCCCGCCACACCCGCTCCGCCGGCGCCGCGATCTCGCGCTCCACCACGACCTCAGGATTTTCCATGCTCCGGATTGTCTCCCCCGTGCCCCTTCCCGCGCGCGGCACCGGACGGATCGGTGAGACGCTTGGCTCATGGCCGACAGGTCGGACGCCCAGGAGGTCGAGTGGCCCGCCCGGCCGGACCTGAGCCTCGCGCTCAACCGCATGGGCACCTTCGACTGGGACCTCGACAGCGGGCAGATGCATCTGGATCCCACCGCTCTCGAGGTCTTCGACCTGCGCCCCGACGAGTACGCCGGCACGCCCGAGGGGCTGCGCACGCGGATCCCGCCCGGCGAGGAGGCCCGGCTCGACGCCCGCGTCGCCCAGGCCCTCAAGGACGGCCGCAGCGAGTACGGCGCCTACTTCCGCATCCGCCGTCGCGACGGCTCCGCCCGCTGGACCCACATCCAGGGCCACATCCGGCGCGACCGCACCGGCCGCCCGTACCGGGTCATCGGGATCGTCCGCGACGCGGCCCTCGACCCGCGCGAACCGGGCGCCCGCAGCGAGGCCGACGAGGGCCGGCGCCGGATGACGGGCGTCGTCGAGCGGACCACCGCGATCCTGGCCCACGCCCGCACCGTCAACGACGTGACCGACATCCTCAAGGACCCCGAGGCGCTGGGCCATCTGGGCGCGGTCAGCGTGATGCTGGGCATCGTCGACGGCGCCCGGGTGCACCTGGTGGCGGAGGGACAGCTCGGTACGTACGTACCGGAGATCGAGTACACGCGGATCGACGCCGCGTTCCCGATGAGCGAGGCCGTGCGCTACATGCAGCCGGTCTTCCTCACCTCCCGCGAGGAGTTCGAACACCGCTACCCGCTGCTGTGGCCGTACATCGAGCCGCTCTCCGTGCGCAGCGGCGTCTACCTGCCGCTGATCGCCCAGGGGCGGGTGATCGGGGCCATCGGGCTGCTCTACACGCGCGAGGGCGAGTTCACCGCCGAGGAGAGCAACGTCCTGGTGGCGCTGAGCAGCGGTATCGCGCAGAGCCTGCAGCGGGCCATCCTGTTCGAGCAGGAGCACGACCTCGCCGAGGGGCTGCAGCGGGCCATGCTGCCGCGCCGCATCCCCGAGATCCCGGGCGTGAAGATCGCCGTGCGCTACCGGGCGGCCCGGATGGGCCGGGACATCGGCGGCGACTGGTACGACGTGGTCCCGCTCGGCGAGGGCCGGGTCGGCGTGATGATCGGCGACGTGGAGGGCCACGACACGGACGCGGCCGCCGTGATGGGCCAGCTGCGCATCGTGATGCGGGCGTACGCCACCGAGGGGCACACCCCGGGCGCCGCGATGGCCCGGGCCTCCGCGTTCCTGCGGGACCTGGAGACGGAACGCTTCGCGACCTGTACGTACGCACAGGTGGACCTGAACACCGGGACCGTGCAGCTGGTCCGCGCCGGCCACCTCGACCCCGTGGTCCGGCGCGGTGACGGCACCTGCCACCGGGTGGCCGTCGCGGGCGGGCTGCCGCTCGGCCTGCCGGCGCGCGTGCGGACCGGCACGGGCTCGGGTTATCCGGTCACCACCTTGGAACTGCACCCCGGCGACACGCTGCTGCTGTGCACGGACGGCCTGATCGAACGCCCGGGCGGCGACACGGAGGAGGGCATGCGCGCGTTCATGGAGGCCGCCCGGCAGGGGCCGGCGGACGTCGAGGAACTCGCCGACGTGCTCTGCGACCTGGTCGGTGACGCGGGCGGCGGCGACGACATGGCGCTGCTCGTCCTGCGCCGCCGCGGTACGCCGGCCCCGCGCGGCGGCGGCCCGCTGCGCCAGCACCTGGTCCCGGGCGACCCGGAGGGTCCGGCGGTGGCCCGGCACCTGATCCGGGCCGCGGCGGCGGCGTGGGGCGCGGGCGACCGGGCGGACGCCATCGAACTGGCGGCGGACGAGCTGATGACCAACGCCCTGGTCCACACCGACGGCGACGGCCACGTGACGCTGCGGCTGACGGCCGAGGGCCGGATCCGCGTGGAGGTCGAGGACACCTCCAGCGCGCTGCCGCGCCGCAGGGAGCCGGGCGACTGGGCGGTGTCGGGCCGGGGCCTGCTGCTGGTGGACCAACTGGCGGACGGGTGGGGGGTGGAGCCGAGGGGCGGCGGCAAGTGCGTGTGGTGCGAGTTCGCGGCGACGGAGACGAAGCCGTCGGCCGAGCCCGCCCGGCCCGAGGCGGCGCCCCCGCCCTGACGGCCCCCCTCCGCCGATCCGCGCGCCCCCGCGTTTCACCTCCGGCGGCACGAAGGCCAGGGCGGCGCGCGCCGCCAACCCGGCGCCACCCCCAGCGCGGGTCCGCGCCTGCCGGGTGGTGGCCTGCGCCCGCCTGGTGGTGGCCCGGGGTCAGAGGGTGACCAGGGTGACCTCGGTCGCCTTGACGCTCGTCCATACGGCGACGCCGTCGGCGAGGCCGAGGTCGGCCGCCGCGCCCGGCGTGATCTCCGCTACCAGGTCGGGGGCCTCGGACGAGGCCGTCAGCACCCGCAGCCGGCTGCCCACGACCGTGATCTCGCGGACGGTGCCCGGCCAGACGTTGCGCGGGCTGCCCTCCGGGCGCCGGCGGTGCAGGGAGACCGCCTCGGGCGCGATGATCGCCAGCGCCCGCCCGCCCTCGGCGGCGCCGGCCGGCAAGGGGTCGGCCACGACGAGGCGGCCGCCGCCGTCGAGCGCGAGCCCGTCCGGTCCCACCGTCCCGGTCCAGGCGTTGCGGCCCAGCATCCGCGCCACCCACGGCGAGCGCGGATGGCGCGCCACCTCGGCGGGCGCGGCGTCCTGCAGCGCGCGGCCGTCGGCGAGCACGAGCACCCGGTCGGCCAGCGACACCGCCTCGACCGGGTCGTGCGTGACGATCAGGCAGACCCCGCCGAAGCCGGACAGGTGCCGGCGCAGCATGTGCCGCACGTGCGCCCGCGTGGTCTGGTCGAGCGAGGCCAGCGGCTCGTCCAGGAGCAGCAGCCGGGGCCGGGCGGCCAGCGCGCGGGCCAGCGCGACCCGCTGGGCCTGACCGCCCGACAACTGCGCGGGCCTGCGCAGCGCGAGGTGGCCGACGCCCAGCCGGTCCAGCCACTCCTGTGCCTCCCGGCGGGCCTCGGCACGGGCGACACCGCGGGCGCGCAGCCCGTACGCCGTGTTGGCGAGCGCGGTGAGGTGCGGGAAGAGCGCACCGTCCTGCGGGACCCACGCCACGCCGCGCCGGTGCGGCGGCAGCGCCGTCACCTCCGTGTCACCGAGCCGCAGTCCGGCGTGCGCGCGGGGGGTCAGGCCCAGCAGCGCCCGCAGCAGCGTGGTCTTGCCGGCCCCGTTCTCGCCGACCACCGCGATCGTCGTCCCCGGTTCGGCGTCCAGGGTGAGCCGGTTGAAACCGGTCACCTCGGCGTGCAACGCCCAGGTTGCTGCCGTGGTCCGCGTCGCCGGCACCGCCTCCGGCGCCGCATCCGCCTCCGGTTCGGCCGCCGGATCCTCCGCCGCCGGCGCGGGAGTGCGCGGACGGGCGGCGGCGGGCGTACCGGTCCAGCGGCCGCGCAGCGCGATGAGCACGCCCATGGCGATGGCCAGCAGCAGCAGCGACAGCGAGGTGGCCGCCTCCGGCTGGTCCTGGAGCAGCAGGTACACCTGGAGCGGCAGGGTCTGGGTGGTGCCGGGCAGGTTCCCCGCGAAGGTGATGGTCGCCCCGAACTCCCCGAGCGCGCGCGCCCAGGTGAGCGCCGCGCCCGCGATCAGACCGGGCGCGACCATGGGCAGGGTGACGGTGAGGAACACCCGTACCGGTGAGGCGCCCAGCGACGCGGCGGTCTCCTCGTAGCTCTGCTTCAGGCCGCCGAGCGCCCCCTCCAGGCTGATGACCAGGAACGGCATCGCGACGAACGTGGCCGCGACGACGGCGCCGGAGGTGTGGAACGGCAGCGTGATGCCGAACGTGTCCTCCAGCCACGGCCCGAGCAGCCCGCGCCGCCCGAAGGCGAGCAGCAGTGCGACACCGCCGACGGTGGGCGGCAGCACCATGGGCAGCAGCACCAGTGAGCGCACGAGCGCCTTGCCCTTGAAATCCACCCGCGCCAGCAGCCACGCCAGCGGTACGCCGAGCAGCAGCGACAGCGCCAGTGCCCAGCAGGACACCAGCAGGGAGAGCTTGAGCGCCTCGACCACACCGGGCGTGGTGAGATGTGCGCCCAGCTCACCCCACTCGGTGCGGACGAGGATCCCGATCAGCGGCAGCAGCAGGAACGCGATCGCGAGCAGCGCGGGCAGCGCGAGCGCGACGGGGGTACGGGTACGGAGTCTGCTCATGGAGGTTCCAGGGGACGAGGGGGAGGGCGGTGGCGGCCGGC
Organism: Streptomyces sp. NPDC090022; assembly: GCF_044748145.1. NCBI lineage: Bacteria > Bacillati > Actinomycetota > Actinomycetes > Kitasatosporales > Streptomycetaceae > Streptomyces > Streptomyces sp. NPDC090022. The sequence goes on from NZ_JBIVFN010000003.1 coordinate 200,288, forward strand.
GGCGGCCCGGCGCGGAGGGCGCGGCGACGACACGGAGGGACTGCCTGTCCCCCCCGGCGCAGGCAGTCCCTCCTTCCCGGCGACCGGGAGCTCAGCGGTTACGGCTGCTGGAACCCGGCCTCCTGGAGGATCTTCTGCGCCTCCGGCGTGCTCAGCCAGGCCACGAACGCGGCAGCGGCGTCGGCGTTCTCGGAGCCCTTCAGCGAGGCGGCCGGGTAGGAGGCCACGGCGTTCTGGTCGTCGGGGATCTCCACGGTCTCGACCTTGTCCTTGGACTTGGCGGAGTCCGTCTTGTAGACGAGACCGGCGTCGGCCTCGCCGAGCTCGACCTTGGACAGGACGGCGCGCACGTTCGGCTCCTGGGAGACGGGCTTCACCGTGACGCCCTGCTTGTCCAGGATCTCCTTGCTGTAGCGGCCCACCGGCACCTCGGGCGCGGCCAGGACGACCTTCAGCTTGGTGTCGGCCAGGTCCTTGAGCGCGCCGATCTTGTGCGGGTTGCCCTTGCCGGCGGCGATGACCAGGCGGTTCTTGGCGATGATCTTCGGGTCGTCGGTCTCGGCCATGAGGCCGTCCATTGTCTTGGTGTCGGCGGTGACCAGCGCGTCGGCCGGGGCGCCCTGCTTGACCTGCGCGGCGAGTTCCTGGGAGCCGGCGAAGGAGAAGGTGACCTTGGTCCCCGGGTGCGCCTTCTCGTACGCGGCGCCGGCGGTCTTGAACACGTCGGTGAGGGAGGAGGCGGCCAGGACGGTGAGGTCGGCCGCCTTGACCTCGCCGGCGGCCGATGCGGAGGCGGAGCCGCCGGCGGACGGTGCGGCCGCGTCCTGCTTGCTGTCGTCGCTGCCGCAGGCGGACAGCGGGACGAGCAGGGCGACGGTGGCGACGGCGGCCGCGACGCGGCGGCGGGTGACGGCGACGGACACGGTGGTGCTCCTCGGGTCAGCGTGGAGACCCGCGCCGGTGACGGGCGGAGCGGGTGGGGACGACGTGTGGGCGGCGGTGGCCACACGGGCAGCGGGTGCCGCGGTGCGCGGCGGGCGAGTCGTGCCGGTGGCGGCGTACGGCCGCACGGGAGCGGCCCGGGCGGCCGGATGACGTTTCGGCCGGATGACCTTTCCGGCCGGGTGGCCGGGTGACCCGCGCGCGGGGCGGGCTACGTACGGTCGATGTGCACGCTGGTGGACTTCACGCGGGCGGTGGCCTGCATGCCGACCTCCAGGCCGAGCTCCTCGACGGCCTCGCGGGTCAGCAGCGAGACCAGCCGGTGCGGACCGGCCTGGATCTCGACCTGCGCGGCCACGTCGCCGAGCTTGACGGCGGTGACGATTCCGGGGAAGGCGTTGCGTGCCGAGGTGTACGGCTCGTCGTCCTCGGTGTGGGCGCCCTGGCCCACCTCGACGGAGAAGGCGGCCAGGTCACGGCCGTCGATGAGCCGGCGGCCGCTGTCGTCGCGGTGGGTCGCGACGCGGCCGGCGTCGGCCCAGCGGCGCGCGGTGTCGGGGCTGACGCCGAGCAGACGCGCCGCCTGACCGATGGTGTAGGACTGCATGCGCGCCAAGGTAGGCGGGTACGGGCCGCATCTGCAACTCTCTGGGCGTGAACTACATGGCAGTTGCCACGCCGATTGTCGTATCCGCCAAAAACGATTTCCGGTGACGCGCGAGGTGCTCGCTAGAGTCGGGGCATGGCTGATGAGGGAACGGCGGGTGCGAGTGCGCGCGTGGACAGCTGGATCTGGTCGGTACGTCTGACCAAGACCCGCTCGGTCGCGGCGACGGCCTGCCGGGCGGGACACGTGAAGGTCAACGGCGAGCGCGCCAAGCCGGCCCAGCCGGTGCGCGCGGGCGACGAGGTCCGCCTCTTCCACGCCGGGCGCGAGCGGATCGTGGTGGTCCGGCGGGTCGTGGCCAAGCGGGTGGGCGCGCCGGTCGCGGCGGAGTGCTTCGTCGACAACAGCCCGCCGCCCCCGACCCGGGTCGAGGCGGCGGCCGTGGGCCTGCGCGACCGCGGGGCGGGCCGCCCGACGAAGCGCGAACGCCGGGAGATGGACCAGCTCCGCGGCCGCTGAACCCTCGCCTCCGCCGGGCCCCGGCCTCAGTAGGTGACGGTGATCCGGCGGGCCGGGGCGTCGACGCGGACCGTGCCGCCGTACGGGATGACCAGCTGCGGGTCGGTGTGCCCGAGGTCCACGTCGAAGACGGCGACGGCGTCCGGGGCGTACGCGGCCAGGGCGCGCAGGACGGCCTCGCGCTGCTCGGCGGCGTACCGGGCCTTGGCCTCGTCGTCGTTGCGGCGGTCGAGGGACCAGGCCTTGGGGCGGCCCATGAGCAGCGCGGGGAACTGCCGCAGCAGGCCCCGCTCGCCCATGCAGCGCAGGATCCGGAACACCTCCTCGGCGGCCGGCAGCTCCTCGGAGGTCTCCAGGAACAGCACGCGGCCGGCGTACGCCTCGCTCTCGCGCGCGATGCCGCGGTCGGCCATCAGCAGCCAGGCCAGGATCTCCAGGTTGCCGCCCCACGCGCGGCCCTCGACGACGCGCTCGGGCCCGTGCCAGGTCCAGCCGGCACCCGGCTGGGCGTCGGGCTCGGCCGTGAAGGTGGCGGGGTCGGCCCAGTCGCGGTCGGTGTCGCCGAAGCGCTCGGCGGGGCGCAGCTCGTAGGGGCCGGGGGTGAAGAGGGCGGCCCGCAGCGACTCGGCGGTGTGCGGGTGGAGGCGGTGGGGGCGGCCGAGCGCGGTCATGACGCTGCAGCCGTGGAAGCCGACGATGCCGAGGGCGTCGAGGAACACCAGCAGGTTGGTGTTGTCGCTGAACCCGAAGAACGGCTTGGGGTGGGACCGGATCAGGTCGGCGTCGAGCAGCGGGAGGACGGTGATCTGGTCGTCGCCGCCGATGCTGGCGAAGACGGCCGTGATGGAGGGGTCGGCGAACGCGGCGTGGATGTCGTCGGCCCGCTCGCGGGCGGTGGCCCCCATCTTCCGGGTCGTCGGATACTCCACGGGTTCCAGCCCGAACTCCTCGCGCAGGCGGCGCAGGCCGAGTTCGTAGGGGAGCGGGAAGAGCCCGGGCAGCCCGGAGGAGGGCGAGATGACGGCGACCCGGTCACCGGGCACGGGCTTGGGCGGGTATACAGGTGTGATCATCCCGCGAGCCTAAGGCGTGTCGTCGAGGGAGCGCGCCCCGCGCCGGCCAGGCCCGCGGCGTCAGACCTTGCGGTAGGTGTACGCCTCCGCCGCCGCCGTCGCGACCGCGTCCAGGTCGGCGCCCGCGGACGCCGCCACCACCGCCGCCACCGCGCCCTCCACGAACGGCGCGTCCAGGAGGCGGGAGTGCGGCGGGAGTTCGTCCTCCGCCAGGAGGGTCTTCACCGTCAGGACCGAGCTGCCCAGGTCCGCCAGCAGGGCCACGCCCGCGCCCCGGTCCACCGCACGGGCCGCCGCCAGGATCGCCTCCGCGCTCGTCCCGAGCCCGCCGTCCGGCGCGCCGCCCGCCGGGGCGATCGCCGCGACCGGGGCCGCGGGACCGCCCGCCGCCAGGCCGCGGGCCAGTTCGGCCACCGATTCCGCCACCCGCGCGCTGTGCGAGACCAGCACCACGCCCACCATGCTCACGCGTCCTCCTCCTCCGCCACCGCGGCCAGCGCCCGCAGCAGCAGCGCCGACGACGTCGCTCCCGGGTCCTGGTGCCCGATGCTCCGCTCACCCAGGTAGCTGGCCCGCCCCTTGCGCGCCAGCATCGGTACGGTCGCCAGCGCGCCGCTCTCCGCCGCGTCACCGGCCGCCGCGTACGACGTACTCAGCGCCGCCACCCCCGGCAGCAGCGCGTCCAGCATCGTCTTGTCGCCGGGCGCCGCCCCGCCCAGCTGGGCCACCGCGGCCACCCCGGCGTCCAGCGCCCCGCGCAGGTCCTCGTCGGAGACCTCCGCCGCCGTGCCGAGCTCCTTGCCCGTGCGGCGCAGCAGCGTCCCGTACAGCGGACCGGACGCGCCGCCCACCGTGGAGATCAGGGTCCGCCCGGCCTGTTGCAGCACCTCGCCCGGCGTGCCGGCCGCGTCGTCGCCCTCCAACTCGCCCCGCACCGCCGTGAAGCCGCGCAGCAGATTGCTGCCGTGGTCGGCGTCGCCGATGGGGGAGTCCAGCTCCGTCAGCCGGTCCGCCTCCCGGGCCACCGAGGCGGCCGCGGCCGCCATCCAGCGCCGGAAGAACTCCGCGTCACGCACCCGGTCTCCTCACGTCGTCACCGTCGTCACCGTCGTCGCGTCATGCCGCCGGGGCCACCCTACGGTCAGCGGCCCCACCGCAGGGCCGCGGTCTGCACGGGCGCGTCCCACAGCCGCAGCAACTCCTCGTCGGCCCGGCACAACGTCACCGAACACCCGGCCATGTCCAGCGAGGTGACGTAGTTTCCGACCAGCGTCCGCGCCACCGGCACCCCGCGCTCCGCCAGCACCCGCGCCACCTCCGCATGGAACCCGTACAGTTCCAGCAGCGGCGTCGCCCCCATCCCGTTCACGAGCGCGAGCACCGGCCCGCCCGTCGGCGCCGGGTCCGGCAGGTCCTCCAGTACGGCCCCCACCGCGACCTCCGCGATCTGTGCCGCCGTCATCATCGGGCGCCGCTCCCGCCCCGGCTCCCCGTGGATCCCGATGCCCAGCTCCAGCTGGCCGTCGGGGAGTTCGAAGGTCGGGCTGCCCTTCGCCGGCGTGGTGCACGCGCTCAGCGCCACCCCGAAGCTCCGCGAGGCCTCGTCGACCCGCCGCGCGAGCGCCGCCACCCGCTCCAGCGGCGCCCCCTCCTCGGCCGCTGCCCCGGCGATCCGCTCCACGAACAGCGTGGCCCCGGTCCCGCGCCGCCCCGCCGTGTACAGGCTGTCGGTCACCGCCACGTCGTCGTCGACCAGGACGCTCTCGATCCGGATGCCCTCCTCCTCGGCGAGCTCCGCGGCCATCTGGAAGTTGAGGACGTCCCCCGTGTAGTTCTTCACGACGAACAGCACCCCCTGCCCGCCGTCCACGGCGGCCGCCGCCCGCACCATCTGATCGGGCACCGGCGAGGTGAACACCTCCCCGGGACACGCCGCCGACAGCATCCCGTACCCCACGAACCCGGCGTGCAGCGGCTCGTGTCCCGACCCGCCGCCGGACACCAGCGCGACCCGCCCGCTGCCGCGCGCGTCGCGGCGTGCGACGACGCGCCGTTCCACGTCCACGTCCAGTTGGGGATGGGCGGCCGCCATCCCGCGCAACGCGTCGGCGACCACGGTCCCGGGGCTGTTGATCAGCATCCTCATGGCATCTCCTGGTGAGCTCGACGGGCGCGCGGTGCGGAGCATGGCGCCCGGTGTGGCTGCTGCGGCTGCGTACGTCTGATGGTGACGGTAGGGGAGCGCGGGGCCGGGGACCAGTACGGCGGGCCGCGTCGCGGGCGGGTGCCGGCGGAGTGCCGGTCGGTGTGCCGGGCGGAGTGGCAGCCGGAGTGGCGGCCGGAGTGCCGGTCCGGGCGGGGAATTAGTTGATCACGCAAGAATCTTCGATATCAGCCACGATGGCCGGAAGATATTCGGCTGATTTTGTGATTGGCAGGATGATGTCCGATGATCGTGACTGCGCGTCAGCTGCTTCGGCGCGCGTCGAGGAAGCGGGGGCGCGGGGGTTCCCCCGTACACCGACCCCATCCCGCAGGCGGCGAAACACGTGGCCCGGCCATGCCGCCGCGCGGTGACTCCTGCCCCGTACCGACATCCCTAGGCAAAGGCCCATGTCCGCTCATCAGCTATCGGACCTCATACGTTTCGCCCGCCACCACTCGCCCTTCTACCGCGATCTCTACGCGTCCCTGCCGCCGGACGCCGACCGCCTGACCGACCTCCCGGTCGTCGACCAGAGCGCCTTCTGGGCGGCCAACACCCTGGACGGCAACCGCGTCCTGACCGGCCCCCTGGCCGAGGCCACCGTCTACAAGACCGGCGGCACCACCGGAGCCCCCAAGTTCTCCGTCTACACCCGCGACGAATGGCGCACCTTCGTGACCGCCTTCGGCCACGGGCTGATGGACGCGGGCCTGCGCCCGGGGCACCGCGTCGCCGACCTGTTCTACGCGGGCGAGCTGTACGCCAGCTTCCTGTTCGTCCTCGACTCCCTCGCCCACGCGCCCGTGGACAACGTCCGGCTGCCCATCGGCGGCGCCGCGCCCCTGGAGTCGACGGTCCCCACCCTGCGGGACTTCGCCGCCCAGGTCGTGGCCGGCACCCCCACCACCCTGTGCCGGCTCGCCGAACACGTGATCGCCGCCGGCCTCCGCCTCGAGGCCGTCGAGCTGCTCCTCTTCGGCGGCGAGGCCCTCTTCGCCGACCAACGGCGCCTGCTGGCCGCCGCGTTCCCGCGCGCCGAGGCCCGCTCCCTCGGGTACGCCAGCGTGGACGCCGGCCTGCTCGGCCGCCCCGTGCCCGGCCCCGACGCCCGGGTGCACCGGGCCTTCACCCCGTACTCCGTCGTCGAGATCCTCGACGACACCACCGGGGAGCCCATCACGGAACCCGGGCGGCCCGGACGGGTCGTCGTGACCAGCCTGTTCCGCCGCCTGATGCCCATCCTCCGCTACCCCGCCGGCGACCGCGCCGAATGGACCGACCCCGCGGCCGGCCACTTCCGCATCCTCGGCCGTGCCGAGGAGGGCGTCCGCGTGGGCCCGGTGTCGCTGTACTCCCAGGACGCGCAGGACGCGGTGGCCGCCGCCGACGCCGCAGGCCGCATCGTGGGCACGCAGTTGGTCGTACGCCGCTGGGACGGCCGCGACGGGCTGGTGCTGCGGCTGGCCACCACCCCCGCCGACCAGGACGATCCGGCCGGTCTGGAGACACTCGCCCGGGCGGTCGTGACCGAACTGGAGACCGCCCGGCCGCTGTATCCGGACAGCGTCCGTGCCGGCTTCGTCCACCCGCCGGCGGTGGAATGGGCGCGCCACCGCGACCTCGCCGTCAACCCGCGCTCGGGCAAGCTGATCCGCGTCCTGGACGAGAGGCCGACGACGTGACCGCCACCCCCGCCGCCCCCGCGGCGAACGAGGCGACGTCCACCCCCACCACCCCGGCCGGAGTCGGGTCCACGGCGTCCACGGCGTCCGCGGCCCCCGCCACCGGTGGCCACGACGGCGGCCGTGCCCGCCGGCTGCCGCTGGTCCTGCGCAACCGTGCCTTCGGCACCGTCTGGCTGGGCCAGGTCCTCACCCAGGCCGCCGTGCGCATGTTCCAGGTCGGCGTCTCCTGGTGGCTCGTCGCCTACGCCGTCGACAGCGGACGCGGCCTGGCCTCCGGGCTGTTCATGGCCGTCAGCACGCTGCCCGCCGTGGCGCTGGCCCCGGTCGTGGCCCGCGCGGTCGCCCGCACGGCCCACCGCTCGGTCCTGCGGACGGCCGCCGCGCTGGCCGGCGCCGCCGCCGGCGCCCTGGCCGGGTGGGCCCAGCTGAGCGAGCTGCCGCTGGCCGCCGTCTACGCCGCGGCCCTGGCGCTGGCCACCTGCCAGGCCTTCTTCGATCCCTGCCTGACGACCTCGGTCCCCGAACTCGTCGACGACGCCGACATCGAGACCGCCACCGGATTCGAACTGTCCACCCAGTCCATCGCGGGCCTCGGCGGGGCGCTCCTCGGCGCCGTGATCGTCGACCGGGCCGGGGTGAGCGGACTCGCCGCCGGCTGCGCGGCCGCCTACGTCGGCGCCGCACTGCTCATCGCGGGCACACGGTTCCGTACGACGGCCGCGGCGCCGGCGGCCGGGGACCAGGGCGAGCCGGGCGAGCCGGGCGGGGCCGGCGTCACCGAGCGGCGCACGCTGCGCCGTATCCTCGGCGAACTTCCGTACGTCCGGCGGATCCTGATCTGCTTCACCGCCGCCAACCTCTTCACCACCGCCGTCTTCGTCGTCATCCCCCTCTACACCCGGTCCGTCCTGGGCGACGGCGGCTCCACGGTGGCACTGCTGGAGGCGGCCCTCGGCACCGGCACGCTGATCGGGTCCGTCACCGGCGCCCGGGTACCGGGGCGGCCCACCGTGACCGGTGCGTACTGCCTGGGCCTGATGGCCCTCGCCCTGGCCCTGCCGGGCCTGGTCGCCGACCGGCTGGTCGTCGCCGGTGGCCTGGCCGTGGCCGGCTGGTGCGTCGGTGTGATCGGGGTCCGGTTCGTGGCCCTGTTCCAGCGGCTGGTGCCCGCCGCCGACAAGCCCGGCTTCTTCGCCGTGATGCAGGCCGTGCTGGGGGCCTCCTTCCCGGTGGCCTCGCTCCTGTTCGGCCTGGCCGGCGACCACCTGTCCGCGCAGACGCTGTGCCTGATCCAGGCCGCCGGTCTCCTCCCGGCCGCCTGCGCCCTGGCCCTCCTGGGCCGGTCCCGCGGAGGTGAGCGATGAGCGCCCCCCTGAGCGAGAGCGGACCGGATGTCAGGATCGCGCCGGCCGCCGCCGCGGACATCGCCGAGCTGCGCCAGCTCTACTACGCCGTCTACGGCCCCCACTACCCCGCCGCCCTCGGCACCGACCCCGCCGTCATGGCCCGGCTCATCGAGGACCCGCACTCCCTGTGGCTCGTCGCCCGCCGCCGGGACACCGGCGCGCTCGCCGCGTCCGCCGCCGTCCACGGTGAGCCGGGCAGCCGTATCGGCCGCCTGGAAGGGCTCGCCGTGCACCCCGAGCACCGCTCCGGGGGCCTGGCCGCCGCCCTGACCGGGGAGCTGTGCGCCCGGATGCTCGACACCGGACGCCTGGACTCGGTGTACGCCACCGTGCGCACCGTCAGTCCCGGCCCGCAGCGCGTCGTCGCGCGCAACGGCTTCCGCCCGCTGGGGATCCTGCCCAACGCGGTCGACCTCAGCAGCCGCGAGAGCCTCGCCCTGTACGCCCGCCACGCCGACGGCGTACTGGACCGCCGCGTCCCGGTGCCCGAGGTCCCCGCTCCGCTGCTGCCGCTGCTGCGCACCGCCGGGAGCTGCCTCGGCGTCAGCTACCGCGACGTGCGCCCCACCGCCGCCCCGGCCCCGGCCGCCCCGGCCGTCGCGGACGCGGCCGTCGCGGACGCGGACCCCGCCGAGCGGCTGGAGATGATCGAGGCCCCCGCCTTCGTCCGCCGCCGCCTGCGCGAGCGCATCCCCGACGCCGGCGGCTGGTTCTACCCGCTGCACACGCCGAACGTGCTGCTCACCCCGGAGGACGGCCGGTTCGAGGTCTTCGCGTACCTCAACCGCACCGGCGGGTACTGCTCGCTGCTCGCCGCCCACCCCGACCCCGCCGCGGTGGCCGACCACCTCGACGTCGTCACCCGGACCCTGACCCGGGCCGGCGCGAGCTACGTGGAGGCACTGGTCCCGCTCGCGCACCACGGTGCGCTCGCGGCCTTCCTGGCCCAGGGCTTCGTCGCCGGGGCCCTCTACCCGGCCATGCGCGCGGACGGCGAGGGCGCCGGCGCCGGCTTCCACGACTACGTCGTCCTCTCCCGCTCCACCGAGCAGATCGACTTCCGCGGCGTCGCCGTCGAACCGCCCCTCCAGCCCTACCTGGACTGTTACCTGTCGGCCTGGGCGTCGACCTACCTGCCCACACTCGAGGTTGCCTCATGAACCCCCATCTCGCCCCGGTCGGCGTACCCGACCCCGCCCTCCTGCCGCACGTGCAGCGCCTGTGCGACCTGACCGACCCGTACGCCCACGGCCCCGAGGCCGACGAGCTGTTCGACGCGGCCATGGCGGAGATCAACGCCTGGCACACCGCCCGCTCGCCGTTCTTCCGCTCGCTGTACGAGGCCACGCCGCCCGCGCGGCCGTACCGCACCCCGCTCGTCCACGCGAACTTCTTCAAGCGTCACGAGGTGCTCTCCATCCCGCGCGACGAGGTCGACCTGCACCTGACCTCCTCGGGCACCACCGGCCAGAAGTCGCAGATGTTCTTCGACACCTGGACCATCCGCTCCGCGCAGCGCATGGTCGCCCGGATCTTCGAGCGCAACGGCTGGATCACCCCCGAGCAGGAGGTCAACTACCTGCTCTACAGCTACGAGCCGGCGCCCGACCTCAACCTCGGCACCTCCTTCACCGACAACTATCTGTGCGACTTCGCCCCGGCCCGCAGCGTCACGTACGCCCTGCGCCACACCGGCGGCGAGCACGAGTTCGACCCCTTCGGCTGCGTCGCCGCCCTGCGCCGCCTCGCCGAGGACGACGCCCCCGTGCGGATCCTCGGCTTCCCCGCCTTCCTCTTCTTCACCCTGGAACGCATGCGGGCCATGGGGCTGCCGCCCCTGCGGCTGCCCGAGGGCTCCCTCGTGGTCCTCGGCGGCGGCTGGAAGGGCCACGCCGACCGGCGCATCGGCAAGGAGGAGCTGTACGCCCGGGTCACGGAGCAGCTGGGCATCCCCGGGGCACGGATCCGGGACACCTTCGGCTCCGTCGAGCACTGCATCCCGTACATCGAGTGCGACCACCACCGCCTGCACGCGCCCGTCTGGTCCCGCGTCACCATCCGCTCCACGCGCACCCTGGAGCCGCTGCCCCACGGGGAGCAGGGCTACCTGCACCTCGTCTCGCCCTACATCACCTCCGTACCGGCGCAGAGCGTCGTCATGGGCGACCTCGCCTCCCTGTACCCGGGCGAGGAGTGCGGCTGCGAGCTGGCCACGCCCTGGTTCACCGTCCACGGCCGCGCCGGGGTGAGCCGCAACCGGAGCTGCGCGGTGGCCGCCGCCGAACTGCTGAAGGGACTGTCCTGACCGTGTCCGACCTCATCACCACCGTCATACCCGTGCCCGTGCCCGTTTCCGGGCCCGCCGCCGGTACGCCGCACTACTGGCAGGGCGCCTTCATCGGCGACGAGGAGGCCGGGCACCGCCTGGCCGGGCTGCCCGCCGCCGTCGAGGCCGCGCTCGCCACCCCGCTGGAGACCGAGACGCTGCTGGCCGTCTGCGACGCCCTGGGCAGCGCCCTGTGCGACCCGGAGCACCCGGTGCGCGCCCGGCTCGCCCGCCACCTGCCCGAGGGCGAGGACCCGGCCGTCCTCACCGAACTCGGCACCTTCCTGAGCCGCACCGAACTCACCCGCAAGCTGCGCCGCGAACTGGGCACCACCGCCCCCGGCCGGCTGAACCGCCCCGATGCCCGCGAGAGCGTGTACGAGGCCTGGGCGCCCGTCGGTCTGGTCGCCCACATCGCCCCGGGCAACGCCGTCACCGTCGCCCCGCTCAGCATCGTCGAGGGCCTGCTCGCCGGTAACGTCAACATCCTCAAGACCAGCGGCGCCGACAGCCTGCTGCCCGGGGCCCTGCTGGCCGAACTCGCCGCACTGGACCCCACCGGCGCCGTCGCCGCCCGCGTCATCGTGCTGCGCTTCTCCTCCGCCCGGCAGGACTGGCTGCGCCTGATGTGCGCGCCCGCCGACGCCGTCGCCGTCTGGGGCGGCGAGAGCGCCGTGGAGGGCGTAGCCGCCCATGTGCCCCCGGGCTGCCGCCTGGTGGAGTGGGGACACCGGATCTCCTTCGCGTACCTGACCGCCGACGCCTGGCAGGACCCGGCCGCGCTGGAGGCCCTGGCCGACGACGTGTGCCGGTTCGAGCAGCAGGCCTGCTCCAGCCCGCAGGTCGTCTACCTCGACACCGGGGACGAGGAGGCCGTCTTCGCCTTCGCCGCCCGCTTCGCCGAGGTCCTGGCCACCCGGCCGCCGGCCGTGCCCGCGCCCGGCGACCCCGGGCCCGGCCCGGCCGAGGAGGCCGAGCTGACCACCACCGAGCTGGTCGCCCGGCTGGAGGAACACCTCGGCCTGACCCGGGTGTTCGCCGCCGCCGACGGCTCCTGGCGGGTCATGGCCGACACCCGGCCGGCGCTCACCGCCTCCCCGCTCCACCGCAGCGTGTGGATCAAGCCGCTGCCCCGCGAACGGCTGATCGCCACGCTGCGCCCCATGCGCCGCTACCTCCAGACCGCGGGGCTCGCCGGCAGCCCCACCGACGTCGCCGAACTCTCCCGTACCGTCCTGGCCGCCGGCGTCACCCGCGTCACCCCGCTGGGCGCCATGCTCGCGAGCTACGCCGGCGAGCCGCACGACGGCGTCTACGCCCTCCAGCGCTACAGCCGCCGCGTCGCCGTCCAGGCCGACCCCGCCCGCTTCGCCACCACCGCCTGCCTGGACGACCTGGCACGCCCCGTCGTCCTGCCCGCGCCCACCGGGCCGCTGCTGGGCAAGGAGGAGGTGCAGGAACTCAACCGGCACGTCACGCGCGCCGACGCCGAGCTGTACTTCCGCAGCGGCGGCAGCACCGGCGATCCGGCCCTGTCCCTCTTCAGCTACGACGACTACGACACCCAGATGCACGCCGCCGCCCGCGGCCTGCTCGCCGCCGGCTACGACCCGGTGGGGGACCGCACCGCCAATCTCTTCTACTGCGGCGGCATGTACGGCAGCTTCATCAGCTTCTTCTCCATCCTGGAGCGCCTGGGCGGCGTACAACTGCCCCTGGCCGCGGGCCCCGACCACCGGGCCACCGCCCGGGCCGTGATCGACCACGGCGCCGACACCCTCTTCGGGATGCCGTCCTACCTGTGGCAGCTGCTGCACGAGGAGGCCGACGCCTTCCGCGCGTACGGCGGCCTGAAGAAGGTCTTCTACGGCGGCGAGCGCTTCACCGACGAGCAGCAGCGCGTCCTGAAGGACACCTTCGGCATCGAGGTCGTGCGCTCGATCACCTACGGCAGCACCGACCTGGGCCCGCTCGGCTACCAGTGCACCGAGAGCTCCGGCGGCGTCCACCACCTCCACGCCGACCTGCACACCCTGGAGATCCTCGACACCGGGGCCGACCGGCCGGTGGCGCCGGGGGAGACGGGCCGGCTGGTGTTCACCACGCACGCCCGGCGCGGCCAGCACCTGGGCCGCTACGTCATCGGCGACCTCGGCCGCGCCGTTCCCGGACGCTGCCCCTGCGGCAGCCACGCCCCGCGCTTCGAGCTGCTCGGCCGGCTCGGCGACGTGATGCGGGTGGCGACGTACTTCCTGAACCACCGGCGCTTCGTGGCCCTGGCCGAGGAGGCCGGGTACACCGGCGAGCTCCAGATCCGGCTCACCGGGCACGACACCCGCGAGCGGCTCACCGTCCGCGTGGAACGGGCCGGCGCCGTCGGCCCCGCCGCTCCCGAGGCGCTGCGCGAGGCCCTCCTGGCCGGCTACCCGGAGCTGCGCTCGGCGGTGTCGGAGCGGCTGCTGGACCTGGTGGCCGAGGCGGTGGACGGATCGGCGCTGGACCGCAGCCCGACCAGCGGCAAGCTGCGCCCGGTGGTCGACGCGCGCGGCTAGGACCGGGCGGCCGGCGGATCGCGGCCCGGGCCGCGATCCGCCGGACACACCCTGGTGTCGCGACCGGGACCGCTTCCGGTCAGGTGTCGGCGCGGAACAGGTCCGCGACGTGGTCGGCGATCACGTCGAGGATGTCCGCGGCGGCGCCCGCGTCACCGGCCACCAGGAAGTTCAGGGTCAGCCCGTCCGTCATCGCGGCCAGGTAGCGGGCCAGGACGGGCACCTTGACGCTCGGGTCCAGCTCCATGCCGGCGGCGAGCTGCTCGATCAGCGCCTCGTAGATCTCGGCGTACAGCTCGTACTGCCGCCGGGCCAGGTGCCCGAACCCCGGCTGGCGCAGCGCGTACTGCGTGAGCTCGTAGGTGAGCATGTGCTCGCCGGGGTGGGCGGCCACATGGTCCCAGTACGCCTGGAGGCCGGCCCTGATGGTCTCCCGGACGGTGGCGCGGGGCCGGATCGCGTCCCTCACCACCGCGACGTAGTGCTCGGTGATCGTCGTCATGACCGATTCGAGCAGCTCCTGCTTGGAGTCGAAGCAGTAGTGGAAGACGCTCAGCGACACGCCCGCCTCGGCGGCGATCGACCGGGTGGTGGTGCGCGGGACCCCGTCCCGGGTCATCGCGCGGATCGCCGCCTCGGTCAGCTGCCGGCGCCGTTCGGCCGAAGGCATCCGTGCCATGGGTCCGTCCCCCCGTGGTTGCGCGTGCGCCGTCCGGCCCGGGACGGACCCGGGCCGGACGGCACACCTGTATGCCAGTGGTGCGTGATGCGTGGTGCGTCGTGCATGGTGCGTGATACGTGATGCGTGGTGCGTGGCCGGTCAGCTGCTGTAGACGCCGACCTCGTGCAGCGAGTAGCCCCACTGGGTGCCGCGTTGCAGCCCGTGGACGCGGACGTAGCGGGCCGGGACACCGGCGAAGCGTGCCGTGTCCAGACCGCCGTCACCGGCGGTCGTGGACCACGCGGTCTGCCAGGCCGAGCCGTCGGAGGACACCTCGACACGGTAGCCCTTGCCGTACGCGCGCTCCCAGTCGAGGGTGACCCGCTTGACCAGCTGCGGCGACCCGAGGTCGAGCTGGAGCCACTGGTCGTCGCTCCAGTCGCTCGCCCAGCGGCTGCCGGTGTCGCCGTCCACGGCCCGGCCGGGCGCGTAGCTGACGAAGGGGTTCCACTCCGCCGAGCTGGCCGACGCCGCGGCGCCCGCCGCCAGGTTCACACCGGCCTTGTGCTTCTCGCTGGAGCCCCAGGTCCGCAGGTAGGACTCCGCGCCCCGGAACAGGTCGTCCACCACGCCCTGGCCGCCGACCTGCCGGACGTCCTCGATCCAGTCCGGGACCAGGCCGTAGTGCGAGGCGCCGTCGGTGTTGAGGTCCCAGGTGCGCTGCCCGGTGGTCTGCCGGTCGATGACGGAGCCGCCGTCGACGCTGCGGAAGGGGTACTTCACCGGGTTCGGGGTGTCGGCGCCGCGCGGGCCGGGCCAGCCGCCGACCCCGTTCATGTCGGTGCCGTAGCCGTAGCCGACGTCGTACTTCTCGCGCAGCGCGTCCGTGCGCTTGGCCTCGGCGCTGAACGCCTCGGCGCCGTTCATGTACTGGGCGGCGAACCCGCCGAGCTTGTAGAGCCGCTCGGTCCAGTCGTGGTCCATCCAGCTGTGCGAGGAGAGCACGCCCGGGTACGACTCCGACTCCATGATGTCGAAGGCCCGGCCGGCGGCCTTGACGCTCATGTGGTCGATCTCGAGCATCATCTTGCGCTTCATCATGCCGCGTACGGCGTACTCGCCGAGTTCGGTGAGACCGCGTGTGTTGCACCGCGCGTCGGCGGCGTACGACGGGACGCTCACGCCCGCCGGCAGGTGCTGCTCCGCCTGCGGCGCCGCCGCGAGGCCGATCGGGTTGTCGGCCTGCGGTCCGGCGCAGACCTCCGTCTTCCAGAAGGTCCCGGTCGACAGGAACTGGCCCACGTTGATCGCCGTGCCGAGGGCGCCGCTGTCGAAGCGGACCCCGCACAGGGCGTTGTCGAACTTGTGGCACAGGAACATGCTGCGCACGCCGAGGTTGTACAGCTCGTCGAGACCGCGGTCGATGTCGGCCCTGCTGCACTGCGCGACGTCGAGGATCTGCTTGCAGCCGAAGGGCTCGGAGGTCTCCACGCCCAGGACCACGGCGAGTTTGCCCTGCTCGATGACCTGGCGGGCCTGCGCGGAGTCGGTGACGATCCGGAAGAAGCCCTTGCCCGGGCCGCCGTAGATCTTGTCGATGTAGGCCTGCATCTCGTAGGTCTTCTGCGCCTGCAGACGGATGGAGGTCATCTCGTCGCAGCTGCGGTCCTTGAAGAAGTAGACCGAGCAGATCACCCCGTTGGTGACGAGGTCGTTGACGAGGACCCGCTGGCCGCCGCGCCAGGCCCGCTCGATCCAGGCGTAGTAGTTCTGCTGGTGCGTCAGCGAGTCGTGGGCGGGCCAGTCCTTGAACGTCGGCCAGCCGTCCGGGTCGTGCTTGCCGTCACCGCCCTTGGTGATGAAGTCGAAGATCGCCAGCGAGCCGTCCGGGTAGTGCTCGGGACAGTCCTTGAGGGCGTCGGCGATGCCCTGCTCGGAGAACGCCTTGCCGCAGATCAGGCGGCCGCCGAAGGCCTCGTTGGACATGATGTGGTCGTGGGCGTCGACGAAGCCGCGGACCCGTCCCTGGGCGTCGGTGCCCTTGAACGGCTCACCGGTGACGTTGATCTGGGAGTCGGTCGCGGGCCGGGCGGGCGGATTCCACCAGCCGGGGTCGGCGGCGGCGCCGGGCGTCGGGCCCAGGGTGAGGGCCACGAGGGCGAAGAGCAGCGACAGGACGGCGAGCTGTCGGCGCCTGCCGTACGGATGCGGGTGTGCGGGTCGGGTCACGGTCATCACTCATGTCTTCGGTCGGCGGACGGCGCGGTCGAGGACCCGGAGCGGTGGCTTGATTGTCATGTCCCGCGCGAATATTGCGACGAGGATCCCTACTCGCGGTAACACAGTCAAGAGTCCGGGACAGATGACCTGATGTCCCGTCGGATCCGGACGCCCCGCCGGCGCCCGCCGGACGGATCCGGGGTGTCCCCCGAAGTGGTCTGCCTGGCCGCTCCCTCGGAGCGTCTGCGTGCCCCGCGGGCCGGCCGCCTCGTTCAATGGGCGTCCCCCTCCCAACGGAAACGGTCACTTCATGACGTCGTACGCGCGGCCGCAGTCCCCACCAGCCCCGCAGTCCCCTCTGCTCACACGGCGGGGGGTGGTCGCCGGTACCCTCGCCCTCGCCGCGGGAGCCGCACTGCCGCTCGCCGCGGCCGGCACCGCCCGGGCCCGCACCGGCCCGCAGATCGCCGCGTGCGCGACGTGGGGCGCCCGGCAGCCGTCCGAGCCCGTCGTCGTCCTCGCCACACAGCCGCGGCGGATCGTCGTGCACCACACGGCGACGGCGAACGTCACGGACTACTCCCAGAAGCGCGCCTACGCCCTCGCCCGCGCGATCCAGACGTTCCACATGGACGCCCAGGGC
Source organism: Streptomyces sp. NPDC090022 (assembly GCF_044748145.1). Lineage (NCBI taxonomy): Bacteria > Bacillati > Actinomycetota > Actinomycetes > Kitasatosporales > Streptomycetaceae > Streptomyces > Streptomyces sp. NPDC090022. The sequence goes on from NZ_JBIVFN010000003.1 coordinate 217,128, forward strand.
TGGATCGACACCGGCCAGCACTTCACGGTCAGCCGCGGCGCCTTCGTGATGGAGGGGCGCCACAACAGCCTGGCCGAACTGCGTGTCGGTGGCCACCAGGTCCGCTCCGCGCACTGCATCGGCCAGAACAACGTCTCGATCGGCATCGAGAACGAGGGCACGTACAGCACCGAGGAGCCGCCGGCCGCGCAGTACGCCGCGCTGGCCGACCTGTGCGCCCACATCTGCAGCCAGTACGGCCTGCCCCCGTCGGAGATCTACGGCCACCGCGACTTCAACCAGACCGCCTGCCCCGGCGATCGCCTCTACGCCCTGCTGCCCACCCTGCGCAAGGATGTGGCGGCCCGCCTGGGCACCACCGTGTCGGACCCCCTGTGGGACATGGTCCGCGACGCCCTGGACCGCAACCGGCCGACGCCGCTGCCGGAGTACCTGCCGAACGGTCTGCTGCCCGGCGCGTAGGGATGTCCGAAGGCCCTTCCGGGGTGTTTCCCGGAAGGGCGGCGCGCGCGTCGCCGGCGGATCGGCAGGGGTGACGCAAAAGAATCCCATAACAGCTCGCGCGCGAATCGAAGATACATGCTGCCGAACGGTTCTCGGAAACGCCGTCGGGTTCAGAGATTTCACCGTACAGACAGTCGGAAACCGGGACATAGGTATACGGTGATACGGAATTGCGAATTCCGATTTCGGGGAATGGCCGGATTGCTGTGAGAGGCTCAGCCGACCGAAAAGACACCCGCGCGCCGGAAGCGCTCTCCACGGCCGCGGGACGACTCCCGAGGAATATTCGTGAGACCACCTCTGGCGCGCCTGCGTGCCACCGCTCCACCGCCCCGTTGGAGGGCATCGGCACTGGTCACCAGCCTGGCGCTGACCGCCGGACTGATCGGGACCGCCCCCGTGGCACTGGCGGCCGGGCCCAGCGGGAATACCCCCGGTAAGGAAGCCGCGTCTCCCGCGAACGAGGCAATCAAGGCCTCGGCCGAGGCGAAGCGGACCGGGAAGCCGGTCGAGGTCGTCGGCCAGCGCACCGAGATGGAGGAGGTGTGGGCCAATCCCGACGGGACCATGACGGCGGAACGCGCTCTGGTGCCCGTACGGGTACGCCGGGGCGGCAGCCTGATTCCGGTGGACACCACCCTCGAAAAGGCGAAGAACGGAACCCTCTCGCCGAAGGCGACGGACATCGGGCTGGCCTTTTCCGGTGGCGGTGACGCCCCCCTCGCCGTCATGTCGAAGAACGGCAGGAACGTTTCACTGTCCTGGCCGAAGCCGCTCCCCGCGCCCGTGGTCGAGGGCAACAGCGCCCTCTACCGCGAGGTGCTCCCCGGAGTGGACCTGAGGGTGACCGCGCAGGTCGACAGCTTCGCCCACGCGCTGGTCGTCAAGACGCGCGAGGCCGCGGCCAACCCCGCGCTCGCCCGCCTCGACTTCGGCCTCAAGGCCCAGGGGCTCGACATACGCGCCGAGGCCGACGGCCAGCTCCGCGCCGTCGACCCGGCCGGGCAGACCGTGTTCGGCTCCGCCAAGCCCCAGATGTGGGACGCGAGCGGCGAGAAGGCCCAGGCCGCGAAGGACCCCGCCGCCAAGGCGCCGGCCGCTTCCGCCCCCGCCTCGAAGGCCCCGGCCGCTTCCGCGCCCGCCGGCAAGTCCCTGCGGTCGGCGCCCTCGGACACCGCCGCGGCCGAGGCGCCCGCCGCGGCCCCCGCTCCTGCGGCCCCCGCTCCTGCGGCTCCCGCTCCCGCGGCTCCCGTCGACGGCATCACCGACGGCACCAAGCAGGCCGACCTCGGCGTGAAGCTGGCGGGCGAGAAGCTCACGCTGACGCCCGACAAGAGCCTGCTCACGGCGCCCGACACCACGTACCCCGTGGTCATCGACCCGACCTGGGACGCCTGGAAGACGGCGTGGACGATCGCCTACAAGCACAACGCCTTCCCGTCGTCGGCCGGTACGAACTACTGGAACGGCGGCACGCTCAGCAAGGACGCCCGCGTCGGCTGTGCCAAGGACGCCTCCAACGGCAACCAGGTCGTCTGTGCCAAGACCTTCTTCCAGGTCGGCATGAAGGAGTACTGGGACAAGCAGATCCTGGAGTCCACCCTCCGCATCAAGCAGAAGTCGGCGGGCTCCTGGAGCTGCAAGTCCGGTGACATCCAGGTCTGGGACACCGGTACCATCTCCAAGTCCACCACCTGGAACAACCAGCCCGGCTGGGCGCGGATGGTGGACGCCACCGGCCAGTCCTACGGCGGGCGCAACTGCCCCGGCGACGGCGACCTCATCGAGCTCAACGTGAAGTCGGCCGTCGCGGACGCCGCCAAGAAGCACTGGGGCACCTGGACCTTCGGCCTCAAGGCCGCCAAGGACACCGTCGACGTCTCCTGGCGCAAGCTCGACCCCAACAGCGCCCGGATCTCGATCAAGTTCAACACGCCTCCGCCGGCGCCCAAGGACCGCTCCACGGACCCGTCCGTGCCCTGCACCGGTGGCGTGATCGGCACCACCGACTACGTCGTCCTGCGCGCCCGGGTCACGGACAAGGAGGACACCACCCTCCACGCCGAGTTCCACTACTGGAAGGACGGCGCCGCCCCGGTCAAGACCGAGGTGAAGGCCGCCAACGGCAACATCGCCGAGCTGCGGATCCCGGCCGGCAACCTCGACGGCACCTACAAGTGGGACGTACGCACCAGCGACAAGATCGCCGCGCCCGGTCCCTGGGCCGGCCAGTGCCAGTTCACCATGGACCGCACCAGGCCCGACCAGCGGCCGACGGTGTCGTCGCCGGTCTTCCTCGAGAGCGTGGACGACCCGGCGAAGATGGCGGTCGCCGGAACCACGGGCAAGTTCGTCTTCGGCGCCAACACGGTGAAGGACGTCACCGGCTACCGCTGGTGGACCGACACCGATCCCAAGGTGAACGAGGTGCCGACCACCGCCCCGGGCGGCTCCGTCGAGGTTTCCTACAAGGCCAACACGACCGGGGCGCAGCGCCTGTTCGTGCGCAGCTTCGACGCCTCCGGCAACCAGTCGGAGATCAAGGAGTACCTCTTCTACACCAAGCGCCGGCCCACCCGTGACAAGCCGGGCGACCTCAACGGCGACGGCCACGTGGACATGTGGAGCGTCGACCCCGGTTCCGGCAAGCTGTGGATGCACCCCGGCAAGGGCGACGGCGGCTTCGACGTGTCGCGCCGCCTCGACGACAGCGACTCGTTCGCCAACGTCACCTCGATGACCCACCGCGGCAGCTGGAACGAGGACTTCTACGAGGACCTGGTCACCCTGCGGCCGGCCTTCGACGACGCCGAACGCAGGAAGCTGTACGTCTACCCCAACCGCGGCGACGGCAGCCTGCTCGACGACCAGAGCGACCGCCTGGAGCTCATGGTCGGCAACCCCGAGATCGACGACCACTGGTCCCAGGCCGACCAGGTGCTCTCCATCGGCAGCGTCAACAACGACGACGACAAGCCGGAGATCACCGACGCCGACCATCCCGACCTCCTGGTGAAGTCCGGTGACCAGCTCTGGCTGTACCTCGGCTCGCCGGTGGGCTACCTGGACGCCATCAACGAGCCCATCCTGCTCGGCAACGCCGACTGGAAGAACATGACGCTCCTGGCGCCCGGCGACCTCAACGGCGACAGCCTGCCGGAGATCTGGGCCCGGGACACCGTCTCCGGCAAGATCCACCAGTACACCAGCCGCAAGACCACCGACGCGACCTCTCCCACCGTCGCCGACCTGACCGTGTACGCCGACCCGGCGGCGCGGGCCACGGCCATCGGCACCGGCTTCACCGGCGCGGCGTACCCGAACCTGACGACCAACGGCGACTTCGAGGCCGACGGATTCGCCGACCTGTACGCGCGTGACGGCGACGGCCGCATCACCGAGTTCCCCGGCCGGGCCCCGGTCGCCGGCTCGGCGTTCGGCGCCGGCCGCCAGCTCGTGCTCGGCGGCACCTCCTGGTCCGAGTGCCAGGAGTTCCCCTCCGCGGCAGCCGCCAACAAGAAGCACTCCGTGTGCGGTCCGATCCTGGCCAAGTTCCTGGCCAAGGGCGGCACGGCCCTGGGGAAGCCGTCCAGCGACATCCAGGTCACCAGTGACGGCGTGGGCCGGTTCGTCCACCTGCGCGGTGAGGGCCAGACCAGCGACAACGGCTCCATCTACTGGCACCCGAGCAGCGGCGCCTGGGTGGTGTGGGGCGGCATCCGCGCCAAGTGGATGGCGCTGGGCGCGGAGAAGGGCATCATCGGGTACCCGACCTCCGACGAGACCGCGACCTTCGACGGCGTCGGCCGCTTCTCCACGTTCTACTCGCCCGTCGGCGGCAAGGGCGGCATCTACTGGTCGCCGGAGACCAGCGCCTGGTCGGTGCACGGCGGCGTGTACGACAAGTACACCGCCCTCGGCGGCCCGGCGAGCTACCTGGGCTACCCGGTGACCGACGAGACCAACGTCGCCGACAACGTGGGCCGCTTCAACCACTTCCGCAAGCGCTCCGACGCCGCCGCCACCGGTTCGATCTACTGGACCAAGGCCAAGGGCGCCTGGTCGGTGTTCGGTTCGATCCGCAAGAAGTGGATCGAGCTCGGCGGCGAGAAGAGCGCCCTGGGCTACCCGGTCTCCGACGAGTACGAGGTCGCCGGCGGACCCCGGGAGGACTTCCAGAACGGCTACATCCGGCACAACCGCACGACGGGCTCCACCGTCGAGCACAAGGCCGCGGACCGCACGGCGCACCTGCGCACCGACCTGTCGGGCGACTTCAACGGTGACGGCCGCGCCGACCTGGCCACCGTCTACGACTACGGGGCCGACACCACCGCCCTGTGGGTCCTCGACGCCCGCCCCGACGGCGGCTTCGAGGAGCCGACGGCCCGCTGGACGAGCGGCAAGGGCAGCTTCGCCTACAGCCGCTCCAAGTGGGTCACCGGCGACTTCAACGGTGACGGGCGCGACGACATCGGCGCCGTCTTCGGCTACGCCGACGGCAGCAACGCGCTGTGGTCGTTCCTGTCCAACGCCAATGGCACCTTCACGCCCGTCAAGGGCCTGACGGCCGCCGTGGGCAACTTCGACTGGTCCAAGGGCATCTTCCTGGCCGGTGACTTCAACGGCGACAAGCGTTCCGACATCGCCATGGTCTACGACTACGGCAACGGATCGGCCGGCACCCACACCTGGACCTCCAAGCCCGACGGCACCTTCAACTCGGCCGTCGCCAGCTGGAAGGTGGCCGCCGGCAACTGGTGGATCTTCAACGCCAGCTTCCGGGCCGGTGACACCAACGGCGACGGCCGCGACGACATCCTCGCGCTGTACGGCTACTCGGCCGGCGGCGTGGCGATGTTCACCTTCCAGGGGCAGGCGGGCGGCGGTTTCGCCGCCCCGGTGAAGTCGTGGACGCAGACCAAGGAGCAATGGGAGTACCCGCGCACCAAGTTCACGATCGGTGACTACAACGGCGACGGCCGCGCCGACGCCGCGCTGATGTACGACCACGGCAACGGGCAGGCCTCGCTCTCCACCCTGCTCGCCAAGCCGGACGGCACCGTCGGCGACGCGGTGCGCAGCTGGGAGACCCCGGACGAGAACTGGTACGCCTCCAACGCCGGTTACCCGGTCTCGGGCGACGCGGACGGCGACGGCCGCGACGACGTCCTGAGCATGTACAACTACGCGAGCGGCGCGACCGGAGCGTTCACCTTCAAGGGCCGCCCCGACGGAGGCTTCGAGAACGGCTTCCTGAGCTGGCAGACCCTGCCCGGCACCTGGTGATCGCATCGGCGCAGCTGATCCGCGGAACTGATACGCAGAACTGATCCGCGGAACTGATCCGCCGCCGGCACCAGCCGGCACCAGTCGGCACCAGTCGGCCCCGCACCGTGACCCGGTGCGGGGCCTTCGCCGTTCCCGGCTGGTGCCGCAGCACTAGCGGTCGCGGTTGCGCAGGTACGAACCCAGCCAGACCGCGAGGAAGACCACCACCGGGACCACGAACAGCGGCCAGGCCGGCAGGTCGGCGGTCTCGCTGAGCAGCAGCACGAGGAACAGGACCAGGAACGCGGACATCGCGCCGATCGCCCAGAACACGGCGAGCAACGCCCCGCCGTCCCGGGCGTTCTGACGGCCGATCCGCCGCTCCGCCTCGGGGTCCGGCCGCCAGTCCGCGCCCCGCAGCTCCGTCCACGCCCCCCGGATCAGCTCGACCTCGCGGTCTACGGCGACGTGCAGGTCGTCGACGTACATGAGCAGCACGCGCCTGCCCGCGGGGCCGTAGGCGTACGTGATGACGCCCGGCGCGTTCTGCTGCATGGCGGCCGCCGGGTTGGGGACGGCCCGGATGTCCTGGATCTCCGCCCAGGCCAGCCGGCGTTGCCCGATGAACCCGCGCACCCGGATGCCCTTGAGGTCCACGGAGGTGGCGCAGCGCCTGGCGGCGAACAGCAGCCAGCCGAAGAGGGCCAGCAGCAGCGCCGTGACCAGCAGTTCCACCCAGCCCGGGATGTCCTCGCCGGTCCACACGGGCAGCAGCGCGGCGGGCGTGCCCAGCCCGACGGCGAGGTAGAGCACGGTCATACGACCGGCCTTGATGCGGTACTCGCGCGGCAGCGCGCCTGCGCCCATGCCGTCCCCCGCTCCACGGACCAGCACCTGCGGAAAACGCCAGTCTAGGCAGCAACCCCCTTGTCAAGAAAGGGAGTTGTCGCCACGGGCCCCGCACGCCGGGCGGGCCGCCACGGGGCCTGTCCGGTAATCGGTGGGACGCGCCCGGCTCCTGGCATATCGTCTGATCATGATCTTTCTGCCGCTGATCGTTCCCGCGCTGATCCTCGTCTTCTGCGCCCTCGTGATGACCTGGACGGTCGTCCGGGTGCGGCGGGTCGAGGCGGCCTGGCGCAGTGGGATCGAGGCCGAGGGGCGGTGCGTGGGCGGATACGTCGTCACCCGCCGCGCCCAGGGGTCGGCGGGCTCCTCCCGTACCCACCGGCACGTGTACGAGTTCACCACCCCCGACGGGCGCACGCACCGGTTCGAGGAGGCGGGCGGGGCGGCCACGACCGTGCCCGGCGACGTCGTCACGGTCCGCCACCCCGAGGGCCGGCCGGACCGGGCCACCGCGCTGCCGCCCGGTCGCGGGCGGACGGCGCTCACCCTGGGTGTGGCGGGCACCGTCTGCGGACTGCTGGCGGCCGGGGCCGTCGCCTTCGCCGTCCTGTACGTGACGGGCACCGACCGGGGCGGGGACCACGACGTGCCGCGGCTGCCGACGGGGCCGGCGGAACCCCGCCGTTCGGACCCGCCCACCGGGTTCCCCACGGACTTCCCCACGGAATTCCCCTCGGGCTTCCCCACGCCTCCGCCGGGTGCGTTCCCCTCGGGGTTCCCGACCGACTGGCCCAGCGGCTTCCCGACGCAGCCGGGCCGGTAGCCCGAGTCCCGGGGCGCGGGTTCACGTCGAGCCGGCGCAGACGCCGCCGTGGGTCCCGGTCACATCGGCTGAGTGCCGGGGCCGGGGCCGGGGCCGGGGTCCGCGGCGGCCTCCGCCCGGCGGGCCTCGCGCAGCGCGGTCACGACGGACCAGCACACCGACACCAGCGGTACGGCGACCACCGCGCCGACCACGCCCGCCGCCACCGCCCCCGCGATCACCGAGATCGCCACGACCAGCGGGTGCAGCCGTACCGCCCAGCTCATCACCAGCGGATGCAGCAGATGCCCCTCGATCTGCCCGATGACCACGATCAGCGCGACGACGATGAGCGCGATCACCGGTCCCTTCGCGGCCAGGGCGACCACCGCCGCCACCGCCAGCGCCACGGGCGAGCCGATCAGCGGGATGAACGCCGCGAAGAACTCCAGCAGGGCCAGCGGCACGGCCAGCGGGACGCCCAGGACGTACAGGGCGATGCCGACCAGCACGGCGTTCGTCGCCGCGACCAGCACGATGCCGTGCGTGTAGCCGGTGAACGTCCGCCACGCCGCACGGCCCGCCACCTCCCAGCGCCCGCGCACCGCCCTGCGCGGCAACTGGTCGCAGAACCACGCCCACATCCGGTCGCCGGAGTGGATGAAGAACGCCGAGGAGAACAGCGCCAGCGCCAGCACCGTCAGCACCTCGACCAGATGGCTCGCACCGCTGACGGCCGTACTGACCAGCGTGGAGCGGTGGCTGGAGAGCCACTGCCCGAGCCGGACCTGCAGATCGGTCAGGGCCTGCGGGTTGAGCCGCAGGGGCGGTTGCTCCAGCCACCGCTCGATGCGGTCCAGGCCGTCCCGGAACTCCCGCGCCAGCGTCGTGCTCTCGCCCGCCACCGCCTCGCCCACCAGGGCCAGCACGCCGAGGACGAGCGCGATCGAGCCGATCAGGGAGACGGCCACGGCCGTCGGACGCGGCAGCCCGCGCGCCACCACATCGGTGAGCGGCCGCACCAGCGCCGTGACCACCAGGCCGAGGAAGAGCGCCACGCCGATCTCGTGGAACCGGCCCAGCACGACGAAGACCCCGTACACGCCGACGGCCACGACGATCAGGCGCCACGCGTAGGCCGCGGCCGTGCGCAGGAGGGGTGACACCGGGGGCGGCTGCATTCCCACGAGGTACCACCGGGCGGCTGCCCGGCCACGCCCGCCGCCGGAGTTTCGCCCGACCGGGGCCCGGCGGACGACACGGGGCGCGGCCGGACGACACGGGGCGCGGCCGGGTGACACGGGACTTGGGGCTGTACGGGCGAATGGCGCGGGGCGTGCCGGTCCCCGGCGGACCGGGCGGGCGGCCGGGGCCGAGGATCGGCGCATGGGCTTCGTCGTGCCGGTCCTCTGCGCGCTGTTCGCCGCGCTCAGCAACGCGCTCGCCACGGTGCTCCAGCGGCGGGCCGCGGTGACCGTGCAGCAGTCCGAGGGATTCCGGCCCGGGCTGGTCCTCGATCTGCTGCGGCGGCCGGTCTGGCTCGCCGGGATCCTCGCGGTGATCGCCGCGGGGGTGGGGCAGGCGGTGGCGCTGGCCACCGGGCCGCTGGCCCTCGTCCAGCCGCTGTTCGTCCTCGAACTGCCGCTCGCGCTGCTGATCGCCTCGCTGCTGACGCGGCAACGGCTGCCCGGGGTCCTGTGGCTGGCCGTGGCGGGGGTGGTGGCCGGGCTGGGCGTGGCGCTGGTGGCCGCCTCGCCCGCGGGCAACCGTACGCACGTACCCCTGGACCGCTGGGTGCCGGCGCTCGCGGCGTGCGCCGCAGCCGTCCTGGCGCTGGCGCTCGCGGGGCTGCGGCGGCCGCCCGGCCGGGCCCGCGCCGGGTGCCTGGGCGCGGCCACCGCCATCTGCTACGCGCTCACGGCGGCCCTGATGAAGTCGTCCATGCACATCCTCGACGAGCGAGGGCTCGGCGGGTTCCTGACGAGCTGGCAGACGTACGCGTTCGGGGCGGCCGGGATCTGCGCGCTGCTGCTGCTCGAGCACGCCATGCAGGGCGGCCCGCTGGTGGCCTCGCAGCCCGCACTCACCCTCGGCGACGCGGGCGTGAGCCTGCTGCTGGGCGTCCTGCTGTACGAGGAACGGCTGCGCGCGGGGTGGTGGCTGGCCCCGCAGCTGCTGGGAGTGGCCCTGATCGTCGCCGGGGTGTTCGCGCTGGCCCGCAGCGGGGCGGGCGCGCAGTAGCGGGCGCCGGTGTCCGGCGGGGGGACCGCGCCGGGACCGCGCCGGGACCGCGCCGGGGCCGCGCCGGGATCGTCGGACGGCGACGTCACGTGGGGCGCGGGCCCAGGGCCGGGTAGGCGAGGCGGACGGCGGCGACCAGCAGGACCAGCGCCAGCGGCGGGACGAGCAGCCAGTTCACCGTCCAGCCGGCCCCGACCAGCAGCGCGCCGGTCAGCCCGCCCGCGAACATCGCCAGCAGGGCGGCCGCGCGCGGCCCCCAGGCCGCCGCACCGTGCCCGAACGTGGCGTCGTGACCGAGGGACGAGCCCAGGAGCGCGGTCAGGGTACGGGTCACCAGCGTCGTCGGCACCCCGGGTACGCCGACCCGCATGGCCGTGACGTTGCGCAGGCCCATCGCGAAGGCCAGCAGGGCGGTCACCGCCAGGTGCCGGGGCGTGGGCGAGCCGAACCGGGCGGTCAGCCCCCAGCCGACGGCGGCCGCGCCGGCGATCAGGACCGCCTCGCCGAGCAGCCCGAGGACGACCCACCGCCGGCCCCGCGCGGCGTACCGGGCCTCCGCGCGGGCCCCGCACACCGCGCCGACGGCGAAGGCGAGGAGGGAGACGGCGGGGCAGAGCGCGGGCAGGCCGCGCGCACCGGCGGCCCCGAAGGAGAGGAACAGGACGTTCCCCGTCTGCATCGCGGTGAACACCGGTCCCAGGGCCAGCAGGCTGACCGCCTCGATCAGACCGGTCGACGCGGTCAGGACGACCATGCTGAGCGTGAGCGGGTGGCCGGGTTCCCTCATGAGCCCCGAGCGTGGCACGCGGGCCCCGGCGGAAGCCGCCGACACGCGTCACGCGCCACCCATGTTCGTGCGCCGGGGCCGGCCGGCACGCCGGCCGGCCCCGGACCACCACTGTGCTAACTCGTGTAACTACCTGCTCCGGCGGAGCCGGCCGGCGAGGAAGGCGACGCTCTCCGCGACGATGGGGGTGACGTCCGGGGCACCCAGGAAGATGTGGTCCGCGCCGTCGACCGGACGGAGGGTGACATCGCCGCCGACGCCCTCCAGGGCGCTCGCCAGGATCTCGCTCTGGCTGTAGGGCACCAGGCCGTCCGCCGTGCCGTGGACCAGCAGGAACGGCGGCGGGACGGCGGGGCCCGCGTAGCTGACCGGGCTGGCGGTGCGGGCCAGCCCCTCGCGCTCCTCGGGGGCGCCGCCGAGCAGCGCCTCGAACGGGTTCGGGAACGGCGTGCCGGGCGGGGCGGGCGGCAGGGGGTGCGCGAGCAGCGGGGCGATCTCGGAGACGCCGTACCAGTCGACGACGGCCACGACGCCGCTGTCGCCCTCCGGTACCCCCTCGGTGCCCTCCAGGGTCACGCCCTGGTCGCCGTCCGGACGGACCAGCCCGGCGAGCGCGGCCAGGTGGCCGCCGGCCGACTCGCCCCACACCCCGATCCGGTCCGGGTCGATGCCGAGGGCGCCGGCGAAGTGGCGGACGTAACGGATGGCGGCCTTCACGTCGTGCAGCTGGGCCGGGAACGGCGCCTCCAGGCTGTGCCGGTAGTCGACGCTGACCAGCGCGAGTCCGGCGCGCAGCACCGAGTCGTGCAGCAGCTCGACGGGCACGGTCGGCGGCGGGTAGCGACGGTCGCCGTCCAGCCAGCCGCCGCCGTGGATCCAGACCACGGCCGGCACCGGACCCTCGGCGGAGGCGGGCACGTGGACGTCGAGCAGGCGCGGCCGGTACCCGGGCGTGGTGGCGTAGGTCAGCCCGTCGAAGAACCGGGTCCCCGCCGGATCGGTCCGCGCGTCGCCCGGAGCCCGGAAGGGCGGGGGCGGCCAGCTCAGGTCGAGCCCGGGGGGAAGGGTCTGGGTCATCGTCGCCTCGATTCGCAAGGGGCGGTGCGGCCGCGACCGCGCGGCACGGAGATTGCCGAGATGTTACACGTGTAACAACTCCGGGGCGATCCTCTCCGCGACCGGATCCCGCGTGGTGGTCAAGGGCTCCGTCGTTCGGCCTGGACCAGGCCCGTCTCGTACGCGGCGATCACCGCCTGGGCCCGGTCGCGCACGCCGAGCTTGCCGAAGACGGCGGTGATGTGGTTCTTCACCGTGGAGACGCTGATGTCCAGTTCCGCCGCTATGCCGGCGTTGTCCAGGCCGCAGGCGAGCAGGCGCCAGATCTCCACCTCGCGCGGGGTGAGTCCGGCGGGGGTCGGCGGGGCGGGGCGGGGCTCGCGCGGGGCCGACCGTACGTACGTCGAGATCAGCCGGGTCAACAGCCTCGGGGCGACGGCGGCCTCGCCGGTGTGGACGGTACGGACGGCCGCGATCAGCTCCTCGGGCGAGACGTCCTTGGGCAGGAAGCCGTAGGCGCCGGCACGCAGGGCGGCGACGACGTACTCGTCCATGTCGAACGTGCTCAGCGCGAGTACCCGGGACCCTGGCCGGACCTCGGCCAGTTGCCCGGTGGCGGCCACTCCGTCGAGCACGGGCATCCGGATGTCCATGACCACCACGTCGGGGAGGAGCTGCTGGGCCAGGGCCACGGCCTCTGCTCCGTCCGCGGCCTCGCCGACCACCTCGATGTCCGGGTCGGGCGCCAGGATCAGGGCCAGGCCGCGCCGTACCAGCGGCTGGTCGTCGGCGATGAGCACGCGGATCATCGGCGGTGTTCCTCTCGTGACGTGTGCGGCGCGTGGACCGGGTGCCGCGGGGCTTCGGCGGGTTCGGGGGACGCCGGTACGGGGAGGCGGGCCGCGACCAGGAAGCCGCCGTCCTCGTGGGAGGCCGCCTCCAGGGTGCCGCCGTGCAGGGCGACGCGTTCCCGCATGCCGATCAGGCCGTACCCGCCGTGCCGGGCGGGCGTGCGCCGGCCCGCGCCGTCGCCGGGGCAGGCGTTGCGGACCTCCACGGCGACCTCGTCCGGACGGTACGTCAGCCGGACCCGGGCGGGCGCGTTCCCGGCGTGCTTGCGGGCGTTGGTCAGGGCCTCCTGTACGACCCGGAACACCGTCAGGCCGACGGTCGGCGGCAGCGGTCGGGGCGGGCCGCTGACGGTGAACTCGGTGTCCATCCCGGCGAGCCGGGACTCCGTGACGATCCGCTCCAGGTCCCCGGCCCCGGGCTGCGGGGCCGGCGGTACCGCCTCCGGTTCCTCTCCGGCCCGCAGCACGTCGAGCAGTTGCCGCATCTCCCCGAGGGCGAGCCGGCCGGAGCCCTCCAGGGTGACCAGGGCCTCGCGGGCGGCCTCGGGGTCGTGGCCGAGGTTGGCCCGGGCACCGCCGGCCATGAGCTGCATGGTGGTGATGTGGTGGGCGACGATGTCGTGCAGCTCGCGCGCGATGCGGCGGCGCTCCTCGGCCACCGCCCGCTCCGCGAGCAGGACCCGCTTGGCCTCGGCCTCCCGCTGCCGGCGTCTGACCACCAGGCCCGTGGTGACGACGAGCAGGGTGGCGCCCGTGTTGGCGAGGAGCACGACGCCGGAGTCGAAGGTCAGTCCGCCCTGGCCCAGACTGGTCAGCGGCGCCGTCACGAGGGCGGCTCCCACCAGCACGGGCACCCGGCAGGCCACGGCGACCGAGTAGAGGGCGACGGTCGGGGTGAGGCCGAAGTGCGGCGGGACCGGGGCGCTCAGGTTCACCACCACGCCCAGCAGCAGGACGGCCGCGAGCGTGACGACCGGGTGACGGCGGCGGGCCAGCAGGGCGAGTGACGAGGCCGTCATGAGGAAGGCCGCCGCGACTTCCAGCGGAACGTCCTCGAACTGCGTGCCGAGGGCGAAGCCCGTGAGGTCCACGGCGGCCGTCCCGACCGCCACCAGCGCGTCATTGCGCGACCACGTCAGCCTCTCGGCGCGCGTGCCCATCGTTCGGCCCCTCTCCCACGGACCGCCGTCGGGCTGCCCTCGTGGCCCCATTCTCACACCGGGGAGCGCCCCGGACACCCGCCCTCCGGTCCGGCCGCGACCAGGACCAGGGTCCTGGTCGGGACCGGAACCCGGACCGTGGTCCCGGCCGCGGAATCCTCCTCCACCAGGACGTTTTCCCGCCCGGCCGCTGATGGTCTGGATACCGGCCGGGCGACCCCGGCCCGGTGACCCCGGCCGTGACCCCGGCCCGGTGACCCCACCGACCGCCCCCCATCGATGACCAACCGGAGGAGAACAGTGATCCGCGCCCTGACGGGATGCTCGACGAGGAACCCATGGAAGGTGATCGCCCTCTGGGCCGTGCTCGGCATCGGTCTGACGTTCCTGGGCCAGATGTTCGTCTTCCGCGCCACCCAGCCCGGCAACGACGGCTTCCTGCCCCCGTCCTACGATTCGGCGGCGGCGCTGCGGATCTCCGAGGAGAGCTTCGGTGCCCGGCCGGACTCCAACCCGCTGACGGTCCTGGTGGCGCGCGAGGACGGGGCGGCGCTCGCCGCGTCCGACGAGCGCGGCATCGAGGAGGTGGTACGGCGCCTGGCCCGGCAGGAGGTCGTCATGCCCAGGAACGAGGACGACCTGCCCTTCGTGGAGGACCACTCCCAGACCCCCCGGGTCAGCGCCGGCATGACGGCCCCGGACCGGTCCTTCCGGCTGCTGTCCGTGGAACTGAAGGGCAATCCGCAGGATCCGGGCGTGCAGGGCACGTACAAGGAGTTCCGGGAGCGCGCGAGGGCCGCGTTCCAGGAGGCGGGCCTGCGCACCGGGTTCACCGGTGGCCTGGCCACCACGGTGGACGACGCCGACGCCGAGGAGACCCGGTCGGCGGTCGTCGGCGCGGTGGTGCTGGGTCTGATCGTGCTGCTCCACGTCCTGGTGTTCCGCAGCGTGTTCGCGGCGCTGCTGCCGCTCCTCGCGGTGTCCGTCATCGGCGGCGCTGCCGCCGGCGCGGTGGTCGTGGCCTCGATCGCCTCCGGTATCCGGCTGGCCCCCTCCACCCCCGGGCTGATCAACGTGGTGCTGATGGGCATCGGCATCGACTACTTCCTCTTCCTGCTCTTCCGCTTCCGCGAACAGCTGCGGCGCCATCCCGCGCAGAGCGGACGCGAGGCGGCCACCGAGGTCGCCGGCCGGGTGGGCGCGGCGGTCACCTCGGCGGCACTGACGATCGTCGCCGCTTTCGCCACCCTCGGGATCGCCTCCTTCGGCCAGTTCCGGGTGCTGGGCCCGGCGATCGCGGTGTCGGTCCTGGTGATGCTCCTGGGAAGCCTCACGCTGATGCCGGCGCTGCTGGCCGTGACGGGCCGGAGGATGTTCTGGCCGTCGCGCGCCCTCGAGCGCGAACCGCGCGAGGGGGCGGCGGGCCGCCTCGGCCGACTGACGGCCCGGCGTCCCGTGGCGCTCGTCCTCGCCTCGCTCGTACTGCTCGGCGCGCTGACGGCGGGTCTGGCCGGGATCCGCATGGACTACGGCCAGTCCGGCGCGGGCGGTGAGCGGACCGCCGCGGCGGAGACGGCCGCGGAGATCTCCAGGGCCCTGCCCGCCGGTGCCGCCGACCCGACGAGCGTGCTCGTCACCACGGAGGACGGCGCTCCGCTCGGCGCTGAGCGCGTGGCCGGGCTGGCGGCGGCGCTGGCCCGCGTGCCGGGGGTGGGCCAGGTCGCCCCGACCGTGCTGAGCGGGGACGGGAAGGCGGCCAGGATCGACCTGCTGCTGACCGTGGAGTCCGGCGGACAGCAGGCCCGTGACCTGGTCTCCGGACCCGTCCGCGAGACGGTACGGGCGAACCTGCCGACGGGGACGCAGGCCCATGTCGGCGGAACGGCGTCGGTGTTCGCGGACATCGCGGTGGCGGTCGACAAGGACCTCAAGGTGATCTTCCCGGTGGCGGCGGCGCTGATCGCCGTCATCCTGCTGGTGCTGCTGCGCAGCCTGCTCGCACCGGTGGTGCTGATGCTCGCCGTCGGGCTCGGTTTCGCGGCCACGCTGGGCGCGTCGGCGCTGGTCTTCCAGCACGTCCTGGAGCGGCCGGGCGTGGACTTCACGCTTCCGCTGGTGCTGTTCCTGTTCGTGGTGGCGCTGGGCACCGACTACAACATCCTGATCAGCGACCGGCTGCGGGAGGAGATGGAACGGCCCGGCCCGGCCCGTGCGGCGGTGGCCCGCGCCGTACGGCACACCGCACCGGCGATCGCGACGGCCGGCGTGGTGCTCGCCGCGTCCTTCGGCAGCCTGGCGGTGAGCCCGCACGCCGGGACCCAGCAGACCGGATTCGCCACGGCGGTCGGGATCATGCTGTCCGCCCTGCTCCTGTCCATCGTGCTGGTGCCGGCCCTGGCCGCGCTGCTCGGCCGCTCCCTGTGGTGGCCGCTGTCACCGCAGCGGGTACGCGGCGGCGAGCCCCGGGAGGCCCGGCCCGAGGCCGAGCGGGTGCCGGTGGGGTGACACGGGAACACGGTCCGGCGCACACGGATCGGGGCGCCCGGGACCTCGGCGGTCCCGGGCGCCCCGATACGCCGGACCGTGCTCACCGCGTGGGCGGCGTGCGGCGCCGGGGCGGGCCGGACCGTCCCGGCCGGCCGGACAGGGCCTTGCGTTCCTCCTCGGTCAGCCCGCCCCACACGCCGTACGGCTCACGCGTGCGCAGCGCGTGGTCCAGGCAGGCCTGCCGGACCGGGCAGCGCGCGCAGACGCGCTTGGCCGCCTCGTCGCGCCCCTCGCGGTCCTCGCCCCGCTCGCCCGCCGGGTGGAAGAAGCGGCCGGGGCCCAGGGCGCGGCACGCCGCCCCCGACTGCCACTGCCAGTGCTGGAGGACGGCTCCCGGGAGCCGTACCACGTCGCTCATCGCGCATCCTCTCGGTCGAGTGGACTGAAGTGATGTGAACCGGAACGAAGCCGGAATTGCCGGGACGGACTGCGTCTGACCGTTCCAGGAGGGTTGAAACATAAGGATTGTGACGAGACGTCATGTGAGATTTCTACTCCTTCGGACGGATGCGTGACGGCGCCCGGATCGTCCTCCGGGACGATGGGCCGCTTGCGTGGCGTCCCGAGAATTGAGGTGTTGAAGATCATTTGACGCCCCAAGGGGCCGACCAAGCCGACCCATAGGAGCCGCAGGTGCACCCCACGCACCCCGACCGACTCGACCACACCGCCAGCTCTGGACGCCCCGCCCGCCGGCAGCGGACCCCGCACGCGGGACGCCGCGTCCGGCAGGCCGCCGCCGCGGCCACCGTCGCCCTCGCCCTGCTGACCGCCGCCGCCCCGGCAGCCTCGGCCGCCACTGCCCCGGCCGCCGACTCCGCGACGTCCGGCACGTTCACCGCAGGCCTGGAGCGCAAGGCGCTCGACGCGAGCCTGCGCGCCGTCCACGACGCCGGGATCTACGGCGTCTACGCCGCTGCACGCGACGGCGGCGCGCGGTGGAACGGAGCCGCGGGCTTCGCCGACGTCGTCACCCAGCGGCCCACCCGCCCCGACCTGCGGCACCGCGTCGGAAGCGTGACCAAGTCCTTCACGGCCGTCGCCGTCCTCCAGCAGAGCGCGAAGGGCCGCATCGGCCTCGACCGGCCCATCGGCGACTACCTGCCCGAACTGGTCCCCGGCGAGCGCGGCCGCAAGATCACCGTACGCATGGTGATGAACCACACCAGCGGCATAGCCGACTACATCGGGGAAGCCTTCCCCTCCCTGAAGGCCGGCAGCACCAGCAGCCTGGACGACGAGCGCCACCGCACGATCACGCCCACCGAGCTCGTCAACCTCGGCGTGGCGCTGCCGCAGTCCTTCGAGCCCGGCACCGACTGGGCGTACTCGAACACCAACTACATCCTGCTCGGCGAACTGCTGCGCAAGGTCACCGGCCAGGACCCCGAGCAGGTCATCACCCGCGACGTGATCCGCAGGGCCGGGCTGCGCGACACCTACTTCCCGGGCGCGGCCGCGAAGATCAAGGGCCCGCACGCCAAGATGTACGACAACTGGTTCGGCCTGATCGACCCGCCGCGTGACTACAGCGAGTACAACATGACGTGGGCCGGCACCGCGGGCGCGCTGATCTCCACCACGCAGGACCTCAACAGCTTCTACCGCCAGCTGCTGGGCGGCGGCCTGCTCCCCGCCGCCCAGCTCCGCGAGATGCGGACGACGTGGCCCGTGAAGGCCCCGGACGGCACGGTCGTCATGAACTACGGCCTCGGCATCCTCTCCGTGGACACCTCGTGCGGCCCGGCCTGGGGTCACAACGGGGCCGTCTTCGGCGCGGGCACGGAGTCGTACGCCAGCGCGGACGGCCGGCGGCAGGTCAGCATCGGCTACAACCTGATGAAGTACCAGCGCTTCGACGACCAGGGGAAGCTGATTCCGCACCCCGGCGACGCGGCGCTGCAGAAGCTGACCGACCAGGCCCTGTGCGGGACCGCCGCCCCCGCCCCCGCCCCGGCCCCCGCTCCGGAGAAGCCGAAGGTCCCGCTCACGGCGCCGCAGATCGCTCCGGAACTCATCGACGGCCTGCGCAGGTGACGCCTCCTCGGAGAGCCGGCGGCAAGGCGATGTAACGGCCACCGTGTCTCAGTGGGCCGTACGTCAGCGGGCCGTGCGTCAGTGGGGCCGGTCCGCCGCGACGGGGCGCGCCGCCAGCAGCAGCGCGATGTCGTCGGGGCGGTCGGTGGCCTGCCCGGCCTCGCTGATCAGGCGGTCCGCCGTCTCCGCCAGCTGGCCCGGCCCGGCGTCGACGAGCACCTTGCGCAGGTTCTCCACACCCAGGTCGATGTCGATCCCCGGCTGCTCCACCAGCCCGTCGGTGTACAGCGCCAGCACCGAACCCGGCTCCAGCAGCAGCTCGGTTACCGGGTACACCGCCTCCCCGTCCACCCCCAGCACCACCCCGCCCGGCAGGTCCAGTACGTCGGCCGTGCCGTCCGGGGCCCGCAGCAGCGGCTGGGGGTGGCCGGCCCGTACCGCCTGCGCCCGCCCCGTCACCGGGTCGAGGAGTACGTAGCAGCAGCTGGCGAACTGCCCCGGATCGAGGTCGATCAGCAGCTGGTTCGTCCCCGACACCACCTGCTGCGGAGTGTTCCCGCTCAAGGCGAAGGCCCGTACGGCGCTGCGCAGTTGGCCCATCGTCGCGGCCGCCGCCACCCCGTGGCCCTGCACGTCCCCGATGACCAGGCCCAGCAGGCCGTCCCTGGTCTCGATGACGTCGTACCAGTCGCCGCCCACGTCCATGCCCTCCGTGCCCGGCAGGTACCGGCCGACCGTCTCGACCTTCTCGTGCACCGGCAGCCGGCGCGGCAGCAGCGCCGCCTGCAGCCCGCGGGCGAGGGCCGACTCGGTGTCGTAGCGCTGCGCCCGCTCCAGCGCCTGCGCGATCAGCCCGGCGAGCGCCGTGAGGACCGTACGCTCCTCCGGACTGAACCCGCGCGGAGCGTCGAACCCGAGGATGCAGGACCCCACCGGCCGGCCCGAGGCGATCAGCGGCAGGAACGCGCGGGCGCCCACGTGGGCGTCGAGCGGGATGCCCGGGTAGGCGTCGGCCAGCTGCTCCATGGACTCGAAGAAGATCGGCCGGCCGGTCGTCAGCGTCTCGACGCCCGGCAGCCGTACGTCCAGGCCCACCCCGTCGAAGCGGTCCAGGAAGCCGGTGGGGAAGCCCGTCTCCCAGGCGAGATGGAGGTGCTGCTCGCCGAGCAGGTAGATCGCGAGCTGGCGGCCGCCGAACGCGGGCAGCAGCTCCTCGGTGACCACCGCCGACACCTGGCGGGCCGTGACGGCCTCCGTCAGCGCGATGGCGAGCGCGACCGGCCGGTACAGCGCCGTCGCCCGGTCGGCGGGGGAGCCGAGGCCCCCGCCGGGCCGCATCACCGACTCCGGCGCGTACACCGGCTGCTCGGCGGGGGACAGCTGGACCGTCACGCCGGTCCGGTCGGCGTGCAGGGTGACCGACTGCCAGGCGCCGGAGGGGTGGCGGACCAGAAAGGTCACGGCGTCACCGGACATGAACGCGGCCCGGAAGTGGTCCTCGTGCGCGGGACCGCCGAGCCAGGGGAGCTCCTGCCACAGTACCCGGCCGGTCAGGGGACCGCCGAGCAGGTCGACGGCGCTGCGGTTGGCGAAGACGACCCGGCCGAGCCGGTCGAGCCCGACCAGCGCCTGCGGCAGCCGGTCGGTGGCGTCGTCGGACCGGGACCGCAGCAGCGCCCCGCTCACGTGGTGACCGGCGGCGGGCACGAGCTCCAGGGTGCGGGCCTCCCCGGGGACGCCGCGCACGGGCAGGGTGAGCGCCGTCCGGGCGCGTACGGGCTGGGCGCGTACGGGCTGGGCGCGGGCGGACGGGGGCCGGGTGGACGGGGGCCGGGCGGCGTGCTCCCCTTGCTCGGCGGCGAGCAGGCCGGCCGCCGTCCGGATGCCGAAGACGTCCTCGGCGTCCCACCCGGCGGTCAGCGCCGCCGGGGGCGCCTCGTCCGCGTTCCACGTCATGGGCGCGAGCGGCGCCGAAGGCGATGCCGACGGCGGGGGCGGGGCGCTCAGCGGGAGCTGGAAGCACAGGGGGTCCTCGTCCCAGGCCATGCGGACGCCCTCGGCCGAGATCCGGTCCAGCGTCCGTGCCAGCCGGGTGGCAATGCCGTGCAGCCGCTGCCGGTCCGACGGGCCCACGGGACGGCCGGGCGTGGCCGGCCGCAGCACCATGAGCACCCCGAACCGCTCGCGGCCGCTCACCAGCGGCTCGAACAGGGAACCGAACGGATAGGGCAGGCCGGCCATGAGCTGCGGGAAGCGCCGCATGGCGGCCTCCGCGTCGGGCAGGTGGACCGGCTGTCCCGTGCGGTGGACCTCGGTGACGGGGAAGGGGCGGTTGGCGTGCATGCGCCACCAGGGACGGAACAGCGTTCCCGGCAGTCCCGTCAGTACGGCCAGCCTCAGCAGCCCCGGGGTCCCGGAGGGCAGATAGACACCGCCCGCGAACCCGTCGACGGCTTCGACCGCGTCGACCGTGGCGCGGGCGAGTACCAGCGCCGGCTCGTCCGGTCTGCCCGTCACACAGACAGCATGCGCCAAGGTCGCCACGCCCCGCATGCCGGACGTCCGACGCCGCGGGCCCGCCCTGGCCGACGGCAGCCGGGCCGCCGCGGCCATCGTTCCCGGGGCGCGCCCCGGGCATCGCGGGCCTGGACACGCGTGCGCGCCGGTGCGAGCGCCGCGGCCGACGCCACCGGGCCCCGCCGTCGGCTCCTCCGCCCCGCCGGTGGCCGCCGGCCAGCGCCCCGTACGCCGTACGGACTGACCCGAACGCGTCCCTCGTCCGGGGGACGGCCGGCCGCTCCGGCGGCGTCCCGGCGGCCGCTGGGGGAGGCTCGCCGTATGCAACAGCAGTACGACACGGCGACGAGCACGGCGGGGTTCACGGCCGCCGACAAGTTCACCCTCCGTATGGCCCTCGACGCCCTCGGCGGCGTGAAAGGGCTCGACACCCTCGATATCGCGTGCCGCCACGGGCACACCACCCGCCTGCTGGCGAGCGGCGGAGCCCGCCGGGCCGTGGGCGTCGACAACTGTCCCGAACGCATCCGCCGGGCCAGGGCCCACCCCGGCGACGACGCCGGGGCCGAGGCCATCGAGTACGTGGTCGCGGACGCGGCGGCCGGGATGCCCAGACTCGGCCCCTTCGACCTGGCCACCGCCGTCTACCTGTTCAACCACGCGCACGACCGGGCCACCCTGCACACGATGTTCCGGGCGATCCGCACCAACCTGCGCCCCGGCGGCCGGCTGCTGGCGATCGTCCCGAACCCGGGGGCCTTCCCGCTGGTCGACTGGTCCCCGTACGGGGTCCGCATCCTCGACCGGCTCCGGGACGGCGACGCGGACGCACCCCTGTTGCGGGCGCAGTTCGTCACCGGCGCCCCCGAACCCTTCGAGTTCCGCGAGTGGGCGCACGCCGACTTCGCGGAGGCCGCCGTCGACGCAGGCTTCACGACGATCGGCTGGCAGCCCGCCCGGACCCCGCCCGCCTGCGAGGTGCGCGACGAGGCGTACTGGGCCGCCTACCGCAACGCGCCGGTGAGCTCGCTGATGTCGTGCGTGGCCTGACCGAAGATTCAGTCAGGACGAGGGGGCGCAGTCGCCCCGGTGTCCTGTCCGAGAATTCAGTCAGGGGCGCCCCGGCTGACCGAAAATTCGGTCAGCCGGGATCCGGTCGGGCGGCCGCCCGCCGCGCCCCCGGCCCGGCCCGCCCTCACTCCGCCGCCACGTGCCCCGGGCCCGCCCGCCCGCGCTCACTCCGCCGACGCCGACCGGACGATGCCCACGATCCGTTCCCGCGCCGCCCGCCCCTCCGGTACCGGCAGCAGCGGATACACGTGCGGCAGCCCGGTCTCCTCGTGGTACTCCACCTCGACCCCGTCCGCCCGCGCCCGCCGCAGCAGCTCCCGGCTGTCCGTCGTCAGCACGTCCCGCGTGCCCGTGAACACCGTGATCGGCGCCAGCCCCGCGAACGTGCCGTGCAGCGGGCTCACGCGCGGGTCGTCCGCGGCCAGCGTGCCCGCGTACAGCCGGCCCGCCTCCAGCAGTCCCGGCCGCGCCAGGATCGGGTCCTCCGGCTCGATCGCCGCCTGGTCCGGATGGCTCATCGACACGTCCAGCCACGGCGAGATCAGCACGATCCGCGAAGGCTGCGCCCCCGTCCGGTCCCGCAGCCGCTGCGCCGCCGCCAGCGCGAGCCCCGCACCCGCCGAGTCCCCGATCAGGATCGTGCCCCCGGCCCCGCCGCCCGCGATCAGCCCGCTCAGCAGGTCCGCTGCGACCGGGACCGTCCGGTCGGCGGTACCGCGCGGCGCCAGGATGTACGCCGGAACCACACAGTGCGCCCGCGCCTCGGTCACCAGCGTCCGTATCAGCGACCAGTGCGGCCGCACCAGCTCGTCGATGAAACCGCCGCCGTGCACGTACAGCACCCGCGCCGCCGGCTCGCCGCCGCGCGGCTGGGCGTCGTACACCGGCCACGCCCCCACGAACGTACGCGAGACGTCCGCGACCTTCCCGAGCGAGCGCGGCGGCAGGTGCGAGGCCGGCCGGCGTGCGGACTGCGCCACCTTCGCCCGCACCGCCTCCGCGCTCGCGAACCGTCTTCGCCGCCCCGCCGCGATCAGCGCGGCCGACAGCGCACGACTGCGCAGACTCGGCACGACGCCACCTCCCCATCCCCTGCCCGACCCCTGGATCCGTCGACCCAGCCGCACCGGTCCTCGTCCCGGCGCAGCTCGATCCATGCCCCAGCCGCTGTCCGGGGCACGTGAGGAGCATAGGCGTGAAGCTGCGCTGTCGACCCGCTTAAGAAATCCTCGATGGACTGATCACCGCAGCTCTCGGCACATTGGTCCCCGTCCGACGCGTCGCACCGGCACCCCTGGTCGCGCGCACCCCTCCCATGCCTGGAGCCACTCATGAAGGCACTCGTCAAGCACAAGGCCGAGCCCGGACTGTGGCTCATGGACGTGCCCGAGCCCGAGTACGGCCCCGGCGACGTGCTCATCAAGGTGCTGCGCACGGGCATCTGCGGCACGGACCTCCACATCCGCGCGTGGGACGGCTGGGCGCAGGGCGCGGTCAAGACCCCGCTGGTCCTCGGCCACGAGTTCGTCGGCGAGGTCGCCGCGGTCGGCGCGGACGTCCGGGACATCGAGACCGGCGCGCTGGTCAGTGGCGAGGGCCACCTGGTGTGCGGCAAGTGCCGCAACTGCCTGGCCGGACGCCGTCACCTGTGCCGCAGCACCGTCGGCCTCGGCGTCGGCCGGGACGGCGCGTTCGCCGAGTACGTCGTCCTGCCCGCCCAGAACGTCTGGGTGCACCGCACCCAGGTGGACCTCGACGTGGCCGCGATCTTCGACCCGTTCGGCAACGCCGTGCACACCGCCCTGTCCTTCCCGCTCGTCGGTGAGGACGTACTGATCACCGGCGCCGGCCCGATCGGCATCATGGCCGCGGCCGTGGCCAAGCACGCCGGCGCCCGCAACGTCGTCATCACCGACGTCAGCCCCGAGCGCCTGGAGCTGGCCCGCAAGGCCGGTGCCACCCTGGCACTGGACGTCTCCCACGCCACGATCGCCGACGCCCAGGCCCAGCTCGGTCTGCGCGAGGGCTTCGACATCGGCCTGGAGATGTCCGGCCGCGCCGAGGCCATGCGCGACATGATCGACAACATGACGCACGGCGGCCGCATCGCCATGCTGGGCCTGCCGGCGAAGGAGTTCCCCGTCGACTGGGCGAAGGTCGTCACGTCGATGATCACCATCAAGGGCATCTACGGCCGCGAGATGTTCGAAACCTGGTACGCGATGACGGTGCTGCTGGAGGGCGGCCTCGACCTCAGCCCGGTCATCACCGGCCGCTACTCGCACCGCGACTTCGAGGCCGCCTTCGACGAGGCCGCCACGGCCCGCAGCGGCAAGATCATCCTGGACTGGACGACGGCGTAGGCGGCCGTCCGGCCCACCCGGCCGGACCCCCTGCCCCGTGGCCGCCCGCGACCACCTGTCCCGGCCGGGCCCCGCACCACCCTCCCCCCTCCGCGGGGCCCGGCCCCACCCTGCGTCCGCCGCCCCCTCCCTCCCCTTTCCCTCTCCCTCCCGCCTCCTGGCCTCCGGCCGCATCGCCGCACAAGGAGAAAGCGAAGCCCATGTTCGAGTCCGTACGCGATGACCTGCGCAGCACCCTCGACGAGATCCGCGCAGCCGGTCTGCACAAGCCCGAGCGCGTCATCGGCACCCCGCAGAGCGCGGCCGTCGCCGTGACCGCGGGCGGCACCCCCGGCCAGGTCCTCAACTTCTGCGCCAACAACTACCTGGGCCTGGCCGACCACCCCGAGGTCGTCGCCGCCGCCAAGGAGGCGCTGGACCGCTGGGGCTACGGCATGGCGTCCGTCCGCTTCATCTGTGGCACCCAGGAGGTCCACAAGGAGCTCGAGGCGCGCCTGTCGGCGTTCCTCGGCCAGGAGGACACGATCCTCTACTCCTCCTGCTTCGACGCCAACGGCGGCGTCTTCGAGACCCTCCTCGGCCCCGAGGACGCGGTCATCTCCGACGCCCTCAACCACGCCTCGATCATCGACGGCATCCGCCTCTCCAAGGCCCGCCGCTTCCGGTACGCCAACCGAGACATGGCCGACCTGGAGCAGCAGCTCAAGGCGGCCGTCGACGGCGGCGCCCGGCGCAAGCTGATCGTCACCGACGGCGTCTTCTCCATGGACGGCTACGTCGCCCCGCTCCAGGAGATCTGCGACCTCGCCGACCGCTACGAGGCCATGGTCATGGTCGACGACTCGCACGCCGTCGGCTTCACCGGCCCCGGCGGGCGCGGTACGCCCGAGCTGCACGGTGTCATGGACCGCGTCGACATCATCACCGGCACCCTCGGCAAGGCCCTCGGCGGTGCCTCCGGCGGCTACGTCGCCGCGCGCGCGGAGATCGTCGAGCTGCTGCGTCAGCGCTCGCGCCCGTACCTCTTCTCCAACTCCCTCGCGCCGGTCATCGCCGCCGCCTCCCTCAAGGTCCTCGACCTGCTGGAGTCGGCCGGCGACCTGCGCGAGCAGCTCGCGGCCAACACCAAGCTGTTCCGTACGAAGATGACCGAGGCCGGCTTCGAGATCCTGCCCGGCGACCACCCCATCGCCCCGGTCATGATCGGTGACGCGGCGGTGGCGGGCCGGATGGCCGAACTGCTGCTGGAGCGCGGCGTCTACGTGATCGGCTTCTCCTACCCCGTGGTCCCGATGGGCCAGGCGCGCATCCGCGTCCAGCTGTCCGCCGCGCACTCGACGGCGGACGTGGAGCGGGCGGTCGCCGCCTTCGTCGACGCCCGCGCGGCACTGGGCACGACCGCAGGCTGAGACAATGGCGGGGTGATCGACCCCCGCCGGCTGCGCATCCTGCGGGCCGTGGCGGACCACCGTACGGTGACCGCCGCGGCCGCAGCCCTGTACCTGACCCCCTCCGCCGTCTCCCAGCAGCTCGCCGCGCTGGAGCAGGAGACCGGGCACGTACTGCTCACCCGCAGCGGCCGCGGGGTACGGCTCACCGCGGCCGGCGAGATCCTGCTGGGCCACGCCCACGAGGTGCTGGCCCAGCTGGAGCGGGCGGAGGCGGAACTCGCGGCATACGCGGGCGGCGCCGCGGGCGAGGTCACCGTGGCGGCCTTCGCCACGGGAATCGCCGAGGTCCTCGCCCCTGCCATCGCCCGGCTGGCACTGGACCACCCGGGCCTGCGGCTGCGGGTCCGTGATGCGGAGGGCGACCAGAGCCTGCGGATGCTGCTGGACGGCGAGGCGGACGTCGCGCTGGCAGTCGAGTACCGGGGTGGGCCCGGTTCGGACGACGCCCGCCTGTCGGTGGTCCCGCTGTACGCCGAACCGTTCGACGCGGTGCTGCCCGTGGGGCACCCCTTGGCGTCGCTGCCCGAGGTCTCGCTGGCGGAGCTGGCGGACAGCGAGTGGATCGGGCAGTACCCCGGCAATCCATGTCACGACGTGACGCTGCTCGCCTGCGAACTGGCGGGCTTCCAGCCCCGGTTCGTCCACTCGTCGGACGACTTCCGCGCGGTGGTCGCCCTGGCGGGCGCGGGCGCGGGGGTGGCACTGGTCCCGCGGTCGGCGCTGCGCGGCATGGACCTCAAGGAAGTCCAGATCCGCCCGGTGACGGGCCCCTTGGCCACGCGCCGGGTCTTCGCGACGACCCGCAGGGGAGCGCAGACGCACCCGCTGATCGCACCGGTACTGGAAGCGCTGAGAGCGGCGGCGGAACGCCTGCCGACGCACTGAGCGGAGCCGGGCTTCGGGCGCTGATCGCCCTACACCCGCACCACCTCCACCCCCGCCCCCTCGAACGCCGCCATCCCGGCGTCGGTCAGGCCGCGGTCCGTCACCAGGACGTTCACCGTCCTCGTGGGGCAGATGCGGGCGAACGCCCTGACGCCCAGTTTGCTGGAGTCCGTGGCCACGACGACCCGGCGGGCCCGCGCGCACAGCAGGCGGTTGACCGCCGCCTCGTCCTCGTGGCGGGTGGCCGCGCCGTCCCCGGGGTCGAAGCCGTCGACGCCGAGGACCGCCGTGTCCACCGTGATCTGGTCCAGGACGCCCATCGCCAGCGGGCCCGTCAGCTCGAAGGACTGGGGCCGGGCGACACCCCCCGTAAGTACGATCTTGAACTGCGGGCGGACCGCCAGCTCGCCCGCGATGTTCAGGGCGTTCGTCACCACCGTCAGCGTCGGCGGTGCCAGGTCCGCCAGATCCGCGCGGGCCGCCAGGGCACGGGCCACCTCGGTGGTCGTGGTGCCCCCGGTCAGGCCGACCACCTCGCCCGGGTCGACGAGATCGGCCACCGCCTCGCTGATACGGCGCTTCTCCGCCGCCCGGCGCGAGGTGCGGTAGCGCAGCGGCAGTTCGTAACTCACCCCGTGCAGCACCGCTCCGCCCCGGGTGCGCACCAGCAGCTGCTGCTCGGCCAGCTGGTCGAGGTCGCGGCGGATCGTGGCCGCCGACACGCCGAGCTCGGCCGCCGCCGCGTCGACCTCCAGCCGGCCCCGGTCCACCAGCAGACCCAGCAGCGCCTGCCAGCGCGCCTCCCGCGACAGCGACATGACGTTCGGTCCTCCCAGCTCGTACGTATGACCGTACGCATGACATTACGCGCGACATCAACCGGGCCGATCCTCCCCGGGATGCTTGAAGTTGCGTGAAACTCCTCGATAATTCGCAGGAAAACGCACCGCACGCCCGAAGCACCCCACCGCACTCGCACAGGGAGCCGGCATGAGCCATGTCGCGTACGAGCTGAGCACACAACCCGCCTGCTGGGAACGGGCCGCCGAACTGGCCCCGGCCCGGCGGACCGTGCTTCCGCAGCCGGGGGAGCGCACCGCCATCGTCGGCTGCGGCACCTCGTACTACATGGCCCAGGCGGCCGCCGCGCTCCGCGAGGACGCCGGCCACGGCGAGACCGACGCCTTCCCCGCCTCCGAGTTCCCCCGCCACCGCCGCTACGACCGGGTCCTCGCCCTCACCCGCTCCGGTACGACCACCGAGGTCCTGGACCTGCTGGCTGCCCTGCGCGACGCCGGCGTCCGCAGCACGGCCGTCACGGCCGACCCCGCCACCCCGGTGACGGGCCTCGCCGACGACCTCGTCGTCCTCGACTTCGCCGACGAGGAGTCCGTCGTACAGACCCGCTTCGCCACCACCGCGCTCACCCTGCTGCGCGCCCACGTCGGCGCGCACACGGCCGCGGTCGCCGACGACGGGCGCGCCGCGCTCGCCGAGCCGCTGCCCGCGGGGCTGGAGGACTGCGGCCAGTTCACCTTCCTCGGCCGCGGCTGGAGCGTCGGCCTCGCCCACGAGGCCGCGCTGAAGATGCGCGAGGCCTCGCTGGCCTGGTCGGAGTCCTACCCGGCGATGGAGTACCGGCACGGCCCCATCAGCGTCTCCGGACCCGGCACCGTCACCTGGGCGGTCGACGCGGCGCCCGAGGGACTGGCCGAGCAGGTGCGCGCGACCGGCGCCCATTGGGTGGGCGGGCGGCTGGATCCGCTGGCCGAGCTGGTACGCGTCCACCGGCTGGCGGTGGCCCTCGCCGCCCGGCAGCAGCTGGACCCCGACCGGCCGCGGCACCTGACGCGCTCGGTGATCCTCGGCGCGGGCGAGGAGGCGGTCCGATGAGCCTGGTCCGCACCGGTGACCTCGTCCTGGAGGCGGTCGCCGCCGGGCGCGCCGTCGCCGCGTTCAACATCATCACCCTGGAGCACGCCGAGGCCGTCGTCGCCGGCGCGGAGCGCACCGGATTGCCGGTGGTCCTCCAGCTCAGCGAGAACGCCGTGAAGTTCCGCGGAGGGCAGCTGCTGCCGATGGCGCGGGCCGCGGCCGCCTGCGCCGAGGCGGCCGCCGTCCCCGTCGGCCTCCACCTGGACCACGTCAAGAGCCCGGAGCTGCTGCGCCAGGCCGCCGACGCGGGCTTCGGCTCGGTGATGTACGACGCGGCGCACCTGCCGTACGGCGAGAACCTGGAGACCACCCGCTCCGCCGCCGACTGGGCGCACGCCAACGGGCTGTGGATCGAGGCCGAGCTGGGCGAGGTGGGCGGCAAGAACGGGGCCGCCCCGCTGGACCCGCACGCACCGGGCGCGCGGACCGACCCGGACGAGGCGCGCCGCTTCG
Source organism: Streptomyces sp. NPDC090022 (assembly GCF_044748145.1). Lineage (NCBI taxonomy): Bacteria > Bacillati > Actinomycetota > Actinomycetes > Kitasatosporales > Streptomycetaceae > Streptomyces > Streptomyces sp. NPDC090022. The sequence continues at coordinate 245,908 of NZ_JBIVFN010000003.1, forward strand.
TCGCCGACTCCGGCGTGGACGCGCTGGCCGTGGCGATCGGCAGCACCCACGCGATGACCACCCGTACCGCCGCCCTGGACCACGCCCTGCTGGCCCGGCTGGCCAAGACCGTCGACGTGCCGCTGGTCCTGCACGGCTCCTCCGGGCTGCCGGACGCGGAGCTGGCCGCGGCCGTCGCCGGCGGCATCCGGAAGGTGAACATCGGTACGGCGCTGAACGTGGCGATGACCGAGGCCATCCGCACCCACCTGACCCCGGCCGACCCCCGCCCGTACCTGACGGCGGCCCGTACGGCGATGGCGGCGACGGCCGCGGCTATGCTCTCGGCCCTGAACTGAGGCGGTCCGAGGACGGGGTCGAGGGGAGCTGACGGACATGGGGCGCGGGGCCTACGGGCGACGTGAGATACCGGTGTTGCTGGGCGGACTGATACTCCTGCTGTCCGGCGGCGCGGCCGGTTGTGCCGCGGGTACGGACAGCGGCCGGGACGGCGGGAACAAGGACCACCTGCGGGTGCGCACCGACCCCGAGCCGCTGCGCCGGCGGTTCGGGGTCCTCGGGGAGCTCTCCGAGCCGCACTGGCTCGGGTACGACGTCGACGAGGCCGGCAAGCGGACGCTCGTGCCCGCGCCGGACTCCCGGATCCGGCTGGTCGGCTCGGCCCGGCTGCCGAAGGGCGCGGTGGCCGCCGCCCTGGCCGCCGGCCGCGATCGCCAGGAGCCCTTCGAGCCGGCGGCCCTGACCGACATCCCCGAGCCGCTGCGCGCGTCCGTACCGGCGGGAGCGCGGTGGCTGCACAGCGCGGCGTACGACGCACGGGTCCTCGCGCCGGGCCCGCAGACCGAGGTGAACGCTTCCGCCGACGGACGGTTCCTGCTGGACGAGGAGCGCGACGTGGTGTGGTTCGACACGGTGTTCCTGTACGCCTGAACGGAGCCTGAACGGAGCCTGAACGGGCCGGGCTGCCGGGCCGGCCGTGCCCCGCCCCTTCCGGATTCTTGGAACAGGTTCTAATCTGCCCTCCGCCAGCGACGCGACGGACCGCGAGACTCCCGGAGGGGCCGTGCACCTCGAATACACGCCTGAGCAGCAGCAGTTGCGCGCCGAGCTGCGTGCCTACTTCGCCGAGCTGGTGCCCGAGGACGTCCACGCCCGATACGGCGACCCCGCTGCCCAGAAGCGGTTCTACCGGGAGACCATCCGCCGGCTCGGCGCCGACGGCTGGCTCGGCGTGGGCTGGCCCGTGGAGTACGGCGGGCGCGGCATGACGCCGATGGACCAGTTCATCTTCTTCGACGAGGCCGCGCAGGCCGTCGTACCGCTGCCGCTCATGGCCCTGAACACGGTCGGGCCGACCCTCATGCAGTTCGGCACGGACGAGCAGAAGTCGTACTTCCTGCCCCGCATCCTCTCCGGCGAGATCGACTTCGCGATCGGCTACAGCGAGCCGGACGCCGGGACCGACCTCGCCGCCCTGAAGTGCAAGGCCGTGCGCGAGGGCGACGAGGAGAGCGGCACGTACGTGGTCAACGGGCAGAAGATCTGGACCACCAACGGCGACACGGCCGACTGGGTCTGGCTCGCCGTCCGCACCGACCCGGACGCGCCCGCGCACAAGGGCATCACGATGCTGCTGGTGCCCACCTCCGACCCCGGCTACTCGTGCACGATCATCAACACCCTGGCCTCGCACGACACCACCGCCAGCTACTACGAGGACATCCGTGTCCCGGCGAGCCGCCGGGTCGGGCAGGAGAACAAGGGCTGGCGCCTGATCACCAACCAGCTCAACCACGAGCGCGTCACCCTCGCCGCCCACGGCACCATGGCCATCCGCGCCTTCCACGACGTCCAGCGCTGGGCGGCGAGCACCAAGCTCGCCGACGGCCGCCGCGTCATCGACCTCGGCTGGGTCCGCGGCCGCCTGGCCCGCGTCCACGCCCGCCTCGACGCGATGAAGCTGCTCAACTGGCAGATGGTGGGCGCCGTCCAGGACGGCACCCTCACCCCGCAGGACGCCTCCGCGGTGAAGGTCTACGGCTCCGAGGCGCGCCGGGACGCGTACGCATGGCTGATGGAGGTCGTCGGCGCGGCCGGCCCCCTCAAGGACGGCTCGGCCGGTGCGGTCCTGCACGGCGAACTCGAGCGCGGCTACCGCAGCGCCGTCATCTTCACCTTCGGCGGCGGCAACAACGAGATCCAGCGCGAGATCATCTCCTGGATCGGCCTGGGCATGCCCCGCGTCCGCCGCTGACTCCGGCGCCCGCCGTCGGGGGCCGGGTGTGCATTTTCGGGGGGTGTTCGACAGACTGAGGCGATGATCGAATCGCCCGCGTCCGTACGCCGCCGTGACCGGCGTCGGTTCCTGCTGCCTCCGGCCGTCGCCTGGCTCGTCTCGAACCTGATCACCTGGATGATCGCCAAGGCGTCCGTCGCCGGTGACGGGTCCGGCGTGGCCTACTGGTCCACGGGGGGACGGCGGCGCTGGGACTCCGAGCACTACCTGTCGATCGCCAGGACCGGCTACGAGATGTTCTGGTGCCGGGAGCGCTACGCGGACTTCCCCGACGTCATGTGCGGGAACGTCGCCTGGTTCCCCGGGTACCCCATGCTCGTCCGGGCGTTCTCCGCCACCGGGCTGTCGTACGAGATATCCGCCGTCGTCGTCACCGAAGTGGCCCTGTTCGGCATGTTCGCGGTGCTGTGGTGGCTCCTCGGCGGCCGGCTCACCTGGGCCACCGGCCTCACCCTCGCCATCGGGACGGTCTTCCCCGGTGGCATCTACTTCCACGCGATCTTCCCGATCGCCACCGGCACGCTGGCCCTGCTCGTCTGCGTCGTCGGGGTCAAGCGCGGGTCCTGGGGCATCGCCGCCGCCGGCGGGTTCGTGGCCACCGCCTGCCATCTCGTCGGCGCGGTCGCCGTCGGCATGCTGCTGGCCAGCGTGCTCTTCGCGTGGCGGAAGGACCCCTGGCCGGTGCGGTGCGCGAAGGGCGTGGGGTCGGCGGTCATCGCCGGCTGCGGCGTCCTGTGGGCCAAATGGATGATGTGGCAGGCGACCGGCAAGTGGGACGCGTACGAGATCATCCAGGAGTCCAGCTACAAGCAGGGCGGCCTGCACGAGCCCTTCTCCGCGATGGTGAAGGCCTACGGCGTCCCGTTCAGCGAGTGGTACCGGCCGAAGGGGGAGCTGCCCCCGCTGGTGGAGAACGCCCTGGCCGCGCACCACACCCAGCTCTGGCTGAACGTCCTCTTCGTCCTGCTCGTCGTGGCGACGGCCGTGGTCCAGCTGGTCCGGAACCGCCGCCTGGAGGTCGAGCAGTGGGCCGCCCTGCTCCTGACGGTCGGAGTTTTTCTCATTCCCTTCGTCGCCGGCGCGCAGATGTCCTGGTACCGCAACCACGCCCAGATGTTCGTCGGGCTCATCCTGGTCGTGCGCATGCCGCGATGGGTCCAGGCCGTGCTGCTGGCCCTGTGCGCCGTCCAGTACGCCCTGCTGGGGGCGATGTTCTTCTCCGGCGTGCTGGTCTAGGGCCGGAGCCTTCTCCGGCCATGAGCCGCCGGAGAGGGCTCCGGCCCCGCGCGGCCTGCCGACATGCCGCCGCCCCGTGGCTCCCGCATGATGACTGCTGTGCACGACGACCCACACCGGGGACCGGTCACGTTCTCGATCGTCGTCCCCATGTTCAACGAGGAGGAGGCCCTGACCGCGCTGACGGCGCGGCTCCGGCCGACCCTGGACGGGTGCGGCGAACCGTACGAGGTCGTGGCCGTCGACGACGGCTCGACCGACGCGACCGCCCGGCTGCTGGCGGACCTGCGCGCGCTCTGGCCCCAGCTGCGCGTCGTGACCCTGCGGCGCAACAGCGGCCACCAGGCGGCCCTCACCGCCGGGCTGCACCGGGCCCGCGGCTCCTACGTGGTCAGCATCGACGCCGACCTCCAGGACCCGCCGGAAGTCATCCCCGAGATGCTGGCGCTCGCCCGGGCGGACGGCCTGGACATCGTGTACGGCGTCCGCGCCGACCGCTCCACCGACAGCGTCTTCAAGCGCCGGACCGCCGCCGCCTACTACTGGCTCATGCGCCGGCTGGTCGGGGCCCACGTCCCCGCCCAGGTCGGCGACTTCCGGCTGCTCTCCCGCGCCGTCGTGGAGACCCTCAAGACCCTCCCCGACCAGCGGCAGGTCTACCGGCTGCTCATCCCCTGGCTGGGCTTCCCCAGCGGCCAGATCACCTACCGGCGCGAGGAACGGGTGGCCGGCGCCACCAAGTACCCCGTACGCAAGATGGTCCTGCTGGCCCTGGACAGCGTCACCGCCTTCTCGGCCGCCCCCCTGCGCCTGGCGACGGCGATCGGCGCCCTCGCCCTCGTCGTCTGCTTCGCGTTCCTCGTCTGGACCGTCACCGTGTACACCATGGGCCGGACCCTGCCCGGCTGGACCTCCTTGATCATCACGGTACTGTTCTTCGGCGCCGTGCAGCTGTTCTGCCTGGGCATGCTCGGCGAGTACATGGCCCGTATCTACACGGCCGTCCAGGCCCGGCCGACCTATACGGTCGCCCACGACACAGACGAGGAAACGAGCTGATGGTGGTCCCGTCCCCGCCCGCCGCCGGACCGCGCGTGCTGCTGGTCCGCCACGGGGAGACCGACTGGTCCCGCTCCGGCCGCCACACCGGCCGCACCGACCGGCCGCTGCTCGACAGCGGCCGCGACAGCGCCGTCCTGCTCGGCGAGCGGCTGCGCCGCGCCCCCTGGAACGGCCTGCCCGGCGCCCGGGTCCGCACCAGCCCGCTGGTGCGCGCCGCCGAGACCTGCCGGCTCGCCGGGTTCGCGGACGAGGCCGCCGACTGGGGCGAGCTCATGGAGTTCGACTACGGCGCGTACGAGGGCCTGACCACCCCGCAGATCCTGGCAGACCGGCCCGACTGGGACCTGTGGCGCGACGGCGTACCCGGCGGCGAGAGCCTCGCCGACGTATCCGCCCGCGCCGACCGGGTGGTGGCCTGGGCCCGCGCCGGCGACGAGGACGCGCTGCTCTTCGCCCACGCCCACCTCCTGCGGGCGCTCGCCGCCCGCTGGCTGGGCGCCGACATCTCCTTCGCCGCCCAGCTCGACCTCGCCCCCACCGCCCTCTGCGTCCTGGGCTGGTCCCACGGCCACCCCGCCCTCCAGCGCTGGAACGACCTCGGCCACCTGGAGACCCCCGCCTGAAACCCGGCCCGCCCGGGTATGCCCAGCACGACGCACAGGGCGCCCGGGCGGTCCGGGCGGTCCGGGCGGGCCGGGACCGGCACTGCACAGCAGGGGAGTGACGCGGATGGACACGACGCCGGACCCCGGCCTCTACGGACCGCGGTCCGTGACCTGGCACTGCCACGGCGACCCGATGATGTGGATCGCCGGCGTCCGCGCGCTCTACCTCCAGGCCCTGCACCCCCGCGCGGTCCGCGGCGTCATGGAGAACTCCGACTTCCGCAGCGACGCGTGGGGCAGGCTGCTGCGCACCGCCGACTTCGTCGGCACCATCACCTACGGCACCACCGAGGCGGCCGAACGCGCCGGCGCCCGGGTCCGCAGGATCCACCGGGCCCTGACCGCCACCGACCCCGCCACCGGCGAGCGCTTCCCCGTCGACGACCCCGAGCTGCTGCTGTGGGTGCACTGCGCGCAGATCGACTCCTTCCTGCACATCCTGCGCCGCTCCGGAGTCCCCCTCACCCCCGCCCAGGCCGACGCCTACGTCGATGAGAACCGCGAGAACGCCCGCCTCGTCGGCCTCGACCCGGCCACCGTCCCCGCCGACACCGCCCAGCTCGCCGCGTACTTCGAGAAGATCCGCCCCGAGCTCGCCGCCGGCCCCGACGCCCACGCCGTCGACGATTTCCTGCGCAGTCCGCCCACCCCGCGCCTGCTCGTCCCTGGCCGAAACCTGCTGTGGCGGCCACTCGCGGACCTCGCCTACGGATCGCTGCCCGCGTACGCCCACCAGCTGTACGGACGCCCCGCACCCGCCCCGCGCGCCGTCACCCGCCGCCTGCGCCTCACCGGACGCCTGCTGCGCACCGTTCCCGCACGTCTGCGCTGGCAGCTCCCGCCAGGTCACATCTTGAAAGCGATGCGTCGTATGGGCTCCGCAAGCCGCCCGTCGGCGTACACACTGCGCAGATCGGCGGCCATACTGGACGGGCCGGGGAGGGCACAGCACGACAACGGGGGCGGCACCACGAGATGGCGGAGAGCAGACTGATCCATGGCCGGTACCGGTCGCTCGACCTGATCGGTCGCGGCGGCATGGGCGAGGTGTGGCGGGCCCGTGACGAGTCGCTCGGCCGTCAGGTCGCCGTCAAGTGCCTCAAGCCGCTGGGGCCGGAACAGGACGCGCACTTCACCCAGGTGCTGCGCGAGCGCTTCCGCCGCGAGGCGCGCGTCGCCGCCTCCCTCCAGCACCGCGGGGTCACCGTCGTCCACGACTTCGGCGACGACAGCGCCGCCGGCGGCCCGCTCTACCTGGTCATGGAGTTCCTGGAGGGGCGCAATCTCAGCCAGCTGCTGGAGGAGAACAACGCCCGGCCGCTGCCCGTGGACGACGTCGTCGACATCGCCGAACAGGTCGCCGCCGCCCTCGCCTACACCCACCTGCAGGGCGTGGTCCACCGCGACCTCAAGCCCGCCAACATCATGCGCGTCGTCGACGGCACGGTGAAGATCTGCGACTTCGGCATCGCCCGCCTCGCCCACGACATCGGCTTCACCTCCAAGCTCACCGGCGGCGGCATGGCCATGGGCACCCCGCACTACATGTCGCCCGAACAGATCGCGGGCGGCGAGGTCGACCACAGCAGCGACCTGTACTCCCTGGGCTGCGTCCTGTACGAACTGGCCACCGGCACCCCGCCCTTCGACGGCGACTCCTGGTCGGTGCTCGTCGGCCACCGTGACACCGCGCCCGTCCCGCTGCGCGCGCACCGCCCTGAGCTGCCCGCCTTCTTCGAGCAGATCGTCCTCGACCTGCTCGCCAAGCGGCCCGAGGACCGGCCCCGCGACGCCCGTACGCTGCACCAGCGCCTCGTCGGTGCCCGGCGCGGCTCGTACGCGGCGCCGACCGGGACCCTGCCCGCGCTGCCCGCGTGGGCCCTGGGCATGACCGCCGGGCGCCCGGCGGGCCCGGCCGCCCGCCCGGCGAGCGGCGCGTGGACGGTGCTCACCGGCTCCTGGACCGCCGTACGCGGCCACCCGGCCGCCGCGCCCGCCGCCGCGCCGGCCGTCCCGGACCCGCGCACCCTGGCGTACGGCGTGGTGCTCCCGCCGGACCGCCCGGCCCCGGCCTCGGACTCGGACCCGGACTCGGACCCGGACTCGGGCCAGGACCTGAAGGCCGACGCCACCCTCGCCTTCACCCTCACCCGCACCGGCCGGCTCCCGGACGCGCTCACCGCGCACACCCAGGTCGCCGAGGGCCGCGCCCGCGTCCTGGGCCCCGACCACCCCGACACCCTCGCCGCGCGCCAGGAGGCGGCGTACGTCCTGGACCGGCTCGGCCGCCACCAGGAGGCGCACGAGGCCTACCGGGCCGTCCTGGCAGTACGCGAGCGGGTCATGGGCGCCGACCACCCCGACACCCTGCGCTGCCGCCACAACATGGCCTGCAACCTCAGCCGTCAGGGCCGGGTCCGCGACGCCCACCGGATCGCCGCCGAGGTCCACTCCGCCCGCGCCGCGCTCCTGGGCGCCGAGCACCCCGACACCCTCCTCACCCGGTACGAGGTCGCCTACACCCTGGGCCAGCTCGGGCGCTGGCAGGAGGCGCTCGTCGGCTACCGGGACATCGCCGCCGCCCGCGAGCGCGCCCTGGGCCGCGACCACCCCGACACCCTCGCCGCCCGCTACGAGGTGGGGATCGCGCTGGGCCGGCTCGGGCGCAGCGCGCAGGCGTACGACCTGTTCCGCTCGCTCGTGCGCGACCGTACCCGCGCGTACGGCGCCTCCGACCCCGAGACCCTGCGCGCCCGGCACGTCCTCGGCGTCAACCTCGGCCGTATGGAGCGCTGGGAGGAGGCGGTGGCCGAGGCCCGCCAGGTCGGCGCGCTGCGCGCGAAGGTGCTCGGCGCCGAACACCCCGACACCCTCGTCAGCCGGCGCGAGCTGGCCGTGGGGCTCGGCCGGCTGGAGCGCTGGCACGAGGCGCTGCCGCTGTACCGGGAGATCGCCGGGGTGCGGGAGCGGACCCTGGGCGACGAGCACCCCGACACGGTCGCCGCGCATGCCGACGAGGCCCACTGCCTGGAGCGCCTCGGCCAGGTGTGCTAGGCAGGAGCCATGACCGACACCGGTGGGTTCCAGCAGGACGTGTACGACGCGGTGATCGTGGGAGGGGGTCACAACGGCCTGGTGGCCGCGGCCTATCTGGCGAGAGCCGGGCGGTCGGTCCTGGTGCTCGAACGCCTCGGGCACACCGGCGGCGCCGCCATCTCCACCCGGCCCTTCCCCGGAGTCGACGCCCGGCTCTCGCGCTACTCCTACCTGGTCTCCCTGCTGCCGGCGAAGATCGTGCGGGACCTGGGGCTCGGATTCGCCGTCCGCAAGCGCACCGTCTCCTCCTACACCCCCGCCGAGCGGTCCGGCCGCCCGACCGGGCTGCTGGTGGGCGGCGGCGAGGCGCGCACCCGGGAGTCGTTCGCGCGCCTGACGGGTTCGGAGCGGGAGTACGAGCGCTGGCGCGCCTTCTACGGGACGACGGGCCGGGTGGCGCAGCGGGTCTTCCCGACCCTCACCGAGCCGCTGCCGACGCGGGCGGAGCTGCGGGCGCGGATCGACGACGAGGCCGCCTGGCGGATGCTGTTCGAGGAGCCGCTGGGCGTGGCGGTGGAGCGGTCCTTCGAGGACGACCTGGTGCGGGGGGTGGTCCTGACGGACGGCCTGATCGGCACGTTCGCCGACGCCCACGATCCCTCGCTGGTGCAGAACCGCTGCTTCCTTTACCACGTCATCGGCGGCGGCACGGGCGACTGGGACGTGCCGGTCGGCGGCATGGGCGCCCTGACCGACGCGCTGGCGGCCGCCGCGCGCGGGGCCGGGGCCGAGATCTTCACCGGGCACGAGGCGATCGGCATCGACACCGACGCCACCGGCGGCACCGGCGCCCCCGCCGAGGTGACCTTCCGTACGGCGACGGGGGAGGGGCGGGTGGCCGCCCGCAAGGTCCTGGTCAACGCCTCGCCGCGGACGCTGGCCGCGCTGCTGGGCGAGTCCGCGCCGCAACCGCCCGCCGAGGGAGCCCAACTGAAGGTGAACATGCTGCTGCGGCGGCTGCCGAAGCTGCGCGACCCCTCGGTGGACCCCCGCGAGGCCTTCGCCGGGACCTTCCACATCGCCGAGGGGTACGCCGAACTCGCGCGCGCGTACGCCCAGGCGGCCGAGGGTGAGCTGCCCGCCGTCCCGCCCTCGGAGATCTACTGCCATTCGCTGACCGATCCCGGCATCCTGGGACCGGAACTGGCCGCGCAGGGCTACCACACGCTGACGCTCTTCGGCCTGCACACCCCGGCCCGGCTGTTCGAGAAGGCCAACGAGGAGACCCGCGAGGTCCTGCTGACCGCCACCCTCGCCCAGCTCGACGCCCATCTGGCCGAGCCGCTCACCGACTGCCTGGCCATGGACGGCGACGGCCGGCCGTGCATCGAGGCCAAGACCCCGCTGGACCTGGAGCGCGACCTGCGGCTGCCCGGCGGCCACATCTTCCACGGGGACCTGTCCTGGCCGTACGCGGGCGAGGGCGGCGGGCGGTGGGGCGTGGAGACCGCGCACCCCGACGTCCTGCTGTGCGGGGCGGGTGCGGTGCGCGGCGGCGGCGTCAGCGGGGTGCCCGGGCACAACGCGGCGATGGCGGCCCTGGGGCGGTGACCGGCCGCGCCCCCGGGGCCCTGAGGGGCCGCCGGGGGCCGCGGGGCGCGGGGTCAGTCGCAGGAGCGCCGCCGGGGGCCGCGGGGCGCGGGGTCAGTCGCAGGAGCGGGTCCAGCCGGTGGCCGTGATGCGGCCGGCGTCGGCGGGGCGGTCCTCGGAGAAGAGCAGGCAGCCCGGTTCCGAGACGCGGATGACGTCCACGTAGACGCCCCGGCCGACGTACCGGCCGGTGGCCGTATGCCGCAGGCGCAGGTGCACGGAGGCGCCCGGGCGGGCGGGGAGCGGGGCCTCCAGCCGGTGCCAGATCCGGCCCGACCAGCCGCCGGCCGTGCCGTCGGGCCAGGACTCGGGGCTGCCGCCCGACGAGCGCACGGTGGTGAAGGGCAGCGGCTGCCAGGAGGTGCCGTCCGGGGAGGACTCCAGATGGAACGCGCCCTCGCCGGGGACGGTGTCCCACCACACCGCGCAGCGCAGCCTCGCCTGCGCGGTGGCGGGGGTGAGCGGCGGCAGCGCCAGAGTGCCGGAGGCGCCCGGGGCGATGCCCGAGAACCAGGCCGGGCCGCCGTGCCGGGTGCGCACCGGGACGGCGCGGGCGAAGGCGTTGCCGACGGCCACGCGGGGTGCGCTGCCGGCCCGCCAGGTGCGTACGGGGTGCACGGAGTTGCCGAGCAGGACGAGGAAGGAGTCGGTGGAGGGGTCCAGGACGAGCGAGGTGCCGGTGAAGCCGGTGTGCCCGGCGGAGTGCGGGGTGGCCATCGCGCCCATGTACCAGTGCTGGTAGAGCTCGAAGCCCAGGCCGTGGTCGTCGCCGGGGAAGGCCGTGTTGAAGTCGGTGAAGAGCAGCTCGACGGAGGCCGGGCGCAGGATCCGGCGGCCGGCGTAGGCGCCGCCGTCGAGCAGGGTCCGGGCCAGGACGGCGAGGTCCCAGGCGGTGCCGAAGACACCGGCGTGGCCGGCGACCCCGCCGAGGGAGTACGCGTTCTCGTCGTGGACCTCGCCCCACACCAGGCCGCGGTCCAGGCCCGACCACGGGGGGCGCTGCACCTCGGTGGCGGCCGTCACCCGGCGCCAGGAGAGCGGTGGGTTGTAGCGCGTGCGGTGCATCCCGAGCGGAGCGGTGATCTCGTCGTGGAGCAGCACATCCAACGTGCGAGCGGTGATCCGTTCCAAGAGCAGCTGGAGAGCGATCAGGTTCAGATCGGAGTACCGGTAGACCGTGCCGGGGGTGTCCTGCGCCTGCACCGACCACAGCAGGCGCAACTGTCCCTCCCGTGACGGCTGCTGGTAGAACGCCGCCCACGACCGCAGCCCCGAGGTGTGCGTCAGCAGCTGCCGTACCGTGATCAGTTCCTTGCCGCCGCCGGTGAACTCGGGCAGGTAGCGCCGTACCGGCGCCTCCAGTTCCAGCCGCCCCCGCTCCATCTGCTGCACCGCCAGCACCGACGTGAACAGCTTCGTCAGCGAGGCCAGGTCGAAGACCGTGTCCTCGGCCATCGCGATCCGCTCCGCCGCGGGGAACTCCCGTGCCCGGTCCGTCCGCCCGTCGTAGTCCGCGTACCGTACGGCGTCGCCCATCGCCCGGTGCAGCGCGACCGTCCGCCCGCGCCCGGCGAGCACCACGGCCCCCGCGTAGTAGGGGTACTGGGGCGAGGGCCCCAGGAACCGCCGGGCCTCGTCGGCGGTGGCCTCCAGCTGCCGCTCCAGCAGCCCGGCCTGCCGCGCCGACCCGTACCGCAGCCGCAGCCCCTGCAACGCCCGCCGCTCGGCCGCGCCGCCCGCCGCGCCGGTCCCGTTCCCGATCCCGCGCCGGGCCGCGCCGCCCCCGCCGCTCCCGCCGCCGAACCCACGGCCCGCCGCCCCCGCGGCGCCGGGCAGTGCCGCGTGCAGCACGAGCACCCCGCCCAGCGCGAGCAGCCGCGCGCCCAGCCTCCTGCGCGTCAGGCCCGTGCCCCGTACCCCCGTGACCTCTCCCATGTCCGGCCCTCCTGTCCGCCGCCCAGCACGCTACCCACTATGTGCCCGCCCGCCCCGCACTCCCCGCCCGGCGGACCCCGCAAAGAATCTGACACAGCATCAGAAAATCTCTTCCTCTCGTCGCCGGGCTGCGGCACCATGCCGCCCATGGAGACGGAGCTGAGCAAGAAACTGGGAGTCGAGCACGCCATCTTCGGCTTCACGCCCTTCCCGGCGGTCGCCGCCGCCATCACCCGGGCGGGTGGCTTCGGAGTCCTCGGCGCGGTCCGCTACACCGCCCCCGACGACCTCGCCCGCGACCTGGACTGGATGCAGGAGCACACCGACGGCAAGCCCTACGGGCTCGACGTCGTCATGCCCGCCAAGAAGGCCGTCGACGGCGTCACCGAGGCCGAGATCGAGGCGATGATCCCCGCCGGGCACCGGGCGTTCGTCCGCGACACCCTCGCCAAGCACGCCGTCCCGGAACTCGCCGAGGGCGAGAGTTCCGGCTGGCGCATCACCGGCTGGATGGAACAGGTCGCCCGGAGCCAGCTCGACGTCGCCTTCGACTACCCCATCAAACTCCTGGCCAACGCCCTCGGTTCGCCGCCCGCCGACGTCATCGACCGCGCCCACGACCACGGCGTCCTCGTCGCCGCCCTCGCCGGCAGCGCCACACACGCCCGCCGCCACGCCGACGCCGGCATCGACATCGTCGTCGCCCAGGGCTACGAGGCCGGCGGCCACACCGGCGACATCGCCACCATGGTCCTGGTCCCCGAGATCGCCGAGGCCGTCGCCCCGCTCCCGGTCCTGGCCGCCGGCGGCATCGGCAGCGGCGAGCAGATCGCCGCCGGCCTCGCCCTCGGTGCCCAGGGCGTCTGGCTCGGCTCCCTGTGGCTCACCACCACCGAGGCCGACCTGCACTCGCGCGCCCTCACCGACAAGCTGCTCGCCGCCGGTTCCGGGGACACCGTCCGCTCCCGCGCCCTCACCGGCAAGCCCGCCCGCCAGCTGCGCACCGAGTGGACCGACGCCTGGGACGACCCGGACGGCCCCGGCGCCCTGCCCATGCCGCTCCAGGGCCTGCTCGTCGCCGAGGCCGTCTCCCGGATCCAGAAGTACGAGGTACTGCCGCTGCTGGGCACCCCCGTGGGCCAGATCGTCGGCCGGATGAACAGCGAACGCAGCGTCCAGGCCGTCTTCGACGAGCTGACCGCCGGGTTCGAGAAGGCCATCGACCGCATCAACCGCATCGCCGGACGAAGCTGAGGAGCGAGCCCGTGCCCGAGTCCGACCAGTCCAGCCGGCCCGACCAGTCCAGCCGGCCCGGCCGGCGGCCCTCCGGGTCCGCCCGCCCGCCGTCCCCGGGCGGCTTCTGGGCCCAGGCCACCGGGGCCCCCGACCGGATCGTGCTCACCGCTCCGGACGGAGAGCAGTGGTCCGCCGGGCGCCTCCACGCCGCCGTCAACCAGCTCGTCCACGGCCTGCGCGCGGCCGGCCTGGAGCGCGGCGACGCCTTCGCCGTCGTCCTGCCCAACGGCGTCGAGTTCTTCACCGCCTACCTCGCCGCCTCCCAGGCCGGCTTCTACCTCGTGCCCGTCAACCACCACCTCGTGGGCCCGGAGATCGCCTGGATCGTCTCCGACTCCGGCGCCAAGGTCCTCATCGCGCACGAGCGCTACGCCGAGGCCGCCACCGCCGCGGCCGACGAGGCGGCGCTGCCCGCCGGCGCCCGGTACGCCGTCGGAGCCGTCGCCGGCTTCCGCCCGTACGCCGAACTCCTCGCCGGACAGCCCACGGCCGCCCCCGGCGACCGGACCCTGGGCTGGGTCATGAACTACACGTCCGGTACCACCGGCCGGCCCCGCGGCATCCGCCGCCCGCTGCCCGGCAAGCTGCCCGAGGAGACGCATCTGGGCGGATTCCTCGGGATCTTCGGGATCCGCCCCTTCGACGACAACGTCCACCTGGTCTGCTCACCGCTGTACCACACGGCCGTGCTGCAGTTCGCGGGCGCCTCGCTGCACATCGGCCACCCGCTGGTGCTGATGGACAAGTGGACGCCCGAGGAGATGCTCCGGCTGATCGACACCCACCGGTGCACGCACACGCACATGGTGCCCACCCAGTTCCACCGCCTGCTCGCCCTCCCGGAGGCCACCCGCCGGGCCTACGACGTCTCCTCCATGCGGCACGCCATCCACGGCGCCGCGCCCTGCCCCGACCACGTCAAACGGGCGATGATCGAGTGGTGGGGCCACTGCGTCGAGGAGTACTACGCGGCCAGCGAGGGCGGTGGCGCGTTCGCCACCGCCGAGGACTGGCTGAAGAAGCCCGGCACGGTGGGCAGGGCCTGGCCCATCAGCGAGCTGGCCGTCTACGACGACGACGGCAACCGGCTGCCCGCCGGCGAACTCGGCACCGTCTACATGAAGATGAACACCGGCGGCTTCAGCTACCACAAGGACGAGGGCAAGACGCGCAGGAACCGCATCGGGGACTTCTTCACGGTCGGCGACCTCGGACTCCTGGACGAGGAGGGCTACCTCTTCCTCCGTGACCGCAAGATCGACATGATCATCTCGGGCGGCGTCAACATCTATCCCGCCGAGATCGAGTCCGCGCTGCTGACCCACCCCGCCGTCGCCGACGCCGCCGTCTTCGGCATCCCGCACCCCGACTGGGGCGAGGAGGTCAAGGCGGTCGTCGAACCCGCCGAGGGCCGGGCGGCGGACGAGGAGCTGGCCGCCGCGCTCCTCGCCCACTGCGCACAGCGGCTGGCGGGCTACAAACGGCCCCGGACGGTCGACTTCATCGCGGCCATGCCGCGCGACCCCAACGGCAAGCTGTACAAGCGGCGGCTGCGCGAGCCGTACTGGGAGGGCCACGACCGGGCGATGTGAGCCGGGGGGGGGCGTACCGCGCGGCTTGTACGCCCCACGGCCGTACCCCCCCGCGCTCGTGTGATACGTCCGTGGGTGACACATTCCTGTGCGATACGCGCCGTTCGTCACGACATCGTGTGAGAAGTCCCACGTGAGGGCCCCGGCGGCGCGCCTTGCGCCGCACCGCCCGGGCTCTTCTGGCAGCCTCGCAGACATGAGTACGGCGACCCGCAGATCCCCGATGACCGACTGGACCCTCGTGGTCCCCGTGGTGGCGTTCTTCGCGCTGGTGCTGAGCTGGGGGCGGGACCTGCCGGGGTTCGCGGTGGCCCTGGTCGCCCTGTGCCTGGGCGGCGCCGTGCTGGCGGCCGTCCACCACGCCGAGGTCGTCGCCCACCGCGTCGGCGAACCGTTCGGCTCCCTCGTCCTCGCGGTGGCCGTCACCATCATCGAAGTCGCCCTCATCGTCACGCTGATGGCCGACGGCGGCGACAAGACCGCCTCCCTGGCCCGGGACACCGTCTTCGCCGCCGTCATGATCACCTGCAACGGCATCGTGGGCCTGTCCCTGCTCGTCGGCGCCCTGCGCAACCGGGTCGCCGTCTTCAACGCCGAGGGGTCCGGCGCGGCCCTGGCCACCGTGGCGACCCTCGCCACCCTCAGCCTCGTCCTGCCGACCTTCACCACCACCAAGCCCGGACCCGAGTTCTCCACCGACCAGCTGGCCTTCGCCGCCGTCGCCTCGCTCGCCCTGTACGGCCTGTTCATCGCCGTCCAGACGGTCCGTCACCGCGACTACTTCCTGCCCGTGGACACCCGGGGCCAGGACACCCGCCGTGCCACCCCGGCCGAAGGCGCGGGTGCCGGGAACGCGGGGACCGGGAGCGCGGGTGCCGGGAACGCCGGGAGCGCGGGGGCCGGTAAGGCCGGGACCGCCGGGACCGGTAAGGCCGGAGCCGGGGACATCGCGGCCGGGGACACCGAGGCCGAGGAGCACGCCGAGCCGCCCACCGCCCGCGCCGCGCTCCTCAGCCTCGGTCTGCTGCTGGTCGCCCTCGTCGCCGTCGTCGGCGACGCCAAGGCGGTCTCGCCCAGCATCGAGGCCGGTGTCGCCGGCGCCGGCCTGCCGCAGGCCGTCGTCGGCGTGATCATCGCGCTGCTCGTCCTGCTGCCCGAGACCCTCGCCGCCGTGCGCGCCGCCCGCCGCAACCGGGTCCAGACCAGCCTCAACCTCGCCTACGGTTCCGCCATCGCCAGCATCGGCCTGACCATCCCGGTGATCGCCCTGGCCACCATCTGGCTCTCCGGCCCGCTGGTGCTCGGGCTCGGCCCGATCCACATGGTGCTGCTCGCCCTCACCGTCGTGGTCGGCGCGCTCACCATCGTCCCGGGCCGCGCCACCCTCCTCCAGGGCGGCGTCCACCTGGTGATCCTCGCCGCCTACCTCTTCCTCGCGGTCAGCCCCTGACCCGGTCCGACCAGGGATTTCAAGCCTTCGGCAAGGTTTCGTCACAGTCGCGCCGACAGGCTGGGACCCGTTCGAATCCGGCACGTCCGTGCCGGACGACCGACGAAAGGGTTCACCGGCATGCCGAAGACCTCGAAGGCCCCGAAGACCCGGCTGGCGGCGGCCGCCGCCCTGGCGGCGCTCGCGGTGGTCGCACCGCTCACCCTCGCCGGCACCGCGCACGCGGCGGGCGGAACGGCGCCCGCGTGCGTCCAGCGCGACGTCAGTCGTGCCCCGGGCGGTGGCGGCGGCGGGGTCGTGTACCTGGAGAACAACTGCGGCAGGACGATGAAGGTCCAGGTCGTCTTCATGAGCGGCCGGACGTCCTCCTGCTACACGATGACCAACGGCCGGGCGCTCGTGGTGCCCTACAACAGCCCGCTGGTGTACGCCCGCACCGCCGTCTGCTGACGCCCGCGCGGCCCGTCCGACGCGTCACGGGGGCGCCGGACGGGCCACGGGGACCGCGGCGGATCAGCGGCGTTCGCGCGCCCAGACCACCTTCAGCGCGGGCGAGGACGGCGCCGGTGGCCAGGGCGCGGCGGAGGGCAGGGCGGGTGCGGAACTGCAACGTACCTCCCAAGTAGCCTGCGGTGACACGAGGTTGCTCGGGCAACTGATGCAGGCGGGTGGGAGATCTGTCAACATCCCGTTTGGTATCCGTTCGGCTTCCGGTCCGGCTCCGGTGGCAGTACGCCGTTCGCGCGCAGCCGGCGCAGGGTGAGGTGTTCGTGGATCAGGCGGCCCACCAGCGCGCCGCCGTACGTCACGAAGCCGACGCCGACCAGCCAGGACTGGACGACCAGGAGGGTGCCGAAGGGGCCGTAGGTGACGGCGTTCGTCGCGATCAGCGGGGAGAACACCAGCTGGGAGAAGATACGCAGGCCCAGCAGGCCGAGGCTGGTGGCCACCGCCCCCGGCAGCAGGGCGCGCCAGCGGACCCGGCCGCCGAGCAGCAGCCGCTGGGAGCCCCAGAAGAACACGCAGGTGCCGACGAGGTCGCCGCACGTGCCGAGGACGGAGCCGATGACGTCCCTGGACGAGGACGGGATGACGACCAGCAGCCCCAGGTAGCAGACCAGCAGCGCGAGCCACACGACGTGCCGCCACATCGTGTGCCACCGGGCGGTGGGCAGGTCCCACACCTTCTCGTAGCCGGTCTGCACGGCAGAGCCGAACGTCAGGCCGAAGACGGCCAGGGCGGCCAGACCGAAGGCGGTGGTGCGCTCCAGGGCCTGGTCGGCCGCCCCGAACAGCATCTCCACCCGGGTCCGGGAGGACGCCGACACCCCGAGCGCCTGCCCCAGCCAGCGGCCGAAGCCCTCGCCGCTGCCCGGTGCGGCGGCCGCGACGACGATCAGCAGCGGGACGAGGGTGAGGAAGCCGAGGGCCGCGAACCCCATCGCCCGGTGCATGAGCTCCATCTCCCGGCCGCGGCTCCAGGCCAGCCCGACGGGCGAGGCCTGGAGCCGGTCGTGCAGCGTCCGGAGCGTCGAGGTCACATGTGATCCCCTACCCGGGGAGCCCGCCGAATCTGCGATGAAATACGGCAAATCGGCCCGAAGGGGTGGTTCCGCGTGCGCGGACCCGGTGTCAGCCGCGCAGGTCGACGATGCGCCTGATCTTCCCGACCGAGCGCTCCAGGGTCTGCGGATCGACGATCTCCACGCCGACGGAGACCCCGATCCCCTCCTTCACCGCGCGGGCCACCGACTCCGCGGCCGCCGCCCGTTCGGCGGCCCCGGCCCGCGGGCGCGCCTCCGCCCGCACCGTCAGGGCGTCCATCCGGCCCTCCCGGGTCAGGAGCAGCTGGAAGTGCGGGGCGACCGCGGCCGTCCGCAGCAGGATCTCCTCGATCTGGGTCGGGTAGAGGTTCACCCCGCGCAGGATGATCATGTCGTCGCTGCGGCCGGTCACCTTCTCCATCCGCCGGAAGGCCGGCCGGGCCGTCCCGGGCAGCAGCCGGGTCAGATCGCGGGTGCGGTAGCGCACGACGGGCATCGCCTCCTTGGTGAGGGAGGTGAAGACCAGCTCGCCGAGCTCGCCGTCCGGCAGCACCTCGCCGGTGAACGGGTCGACCACCTCGGGGAGGAAGTGGTCCTCCCACACGTGCAGCCCGTCCTTGGTGGCGGCGAATTCCTGCGCCACGCCGGGGCCCATCACCTCCGACAGCCCGTAGATGTCCACTGCGTCGATGCCCAGGCGCTCCTCGATCTCCCGGCGCATCTCCTCGGTCCACGGCTCGGCGCCGAAGATGCCGGTACGCAGGGAGGTGCCGCGCGGGTCGATGCCCTGGCGCTCCATCTCGTCCAGGAGGGTGAGCATGTACGACGGGGTCACCATGATGACCTCGGGGCGGAAGTCCTGGATCAGCCGGACCTGGCGGTCCGTCATCCCGCCGGACGCGGGGACGACCGTACAGCCCAGCCGCTCGGCGCCGTAGTGGGCACCGAGGCCGCCGGTGAACAGGCCGTACCCGTACGCGACGTGCACGATCTGGCCCGGCCGGCCGCCGGCCGCGCGGATCGATCGGGCGACGACGCCGGCCCAGGTGGCCAGATCGCGGTCGGTGTAGCCGACGACCGTGGGCTGCCCGGTCGTACCGCTCGAGGCGTGGATCCGGCGGACCTCCTCGCGGGGCACGGCGAACATGCCGAAGGGGTAGTCGGCCCGCAGGTCGGCCTTGGTGGTGAAGGGGAAGCGGGCGAGATCGGCGAGGGAGCGGCAGTCGTCCGGGTGCACGCCCGCCTCGTCGAAGGCCCGCCGGTAGTGGGGGACACGGGTGTAGGCCCGGTGCAGGGTCTGCCGCAGCCGGGTGAGCTGCACCTCCCGCAGCTCCTCGCGCGTCAGCTGCTCACCGGTGTCTTGCGCCAGCACGTGCATCACCTCGTCCGGATGGCTCGCCCCTGGTTCCTGATGTCCCCGACCGATCATTCGGCAGCCTGCCGGAAGTCGTGGCGCAATTCAATGGCGGGGGCGGCTCCGGTGGCCCCGCACACGTCGGGGCCCGGGCGCCGTCACCGTGCCGGGAGGTCCGAGGGGCGGGCGGCCTCCACGCGGTGGACCAGCCCCGTGATCAGGGCGGCGAGTTCGGGCCACAGGGCGCGCGGGAGGTCGTGCCCCATGCCCGGGATCACCGCCAGCTCCGCCCCGGGGACCGCCGCCGCCGTCGCGCGGCCGCCGCTGACGTCGACCATCGGGTCGTCGGCGCCGTGGATCACCAAGGTCGGTACGCCGAGCGCGCGCAGCCCCGCCGTACGGTCGCCCGAGGCGAGGGAGGCCACCGCCTGCCGGGTCACCCCGCGGGGGTCGTACGCCCGGTCGTGCGAGCGCGCCGCGCGGTCGGCGACCTCAGCCTCCTCGAACGGGTGGCCCGGCGAGGCGAACGCCCGGGAGATCCGCACCACCTGGGCGATGGCCTCCTGACGGTTCATCGGCGGCGGCCCGGCGAACGCGCCGAGCGCCTGCGGCGTGGCCCGCCCCACCGCCGGATCCCCCGTGGAGGACATCACCGACGTCAGCGACCGCACCCGCCCCGGGTGCTCGATCGCCGCCGTCTGCGCGATGGCCCCGCCCAGCGAGGCGCCGACGAGGTGGGCGCTGTCCAGCCCGAGCGCGTCCATCAGGCCGACCGTGTCGGCGGCCATGTCCGACAGCGTGTACGACGCCGAGGAGGTGTCGCCCAGGAGCGCCGCCCGCAGGTCGGGCTCCGGGGCGTGGCGGAAGTGCGACGACAGCCCGCAGTCGCGGTTGTCGAACCGGACGGGCTGCACGCCGCGCGCGACGAGCTCGGCGCAGAACCCGTCGGGCCAGCCGTTCAGCTGCGCCCCGATCCCCATGACCAGCAGGACGGGCGGGGCCGCCGGATCACCGAGGCGCTCGTACGCCATCTCGATACCGGCCGGACCGACGTTCACTGCCTTCTCTTCCGCCACGGTCGTATCACTCCTCGCTCGCAGGGACGGACACCCTGCGCGCACCGTACGCCGCCACGCCCAGCGCGAGCAGGATCAGCGCCGTCGCGACGGCGAACGTCGTCCGCATGCCCGTGGCCACGGCCCCCGGGTCCGCCGCCGTCACGCCGGTGGCGGCCAGCCTCGCCACGGTCGTGCGGGAGGCCCCGAACCGGTCCGCGAGCCGCCCGGCCGGCATCCCGGTCAGGGCGGAGACCAGCGGACCGGCCGTCAGGACCAGCCCGACCAGCGCCTCCTGGAGACCCAGCGCCCGCGAGAGGCGGAAGGGGCCGACCACCAGCGTCGCCATCATCACCGTCGAGACGAGTGCGCTCATGACCAGGCCCGCCGCCAGGGCCGGCTCCCGGACCGTCGAAGGCCGCACCAGTGGCGCGGCCACCCGCCCCTCCACCCGTACGAACACGCCCGCCCCGAGCGCGGCAGCCGCCAGCAGGGCCACGTTCAGCGCCCCGAATCCGCCCCGCCCCAGGGTCATGGCCAGCGCGTACGCGGCGAGCGTCAGCGCGAGCAGCAGTGTGCCCGCGTGGTCGAAGCGGACCCGCCCGGCCCCCGGCAGCCGCCGGTCGGCGGGCAGGTGCCGCCGCAGGAGCAGGTACGCCAGCACGCCCGGCGGCGCCAGGACCAGGAACACCGCCCGCCAGTCGGAGACGGAGAGCCGCACGCCGCCGAGGGAGGGCCCCAGGGCGGTCCCGATCGCCGACGTGGTGCCGAGCAGCCCCATGGCGTGGCCGGTTCGTTCCTTCGGCACGGTGTCCGCGACGAACGCCATGGTGAGCGCCGGCATCACGGCCGCGCCGAGGCCCTGGGCCGCGCGGGCGACGATCAGCGCCCCAGCGCCGGTGCCAGGCCGCACAGCACCGGGGCCACCGAGAACAGGGCGATCCCGCCCAGCAGCAGCCGGCGGCGGCCGGTGAGGTCACCGAGCCGGCCGGCGCCGACGATCAGCGTGGTGACGGTGAGGAGATGGGCGAGCACGACCCACTGGACCGCCTGGAAGGAGGCGTCGGACCGCTCCGCCAGGGTGGGCAGACCGACTGGCGATGCTGGTGCCGAGCGAGGGGAGCAGCACGGACAGCGACAGACCGGCCGGCGCCCACCGCACGGAGCGGGCCGGCCGCGCGGCCCCGGGACCCGGTGCAGGTACCGGGACCGCGGGGGCGGACCGCTGCGCCCGGACCGGCCGCGGTGTCACCGCGCGTCCCGTACGCCCGTGAACACGGTGCCGGCGGACAGGAGGAAGACGTCGGGGCGGCGCAGCAGACCGTCCGGCGCGGCCGGATCGAGCAGGACGTCGAGCGTGGCCCGGTCCTCCGCGTCCAGCAGGTCGGCCGCCACCTCCCGCAGCCGGGTCAGCTGGGCGTGCACGAACGCGCGGCCCTCCTCGCCCAGGGGCGCCGGCAGGTCGAGGAGCGAGGTGGCGGCGCCGACCCCGGTGAGCCCGGCGCGGCGGAGCATCGCGGGCCAGTCCTCGACCACGGCGGTGCTGCCCGGCAGCTCCGTCCGCATGACCTCGAACCAGTGCTCCAGTACGGCGTCGAGCCGGGCCTGGAGGCCCGGCCGGCCGATGCCGATGTCGCGCGGCAGGAACCGCATCGGCAGCCCGGCCTCCGCCACGGCGAGCAGCCCGCCGGGCCGCAGGGCGGCGGCCAGCGCGGTCAGGGCGGCCTGCTGATCGCCGAGGTGGTGCACGGTCCGGCTGCTCCAGATGAGGTCGGCCGCCTCCAGAGCGCCCAGCCCCTCGGGCAGATCCGCGTGCCGGACGCTCACCCGGCCGCCGAGGCCCAGCCGCTCGGCGCGGGCCAGGGTGCGCTCCAGCAGGGCGGGCGTGCCGTCCACGGCCACCACCTCGGCGTCGGGGAAGGCCTCGGCGAGGACGCAGGTCATCACGCCCGGTCCGCTGCCGACGTCGAGGATCCGCCGGACGTCCGTACCGGAGGCGGTCAGTCGCTCCCGCAGCCGGGCGGCCGTCCGGTGCAGCTCCGGCAGCTGGAGCTCGGCACCGGTCTCCAGCTGGGTGCCCATGACCTCCCAGTCGAGGTCGGTGGCGTGGTCGTGCCCGTGCCCGTGGCCGTGGCCGTGGCCGTGTCCGTGGCCGGTGCCGTGCTGCCCCTGCCCGGTGCCGTGCCGGCCGTGGCCGGGTGCCTGTGCGTGTCCGTGTGCGCTGTGTGCGTTCATGCCGGTGAGCGTGCACCGGGCGAGCGCGGGCGACAACTCTTGTTGCTGTTTCCGGGACGGCGCGGTGGAATGCCCCCGTGGACGACACCCCTCTGCCCCACCAGGCGGTCCTCGACGACGTCGGCCCCCGGCTGCGCCGGCTGCGCGACCGGCGCGGCCTCACACTGGCCGCGCTCTCGGAGACGACCGGGATCTCCAAGAGCACGCTCTCCCGCCTGGAGTCCGGCCGGCGCCGCCCCAGCCTGGAGCTGCTGCTCCCGCTCGCGGCCGCGTACCGTGTCCCCCTGGACGACCTGGTCGGCGCGCCCGAAGTGGGCGACCCGCGGGTCCGGCTGACGCCCCGTACCCTGCCGGACGGCGGCACCGTCGTACCGTTGTCCCGGAGCCCGGGCCCCCTCCAGGCGTACAAGATGATCATCGCCGACCGGGGTGCCGAACCGGACCTGCGCACGCACGAGGGCTACGAGTGGCTGTACGTCCTGGACGGCCGGCTGCGCCTGGTGCTGGCCGAGCACGACCTGGTCCTCGGCCCCGGCGAGGCCGCCGAGTTCGACACCCGGCTGCCCCACTGGTTCAGCAGTGCGGACGGCCGCCCGGTCGAGGTCCTCAGTCTCTTCGGCCGCCAGGGCGAACGCATGCACGTCCGCGCCAGGCCGCGCGCGTAGGGTCAGTCCCGTGCCTGCTGAGCCCGCCACTCGGGGGCCAGCATCGACATCAAGGTGGCGTCCACCCGTTCGCCCTCCCACAGCAGCGCGTCGCGCATCACGCCCTCCGCCCGGAAGCCCACCTTCTCGTAGACGCGCCGGGCGCGCGGGTTGAAGGCGTACACCTCCAGCGAGATGCGGTGCAGGCCCAGCGTCTCGAAGCCGTGGCCGACGATCAGGCGGGTGGCCTCCGTGCCCAGGCCGCGGCCGCGGCCGTCCGGGACCAGGAGGATGCGGAAGCTGCAGCTCTCGTTGTCGGGGTCCCACTCGTTGAGGACCACCTCGCCCGCGACCCGGCCGGTGGCGCGGTCGACGACGGCGAGGTCGAGGCGGTCGTCCTGGTCCTGGCGGCTGCCGTACCAGGCGTGCAGCCGTGCGGTGTCGAAGGCGGTGTGGCCGCCCGTCAGCCGGGCGGCCTCCGGGTCCGAGAACACCGGCAGCAGCGCGGGCACGTCGTCCACCGTGAGGGGACGCAGGACGACGCGCTCGCCGCGCAGGGTGGGTTTGGTGAGGAAGTCCGGCATGGGCCGCATTCTGTACGGTCGGCCGGACCCTGTCGCCCGATTATCGGGTGCCGGCGTCCGTTCCCGTGCCCACGTCCGTTCCCGTGCCGGCGTCCGTTCCCGTGCCGGCGTCCGTTCCCGTGCCGGCGTCCGTCCCGGTCCCGTCCGCCGCCGTCGCGACCGACTTCGCCCAGCGGTAGTCCGCCTTGCCGCTCGGCGAGCGCTGGATCGCCGGGGCGATCACCAGCTGGCGGGGGATCTTGTAGCCCGCGAGCCGGGTGCGGCAGTGGGACTGGATCTCGTCCAGGGTGGGCGTCGCGGCGCCCGCCCGCACCTCCACCACCGCCGCCACGTGGCTGCCCCACTGCGGGTCCGGGACCCCGGCCACCAGCGCGTCGTACACGTCCGGATGCGACTTCAGCGCCTGCTCGACCTCCTCCGGGTAGACCTTCTCGCCGCCGGTGTTGATGCACTGCGACCCGCGCCCCAGCACCGTGACGATGCCCTCCTGGTCCACCGTGGCCATGTCGCCCAGCAGGACCCACCGTTCCTCGCCGCGCCGGAAGAAGGTCTCCGCCGTCTTCGCCGCGTCGTTGTAGTAGCCGAGCGGCACGTGGCCGCGCTGGGCGAGGCGGCCCACCTCACCGACCGCCACCGGCTCGTGGGTGACGGGATCCACCACCTGGGTACGGTCGTTGACCAGCAGCCGGAAGCCCTTCTCCGGGCCCGAGTCGTCGGTGGCCCGGCCGTTGGACCCGGACTCGGAGGAGCCGAAGTTGTTGAGCAGCAGCGCGTTCGGCACCAGACGCTGGAACTCGGCCCGCACCGTGTCCGACATGATGGCGCCGGAGGAGGACACGCTGAACAGCGACGACAGGTCGGTGCCCCGCAGCGGGCCGTTCAGCGCGTCGATCAGCGGCCGCAGCATCGCGTCGCCCACCAGCGACACGCTGGACACCTTCTCCTTGGCGATCGTGCGGAGCAGCTCCTCGGGCGCGTACTTGCGGTGGATCACCACCCGTTGCCCGTAGTGGAAGGCGATGAACGCGGTCAGGGTGGACGTGCCGTGCATGAGCGGGGGAGCGGGGAAGAAGGTCAGGCCCGAGCCGCCCGCCGCGACCCGCTCGGCCAGTTCCTCCGGCCGCTTCACCGGCTCGCCCGAGGGGTCGCCGCCGAACAGGCCCGCGAAGAACAGGTCCTCCTGGCGCCACATCACGCCCTTGGGCATGCCCGTCGTACCGCCGGTGTAGATGATGAACAGGTCGTCCGCGGAGCGCGCGGCGAACCCCCGCTCCGGGGAGCCGGCGGCCTCCGCCTCCGCGTACGCCACCGGGGCGATCGCCGGCTCCGGGGCACCGGACGGGGCCGCGCCCACCCGGACCAGGTGCCGCAGCCTCGGCGTCCGCGGCAGCGCCGCCGCGACCCGCTCGGTGAACTCCCCGTCGAAGACGAGGGCCGCGAGGTCGGCGTCGTCGTAGAGGTAGACCAGTTCCTCCTCCACGTACCGGTAGTTGACGTTCACCGGGACCAGGCGGGCCTTCAGGCAGGCCAGGACGGTCTGGAGGTACTCGATGCCGTTGTAGAGGTGCAGCCCCAGGTGCTCGCCGGCCTTCAGACCGCTGTCGAGCAGGTGGTGCGCGATCCGGTTCGCCGCCTCGTCCAGCTGCCCGTACGTCAGCCGGCGCTCGGCGCCGCTCCCGGGGTGGTCCACGTACACGAGCGCCTCGCGGTCCGCGACCACGTCGACGACCGACTCGAAAAGGTCGGCAAGGTTGTACTCCACCGTTCCTCCTGACCTGAGCCCCGGCAACCAATGGCGGTCATTAGAGCGCCGCCCGGCACAACAGGGAAGGCAGCCGGCCAAGAAATCTGACTGACTGTCAGAAAACTATTGAACTGCACCGGCCCCTCCTGCAACCTGTTCTAGGTCTTGAGACGGGAGGACGGCAATGGGTGGGACGGAACACCTGACCGTGGAACGCCACGGCGCGACGCTGGTGCTCACCATGAACAGGCCCGAGGCGAAGAACGCGCTCTCACTGCCCCTGCTGGTCGGGCTCCACGACGGCTGGCTGGAGGCGGACGCGGACGACGCGATCCGCTCGGTGGTGCTGACCGGTGCGGGCGGCGACTTCTGCGCCGGCATGGACCTCAAGGCCCTCGCGGGCCAGGGGATGGACGGCGACCACTACCGCGACCGCCTGCGGGCCGACCCCGACCTGCACTGGAAGGCGATGCTGCGGCACCACCGCCCCCGCAAGCCCGTGATAGCCGCCGTCGAGGGCTACTGCGTGGCCGGCGGTACCGAGATCCTCCAGGGCACCGATATCCGGGTCGCCGCCGAGAGCGCCACCTTCGGGCTCTTCGAGGTCCGGCGCGGTCTGTTCCCCATCGGTGGCTCCACCGTCCGGCTGCCCCGCCAGATCCCGCGCACCCACGCCCTCGAGATGCTGCTCACCGGCCGCCCCTACACCGCCGCCGAGGCGGCCGGGATCGGGCTGGTCGGCCAGGTCGTCCCCGACGGCACCGCCCTGGCGAAGGCCCTGGAGATCGCCGAGCAGATCAACGCCTGCGGGCCGCTCGCGGTCGAGGCCGTCAAGGCGTCGGTCTACGAGACCGCCGAGCTGACCGAGACCGAGGGGCTGGCCGCCGAACTCGCCCGGGGCTGGCCGGTCTTCGACACCGCCGACGCCAAGGAGGGCGCCCGCGCCTTCGCGGAGAAGCGCCCGCCGGTCTACCGCCGGGCCTGACCGGAACATCAGCGTCCGATCCTGCCTGCCTCGCCACGTCCGCGCCTGCCTCGCCACGTCCGCGCCCGCCCCGCAGCGTCCGCGCCCGACCCGGAGAACCGGAGAGCCGCCCATGACAGCCGCGCCCACCCCCGACGTGCTGCGCGCACCCCTCGTCGTCGAATTCCCCTTCACCCGCTCCCTCGGGCCCGTGCAGAGCGCCTTCCTCACCGGCCTGCGCGAACGCGTCGTCCTCGGCGTCACCTGCTCCGACGGCACCGTGATGGTCCCGCCCGCCGAGTACGACCCGGTCACCGCCGAGGAGATCCGCGACCTGGTCGAGGTCGCCGCCACGGGCACGGTCACCACCTGGGCGTGGAACGACCACCCCCGCCCGAACCAGCCGCTGTCCACCCCCTTCGCCTGGGTGCTCGTACGGCTCGACGGCGCCGACACGGCCCTGCTGCACGCCCTCGACGCCGCCGGCCCCGACGCCGTACGCACCGGTATGCGGGTGCGCGTGCGCTGGGCCGCCGAGCGCACCGGCGCGATCACCGACATCGCCTGCTTCGAGCCCTGCGCGGACGACGACAGCACCCGCCCGCCCGCCGCCACCCCCCACGACGGCGTCTTCGCCGACCCCGTCACCGGCATCGTCGCCGAGGCCCGGCTCGACTACACGTACAGCCCCGGGCGGGCCCAGACGGCGTACATCAACGCCCTCGCCGACCGCCGCACCGTCGGGGAACGCTGCCCCGCCTGCCACAAGGTCTACGTCCCGCCCCGCGGCGCCTGCCCCACGTGCGGCGTCGCCACCACCGACCAGGTCGAGGTCGGCCCGGCCGGCACGGTCACCACGTTCTGCATCGTCAACATCAAGGCGAAGAATCTCGACATCGAGGTGCCCTACGTCTACGCGCACATCGCCCTCGACGGCGCCGGCCTCGCCCTGCACGGCCGGATCGGCGGCATCCCCTACGACCAGGTCCGCATGGGCCTGCGCGTCGAACCGGTGTGGACCGAGGGCGGCCGCCACCCCGACCACTACCGGCCCACCGGCGAACCGGACGCCGCGTACGACACGTACAAGGAGCTGCTGTGATGGCACCCGGCAAGGGAACGCGTGACGTCGCGGTCGTCGCCTTCGCGCAGAGCGACCACCTGCGCCGCACCGACGAACTCAGCGAAGTCGAGATGGTCATGCCGGTCCTGCACCAGGTCCTGGCCGCCACCGGACTCAAGGCCGGCGAGATCGGCTTCACCTGCTCCGGCTCCTCCGACTACCTGGCCGGCCGCGCCTTCTCCTTCACCATGACCCTCGACGGGGTCGGTGCCTGGCCGCCGATCTCCGAGTCGCACGTCGAGATGGACGGCGCCTGGGCCCTGTACGAGGCCTGGGTCAAGATCCAGACCGGCGAGGCCGACACCGCGCTCGTCTACGCGTACGGAAAGTCCTCGCCGGGACCGGTGCGCGACGTCCTCACCCGCCAGCTCGACCCCTACTACCTCGCCCCCCTGTGGCCGGACTCGGTGGCCCTCGCCGCCCTCCAGGCCCGCGCGCTCATCGACACGGGCGCCACCGACGAGAGCGCCCTGGCCGCGATCGGCGCCCGCAGCCGGGCCGCCGCCACGGCCAACCCGCACGCCCAGCTGCGCGGCGCCGTCCCGCAGGGCGACTACCAGGTCCGGCCGCTGCGTACGGGCGACTGCCCGCCCATCGGCGACGGCGCGGCCGCCGTCGTGCTCGCGGCGGGCGACGAAGCCCGGCGGCTGTGCGCCCGCCCGGCCTGGATCACCGGCATCGACCACCGCATCGAGGCCCACGGCCTGGGCCTGCGCGACCTCACCGACTCCCCTTCCACCCGGCTCGCCGCCGAGCGCGCCGGCGCCTTCGACCGCCCCGTCGACACGGCCGAGCTGCACGCCCCGTTCTCCTCGCAGGAGGTCGTGCTGCGCAGGGCCCTCGGCCTGGACGCCGCGGTCGTGGTGAACCCCTCGGGCGGCGCGCTGGCCGCCAACCCCGTCATGGCGGCCGGCCTGATCCGCATCGGCGAGGCCGCCGCCCGGATCCACCGCGGCGAGTCCGACCGGGCCCTCGCCCACGCCACGTCCGGCCCCTGTCTGCAGCAGAACCTGGTCGCCGTCCTGGAGGGGGACTCATGAGCACGGCCCTGACATCCACGACAGCCATGGCATCCATGACGTCCAAAGAGGCGGTGGCCGTCGTCGGTGTCGGCCAGACCAAGCACGTCGCCGCCCGCCACGACGTCTCGATCGCCGGACTCGTCCGGGAGGCCGCCGTACGCGCCCTCGCCGACGCCGAGCTCACCTGGGCGGACATCGACGCCGTCGTCATCGGCAAGGCCCCCGACTTCTTCGAGGGCGTCATGATGCCGGAGCTGTACCTGGCCGACGCCCTCGGCGCGGTCGGCAAACCGATGCTGCGCGTGCACACCGCCGGCAGCGTCGGCGGCTCCACCGCCCTGGTCGCCGCCAATCTGGTCGCTGCCCGCGTCCACGGCACCGTCCTGACCCTCGCCTTCGAGAAGCAGTCCGAGTCCAACGCCATGTGGGGCCTGTCCCTGCCGGTGCCGTTCCAGCAGCCGCTGCTCGCGGGCGCCGGCGGCTTCTTCGCCCCGCACGTGCGCGCCTACATGCGGCGCACCGGCGCGCCGGACACGGTGGGCTCGCTGGTGGCGTACAAGGACCGCCGCAACGCGCTGAAGAACCCGTACGCGCACCTGCACGAGCACGACATCACCCTGGAGAAGGTCCAGGCCTCGCCGATGCTGTGGGACCCGATCCGGTACTCCGAGACCTGCCCCTCCTCCGACGGCGCCTGCGCGATGATCCTCACCGACCGGGCGGGTGCGGCGCGTTCACCGCGGCCGCCGGCCTGGGTGCACGGCGGCGCGATGCGCAGCGAGCCGACCCTCTTCGCGGGCAAGGACTTCGTCTCCCCGCAGGCGGGCAAGGACTGCGCGGCCGACGTCTACCGGCAGGCCGGCATCACCGATCCGCGCCGCCAGATCGACGCGGTGGAGATGTACGTGCCGTTCTCCTGGTACGAGCCGATGTGGCTGGAGAACCTGGGGTTCGCCGAGGAGGGCGAAGGCTGGAAGCTCACCGAGTCGGGCGTCACCGAGCTCGACGGCGATCTTCCGGTCAACCCTTCGGGTGGTGTGCTCTCCACCAACCCCATCGGCGCCTCCGGCATGATCCGCTTCGCGGAAGCGGCCCTCCAGGTGCGCGGTCTGGCCGGCGAGCACCAGATCCCGGACGCGAGGCGGGCGTTGGGACACGCGTACGGCGGCGGGGCGCAGTTCTTCGCCATGTGGCTGGTGGGCGCCGAACCGCCCGCGTGAGGCGGGGCGCCCGGCCCGGAAGGGGCCCTGTCGGTCGTCCGGGGCGCATGGTTAACCTGGCCCCCGGACGACGGAACCGGGAGGAGCACGCACGTGGCCGAGAGCATGACTTCGCAGCCCCTCGCAGGCTGGAACAAGCCCGATCTCGATCTCAGCGGGGCGGACTGGCAGTCGAGCAGCCGGGGAGCGGGCGATGTCCAGATCGCCTTTGTCGAGGGGTTCATCGCGATGCGCAACAGCGAACGCCCCGAGAGCCCCTCGCTGATCTTCGCGCCGGACGAGTGGCGGGCGTTCGTCCTGAACGCCCGCGGCGGCGAGTTCGACCTGACGTAGGACGTCTTACGGCCCAGCCCTCGGGACGCGCTCCGACGCGCTCGTCGAGGTGGCGCACCACCGGGCGCGGAGCCGCCGCCCCGGTGGCACCGCCACCGCGGGGTGCGAACCGGTCATATCGTGATGGCGGGTAGGGTGCCGCCATGAGCGGCGAGAGCGACCTGGACACGCTCATCAGCGGTATGCGCCCCGAGTTGAACGAGGGCCGGTACGTCTTCTGCACCGTCCCCGGGGACGCGGTCCCCGCCGGGGTGCGCCCGGTCGTGACCGTCCAGGAGGCCGAGGGCCTCACCCTCGTCCTGCGTGAGGAGGAGGCGGACGCCGCCGCACTGGCGTACGACTATGTGGCGGGCTGGATCACGCTGCGCGTCCACTCCGCCCTCGACGCCGTCGGCCTGACCGGAGCCTTCGCCTCCGAGCTCGCCGCCCACGGACTGAGCTGCAACGTGATCGCCGGATACCACCACGACCACCTGTTCGTGCCCGTCGAACGCGCGGCCGAGGCCGTCGCCGTCCTGCGCGACCTGGCCGCCCGCCGGGCCGGCTGACCCCCGCCGCCCGGCCCCGCCCCGGCCGGCGCCCCGCGGCGGGCGCCCGGACGGCCGTACCGGAGCCGGCGCACCCGGCGCCGCCCCGGACGCCGCCCGCGGGGCGCGGCGGGCGGCGGACGGCGCCCGGGGGAGCGGGGCCCACCGGCGGGAAAGGGTGCCGGGGCACGTACCATGGCGACATGTCCTTCCTCCGCCGCCACCGCGCCGCCACACCCGCCGGCCCGGACTTCGATGTCCTGGCCATGGACCCGGGGGACTGGCCGGGCAATCTCGGGGCCGGGCTGCTGCCCGCCCCCGACGGCAGCTGCCAGGGTGTCTTCCTCCGCTACGACCTCTTCGGCGGACGCGGCCCCGCGATGATCATCGGCAATCTCCCCGAGGGCTCCCCGGCCCGGGAGCTCGCCGACAAGCAGATCCCCTTCGAGGTGGCCCAGCTCCTCGACGCCCTCGAGAACGACGAGGACGTCGAGGTCACCGGCACCGAGGACTGCCCGGTGATGCAGGGGGACAACCTCCTCATCGTCCGCAAGATCAAGCTCTCCGAGAGCCGGATCAGCTGCGTGCAGTTCGACCGCAGCGACAACGTGCTGGTCACCATCGCCAGCTGGGACCGGCCCATCACCGACGACCTCTACGCGCTGCTGAAGCCGCTCCCGGCCGAGCTCTTCCAGCAGGGCTGAACGGGCGCCGACGCCTACGGGGTGTCCGCGATGTCGTTCGCCGCCACATAGCCGAACGTCATCGCGGGCCCGATCGTCGACCCCGCCCCCGCGTAGCTGCGGCCCATCACGGCCGCGCTCGCGTTGCCCGCCGCGTACAGCCCGCGGATCACCGAGCCGTCCGGCCGCAGCGCCCGCGCCCGCGCGTCCGTCACGATGCCGCCCTTCGTGCCCAGGTCCCCGGGGACGATGCGGAAGGCGTAGAACGGCGGCGCCCACACCGGCGCCAGGCACGAGTTCGGGTGCACGTTCGGGTCCGTGTAGTAGTGGTCGTACGGCACGTCGCCGCGCCGGAAGTCCGCGTCCCTCCCGTCCCACGCCTGCGCGTTGAAACGGTTCAGCGTGGCCCGCAGCGCCCCCGCCGGCACCCCGATCTGCCCGGCCAGCGCGTCCCACGTCCACGCCTTCTTCACGGCCCCCGACGCGTACCACGCCTCGGGGAACACGAACGCCGGCAGCACATCCTTGAACAGGTACTTGCTGCGGTAGTTCTGATCGACGATCAGCCAGGCCGGGATGTGCGACCCCGGCGCGCCACGGTCCTTCTCGTACATCACGTGCACCACATCGCTGTAGGGCGCCGCCTCGTTGACGAACCGGGCCCCGGCGGCGTTCACGATCAGCCCGCCCGGCAGGGTCCGCTCGGCCAGGCAGAAGTACGGCTCCTCCGGCAGCGGGATCGCCGGCCCCCACCAGGCGTCGTCCATCAGCCCCAGCGCCGCCCCGGCCCGCTGACCGGCCCGGATGCCGTCACCGGTGTTCTCCTTGGCCCCCACCGTCCACTGCGTGCCGATCGGCTGCTGCTGGTACTGCGCCCGCATCGCCGCGTTGTGCTCGAAGCCGCCCGAGCCGACGACCACGCCCTTGCGGGCCCGTACGACGCCCCGCTCGCCGTCCTTCTCCACCACCACCCCGGTCACGGACCCGCCCTCCAGGGCCAGGTCCACCAGCGGACTGCGCAGCCACAGCGGCACCCCGGCCCGCTGCAGACCGGCCCGCAGGCCCGCTGCCAGCGCCTGCCCCATGGTCAGCGGCTTCTCGCCGCGCAGCGCCGCCGCCGCACCCCGCGCCAGGCACTCCGTCGACACGGCCAGGCCCTTCGCGTTCACCGCGGCCAGGGTCAGCCACTTGTAGTCGGCGGAGAACACCACCATCCCGGCCGGTACCGGCATGTAGGCCGGGTTCAGCCGGGCCAGCTCCGCGCCCAGGACGTTGCCGTCCAGCTGGTCCGGCTCGATGGAGCGCCCGTTCGGCAGCCCGCCCGGCAGGTCGTAGTAGTCGCTGTAGCCCTCCATGAAGCGGAATCGCAGCGGACTGTTCGCCATCACGAAGTCGAGCATGCGCGGTCCGTTCGCCAGGAACGCCCGCTGCCGGTCCGCCGGTATCCCGCTCCCGACCACCGCCGCCAGGTACGTGGCCGCCTTCTCCGGGGTGTCCGGCACCCCCGCCGCCCGCAGCACGCTGTTGTTCGGCAGCCAGATCCCGGCGCCCGACCGGGCGGCCGAACCGCCGAACGTCGGCGCCTTCTCGACCACCAGCACGCTCAGCCCCCGGTGGGCGGCCGTCAGTGCGGCGGTCATCCCGGCGGCCCCCGACCCGACCACGACCACGTCGTACTCGCCCAGCGAGGGGAGCCCGGCCGCGTGTGCCCGGGCCGCGAGGGCCGGCAGCCCGGCGGCGATCACCCCGGCGCCGGTCCCGGCGAGGACCGTACGGCGCGAGGGCGGGGAGGGGGAGGGGGAGGGGGCGAGGGAGAGGGGGGCGGAAGGGTCGGGGCTTGCGGACATGGGCGGGCTCCAACGGTCGTCTGATGCTGAGTCAGAAAAGGTGTCCGGGGGATCATGCGATGTCAAGGCGCGCGGTGCGCCGCACGTTCCGTCCCCGGACACCGCTGAACCCCGGGCGGTGGGATGCCCGGGGCTCAGCGACCATGGGGGGTGGGGATGATGTCCGGACCTCGGTCAGCGGGTACCGACCGCCGCCCGGACGGCTCTGCGGGCCATCCCGCAGTCGTCGTGCAGGCGGCGCAGCAGCAGGCGCTGCTCCTCGCCCGCCGACAGGGCACCGATCGGCAGCGGCTGCGCCGGGGCGGCGGCCAGCATGGAGCGCTGGACCGCCGTCTCGGACATCCGGATCTCCCGGGTCAGTACCAGCATCAGGTTGACCAGGAACGCGTCCCGGGCCGCGGGCCCCGCCGCCTGCGCCAGCCGGCTGATCTGGCTCCGCGCGGCCGGCGCGTCGCCCAGGACCGTCCACAGCGTGGCCAGGTCGTACCCGGGCAGGTACCAGCCCGTGTGCTCCCAGTCGAGCAGCACCGGTCCCGCCGGGGACAGCAGCAGGTTCGACAGCAGCGCGTCACCGTGGTTGAACTGCCACGGCACCCCGCCCGCCGCCAGCCCGTGCAGCAGCTTCTGCAGGTCGCCCAGGTCCCGGTCGGTCAGCAGCCCCAGCTCGTGGTACCGGGAGATCCGCGAGGCGTAGTCCAGCGGACGGCCGAACAGATCCGCCGGCGGCCGCCACTGGTTGACCCGGCACACCGCGCCCAGCGCCGCCCGGATGTCCGGCCGCGGCGGGGCCTCCACCGGATGCCGCTGCAGGGCCGCCACCCTGCCCGCCATCCGTTCCACCACCAGCGTGCAGTTCTCCGGATCCGCGGCGATCAGCCGCGGCACCCGGACCGGCGGACGGTGCCGGACGAACGCACGGTATGCAGCTATTTCGTGCCGGTACCGCTCACGCCATTCCGGCGAGTGGTCCAGTAAGACCTTCGCGACGGCGGTCGTCCGCCCGGTCGTCCCCACCAGCAGGACCGACCGGCCGCTGCGGCGCAGTACCTGGACGGGCGCGAACTCCGGGCAGATCCGCTGGACCGAGGCGAGCGCGGTGCGCAACTGCGCGCCCTGCGGCCCCGACAGGTCGATTCTTCCGCTCGGGGGAAGCGCCGTGGCTCCCGGCAGCCGTCGCGCCCGTACGGCGCCCTGCGCCGGTACGGGGACGCGGCCGGGGTCGAGGTAGGGGCCGCCGCCCGCCTGGAGCGTGCGGTGCGGCCGGACGGGGGCGGACACGGAGGACGATGCTGCGTACATGACGGTTGCGGTTCCCTTCGTGCGCCGACGAATTGCCCACACCTGCCCGCCCGGTACCGGTTCCGGCACCCTGGGGAGTGCCACCGGATGACCGGGGCGGGGAGGCGCATTCCTACCTGACACCCTGGCGTGGGTGGCAGAGAAGGGAGCGGGCTCTGGCGAACCCTGGCGGACCCTGGCGAATAGTCGCTCGGCATCTGACGGCGGGCTACTGTCAAGTCAGCCGAGAACCTGGGGGCTTGACGTGAGCAAAGGACCCAACACCCGTCTGAACGACCTGTTCGGCCTGGCGGGATGGTCGAAGGGCGAACTCGCGAGGATGGTCAACCGGCAGGCGGCGGCCATGGGCCACCACCAGCTGGCCACCGACACCTCGCGGGTGCGGCGCTGGATCGACATGGGGGAGACCCCGCGCGAACCCGTGCCCACCGTCCTCGCGGCCCTGTTCACCGAGCGGCTCGGTCGTGTCGTGACCATCGAGGACCTCGGGTTCGTACGGCAGCGGCGCACCTCCAAGCGGCAGGCGGACGGGGCGAAGGACAACCCCGACGGCCTGCCGTGGGCGCCCGAACGCACAGCCGCGGTCCTCACCGAATTCACGGGAATGGACCTCATGCTCAACCGTCGCGGTCTGATGGGCGCGGGCGCCGTGCTCACCGCCGGCTCCGCCCTCAGCAACGTCATGTACGAATGGCTCCACACCGAACCCGCCCGCGCCGCCGAGGCGCCCCGGTTCGCCGATCCCTTCCAGGCCGACCCCGCGGGCTACGACCGCTACGAGGCGGCCCCCATCGGCTCCCAGGAGATCGAGGCCCTGGAACGCTCCGTGGAGGTCTTCCGGGCCTGGGACGCGTCCCGCGGCGGCGGGCTCCAGCGCAAGGCCGTGGTGGGCCAGCTGAACGAGGTGGGCGGCATGCTCGCCTACCGCCACCCCGACCACCTCCAGCGCCGGCTGTGGGGTGTGGCCGCCAACCTGGCCGTCCTGGCGGGCTGGATGTCGCACGACGTGGGCCTGGAACCCACCGCCCAGAAGTACTTCCTGATCGCCGCGCACGCCGCGCGGGAGGGCGGCGACAGGCCGCGCGCCGGGGAGGCGCTCTCCCGGGCCGCCCGCCAGATGGTGCACCTGGGCAAGCCCGACGAGGCGCTGGACCTGATGAAGCTCGCGCAGTCCGGTTCCGGCGAGCAGACCCTGCCACGGACCCGCGCCATGCTGCACACCATCGAGGCGTGGGCACAGGCGGCGATGGGCAAGGGGCAGGCGATGCGCCGCACGCTCGGCGAGGCCGAGGAGCTGTTCGTCTCGGACAAGGGCGATGTCCCGCCGCCGTGCTGGATGCAGCACTTCGACGCCGCCGACCTGCACGGTATGCAGGCGCTGGCCTTCCGTACGCTCGCCGACCACGATCCCTCGGCGGCGCCGATCGCCGCGCGCCACGCCAAGGAGGCACTGCGGCTGCGGGCGGGCGGACACCAGCGCTCGCAGATCTTCGACTACATCTCGCTGGCGTCGGCGTGCTTCATCGCCGACGATCCCGAGCAGGCCGACCGCTACGCGCGCCTCGCGCTGGTCTCGATGAACGAGACGTCCTCGCACCGCACATGGGACCGGCTGCGGGAGATGTACCGGCTCACCGGCCAGTACGCGGGCTACGCGCGGATCGAGGACCTGCGTCAGGAGATCAAGCTGGCGCTGCCCATGAGCCCGGCGGGCCGGCTGCGGGGCGCGGAGATCTAGCGGCGGGGGCGGACGCTGCGTCCTCCGTCGGAAGAACCGGTCACGACGACGCGAAGGCCGCGCCCGTGGCGCGGCCCCCGAACCGTCGACATCCCGACCGTCGACATCCCGACCGTCGACGAGCCGTCGGCTCTCCCGACCGTCAGCGAACCGTCAGCTCTCCCGCGAGCAGCCACGGGTACGCCCCGGACGCGCCACGGCGCCCGGGGGTCAGCCTGTGATGCGGGCGACGAGCACGCAGGCGTCGTCCTCGCGCTCGGTCTCGCCGAACTCCTCGATGACCATCCGTACACCGTCCTGCGCCGACCGGATCGCGGAGAGCCGGGGTGCCAGCGCCAGCAGCCGCTCCGTCCCGTCGGCCCGGCTGAACTCGATGCTGCGCGGCGTCAGTCCGTCGGTGTGCAGCACGAGCACGTCGCCCGCCTCCAGCCACTCCTCGGCCTGACCGTACGACGCCCCGGAGGTCGCGCCCAGCAGTACGCCCTCCGGCGGCTGCAGGGAGCGGCCCTGGCCGTGGCGGAAGAGGAGCGGGGCGGGGTGGCCGGCCTGCGCCCACGCGAGCACACGCCGCACGGGGTCGTAGCGGCAGCACACGGCGGAGCCGAGGGCGGGCTGGATGGAGGTCTCCAGGAGCTGGTTGAGCCAGCCCATCAGCGGGCCCGGCGCGATGCCGGCCATCGCCATGCCGCGCAGGGCGCCCAGCATCATCGCCATCCCGGAGGTGGCGGTGACGCCGTGTCCCGTGAGGTCTCCGACCGTCAGCAGCGAGCTGCCGTCGGGCAGTTCGAGGGCGTCGTACCAGTCTCCGCCGATCAGCGCGCTCGACGCCGAGGGGAGGTAGTGGGCGGCGACGTCCAGCGTGCCGCTGCTGCCGCGGGGGAAGCGCAGGGAGCCGCGCCACGGGGGCAGGACGGCCTCCTGGAGCTCGACCGCGATGCGGTGCTCGGTGCGGGCGATCTGGCGCTGGCGCTGGAGTGAGTCCCCGCTCTCGCGCACCGCACGCTCACTGCGCCGGAGTTCGCTGACGTCGCGCAGCACGGCCCACATGGACTCCGTGCAGCCGTCGGCGTCGAGGACCGGCTCGCCCCGCATGTGCAGGGTGCGCACCCGTCCGTCGGCACGGACGATGCGGAACTCCCCGTCTATGGCCTTGCCGTCGACGAGGCACGCGGTCACCATCGCCGTCAGCAGCGGCTGGTCCTCGGAGAAGAGCGTGGAGCCCAGCTCGTCGAGCGAGAGCGGGCCGGTCTCGGGGGAGCGGCCGAAGATCTGGAAGAGCTCGTCGGACCAGCTGACCTCGTCCGTGAGCAGGTTCCACTCGGCGCTGCCGACCCTCGTCTGCGCGTGCTCGGCACCCGTCCCGGGCGCGGGCCGCGCGGGCTCCTCGAGCTCGGGGGCGGCCGGCAGGCCTTCCTTGAGCTGGCCGAGGTGCTGGCCGAGGTCGTCGAGATGGTGCACCGCGAGATCGCACAGCGCGCGCTGCCAGCGGCCCTGCGCGTCGTCGTCGTCCACGACGGTGTCGCGGCGCACCGCGTCCACATCACCGCGCAGCCTGCGGGTCTGCTTGATCAGCGCGTCCACCGACCCGGGCTCGGGCGGCTGCGCGGGACGGTCCGCGAACAGATGGGACGGCATGGGAACTCCGATACAGGCGCGGCACGGCCAAGTCTGAAGGAAGGACTTGGTTACGACTGTGGCACAGCCCGAGACGGCCTGTAAGGCGTTTGGCAACATCCGTTAAGGTCTTGCGCGCGGCATATGCCTACGGACTTCCATCCCCTCTGATCTGTGCGAATGATTCAGGTCACCGTCCGGATGGCTAGATCGTGAGCGGTACCGGGTGGATCTCGGCGGCCGGGTGCCCGCTGCGCTCGTGGATGCGCTGGACCGCGTCGGCCGAGGGCGCCTCGGAGAGGCAGTAGACGACGCCGGATTCGGGGTCGGCCCAGGCGTTCTTGAAGTGCACGCCCTCCTGGGCCTCGATCGCCAGGTCGGCGCGGTGGGCGGCCTCCAGCTGGTCGGCGGTGACCCCCTTCATGTCGGTGTGGACGTCCATGTACAGGGCCATGTCCGCACACATCCTTCCCTTGTCTCCCTCCATCGTCCGTCCGCCGGGGCGGGCGGTCCAGCCGGGTCGCGGGGCGGGCGCGCGGGGCGGCGGCGACCGGCAGGAGTGGCCGGATCCGGACCGTCGGGGAGGGCCGGTCGATCGTACGGGCGAGGTATACGAGCACCTCGTACGACTTTCCCCACCCGTGCCGTACGGCAACGCCGCTCACCGCGCGGTCCCCCGAACGGAGGACCGTGGGCCCCCGTGATGACGAGGCGACGCGAGGGTTCCGCGGACGCCCCGTGATCGCTACGCTACGTGCCGGTAACCGATCGGGCGGGGAGTGGTATGACAGGGCAGAGCCGGCGCACCTTCCTCACCTACCTGGTCGCCGCGCCCACGCTCGCGGTCGCCGCCCGCGCCGGTGCCGACGCCCTGGTGCCGCAGCCGGCCCGGGCGGCCGCCGCAGCCATCCCCTCCCTGCCCGCCCCCGCCGATCTGATCGACCTCGGCGACCTGTTCATCCTGGCCGGGGCGCCCACCGCGGGACTGCTCGTCCTCACCGTCGAGGCTGACGGGAACATCAGGTTCCGGCTGCCGCGCGAAGAGGTCGGCCAGGGCCTCACCACCGCCGTCGCCATGCTCGTCGCCGAGGAACTCGACACCGCGCTCGACCGCGTGCACGTGGAACTCGACGACGCCCGACCCGAGTTGCTCTTCAACCAGCTGACCGGAAGCTCGAACTCCATCCGCTCGCTGTACGGGCCGGTCCGGCAGACCGCCGCCACCGCCCGGGCCCGCCTGGTGGCGGCCGCCGCCGCCCGCTGGAAGGTGGCGCCCTCCTCGCTGTCCACGGCCGGCGGCGCCGTCCGCGCCCCCGACGGACGCACCGCCGACTACGGCGGCCTCGCCGCGGCCGCCGCCGACCCCGGCCTGCTCGTCACCCTCGGCGCCACCCCCAAGCCGGCCGCCCGGCACACCCTCGTGGGCACACCCGTGAACCGTGTGGACGCCCGCGCGATGGTCACCGGCGCCCTGGAGTACACCCTCGACCTCGACGTCCCCGGGGCCAAGCCGTGCGTCGTGCGCCGCCCGCCCACGCTCGGCGGCACCGTGCGGAGCGTGGTCAACGCCGACGCCGTACGGGCCATGCCCGGCGTCCTGCACGTGGTCACCGTCCCCACGGGGGTCGCCGTCGTCGCGGAGACCTTCGGCCAGGCCCTCGACGCCCGGGCGGCCCTCCAGGTGACCTGGGGCCCCGGCCCCGCCGACCACCTCTCCGACGCGCAGATCCGTACGAAGCTGCGTGCGGCCGTCCCGCCGCTGCTGGTCCCGCCGCTGCTCACCCCGTACGTGGACGCCGAGTTCGACTTCGCCTTCGTCAGCCACGCCCCGCTGGAGACCAACTCGGCCGTCGCCGACGTCCGCGACGACCGGGCCGAGATCTGGTCGGGCCTGAAGTCGCCCATCGTCGCCCGCCAGACCATCGCCGCCGAACTCGGGCTGCCGCTGAGCAAGGTGACCGTGCACGTCGTCCAGGCGGGCGGCTCCTTCGGCCGGCGGCTCTTCTTCGACGCCGCGCTGGAGGCCGCCCGGATCTCCAAGGCCTGCCGCCGCCCGGTCCGGCTGATGTGGACCCGCGTCGACGACACCCGGCACGGCCGGATGCGCCCCGCCACCCACCACCGGATCCGCGCCACCTACGCCCTCGGCGAGGTGCTCAGCTTCGAGCACCGGGTCGCGGCCGTCGAGACCGACTTCCGGCACGGCCTCGGCGAGATCATCACGGCCACCGCCGCCAGCCTTCCGCTGGGCATCGGCAACGCCACCCTCGCCCAGACCCTCTTCCTGACCACGGTGAAGTCCCCCTACCACTTCGGCCTGACCACCCAGGCGCTCACCGAGGTCCCCACCGGCATTCCCACCGGCTCCTGGCGCTCGGTGTACTCCGCCAACACCCGCGGCGCCGAGGAGATCGTCGTCGACGAGCTGGCCCAGCGGCTCGGCAAGGACCCGTACGCCTTCCGGCGCGCCTTCCTGAAGACCGCCGCCCAGCGCGCGGTCCTCGACAAGGCGGCCCAGGAGGGGGAGTGGGGGCGGCCCATGCCCGCAGGCTGCGCGCAGGGCATCGCCTTCCACGACGAGTACAAGTCCCGCACCGCCTGCCTGGTCGAGATCGACACCCGGGATCCGGAGCACGTCCGCGTCACCAAGGCCGTCATCGCCGTGGACGTGGGCCGGCCGGTCAACCCGCGCGGTCTGGAGGCCCAGATGATCGGCGGGCTCACCGACGCCATCTCCACCACCCTGCGCGCCGGGCTGCACCTGGACAAGGGGCTGCCGCTGGAGGGCAGTTACAGCCAGTTCCACTGGGCGCAGCAGCGCGACACCCCCCGCGACGTACGGGTCTTCGTGCTGCCCGCGACGGGCGAGGAACCGGGCGGCGCCGGCGAGCTGGGCGTCCCGGCGGCCGTCGGGGCCATCGCCAACGCCTACGCGCGCGCCACCGGAACCCGGCCGCGCAGCTTCCCCCTCGACTTCGACGTCGACTTCACCCCCTACCCCCGCTAGCGCCCGAGCCCAGGAGCCGTTCACGTGCCGTCGCACACCTTCACCGTCAACGGGCGCAGCGTCACCGTGGACGCCCCCGACGACCTGCCCCTGCTGTGGGTGCTGCGCGACCTGCTGGGCGTGCGCGGGCCCAAGTACGGCTGCGGGGTGGACGTCTGCAAGGCCTGCACCAGCCATCTCGACGGCGTGGACGTCCGCCCGTGCGTGGTGCCGGTCTCGGCGTGCGCGGGCCGGGAGGTGACCACCATCGAGGGCCTCGCGGACGGCGACCG
Organism: Streptomyces sp. NPDC090022; assembly: GCF_044748145.1. Taxonomy (NCBI): domain Bacteria; kingdom Bacillati; phylum Actinomycetota; class Actinomycetes; order Kitasatosporales; family Streptomycetaceae; genus Streptomyces; species Streptomyces sp. NPDC090022. The sequence goes on from NZ_JBIVFN010000003.1 coordinate 286,935, forward strand.
GCTGCACCCGGTGCAGGAGGCCTGGCTCGAACAGGACGTCGCCCAGTGCGGGTTCTGCCAGCCCGGCCAGATCATGGCGGCCGTCGCGCTGCTGAAGCGGACGCCCGAGCCGACGGACGAGGACATCGACGCCATCGCCAACATCTGCCGGTGCGGCACGTACTTCCGTATCCGCGAGGCCATCAGGGCGGCGGCCGCCCGGATGTGACGGGTGCGGGGTCCGGGTGCGGGGCCGGGGCCCCGGTGCCGTTCAGAATCCGCCGCAGCCGTGGCCGCCGCCGCAGCTGTGCCCGCCGCCACCGTGTCCGCCCGCCCCGTAGCCGGTGGGGTACGAGCTGACGTGGACGACGCTCACGGGCGCGCCGGATGCCAGACGGGTCTCCCACCAGCCGCCGGTGACGGTCTGCCACCAGGAGACGAACGACAGCCGCTCCCCGCGGGCGGCCAGGTCCTCCTCGGTCCGCACGCAGGCCGCCCGGTCCCACCGGACCCGTCGGCCGGCCCGCTCGCCCACCAGTTCCCGCAGGCGCGCGTCCAGTTCGTACGCCGTCAGCGGGCTCTCCTCCGGACCGCCGGTGCCGGGGTCCACGTCGCAGCGGCGGACGTCCACGACCGGGCCTGCGCCGGCCGCGACGGTGTAGCACCACACGGGTTGGGCGCCGACCTCGCGGACCGCGGCGGCCAGCCGTTCGGCGGCCCGCCGCCGCTCCGCCTCCACGGCCCGCCGCGCGGCACGCTTGCGTTCCACCCGGCGCTCGATCTCCTCCGCGACCGGCCGGTAGGCCTCGGTCACCGCCGTCACCTCGGCCAGGTAGGCCCGTTGGGCCTTCTCCGACCGCACGGTGTTGCGGGCCGACCAGCCGGGCAGCCGCACCCGGGGCAGGCCCGGCTCCATGAACCTCCCGGTGTTCCAGTCCAGGGCGATCTCGGCCTCCCGGGTGCCGCCGTGCCGGCGGTGCAGGCGCAGCAGGGCCCGGATCAGGCCCGCCGTGCAGGTCTCGAGCGCCTCGGTCCACTGCCGCAGCTCGGCGGCCGAGCAGGCGATCTTCTCGCTCCACGATTGACGGGTGCGGTAGACCCGGTAGACGCACGTCCGCTCCGGCAGCGGCACGCCGACGCGCGCGAACCGGTCGCCGCACAGCCGCCTGACCTTCCATCCCAGGTTCACGGTGAGCGGATGCACCGCCACCATGATGTCCCGCCCGGTGTCCTGGTCCCCGTCCGTCCGCTCCACGGCCACCACCCCTCGGGGGTGGTACCCGCGGGTCCCCGGGTCCACTCCCGCCGCGACGGGCGGAGGAAGGGGCCCGGTGCTCCCCCGTGAGCACCGGGACCCGACCGCTCGTGGCTCAATCTAGGCGGGTGCCGGACCCGTCGCAGGATTCGTCCTGCCCAGTGGCGGCGGGAGACCGGTATCACAGCGCACAGTGTGCGGCGGGTGGTTGAATGCGGCGCGCGACGAACGGACCGGAGGGAACCACCGTGGAGCCGCACCCCAACCCGCGGCCCGTATGGGCGCGTTCGGACGACGTCCTCAAGCTGCACCGGCTCGCCCACACCGGCGGCTCCGACGCGGTCCTGCGCTGGCTCGCGGCCCGGCTCCAGGGCTGGGTGGGGATCATGGACGGCGTCGGGGGAGCGGAGAGCGGCTCGGGCGGCGGACCCCCGGACGCGCCGCGCGACGGGCATCCCGACGCGCACCGGGCCGGTTCCCCGGACGCCCACCGGGCCGGTTCCCCGGACGCCCACCGGGCCGGTTCCCCGGACGCCCACCGGGACTTCCTCACGGACGCGCCCCAGGCCGCCCGCCCCGACGGGCCGCAGGCCGCGCTCGCGGCCCGGGCGGCCGCCGAACTGGCCGCGCGCGGCGTCCGGTCGGCCGTCGTCGAGGGCGCCCGCGCCACCGCGCTGCTGTTCGCGCTCGACGAGGGGCGCGCGCTGGCCGCCGTACTGGAACGGCCGTACCACCCCGGCGCGCCCGCCCTGCTCGCCGACGCCGCCGTGCCGCTCGCGCTGGTGCTGCGCGCGGAGGAGGCCGGGCGGCGCACGGAGCGGGCGGCGACGGCCGAGTCCCGGGCCCGCGAGGCGGTGCTGCACCTGCTGATGAACGGCCGGCTCTCCACCGCCCACCAGATCGCCGAGGTGCTCACGCCCTCGCTGCCCGACCCGATGCGGATGTACGTCGTGGAGTGCCGCACCGGCGACCGGGAGGCGGTCACCCGGGCGTGCGCCGAGCTGACCGGCGGGCGCGCCTGGGTCGTGCGCTGCCCGGTGTACGTACGCCACCTCATCGTGTTCGTGCCCACCGGGCCGGCCGGCGCGGGCGCCGGTCACGACCCGCTCGCCCGGGCGCTGGTGGGTCTCGGGCGCGACTGCACGGTCGGGGCGAGCGAGCAGGCGCACCTGCGGGACGCGCCCGCCTCCTACACCCAGGCCTTCCACGCGCTGGCCGTGGCCCGTGGCCGCGACGAGCGGCACGCCCGGTTCGGCGCCGGGCCCGAGCTGGCGCTGGCCGCCCACGGCGCGGGCACGGGGTGGGCCGCGGCACTGCTCGCGCCGCTGCACGCGTACGAGCCGCGGCGGCCGCAGGACCCCGGCGCGCAGGAGCTGCGGGCCACCGCGCACGCCTGGCTCGACTTCACCTCCCACGCCACCCGGCTGCTCAAGATCCACCGCAACACCCTCGCCACCCGGCTGCGCCATATCGAGGGGGTCCTGGGCCTCGACCTGGCCCGCCTGGGCGACCAGGCCGCGCTCTCGCTCGCCCTGCGGCTCACCCCGGGCGGCGGGGCGAGCGCCGGGACGCGGGGCGGCCGCGCGGCGCAGGGGGTGGCGCCGGGCCTGGACGACGTCCTGCGCGCTCCCGCGCTCGCCGACTGGTCACGGCGCCAGCTGCGGCCGCTGACGGGGCCGGACGCGCCGCCGGGGGCGCGGGAGACGGTGCGGGCCTGGCTGCGGCACGACGCGCACCTGGTCCCGGCGGCGGCCGCCCTCGGCATCTCGGTGCCGGCCGCCCGTAAACGGCTGACCAGGATCGAGGGACTGCTGGAGCGCTCGCTGCTGCAGGCCCCGAGTGCCCGTCACGACCTGTGGCTGGCGCAGCGTGCGGAGGAACTGGCGGGCCCGGTGCAGGGTACGGCGCAAGGCCCGGCGCAGGACACGGCCCACAGCCCGGCCCAGGGCGCGCCGGCCGGCGGGTGAACCCGCGCGCCGGCCGGCACGGCGCACGGCACGGGGCACGGAGGGGGCCGCCGCTCGGCGCGGGCCGGCGGGTGTCACAGCGGAGGATCCGGGCGATTCCGGTCGATCATGCCTGAATGAGGCGCATCAACGTCAAGCGCGTGCTGGTCGGGGAGCCGCTGGACACGGCCCGCCTGGGCGAGACCCTGCTGCCCAAACGGCTCGCCCTGCCCATCTTCTGCAGCGATCCGCTCTCCTCGGTGGCCTACGCCACCGAGGAGATCCTGCTGATCCTCGCCCTCGGCGGCGTCGCCCTGCTCCACCTCACCTGGTACGCGGCCGCCGCCATCGTCTTCCTGCTCGTGGTGGTCGTCGCCTCCTACCGGCAGACCTGCTACGCCTATCCGGGCGGCGGGGGCGCGTACATCGTCAGTTCCGAGAACCTGGGCCAGAACGCCGCGCTGACCGCCGCGAGCGCCCTGCTCGTCGACTACGTCCTCACCGTCGCCGTCTCCGTCGTCTCCGGCGTCGCCGCCATCACTTCGGCGATCCCGGCCCTGGAGGACCACGCGGTCGGCCTGTCGGCCGCCTTCGTGGCCGTCCTGACGCTGATGAACCTGCGCGGCGTACGCGAGTCCGGCCGTGTCTTCGCCCTCCCCACCTACGGGTTCATCCTGGTCATCTACCTGATGTTCGCCGTCGCCGCGGTGCGGATCGCCGGCGGCGCGACCATCCGCGCCGAGTCCGCCGACCTGCCCCTGCACGCCGTGAGCAGTTACACCGGCTTCGCCGTCGTCCTGCTCGCGATGCGCGCCTTCGCCTCCGGCTGCACGGCGCTGACGGGCGTCGAGGCGATCAGCAACGGCGTACCGGCCTTCCGCAGGCCCAAGAGCCGCAACGCCGCCACCACGCTGGCGATGATGGGTTTCTTCTCCATCACCATGTTCGCCGGCATCACGACCCTGGCCATGGTCTACCAGGTGCACGTCGCCGAGGACCCCACCGAGCTCGGCCTCGCCCCCGGCACCCCCACCTCCACCGCGCTCGCGCAGATCGGCCGGGCCACCTTCGGCGACCTCCACTTCCTCTTCTACCTGCTCCAGGCGGTCACCGCCGGGGTGCTGATCCTCGCCGCGAACACCGCCTTCAACGGCTTCCCGACGCTCGCCTCGATCCTGGCCCGGGACCGGTACGCGCCGCGCCAGCTCTACAACCGCGGCGACCGGCTGGTCTACTCCAACGGCGTGCTGCTCCTCGCCCTCGCCGCCGTCGCCCTGATCGTCGCCTTCGACGCCGAGCTGACCCGGCTCATCCAGCTCTACATCATCGGCGTCTTCGTCTCCTTCACCCTCTCCCAGTCCGGCATGGTCCGGCACTGGGGCCGGGAGCTGGCCTCGCCCGGCACGCCCCGCGGGGAGCGGGTGCACATCCACCGCCGGCGCGCCATCAACGCCGTCGGCGCGGCCATGACCGCCGTGGTCCTGGTCGTCGTCCTGGTCACCAAGTTCACGCACGGCGCCTGGCTGGTGGTCATCGCCATGCCGCTGCTCTTCCTCGGCATGAAGGGCGTACGGCGCCACTACGACACGGTGGCACAGCAGGTCGCCGTACCGTCCGGCGTCAGGCCGCGCAAACCCGTCCGGCACCACGTGCTGGTGCTCGTGGCCGCCGTCCACGCGCCGACGCTCAAGGCGCTGGGCTTCGCACAGGCGCTGCGCCCCGACAGCCTCACGGCCCTCACCGTCGCCGCCGACGAGGAGGAGGCGCACCGGCTGCGGCAGGCCTGGGCGGACCACGACCCGGGCGTCAGCTTGAGGATCCTGCACTCGCCGTACCGCGAGGTGGTGGCGCCGGTCCTGGCACAGGTCGACGAGCTGGCGGAGGAGGATCCGGAGGCGATGCTGTCGGTGGTGATCCCCGAGTACGTGGTGGGCCACTGGTGGGAGCAGCCGCTGCACAACCAGAACGCGCTGCGGCTCAAGGCGCGGCTGCTGTTCACGCCCGGGGTCGCGGTCATCGACGTGCCGTACCTGCTGGAGTCGGCGCGGGACGGGTCCGCCGCCGGGTCGTAGCTCTCGGGGGTTGAGGAACATCCATGTCAGATCGTGCGCTAAGCCGACGTCGGCCCTGGTGGGTGGCTGACGGAGCGTCGGCAGCCGGACCCGTCTGAAGTCCTTCCGCAGATAACGCCCTATTATCCGTGGCATCGCTGATCGCGACCTGCGGCGACGTTCACGGGACCGTGCGCGAAGCGACCCCGTTATCTGCGACAAGGAGGAGACCGTGCCCGCGGTCGTGCAGCTGCCCGCCGGGAAGGCATTGACCGTCCGCACGGCGGCGGACGTGTTCCTCGACTCGCTCGACAACCCGAACACCCTCCGCTCGTACGGCATCGGTGTCGGCAAGACCGCCGAACGCCTCGGCGAGGCCCGTCCGCTCGCCAGCGTGGCGGACGACGAGATCGGCGAGGCCCTCGAACTGCTGTGGGGCACTGCCGCGGTCAACACGTGGAACGCCCGCCGGGCCTCCGTGCTGTCGTGGCTGGGCTGGTGTGCCGAGCGTGGCTATGACGGCCCGGCGGTTCCGGCCTGGGTGAAGCGGCTCACCCCGCCGGACTCCGAGACCCCCTCTCGTTCGAAGATGGCGGTCGACCGGCTGATCGCCCGCCGGGACGTCCATCTGCGGGAGAAGACGCTGTGGCGGATGCTCTACGAGACCTGTGCGCGAGCGGAGGAGATCCTCGGCGTCAACATCGAGGAACTGGACCTGGCCGGGCGCCGGGCCCCGGTGAAGGCGAAGGGGGCCCGGCCGCGTACCCGCCGCCGGGGCGCCCCGCGCGAGGAGTTCGTGCTGGAGACCGTGTTCTGGGACGCCGGCACCGCCCGCCTGCTGCCCCGGCTGATCAAGGGCCGTACCCGGGGACCGGTGTTCGTCACCCACCGCAAGCCGGGCCCCGGCAAGGTCCTCAGCTCCCGTGACGTCTGCCCGGACACCGGGCTGGTGCGGTTGTCGTACGGGCAGGCCCGCGCCCTGCTCGACACCCACACAGCCATCGGCGGGGTACCGGGTACGGGCTGGGACCTTCACGAGTACCGGCACTCCGGCCTTACCCATCTTGGCGAGGCCGGGGCCAGCTTGCCGATGCTGATGGCGAAGTCCCGGCACAAGAAGCCGGAGAACGTACGGCGCTACTTCCACCCCTCGGCGGAGGCGATCGCCGAGGTCACCAGCCTGCTCGCTCCCGGCGGCAGCAAGCGCTGAAGCGTGCTCGTCGGCGGCCTGCCAGGGGCCCGTGCGGGGAATCAGTGGCCCATTGAGGTGAGCTTGTCTCGCAGCGTCTTCAATTCCTTCGAGACGGTGACATCAGGGATGCTCATGAGGCGGTCCACCAGCGCGGCGTTCTCGTCCAAGCAAGTGGGGATGTCGATGTTCTTGATGACCCACGTGTCGCCATCGGGGTAGAACTCAGCATCGCCTCCTGTGTCGACCACGGCGATGGGGCCGACAGTGGTCTTGGTCCCGTCGTGCTCGAAGACGATGTCTACCACTCCGTACCACGGGTTCTCCCATCCGTGGTTCTCTGGCCCCATGGTGAGGGTCAGGCGATCGAGCTTGTTGTCCTCGACCGTGAAGCTGATGTCCTTCGACTGCTCATAAGGCGTCTTCGGCAGCTTGTCAGGCAGGGGGAAGTCGTAATTCATGGAGATCGCCAGTTCGCCTCCGATCTGATGGCACCCCGGCAGGGCTCCGGCCTCACGAACCCGCAGCGTAGCTTTGGTGATCAGAGACGGACCAGGGGCTCGGTTCTCAAACGTGATGTCCAGATGCGGGCCCCGTAGATCCGTGAGAGCCTCTTGTCCCTCATCGGTCTGCTCCTTGCCGTCGATGCCCTCCTTGATGTAGGCGGCGATCCTCGCGACCTTGAGATTGGGCTGGCGTGCCGCTTCCGACACGCCCGTGCTTGCTTGTACATCTCCGCTCTTCGCCTGCGACTGCCCTGACTCGGAGGAGTCGTTGCCGTAATAGATCGCGAGAGCGATGCCCACGACGGTGGCGACCAGGGTCAGCAGGCCGATGAGGTTGGGCTTGTGCCTCCATCTCGATTCCGGATCGCTGGCAGGTGCAGACGGGGTGCCGCTCGCCGAAGGCGCGGTCGGCGCCCCTGCCGAGGCCGGCAGGGTGGCCGACGAACCGGCTGGCGTTGATGCTGTCCCCGGCGGCGTGGTGGAGAGAGTCGGAGGGGACTGTGGAGCCGGTGCGGGGGCCCCTGGTGCCCCCTGCGCGCCTGGTGCGGCAGCAGGGGGCACCTGAGCACCCGCTCCATTGGCCGCAGAGCTTCCGCTCGCATTTCCGCCGGTGGTGCCTGAAGAGTTCGGCATACGTAATCCTCCTAGCCACGTGGCCCAAGTCCCGGTGCGGAGAGGAAGATTATCGAGGATCTCGTGTGCCGATCGGAAACCTCCGAGACCGCTGCTCCTCGGTGTTATTCGTCGTCGGTGGCGTCCGGGTCGCGTAGCGGACGCAGGCCGCCAGGCAGATCGGGAAGCTGGAAGGAATACCTGCCGAGCATGTTGATGTGATGGCGCACGAACGGGGAGAGGCGGGCCACGTCCTCGTCGCGGACGTCGAAGCCGTCCGCCCGGAGCTGCTTCACCGCGGCGTCCATGTACCGGGTGTTGAACAGCACCAGGGCGTTGAGGACCAGGCCCAGGGCGCCGATCTGGTCTTCCATGCCGTCCTGGTAGCGCTGGTAGAGCTGCCCCTGCCTGCCGTGGAAGATCTTCCGGGCGAGGGAGTGGCGGCCTTCCTGGAGGTTCGCCTGGCTCTTGATCTGCCTGCGGTAGCCGGGCTCGTCGGCCAGGCGCAGGATGTGCAGGGTCTTGGAGATCCGCCCGTAGTGGGCGATCGCGTCGCCGAGCGGGGTGGGGCGGCCGTCGCGGGACAGCATCCGGATCACGTCGTATGCGCGCACGGCGCCGGTGTGGATGGAGCCGATGATCCGAAGGATGTCCTCCCAGTGCCGTTCGATCCTAGCGAGGTCGACCCTGCCGCGGGCCGCTTCCTGGAAGGCGCCGTAGTCGGCCGCGCGGTCGACGCGCCACATCTTTTGATCCGGCAGGTCAGCGAGCTGCGGCGCGTACGCGAACCCGGCCAGGGTCAACAGACCGAAGACGATGTCGGAATACGAGGCGGTGTCGGTGACGATCATCTCCGGCCGCTTGCCGCCGTCGCGGTCGTAGAGAACGTCCAGCACGTACAGCGAGTCGCGCGGGGTGCCGGCCACCACCTTCCCTCCCAGCCCCGCCGCCTGGTCGTTGATCATGTTCAGCCAGGTGGCGCCGCCCCGGCGCCCGAAATACTTGGGGTTCGGCCGCGCGTACACCGATGGCACGGGAACGACGAACCGCATGCCGTCCACCGAGGCGACCAGGCCGCCGCCCCACGCCTGCGCGAGCGGGATGGCCGCCTGGTAGTCGATCAGCGTGGCGTTCGCGGCCCGATACGTCGCCAGCCGCAGATACGTCTGGTCGACATGGGACAGGCGCCCGTACTTCAGCGCGTCCGCCGCCCCGATGACCGGGGTGTAGCCGACGTTGCAGCTGTGCGCGACCAAGAGCGCGGCAATCGTCACATGCAGGTCCTTCAGCCTCGCCTCGCCGCCGGTGACCGAGGTGAACGCCTGGTCGGCGCCGGTCCACGAGAACACCTCCAACAGGGCCTCCGGCAGATCGACACGGGGCAGCATCGCCTCCACCGCCTCACGCAGGTTCCGCAGGGAGGCCGGTTCGGGCTCGGGCTCCAGGGCGGCGAAGTGCAGGCGGCCGTCGTCGTCGAACACGATCTGGGAGTTCGCCGGCACCCGCGCGGCGACCTCGCGGTAGGTGCCGTCCAACAGCGCGGCCCGAGCCGCCAGGTGCTCCCCCGCCTCGGCGGGCAGGTTGAGCGAGGCGAGCACGGTCGGCTTGGCCTGCTCCCACGCTTCCCCGTCCAGCAGCTTCGCCCTCGGGTCGCCCCACTTGGAGGAGTTCTTCGCGAACACCTGCTTGCTCCGCAGCATCCGGTGCACCTGCTCCAGCACGCAGAACGCGTACGCCTTCCAGTCGACCGTGCCCGGCTCCAGGTGCGGCGCGGATAGCACCAGGCGCCGCCACGACCCGGTGAGCAGGCCGGTATCGATCTCCGCCGGGCCGACCTTCTTGCGGCCCATCAGGTCCGGCAGCGACTTCAACGCCTTCAGGACCGGCAGGCCCTCCGGCGTGGCGCCGAAGTCGACCACCGTCACCAGCAGCTTGAGGAACGGCCGTACGGTGCCGAACCGGGTGACCAGCTGGGCCCGCCATGCCTCGTCCGCGTCCGAGTCGAGCGGCGGCGTCAGCTCGAACAGCGCAGCGATCGCCGCCGCCAGCTCGTGCCGGGGCACCACCTGCTCGATCCGCTCCCACATCGCGTCCAGGGTCTCCACCTCGGGCGGGCTGATCTCCCCGGTGTCGGTGTCGACCTGCTCGCTGGTGGTGTCGAACACGATCTGGAACGCGGCGGCCAGCTTCGCCGACGCCCGCTCCACCCGTGGCAGGGTCTTCAGCTTCTCCTTCACCGTCTCCCGCTCCGCGCGGGCCAGCAGCTTCGTCGCGATCAGCACCTCCAGGAGGTCCAAGGCGTCATCGACCGCCCGGGACGTCAGGTAGACCGCGGTGGCCAGCAGCGTGGCCAGACGCCGGGAGTCACCGTGCCGCTTGAGCAGTGTCGCCTTGCCGTCGACCCCGTACCGGGACAGCTCCGCCAGCCGCCGCGGCGGTATCCCCGACACGTCCACGTCCCCCATGCCCAGCGCGGCGATCTCCTCGACCCGCTCCAGCGCCCACCGCATCTGCGGCCCGGAGATCCGCATCGGCCCCCTGCGCAGCCGGTCCAGTTCCGACACCCGGGCCCCGGGCGGCACCGCCAGCAGCGAGTCCAGCACCGCCCGCTGACCGGTGCTCAGCAGCCCATAGAGGGTGTCCCACAGCCGGTTGTTCGCCGCCTCCCGCACCGTGCCCACCAGCCGGGCCAACCGCGTCACGCCAGGCAGCAGCACCCGCCGTTCACGCAGCCAGCCGGACGCCGCGTCGAACAGCGCCTTCGGCCCGTCCCCGGTCGTCCAGGCCCGCGCGTCCAGCCACTCCGCCAGTTCGTCCCGCACCTCGGCGAAGTCCCGCCAGCCTCCGGCCTCCTGGATCTCCCCGGCGTGCATACGGGCCGTCCCGTCCCGCTCGCCGTACTCCTTCAGCGCCGAAGGGTCGGCAATTCCGAGCTGTTCGGCCAGGTACGCGGCCACCTCCGCTGGCACCTGCCGTGGGTCCGGCATGAACCGCCCCAAGTAGCGCACGCTCGTCAGCTGGACCGCGAACCCGAGCCGGTTGTGCGCACGCCGCTTGGCCTGCACATTCTCTCGGTCCGCATCGTCTAGGAAGAAGAACCGCTCCAACTCCGCCCGAGACGGCGCCCCGTAGAACGACCCGTACCGCGCCGCCTGCTCATCCGTCAGGAACTCGACCGCCAAACCACGGCCCTCCGAAGATCGACAACATCGACCCGCGAAGGCTCCGCCGTACGATCAGCCCAGGTCAAAGCGGAGTTCGGAACCGCGAGCGCTTAGCGCACGATCTGACACAGATGTTCCTCAACCCCCCTCTCCGGGCCGGGCGGGCGCACACGACGTACGTGGGGCGGGTGCACACGAAGCACTTGGGGCGGGGTGCACACGAACCACTTCAGGTGCAGTACTCTCGGTCCATGCGCCAGAACCCCGAGCGCCGCGCCGCGCTGCTCGACGCCGCCATCGAAGTCCTCGCCCGCGAAGGCTCGCGCGGCCTGACGCTGCGCGCGGTGGACGCGGAGGCGGGCGTACCGACCGGCACCGCCTCCAACTACTTCCGCAACCGCGACCAGCTCCTCGTACAGATCCTGCACCGCACCCAAGAGCGCCTGGTCCCCGACCCGGCCACGCTGACCGGGCCGCTGGACACCGCCACCCTGCTGCGCGACCTGCTGGCCCGGATGCGGCGCGAACGCAGCGTGCACATCGCCATGCTGGAACTGCGTCTGGAGGGCACCCGGCGGCCCGGACTCCAGGCCGAACTGACCGGGTTCCAGTCCCTGGAGCTGGCGGCGACCGTCCGCTTCCACCTGGACGCCGGGCTGCCGGGGGACGCCGACGGCGTCGTCCTGCTCCACCTCGCCATGCTCGGCCTGATCGTGGACGACCTCACCGCCCCGGCCCTGCTCGACCCCTACCCGGTCGACCGCCTGATCGACACGATGGCCGAACGCCTGCTGCCGGAGAAGCCCGCGCCGTGACCGGCAACGGCCGCCGTCACGACCCCGTGCCCTCGCCCGCGTCGTGCACCAGCAGGGCGATCTGGACCCGGTTGTTCATCTCCAGCCTCGTCAGGATCCGCGAGACGTGGGTCTTCACCGTCGGCAACGAGAGGTACAGCTCACGGGCGATCTCCGCGTTGGAGCGGCCCCGGCCCACCGCCAGGGCGACCTCCCGCTCCCGGTCGGCCAGGAGCGCCAGCCGGGCCCGGGCCGACGCGGCGCGCGGGGCGGTCCCGGCCGGGTCATCCCCCGAGAGCCGGCGGATGAGCCGCCGCGTCACCGCCGGGGACAGGACCGGCTCGCCCGCCGCCACCTTCCGCAGCGCCGTCACGATCTCCAGCGGCGGGCGGCCTGCTCCACGAGTGGTTCGGCTGGATCCGCTTCATGGGCTTCCTGCGTTTCCTCGCCCCCGAGGGCTACGAGGTCTACAGCTACCTGGTGATGGTCGTCCTCGGGATCGCGGTGAGCGCCGCGGCCACCCGGCGCCGCTGAGACGTTCGAGCGTTCCTCCACCGTCCTCGGGGACGCTTCGGATGCGTCAGGCGGACAACCGGACAACCGTGAGGACAGCCGATGAGACGGGTCGTGATCACCGGGATCGGAGTGGTGGCCCCGGGCGGGATCGGGGTCAAGGACTTCTGGGCCCTGCTGACCGCCGGGCGGACCGCCACCCGTGGCATCACCCTCTTCGACGCCGCCTCCTACCGCTCCCGGATCGCCGCCGAGGCCGACTTCGACCCGGCCGCGCACGGCATCGGCGCCGAGCAGGCTGGCCGGCTGGACCGGGCCGCGCAGTTCGCCGTCGCCGCCGCCCGCGAGGCGCTCGCCGACAGCGGGCTGTCCGGCGCCGGCGCCGCCCCGCACCGCACCGGGGTCACCCTCGGCAGCGCGGTCGGCTGCACCACCGGGCTCGACACCCAGTACCCGCTGGTCAGCGAGCTCGGCGCGCGCTGGAGCGTGGACCACACCCGGGCCGCCGCCCAGCTCTTCGACTACTTCGTCCCCAGCTCCATGGCCGCCGAGGTGGCCCGTACGGCCGGCGCCGAAGGGCCGGTGGCACTGGTCTCCACCGGCTGCACCTCGGGCCTGGACTCGCTCGGGCACGCCGTCGAACTCGTCCGTGAGGGCAGCGCCGACATCATGGTCGCCGGCGCCACCGAGGCACCGATCTCGCCCATCACGGTGGCCTGCTTCGACGCGATCAAGGCCACCAGCCCGCGCAACGACGACCCCGCCACCGCCTCCCGCCCCTTCGACCGCACCCGCAACGGCTTCGTCCTCGGGGAGGGGGCCGCCGTCGTCGTCCTGGAGGAGCTCCAGCACGCCCGGCGCCGCGGCGCGCACGTCTACGCCGAGATCTCCGGCTTCGCCTCGCGCAGCAACGCCTACCACATGACCGGGCTGAAGACCGACGGCGCGGAGATGGCCGCCGCCATCCGCGCCGCCCTCGACGAGGCCCGCCTGGACCGCTCCGCCGTCGACTACATCAACGCCCACGGCTCGGGCACCAAGCAGAACGACAAGCACGAGACCACCGCCTTCAAACGGAGCCTGGGCGAACGCGCGCGGCAGGTGCCGGTCAGCTCCATCAAGTCGATGATCGGGCACTCCCTCGGCGCGATCGGCGCCCTGGAGGTCGCCGCCTGCGCCCTGGCCATCGAGCACAACACCGTGCCGCCCACCGCCAACCTGCACGAGCCCGACCCCGACTGCGACCTCGACTACACCCCGCTGACCGCCCGCGAGCACCGCACCGACACCGTGCTCACCGTCGGCAGCGGCTTCGGCGGCTTCCAGAGCGCCATGGTCCTCACCCGCCCGCACCTGGGCACGGCCGCGTGAGCGCGCCCGCACCCGAGGGCCGGCTGACCGAGGTCGCCGACGGGGTGCACGCCTTCGTCCAGCCCCACGGCGGCTGGTGCCTGAACAACGCCGGCCTGGTCGTCGGCGCGGGCGGCGCCTGCGCCCTGGTGGACACCGCCGCCACCGAGAGCCGCGCCCGGCGCTTGCGGGAGCTGGTGCTGGCCCGCGCCGGACGGCCCCCGCGCACCCTGGTCAACACCCACTTCCACGGCGACCACACCTTCGGCAACAGCCACTTCCCCGAAGCCGTGGTCGTCGCCCACGAGAGCGCCCGCGCCGAGATGATCGCGACCGGCCTGCAACTGACCGGCCTGTGGCCCGACGTGTGCTGGGGCGAGCTCGAAGTGGCCCTGCCCGAGCTCACGTTCACCGACACCCTGACCCTGCACACCGGCGGGGTCCGCATCGAACTGCTCCACCTGGGCCCCGCGGCGCACACCACCAACGACACCGTGGTGTGGCTGCCCGAGCAGCGGGTCCTGTTCACCGGGGACCTGGTGATGTCCGGCATCACCCCGTTCTGCGTGATGGGCTCGGTCGCCGGCTCCCTCGACGCCATGCACCGGCTGCGCGCCCTCGACCCGCTCGTCGTGGTCCCCGGCCACGGCCCCGTCGGCGGCCCCGAGCTGATCGACGCCAACGAGGACTACTTCCGCTGGCTGCGGGCACTGGCCCGGGACGGCGTCCAGGCCCGGCTCACCCCGCTGGGCCTGGCCCGGGCGATGGGCCCGGGCCCGTACGCCGGACTCCTCGACGCGGAGCGGCTCGTACCGAACCTGCACCGGGCCTACGCCGAGGAGCACGGCGCGGCACCCGGCCGGCCGCTGGACATCCCCGCGCTGTTCCAGGAGATGGCCGACTACCACGGGGGCCTGCCGGCCTGTCACGCCTGAAGCGTCAGGGCAGGTCGTCGCGGGTCACCCGGCGCGCCGACACCCGCAGCATCCCGTCCGCGTCGCGCACCAGCACGTCCTCGCACACGCAGACCCGGTGCACCCGTGATGCGCCACCGATCTCGGAGGCGTAGACGATCGCGTAGCTGCGCACCCCCACCGTGCCGTCCGGACGCGGCCGGACGTCCAGCATCCCCAGGAAGTGCCGGTGCCGCTCGCCCGCCGCGGCCAGCGCCGCCCGCGCCCCGTACGCCGACGCCACCAGCCCGGCGCGCCCGCGCACCGGCTCGGGCAGCGTCGGCACGTCGAAGACGGCGTCCTCGGTGAACGTCAGCGCCCAGGCCTCCGCCTCGCCCAGGTCCAGACGCTGCATCTGGTACGCGTAGAACTGCTGCACCTCCGCGTGCAGCGCGGCGGACCACACTGCGCCGGGGGCGCTCGCCGTCTCCGTCGTCATCCCGAACCTCTCCTCCCGTCGGCCCTCACCGTCGTCCGCACTGTCCCCGCCGGCGATCGCGCGCCCTTCGAAGACGCCTCAAGCCGGGCCCCAGCGCCCGGCCGGACGCTTGGGGGGACACCCCGCGCCCGCCCCTGAGAAAGGTCCGCCCACCGTGCCCACCGAACAGGTCCACCGCACCTCCCACCAGGTCACGGCCGACGCCCCGGCCGCCACCGTGTACGGGCTGCTCGCGGACGCCGAGCGGTGGCCACTGCTGTTCCCGCCCACCGTGCACGTCCGCCGCCTCGACACCCGCGACGGCGGCGACGGCTCCCGCGTGGAGCGCCTGGCGATCTGGGCCACCGCCAACGGCACCCTCAAGCACTGGACCTCCCGCCGCGCCCTCGACCCCGCCGCCCGCCGCATCGGATTCCGCCAGGAGACCCCGGCGCCGCCGCTGCGCTCCATGGGCGGTACCTGGATCGTCGACGCGCTCGGCGCGGACCGCTCCCGCGTCACCCTGCTGCACGACTTCACGGTCGTCGACGACCGCCCCGACGACGTCGCCTGGGTGCTGCGCGCCACCGACACCAACAGCCGGTCCGAACTCGGCCGGCTGGCCGCCCTCGCCAGCCGCCCCCGCCGGCTCGACGGGATGCTGTTCACCTTCGCCGACTCCCTCCGCTTCCGGGCCCCGGCGGTCACCGTCCTGGACCACCTCGACCACGCCGCCCTGTGGCCGGGAGCGGCGCCGACCGTCGCGCTGCGGCTGCCGGAGACCGGCGAGGTCGTCTTCAAGACCCCCGAGCCGCCCGCCCCCCTCTCGGTGCACACCGGCGGCTGGACCGTCGACGCGGACGGCCCCGACGGGGTCGTGGTGACCGTGCGCCAGCAGGTGGTCCTGCGCGCGGAGGACGACGTACCGCGGGCGCGGCAGGACGTACGGGAGGAAGCCGGCCGGGTCGCCCGGACGGCCCTGACGCGGCTGCGCGACCGGAACGAGCTGATCCCGTCCTCGGCATGACGTGCGCGGGCCGCGCGCGTCACCGGAACGGAATCCAGGGTTTGACGGGCCCCGGAACGGAGCAGGGGGACTCACCATGGCCACCGATCACACGCACAAGGACAGCGCACCCACGCTGATCGGCTCCGTCCAGCGGGCACTGCGCCTGGTGGAGGCGATGTACGCCGAGGGCGGCGCGACCGCCAAACGGCTGTCGCGGATCACGGGCATCCCGCTGCCGACCGTCTACCACCTGCTGCGCACCCTGAGCCACGAGGGCTACGTCCTGCGGGAGGGCGGTTCGTTCCGCTTGTCCGATCATCTCCCCTTGGCCTCGTGAAACAGGCCAACCATGTGATCACATTCGCGCATGTTCCATTGGAAAGTGCCAGAACACCCTTCCGCACTATGGAACTTCAGTAAGTTCATCCCTGTCGCGCCGTGCGACCGTGCACCACGCACACACGGCCGGGAGGGGAGCCCGCGTGCCCGGGATCGACGAATGCCTGCTCGAAGCCATGGCCCTGCCGGGTGCCCGCGGAGCCGCCCTGGTGGACTGGAGCAGCGGACTCGCGCTCGGCACCGCAGGAGACTCCCCGGTGGGCGACCACGAGACGACCGCCGCCGAGACCGCCGAGCTGGCCCGGGCGGCCGCCGAGTACGAATCGTTCGCGCCCTCCGGCGGCGGCGCCCCCGAGGGGCAGGCCGACGCCGGCCCGCCCGTCGAGGACCTGATCGTCACCACCCGTACGGGCTACCACGTGCTGCGTTTCGTCGAGACGAGCTTCGACAGCAGCGTCTTCCTCCACCTGTGGCTCGACCGGGCCGACGGCAACCTCGCCCTCGCCCGGATCAGACTCCGCGACCTGGCGGAAGGGCTGGTACTCAGATGACCATCCCCACCCAGCCCGGTCCCGGCGGCGCCGTGTCCCCGCTGCTGACCAGACTCGCCGCGGAGCGCGCCACCGGCGCCCTGCTCCGCGACCGGGGCACGCTCTTCCTGGAGGACGGGCGCATCGTCCACGCCGAGAGTCCGGCCACCCCCGGCCTCGACGTCCTCCTCACCACCGGCGGCGGCCTGGCCCCCGAACGCTGGCGCGAGGCCGTGGACCGGGCCGGCGCCCGCCGCCAGGTGGCCCGCTTCCTCGTCGACAGCGGCGGGCTGGCCGGTGGCGAACTGGAGATCTGCCACCTCGCGGCCATCTTCGACGCGGCCTTCTTCGCCCTCTCCCCGGGCAGCGGCCCCTCCCGCTTCCGCCGCGGGGCCACCCACTGGATCGGCTCGGTCCGCTCGGTTCCCGCCGAAGCCGTCGAGCGCGAGACCCGGCGGCGCCGCGAGCTGCTGGACGCGGTCTGGCCCTATCCGCAGCTCGACACCGCGCCCGTGGTGCCCCGCCCGGCGGCCCCCGGCCAGACGGTCACCAGCCGCCAGCGCGTCCTGCTGCGCCACGCGGACGGCGTCCGCACCCCGGCCGCGCTGGCCTGGACCCTGGGCCGGCCCGCCTTCCACACCGTGCTCGACGTACGGCGGCTGGCTGCCGCCGGCCTGGTCGAGACCCCGCACCTGCCGGCCCCCGCGCCGGACCCCACCGAACTGCCCGCCTGGATGACCCAGACCCAGCCCCCGGACGTGGCCCTGCTCCGCCGGTTACGCGACGCACTGGAGGCAAGCCTGTGAGGCTCCCGCTGCGACAGCTCACCGAGCGCAGGCAAGCCGAGAGGAGGAAGTCCGACATGAGTGCAAGCGTCATGGTTCCCGCCGAAGCCGAGGCCGAGATACTCGCCGAACTGCGTCGGCTGCGGGCCCGTGTCCCCCAGCTCACCGGGGCGCTCGCCGCCAGCGCCGACGGCCTGGTCCTCGCCCAGGACACCGCCGCCACCGAGGCCGAGGCGGTGGCCGCGCTGACCGCCGCCGCACTCGGGGTGGCCCAGCGGCTCAGCGACAGCACCGGGCAGGGCGACTTCCGCGAACTGCTCGTACGCGGCGAGCGCGGCTACGTCGCCACCTACGCCGCCGGTGAGACGGCCGTCCTGACGCTGATCGCCGAACCCCGCGCCAATGTCGGCCGCCTCCATCTGGAGGCCCGCCGTTCCAGTCTCCGTATCGCCGAGCTCATCGATCACACCCTCGGGCGCCGGTTCGGCCCGGGCGGCCGGGCCTGAGCGGTCACCGCCCGCGGCCCTCGGGCCCGCGTCCCTCCCGTGCCCGATGTCCACGCACGCGATCCCCACCCGCACATCACACCTTCACCTTCACCTTCACCTTCACCTTCACGTTCACTGAGAGGAACCCTCATGGCCAACGTCGACACCTCCCTCAAGGAAGCCACCACCTCGATCGAGGGCGTGATCGGCGCCGCCCTGGTCGACTACACCAGCGGCATGGCGCTGGGCACGATCGGGGGCGGCAAGGACCTCGACCTCACCGTTGCCGCCGCGGGCAACACCGACGTGGTGCGCGCCAAGGTCCGCACCATGGAGCACCTGGGCCTCAAGGACGAGATCGAGGACATCCTGATCACGCTCGGTACCCAGTACCACCTGATCCGGCTGCTGCGCGGCCGCGGCACCCAGGGCCTCTTCCTCTACCTCGCCCTGGACAACAAGCGCGCCAACCTGGCGATGGCCCGGCACCAGCTGAAGAAGATCGAAGCCGAACTCGAGGTCTGAGACGGGAACCGGAGGACCCCGTACCGCCGTCACACAGAGAGGTGGCGGGCGGCTGAATTCTTTGCCGTCCGCCCCGATGACCTGCACTGTTTCGTCCAGTTAAGGGGGGATTTTATAATCCCGTTACAGAGTAGGATGCTGTAATTAGCTGATCATCGCTAGAGAACCTGCTGGAGAAGTCCACCCCCATGCCCCCGCGCCTGAGCATCGTCGTCCCTGTCTACAACGTCGAGCTCTACCTCGACGAGTGCCTGGAATCCATCGCCGCCCAGACCTTCGACGACTTCGAGGTCGTCATGGTGGACGACGGCTCCACCGACTCCAGCGCCGTCATCGCCAAGAAGTTCGCCGAGCGTGACAAGCGGTTCCGGCTGGTGATGCAGGACAACGCCGGCCTCGGTGCCGCGCGCAACACCGGTGCCCGCCACATCTCCCCGGACAGCCAGTACCTGGCCTTCGTCGACAGCGACGACACCATGCCGGAGAACGCCTACCAGCTGATGGTCGACACCCTCGACGAGACCGGCTCGGACTTCGTCGGCGGCAACGTGCTGCGCTTCCGCTCCGTCGGCATGAACCAGTCCTGGGGCCACAAGGCGCCGTTCGCCAAGACCCGGCTCAAGACCCACATCTCCGAGTTCGCGCCGCTGGTCACCGACCGCACCGCCTGGAACAAGGTCTACCGCCGCACCTTCTGGGACGAGCACGGCTTCCAGTACCCCGAGGGCATCCTCTACGAGGACGCGCCCGTCTCCATCCCCGCGCACTACTTCGCCACCCGCGTCGACGTCCTCAGCGACGTCGTCTACCACTGGCGCGTGCGCGAGACCGGTGAGCGCTCCATCACCCAGCGCTCCACCGACCCGGTCTCCCTCATCGACCGCGTCACCTCGGTGCGCCTGGTCCGCGAGTCCCTCCAGGCCAAGCAGGGCGCCGAGTACGTCCGCTACCTGCGCGACTACGACCACAACGTGCTGAGCGAGGAGCTCCCGCTCATCTACAAGTACGTCCCCGAGGGCGGCCAGGAGTTCCGCGACGCCTTCGTCCGCGAGGTCGGCGGCCTGGTCCGCGAGATCGGCACCGAGCCGTGGTCCGACCTGACCGTCGCCGACCGCCTCAAGGCCTTCCTCGCCCGCGAGGGCCGCGTCGAGGACTTCATCGCCCTCCTCGAGCACCAGCAGGACTTCTCCTACAGCGTCCCGGTCAAGGGCCTGGCCCGCCCGCAGGCGGACTACCCCTTCCTCCAGGGCCGCCCGCCCGTCCCGGCCAAGGTGCTCACCCTCGGCAACCGCGAGCTGCGCGTCGTCAGCCGCGTCGAGCAGGCCGCCTGGGCCGGCGGCAAGCTGCTGCTGCGCGGCTACGCCCTGCCCGGCCACCTCGGCGCCGAGAGCCGCCTCGGCTCGCGCAAGATGCTGATCTTCCGCGAGAAGGGCAAGCGCCGCCGCTCGGTCGTCTCCGCCCGCACCATCGCCTCCCCGACGGCCACCGTCAACGCCCCGCACCTGGCCCTGCGCCACGCCGAGTGGGCCGGCTTCAGCGCCGTCGTCGACCCGTCGGTCTTCCAGCAGGGCGGCAAGTGGAACGACGGCGTGTGGACCACCTCCATCGCCGTCACCGGCGCCGGCGGCCTGCACCGCGCCCGCCTCAAGGGCGGTGACCACGACAGCGGCCTGACCCCGCCCGCCCACTGGGTGGCCCCCGACGTCCGCGTCGTCCCGGTCGTCGCCAACACCCTCACCATCAAGGTGGAGGTCGTCCGCGCCCGCGCCCTCGACGTCACCGCCGACGCCGACGGCGTCCTGGAGATCACCGGCGAACTGGCCGTCAACCCCGGCCCCGGCGCCGTGCTCTCCGCCGAGCACCAGACCACCGGCACCGTCCTGACCTTCCCGCTGGAGACCTCCGCCGGCGCCGCCGGCGGCCGGGTGCCCTTCAGCACCAAGGTCCCCGTCGCCGACCTGGCCGCCGTCCCGGACGCCGAGGCGGGGCCCGGCGAGTGGCTCCCCGAGCCGTGGAACCTGACCGTGGTCCGCGCCGACGGCACCGCCTACGACCTCGCGCACGACGAGCGTGGCGGCTTCACCGGCCTGGTCGTCCCGGTCCCCGGCGAGGGCGCCCGCGCCCTGTTCGCCAAGCGCACCAACACCGGCCAGCTCTGCCTGTCCATGCAGCCCTCGCCGCCGCTGGTCGACTCCGTCACCACCAAGGACGGCGTCCTCACCCTCAAGGGCACCTTCCACGCCCCGACCGACGAGCCGTACGAGTTCGTCCTGCACAACTGGCACGGCGAGGAGTTCAGCTACCCCGCCACCCGCGAGGGCGACCGCTTCGAGGCCTCCTTCGAGCCGATGCTGCCCGAGTCCTTCGCCGGCCGGACCTCGCTGCCGCACGGCCGCTGGTGGCCCACGCTGCGCCCGGTCGCCCAGGGTGGCACCACCGCCGGCCTGCTCGGCGTCGACCGCGGCGCCCCGGTCCAGCTGATCGCCCCGGCGCTCGGCAGCGGCCCGGCCGCCCTCACCGTCGCCGGCCGCCGGATGCGGGTCGAGGCCCGCTTCTACGACCGCATGGCGCTGGTCGCCGACGAGCTGAAGAGCCCGCACGACCGCTCCCGCTACGCGCAGCGCGTCGCCCGGGACATCACGTACCCGGCGCAGCGCAAGCTGCCGCTGAAGGACATGGTCGTCTTCGACACCTTCCAGGGCGACGGCGCCGGTGACTCCCCGCGCGCCATCCACGAGGAGCTGCTGCGCCGAGGCGAGAAGCTGGAGCACATCTGGCTCGTCCGCGACGGCCGCGCCGAGGTCCCGGCGACCGCCCGCGCGGTGCAGTACGGCAGCCTGGAGTTCTGGGAGGTACTGGCCCGCGCCAAGTACTTCGTCACCAACGACAGCGTCCCGCGCGAGTTCCACCGCCGCGACGACCAGCTCGTGATCCAGACGTGGCACGGCACGCCGCTCAAGCAGATCGGCCACGACTTCATCCACGACTACTACACCAGCCCGGAGATCCTGACCGCGCTGAAGCACGACAGTGCCCAGTGGTCGGTGCTGGTCTCCCCGTCCGCCTTCGCCACCCCGGTGCTCCAGCGCGCCCTCGGCTTCCAGGGCGAGACCATGGAGGTCGGCAGCCCGCGCACCGACGCGCTGCTGAACCCGGACGCCGAGCGGATCGCCGAGGTCCGCCGCCGGCTGGGCGTGCCCGAGGGCAAGAAGGTCGTCCTGTACGCCCCGACCTGGCGCGAGAACCGCGAGGGCTGGAGCGGCGGCTACAAGCTCGACCTCCAGATCGACCTGGACGCGGCCCGGCGCGAGCTGGGCGAGGACCACGTGCTGCTGGTCCGCGGCCACCACCGGGTCAAGGAGCAGGTCCGTGACGGCGTCCGCGACGGCTTCGTCATCGACGTCACGCGCTGGGCGGACCCGACCGACCTGCTGCTCGTCGCCGACGTCCTGATCTCCGACTACTCGTCGCTGATCTGCGACTTCACGCTGACCGGCAAGCCGATCCTGCTCTTCACGTACGACCTGGAGCACTACCGCGACACGCTGCGCGGCTTCACCTTCGCCTACGAGGAGAAGGCCCCCGGCCCGCTGCTGCGGGACTCCGAGAGCCTGATCGCGGCCGTGAAGGACGCGGACGCGGTCGGCGCGGAGTACGCCGAGGCGCGCGCCGCGTTCCGCGCGGAGTTCGCCGGCTTCGACGACGGCACCGCCGCCGAGAAGGTCGTCGACCGGATGCTCGGCACGAAGTAACCCACACGGGTGATCCGCACACTGGTCCCGGGCCCACCGATGAATTTCGGGCCCGGGACCGGTCTGTATGGCGAGGAAACACCCCCACTCGCCAGGAGGCAGACATGAGCGGCACCGGCTTCACCACGTGCCTGTGGTTCGACGACAACGCGCAGGAGGCGGCCGACTACTACGTCTCGGTGTTCAAGGACGGCCGGATCGGCCGGATCGGCCGCTACACCGAGGCGGGGCCCGGGGAGCCCGGCTCCGTCATGGTCGTCGAGTTCGAGATCAACGGACAGAAGTTCGTCGCCCTCAACGGCGGTCCGGAGTTCGACTTCACCGAGGCCGTCTCCTTCCAGATCCACTGCGCGGACCAGGCGGAGGCCGACCACTACTGGGACGTCCTGACGGCGGACGGCGGCCAGGAGGTCGCCTGCGGCTGGGTCAAGGACCGGTTCGGGCTGTCCTGGCAGGTCATCCCGACGGAGGCGCTGGAACTGGTCAGCGACCCGGACCCGCAGCGTGCGGCCCGGGCGAGCGCGGCGATGCTCACGATGAAGCGGCTGGACGTGGCCGCCCTGCGCAGGGCGGCGGACGCCGCGTGAGGACCCGCCGCACGTGACGGTGCCGTCGGCCGGCCACGCTCCGGCGGCGCCGCCCGCTCAGTCCTGCCCGGCGGCGAGCCGGCTCAGCAGCTTCGGGAGCGCCGTGCCGATCGGTTCCCGGATCACCTCGTCGGCCAGCGGGTCGTACGGGGTCTCCTCGGCGTTCACGATGATCAGGCGGGCGCCGTGCTCGGCGGCCATCCCGGCCAGCGAGGCCGCGGGCTGCACCTGCAGCGTCGTCCCGACGGCGATGAAGACGTCGCAGCCCTTGGCCACGGCCACCGCCTGCGCCAGCACCTCCGGGTCCAGGTGTTCGCCGAACATCACGGTGGCCGCCTTCAGGATCCCGCCGCACGCCGTGCAGGCGGGATCCGGCTCCCCGGCGGCCACCCGTGCGAGGGCGTCCGCCATGTCGGAGCGCACGTGGCAGCGCGTGCACACCACCGACCGGGCGCTGCCGTGCAGCTCGAACACCTTGCGCGCGGGCATCCCGGCCAGCTGCTGCAGACCGTCCACGTTCTGCGTGATCACCCGTACCGGGGTGCCGTCGCGCTCCAGCTCGGCGACGGCCCGGTGCGCGGCGTTCGGCCGGGCCCCGAGCGCGCCGATCTCGGCGCGCATCAGCCAGGACCGGCGCCGGACGTCGGCATCGGCCATGTAGTGCTCGTACGTGACGAGCTTCTCGGCGTCGGGCTCCCGACGCCACAGGCCCTGCGGCCCCCGGTAGTCCGGGATCCCGGAATCCGTGGACATCCCGGCCCCACTGAACACGACGACGAGCGGCTTCCCCATGGGGCCGACCCTACGGAGGCGACCGCCCGCGCGGCCAGCGTTTTACGACGACGGCACCCCGGCCGGCGCGGGAAGGGCGTTCCCGCGGTGAATTCCGGCACCCACCGGAGTGAGATCCGGGCGCCGCTCCGCCCGGCGGGAGCCGCCCGGCGGTTACACCCGAGCCATGAGGATCTCGTCCCACGGGCTCGCCGCCCTGTTCCTGTCCCTGTTCACCCTGCTCCCGTCGCCGCCGGTCCGTGCCGAGGGCCCCGTCGCCGCCCAGCGGCACACCGCGGCCCAGATCAGCCGGTTCCTGACCGGGTTCTACGGCGACCACGGCCCCACCGCCCAGGCCCGCAGGCACCACGTCTCGCGGCACCTGAGGGACAAACAGCGTCGCAACCCCGGAGCCGACGTCGTCCTGTGCGCGAGCGCCGCGCCGCAGGACATCACCATCGGCGAGGTCACCGTCGCCCCGTCGGCGCGGGTCGGCTGGGCCACCGTCACCACCCACTGGCGCGGCGGCGACACCGACACGCACACCGCGTACGTACGGCTCGACTCCCGGCCGATCGAGCTGGACGACGTGATCTGCGGACCGGCCGCCGAGCCCCCCGGTCCCGCCGATACGCCCTCCCCGTACGCCTCCTGACGGACGGACACGATCTGGTACAACACCTGTCATGACGGAATCGACACGTTCGGTGGATTCGGCGGCTTCGGTGGATTCGATGCGTTCGGCGGCTTCGGGGAGTTCCGCGCGGTTCGAGATCGCGGGGGCGAGCGGCGCCGACATGGAGCTGTTCCGCACCTGGGCCGAGGACGAGGGCTGGAACCCGGGGGACACCGACCGCCTGGCCTTCGCCGTGGCCGACCCGCGGGGCTTCCTCGTCGGCCGGCTCGACGGCGAGCCGGCCGCCTGCATCTCGGCCGTCCGCTACGGCACCGGCTTCGGCTTCATCGGCTTCTACATCGCCCGCCCCGCCTTCCGCGGCCAGGGGTACGGCATCCAGCTCTGGCAGGCCGGGATGGAGCGGCTCGACGGGCGGCTCGTCGGCCTCGACGGAGTGGTGGAGCAGCAGGACAACTACCGCAAGTCCGGGTTCCGCCGGGTCTGGAACAACGTCCGCCACGAGGGGACGCCGCAGGGCGGCCCCCGCCCGCTCGCCGACGGCGTCCGGCTGGTCGACGCCGCCACGCTGCCCTTCGGCGTGCTGGCGGCGTACGACCGGAGGTTCTTCCCCGAGGCGCGCGACGCGTTCCTGTTCGCCTGGACCGGTCTGCCCGGCCGGACCGCGGTCGCCGCCGTCCGCGACGGGCGTATCGAGGGCCTCGGCGTCATCCGGCCGTGCAGCGGCGCCTGGCGCGTGGGCCCCCTCTACGCCGGCACCCCGCAGATCGCGGCCGCCCTCCTGCACCGGCTCGCGCAGGACGCCCCGGGCGGCGCCGTCGCCGTGGACGTGCCCGACGCCAACCCGGCCGCGACCGCCCTGATGGCGGAACTCGGGCTGGTCCCGACCTTCGAGGCGGCCCGGATGTACACCGGGCCCGCACCCGAGGTCGACCTCGCCGGAATGTACGCCGTCACCAGTCTCGAACTGGGCTGAGACACGGACGGCCGCGCGGCCTTCGGCGTGCCGCGCGGCCGTCCGAGACCGCCAGGAGCGGCCGGGGGGCCGTCGGTCAGCGACGGTCGGGGACCGTCAGAAGCGGAAGAGCGCCCCGCTGCCGTGCCGCATCGCGCACGGGTTGCCGAAGGTGTGCGTGTACGCCACGCGCCGCCCGTTCCACACCCCGTCCGCCGTGACGGTCATCGGATCCCATTCCTTCGAACAGCGGACCCCGGTGGCCGGCATCGTGATGGTGTCGAACATGGCGTCGGCCGCCCGCAGTTCGGCGCAGGCGGCGGCCGGCGCCGGGTGCGTGCCGCTCGGCCGCGGCGCGCAGACGAGCGTCACCGCGCGCAGCGCCGTACCCTCGTCCGGGTCGTCCCCCGCCGTGATGGCGAGCACGAGCGCGGACGGCGCGTACAGGCTCTCGGTGCCGGAGGGCGCGGCGCCCGCCACCCCCGAGCCGGCCAGCGCCGTGAGCGCGGTGAGCGCCATGGCGGCGGAAGCGAGACCCAGACCCCTTGCGATGGACCGCATTGCGAACACTCCCCAGGTAGTGGTTTCGGATAGCGGACATGAGTCTTGCCCACTTCCGCCATGAACGCCCGCCCCCGGCGTCAATTCTCGTCACCAACCGTGACCGTTCGAGTGCAGGTTGCAGCCGGTCGGGTGGTGCTGACCTGTGCCGCAGCACGCCGCCGAATCGGCCGGGACCCAACCGGAGGGACCGGGGCCGGGGCCGGCCCGGGGGTGTCGGCCGGGGCGCCGGCGGGGGCGGGCGGGCGGACGGGAACGGGCGGCGCCGGTCGGGGAGCGGACACGAACGGTCGGGAAGCCGCCGGGTGTTGGTCGCGGCAGGTCAGCCGGGCCGGCCGGCCCGGTCGACCCCTGTCCGGGCCGCCGGGGCTGCGGTACCGTCGGAGCATGTCGAAGCAGGTGACGATCCGGGTCGACGAAGAACTGCACGAGCGGCTGAAGCGGCGTGCGCGGGCCGAGGGCACCACGGTGTCGGCGCTGATCACCGAGGCGGCGCAGCACGCGGTCCGCGACCCCCGCCTCGACGGCGCCACCGAGGTCTTCCGCGCGTTCGTCGCGGAGCAGGCGGGCGCGTTCGACAAGGAGTTCCCCGAGGACGCGCCGAGCGGAACCCGCTGACCGTGGACCTGCTCATCGACGTCCGCTGGCTGCTGGAGCGGCAGGCCGACCTGCTGCCCAGACAGCCCTCGGTGCACGACTTCTCGGCGCTGTCGGCCGCCGTCGGCCGGCACCGCGTCAAGATCACGCAGCTCGGCGCCACCGTCGACAACGCCTGGCGCGCGGCCGCGCTGATGCACTCCATCATCCGGCTCCGGCCGCTCCCGGCCCGCAACGCGCTCTTCGGCGCGGCGGTCGCCATCGCCTACATGCACGCCGCCGAGGAGCGGCTCGAAGCGCCGTACGGCCAGCTCGTCATCCTGGCGCGGGACCTCGACGCCGGGCGCGCCGACGCGTACGAGGCGGCCGCCAAGCTCCGCTCCTGGCGGATCTGAAGGGCCTACTGGGTGGCGCTGACGCGCGGGGCGTAGAGGTCCAGCAGGCGGATCCGGGTCTGCTGGAGGCGGTGGGCGAGGACCCGGCCGACCCAGTGGCCCAGCGCCGAGCCGAAGGCCGGGTCGGCGTCCATCTGCATACGGACCGCCTCGGCATCGAATTCGTACGCGCGCACGAGGGTCATCGCCTCCGCGGTGAGCTGGCAGACGTACGGCGGGAACAGCCAGGACCAGCCCACCAGCTCCCCGGGGCCGAGGTTCTCGATGGGCGCCGGGCGGCGCCGGCCGGGCAGCGGGAGCTGCAGCGTCACCGTGCCGGAGCGCACGATCCAGAACGACTCCGCCCGGGCGCCCTCCTCGAAGAGCAGCGCACCCTCACGGACATTGACCTCGCGCGCGAGCGCCATGAGGCGGCGCCGGTGCTCGGCGGACAGGACGGCAGCCATCCGGATGGGGGAAGGTGTGCTCACGACGGCCTCCGATCGATCGAACGAACCCGATCTCCGCAGCCCCCCTCACCACGGCCCCCCCTCACCCCAGTGTCGCCGACGACCGGGCGGACCGTCCCGCTCGGTGCGCCACGTCCTCGCACCGGTTTCCCGGACCGCTACTCCTCGGGGTTGCCGGCCTCCAGGCAGGCCAGTTCCATCGAATCCAGCACCGCCTCGTGGCTGCGCCCGCTCAGCTCGGCGACGTTCTCTATCTGCGCCGTCGCCCAGGACGCCAGGGTCATCACCAGCACCCGCAGGCCGTCCGTGCCGTGCTCGGCCAGGATCGCGTCGGCCGCCACCATGGCGCCCTCCGGCACCCGCTCCGGAGGCTCCAGCCCCACCAGTTCCCGCAGCAGCGCCATCGTCCGCCGGGAGATCTCCGGTGTGATCTCCGCCAGCCGCAGGTCCTCTTCCCGGTCCATCCGCCCGCCCTCCCACTCCCGCGCCCATCGCCTGCACCGCACGGTAGAGCGTGCGCGGGCGCGGCGGAGGGCTTTTCGCGGGGAGCGGGCGCCGCGGGCCACCGGATGGCTTCCGGTGTGGTCAACCGGCCGGTAACTTGTCCTCGCCCTCACCCCCACGGCCCCCGGCCCGGACCCCGACAGGTACCCATGAAGACCTTACTGACCACTGCGCGCGGACTGCTGCTCGCAGCCGTCGCCCTCGCCCTGGCGGTCCCGCCCGCGGCCGCGGTGCCGGGGCCACCACCGGCCGCACCGGCCGCCGTAACTCCCACGAACGGCGCCGTGTCCGCCGTGAGCGCGGCGAGCGCCGCCTGGACCCCGCCGCTGTCCACCCGGGGCCGCTACATCGTCGACGCCCAGGGCAACCGCTTCCGCCTGCGCTCGGGCAACTGGGACGGCGCCCAGGGCTCCTGGAACGGCTCGGGGGACCCGGCCGACCCGGCCACCCACCACGCCGGCCAGCCCTCGTACGGCATACCGATCGGCCTCGACCGGGCTCCGCTGCCCGCCCTGCTCGCCGACTTCCGCGCGCTCGGCCTCAACAGCATCCGGCTGCCGTACTCCAACGAGATGCTGCGCACCACCGCCCCCGTGCCCGACGCGGCCGTCGCCGCCAACCCCGCGCTGCGCGGCCGGACCCCGCTCCAGGTCTTCGACGCCGTCGTCGAGGCGCTCACGGCCGACGGATTCGCCGTCATCCTCAACAACCACACCGTCACCACCCGCTGGTGCTGCGGCCTCGACGGCAACGAGCGCTGGAACAGCAGCGGCCGGTCCACCCGGCAGTGGGCCGACGACTGGGTGACCATCGCCCGCCGCTACCGGTCCAACCCGCGCGTGGTCGGCGCCGACCTCTACAACGAGGTGCGCCGTGACGTCTGGAACGACCCCAACTGGGGCCTGGGCGACAACCACGACTGGCACGCCGCCGCGCAGGAGGCCGCCGACCGCATCCTCACCGAGGCCAACCCCGACCTCCTGGTGATCGTCGAGGGCATCAACTGGACCGGCCTGCCCATCGACGGCTTCCCGCATGGCCGCCCCACCCTCACCCCGGCCCGTACCCTCTCCCACACCCTCGTCGTCTCCGGCAAGCTGGTCTACTCGGCCCACTTCTACGGCTACACCGGACCGAACCACAGCGGTGCGACCGGCATGGGCGAGACCCACGACCCCCGCTACCAGGACCTCTCGCGCGAGCAGCTCCACCAAGTCCTGCGCGACCAGGCGTTCTTCGTCTCCGCGGAGACCGGGGCGCACTTCACCGCGCCCGTCTGGGTCAGCGAGTTCGGCATCGGCGCCGACGAGCAGGGCGCGGCGCCCCGCGCCTGGTTCGGCAACCTCACCGACTACCTGACCAGCGCCGACGCCGACTTCGCGTACTGGCCGCTCGTCGGCTGGAGCGGCGGACCGGGCGGCTCCGGCGGCGACACGTGGGCGCTGCTGCGCTACGACACCGCCGGCC
Source organism: Streptomyces sp. NPDC090022 (assembly GCF_044748145.1). Taxonomy (NCBI): domain Bacteria; kingdom Bacillati; phylum Actinomycetota; class Actinomycetes; order Kitasatosporales; family Streptomycetaceae; genus Streptomyces; species Streptomyces sp. NPDC090022. The sequence goes on from NZ_JBIVFN010000003.1 coordinate 316,013, forward strand.
GCCGCTCCGGAGCCCTGGACGCGGGGGACTGGCGTACGCCGGCCTGGAACGCCCTGGTCACCACCCCCGGCCGCACCGGGCAGGTCCCGGCCACGCCCTCCTGGTACCAGCTGACCACCGACCACCGCGACCACGTCGCCTCCCTGCGGACCCGGGCCGGCGGCGACTGGGACAACGGCGCGCGCAAGGCGGTCTGCCCGGACGGCTCCCGGCTCGCAGGGCTGAGCCACACCGGCGGCCGCGGCCTGTGCGTCACCTCCGACCTGCGCGCCGCCGACGGCGGACACACGGTCGTCCGGAACGAGGCGTACGTCCCGCCGGGCGGTGACTGGGCGAGCGGCTACACCAAGTTCCAGTGTCCGGCGGGGCAGTTCCTCATCGGCTACAGCGTGCGCGGCGAGCGGGTCTCCGCCGCCCTGTGCGCCCCGGCCCGCACGGCGCTCCCGGGCGGCGGCCGCACGGTCTGGTTCGACCGCGGCGACAACCGCCCGGCGGGCGCGCCGGGGGCCGACTACGCGTACGGGCGCTACAAGGGCCAGTGCCTGCCCGGCGAGTACGCGGCGGGCATCGCCTTCACCACCCGGGTGGGCTCCCGCCCGTCCCCGGCCGCGCTGCTCTGCCGCGGCTGACGGGCCGGCGGGCCGGCGGGACCGGGCCGGGCCCCGTCGGGACCGGGCCGGGCCCGCCGCCGGTTCTTCCGCCGGGCGCACCAGCGGCGGCCGCCGTACGCCGGCAGGGCGGCGGAGCCCAGCACGCAGCCCACCACGGCCGGTACGGAGAGCATCGTCAGGTAGACGGCGACGACCTGGTTCGGGGTGAAGCCCAGGGCCTTGAGCACCCCGATGTGCCGGTACCCGGAGACGACCGCCCCGCTGACCACGTTGCCGACGATCAGGGCGGAGACCAGCAGGCCGAGGATGCCGAAGAGCGTCATGAACGGGAGATAGGTGCCCGACGTCGGCCGGTCCGGGCCGGCCACCATGTTGAGCAAGGTGGACTTGCCGCAGCCGGAAGGGCCCATCACGGCGACCGCGTCCCCCGCCCTGATCTCCAGCGACAGGCCGTCCAACGCCTTCGCGTCGCCGTACTCCTTGTGCACGCCATCTGGGACGATCTGGCTGGTCATCGCCCTGGCGGCGGCAGTTGGCGCCGCTGGGTGTCTGTGCGTGGCGGTGGTTCGGGCGCGGCGGCTGCACCAGGCGGCCCTCGAGGAGCGCGGCTGGCTGCTGGAGCGGGAGCGCGAGAGCGCGGCGCGGACCGCGGTCGACGCCGAGCGGGCCAGGATCGCGGCCGAGCTCCACGACATCGTCAGCCACAACGTGAGCCTCATGGTCGTCCAGGCCGGGGCCGCCTGCGACTGACACCGCCGAGCCGTGGGGGGGCGGAGTTGAGCGTCGCGCGGTGCCCCGAGGGCCGGCGCACGGTCGGCGGTGGCTACGAGGCTGCGGCGATCGGGAGGACGACCTGTCCCGAGCCCCGCCCGCGCCCTACGACGGTTCGGCAACCGATGCGTCAAATGTGCTGACCTGATCCCGGTTTGACCCTAAGGTGCGCCAGAACACATCGAGTTGCAGAACCACTGCACTTGCACTGGGGGGTTCATTGAGCAGACCCATACGGAGATCCGTGTCCAGGACTTCGCGCGCGGCCGCCGCCGCGCTCGCCCTGTCGCTGGCCGGGTTCGGCGCGAGCGTCGGCCTCGGCCTCGTACCGCAGGCGGCCGCGGTCACGCCGCCGGTGGCCTTCACCGCCGACGCGCTGGCCACCTGGCAGCCCAACGGCATCGTCTGGGCGCTCGCCGAGGCGGGCGGCACCGTCTTCGCCGGCGGCACCTTCTCCGCCGTACGGCCCCCCGCGGGCACCGGCGGGACCGAGCGGCCGGCGGTCAACTTCGTGGCCCTGGACGCCGCGACCGGCGCGCCGACCTCCTGCACGCTGTCCTTCACCGTCGGCAGCGGCACCGCCACCGTCCGCGCGCTGGCCCTCTCGCCCGACAAGCAGACCCTCTACGCGGGCGGCTACTTCGGTGCCGTCAACGGCATGCCGGTCAGCAGCCTTGCCGCGATCGACGTCGCCACCTGCACCCCGAAGGCCTCCTTCCGGCCCGCCTTCGCCGCCACCGTGCGCGCCCTCGCCGTCACCGACGACACCGTCTACGCGGGCGGCGACTTCCTGAGCGTGGCCGGCCAGCCGCGCGGGCGCTTCGCGGCCGTCGCCACCGCCGACGGCACGCTGCGGCCCTTCCGCGCCGACGCCGACGAACCCGGCCGGGCCGTCGAGGTCACCCCCGACGGCACACGCGTCCTGCTCGGCGGCGACTTCTTCACCGTCAACGGCACCACCAGCCACGCGCTCGCCGTGGTCGACGCGACCAGCGGCGCCCTCGCCAAGGCCTACCCGGGCTTCATCGAGACGAACTCGGTCGTCAAGGACATCGCCACCGACGCCACCGGCTTCTACACCGCCAACGAGGGCACCGGCGGCGGCGTGTTCGACGGCCGGATCGCGCTCGACCTGGCCGGCCTGGGCCAGCGCTGGCGCGACACCTGCCTGGGCGCGACGCAGGCCGTCCTGCCGTACCAGAACGTGCTCTACAGCGCCTCGCACGCGCACGACTGCTCCAGTGTCGGCGAGTTCCCCGACGGCCGGCGCCACCACCTGCTGGCCCAGCCCACCAGTGGCACCGGAAAGCTCGGATGGGCCCCGGACACCAACGACGGCATCGGCGAGGGCATCGGCCCGCGCGTCATGGCGGTCGGCGCCAAGGCCGGGGTGCAGTACCTGTGGGTGGGCGGCGAGTTCACCACCGTCAACGGCGCCGCCCAGCAGAGCCTGACCCGGTTCGCCTCGACCGGCGACACCGGCGCGCCGACCGTCCCGCTCGCCGGGGCCGTCAGCGTCACGCCCGGCCAGGTGCAGGTCCGCTGGCGCACCAGCCTCGACCTGGACGACAGCACGCTGACGTACCGGATCCACCGCAACGGCGCGGCCACCCCCGTCGCCACGGTCAACGCGGACTCGCTGTTCTTCAAGCGCCCGCAGGCCTCCTGGACGGACACCCAGGTCACGCCCGGCCAGACCTACTCCTACCGGGTCACGGCCTCGGACGCGGCGGGCAACACCAGCGCCCTGTCGGCGACGGCGACGGTGACCGTACCGCTCTCGCCCGAGGCCTATCCGGCCCAGGTGCGCGCCGACGGCGCCCAGCTGTACTGGCGCTACGACGAGTCGGCCCTGCCGTACGTCGCCGACTCCTCCGACGGCAACGCGAGCGGCGTGCACTTCAACGGCCCGGCGCTGCGCCAGACGCCCGGCGCGGTGACCGGCGCGAGCACGGCGATCGGCTTCAACGGAACCGACAACCGGGTGTACGCCGACCGCCGCACGACGGTGGGCGGCGCGTACACGATCGAGACCTGGTTCCGGACGGGCACCACGCGCGGCGGCAAGCTGTTCGGGTTCGGCAACAACCAGGAACGCGGCAGCAGCCAGTACGACAAGCACCTCTACATGACCAATGACGGCCGGCTGGTCTTCGGTGTCTACACGGGGGCCACCCGCACCATCACCACCGGGGGCACCGCCCGTTACAACGACAACGCCTGGCACCACGTCGTCGCGACCCAGGGCCCCGGCGGGATGACCCTGTACGTCGACGGGGTCCAGCAGGGCACGCTGAACGTCACCGGGCACGAGAACTACAGCGGCTACTGGCACGCGGGCGGCGACAGCCTCGGCGGCTGGCCCGACCGGCCCGCCTCCGAGTTCTGGTCCGGCCGGCTGGACGAGACGGCCGTCTACCCGACGGTCCTGAGCGCCGCCCAGGTCCAGAACCACTTCAACCTGGCCAAGGCCCCGGCCGACACCGTGCTGGAGGTGCCGGCCGTGGCGGACACGTACGCCAACGCGGGCGCGCCGGGCACCAACTACGGCACGTCCAGCTCGCTGGCGGTGCGCGGCAGCTCCTTCTACGCCGGCTACCTGCGCTTCGACCTGCCCGCCGCGCCCGCCGGGACGGTGCTGAAGGCGGCCACGCTCGGCGTGAAGACGAGCACCATGGCCGGCGCGGGCACGGCCGACGCGGTCTCGGCGGTCCCGGTCACCGGGGCGTGGACCGAGGACGGGACGACGTACGCCAACCGCCCGGACGTCGGCGCCCAGGCGCTCGGCGGCTTCGCGGGCGTCCCGGACGGTTCGGCGGTCCACACGACGGGGCTCGCCACGGCTCCCCTCGCGGCGGCGCTGGGTACGTCGTACGACCTGGCACTGACCAGCGGGGGGACCGACGCGCTGTGGCTGTGGTCGTCGGAGGCCCAGGCGAACGAGGGCACCCCGCGGCTGACGCTGACCTTCGGGGCGCCGTGACCCCGGGTCGGGGTTGAGGTGGGGCGCATCCGGCGGAGCCGGGTGCGCCCCCGCGTGTGCGGTGCGTGCGGTGCGTGTGGTGCGTGCGGTGCGTGGGGCTCCGTGCTCAGGTCGCCGGGCCGTCGCCGTGGTGGACGTGGGCCAGGACCTGGTGGAGCAGGGCGGTGACGTGGTCGTCGTGGAGCTCGTAGACCACGCTGCGGCCCGTGCGGCGGCCGGTGACCAGGCTGAGGTGGCGCAGCAGGCGCAGATGGTTGGAGACCGTCGGCTGGCTCAGGGCGAGGTCCTCGGCGAGATCGCCGACCGAGCAGGGGGAGTGCAGCAGACGGGCCAGGATCCGGATGCGGGCGGGCGAGGCGAGGCCCTGCATCACTTCCGCGACCGCCGTGGCGTCCGGCTCGGACAGGAGTTCCATAGGTGGCAGTCTACAGATGCACATATGTGGATGTGCTGATATGTTGATGTCATGAATGCTGTGAACGCTGTGAACGCTGCGAACGAGCACGCGGCACACCGCTCCGGTTCCGCCCCCGGTTCCGCCGCCGGTTCCGCCGCCGGTTCCGCCCCTGTGTCCGCCGCGACCTGCCCCTCCTGCGCCGCCCTCGCCCCGCCGCGGTCCCGCCGCCGGGCGCTCCGGCAGGTGCAGCTGGCCTCCCGGCCGCCGAACGCCTCCTCGCGGGAGCCCGGGGAGACGGTCCCTGGGGAGACGGATCCCGAAAGGACGGAGCGCGACTCCGGGCACGCGCACGGCTTCCTCGGTGAGCGTGCCGAGCTGACCGCCGCCCTGCTGGCGCTCGCCGGGTACCTCACCGGACTGGTCCTGGAACTCACCGGCCGCGGCGGGGGGCTCCCCCTCGCGCTGTTCATGAGCGCCTACGTCTTCGGCGGGTTCTTCACCGTCCGCGAGGCCCTCGCCGCCGTCCGCCGGGGCCGCTTCGAGGTCGACTTCCTGATGCTGGTCGCCGCCGCGGGCGCCGCGGGCATCGGCCGGTGGGAGGAGGGCGCGATCCTGCTCGTCCTCTTCAGCCTCGGCCATGCCCTGGAGGGGTACGCCCTCGGGCGCGCCCGGCGCTCCATCGAGGCCCTGGGCGAGCTGGCCCCCCGCACCGCCCTGGTACGGCGCGACGGCGCGGGCGGGGGCGGGGACGCTGGAGCGGGTGCGGGGACGGTGGAGGTGCCGGTCGAGCAGCTGGCCATCGGCGACACGGTCGTCGTCCGCCCCCACACCCGGATCCCCGCCGACGGCTTCGTCGCCACCGGGGAGAGCAGCGTCGACCAGTCGCCCATCACGGGCGAGAGCGTCCCCGCCGACAAGGGCCCCGTCGCCGACCGCGCGGCCGCCCTCGCCGACCCCGCCGGGGTGGCCGCCGGCCACCGGGTCTTCGCGGGCACGGTCAACGGCGCCGGCACGCTGGACGTCGTCGTCACCCGCCTCGCCCGCGACAACACGCTCGCCCACGTGGTCCGCATGGTGCGGGACGCCGACCAGCGCACCTCACCGACGCAGGCGTTCACCGACCGGTTCCAGAAGATCTTCGTCCCGGCGGTGCTCGCCCTGGTCGCCGTCCTGCTGGGCGTCGGCAGCCTCACCGGCGAGCCGTTCACCGACACCTTCTACCGGGCGATGGCCGTCCTCGTGGCCGCCAGCCCCTGCGCCCTGGCCATCGCCACGCCGGCCGCCGTCCTCAGCGCCGTCGGCCGGGCCGCGCGCGGGGGCGTGCTGGTCAAGGGCGGTGCCCCGCTGGAGGAGTTCGGCCGGCTGACCACCCTCGCCTTCGACAAGACCGGCACGCTCACCGAGGGCCGTCCCCGCCTCACCGAGATCGAGCCCGCCAAGGGCGTCGGCCACGACGAACTGCTGCGCACCGCGATCGCCGTCCAGCGCCTGAGCGACCACCCGCTCGCCCAGGCCGTCGTCCGCGACGGCCCCGCCCTCCTCGGCCGGCCGGGCCCTGAGGCCACGGCGAGCGGCCTGGAGGCCCTCGTCGGGCGGGGCGTCACCGCCGAACTCGACGGGGAGCGCGTCCACATCGGCAGCCTCGCCTACGTCGGCACGCTCGCCGGACCGCCCGTACCGCAGACGCTGCGCGCCCGTACGGAGGAGCTCTCCGCCGCCGGCCGCACCACGATGGTCGTCCGGCGCGGCGACCGCCACCTCGGCACGCTCGCCCTGATGGACGCACCGCGCCCGGAGGCCGCCGGCACGGTGGCGGAACTGCGGCGGCTCGGCATCACGCGCATGGTGATGCTCTCCGGCGACGACCCGCGGGTGGCCGACGCCGTGGGCCGCGAGGTCGGCATGGACGAGGTCCAGGGCGGCCTGCTGCCCGAGGACAAGGTCACCGAGGTGGCCCGGCTGCGCGCCGGCTCCCGTACGGCGATGATCGGCGACGGGGTCAACGACGCGCCCGCGATGGCCGGGGCCACGGTGGGCGTGGCGATGGGCGCCGCCGGGTCGGCGGTCGCCCTGGAGACCGCGGACATCGCGCTGATGTCCGACGACCTGCGCCGCCTGCCCTTCATCACGGGCCTGAGCCGCCGGGCGAGCCGGATCATCCGGCAGAACCTCTGGCTGAGCCTGGGCATCGTCGCGGTCCTGGTCCCGGCCACCGCCCTGGGCCTGGGCATCGGCCCGGCGGTCCTCGTGCACGAGGGCTCCACCCTCCTCGTGGTGGCCAACGCCCTACGGCTGCTGCGCCACCCCGACTGAACGGCCGACCGGGGCCCACGCCGACCGGACGCCTCCCGTCCGCCGGACGGGAGGCGTCCCCACGCCCCGCGCCGGGCGCGGGGAGGGGCATCAGCCGCAGGCGCCAGGACCGTGGGCCGTGCGGCGCCCGTCATGCCTCGCCGGTCACTCCTCGTCCGTCACACGGGCGCGTTCGCGGGCCAGGCGCGCGCCGAGCGGTGTGTCGCGCCAGCCGGTCGTGGGCACCGTGGGTGCCGGGAAGTGCGGGCCCAGGCCGTCCTCGAGGACGCCGGCGGCCCGGTCCAGCGACGCCAGGGCCGCCTCCGGGTCGCCCGCCCGCCGCTGGAGCCGGGCCAGTGCGGCCAGGGCCGCGCCGCGGTCCCACGGCTCGTCCAGGAGCGAGGCGTGCAGCCGCTGGGCGCGGGCCGCGTGCCGGTACGCGCCGAGGTCGTCCAGCCCGGTCGCCAGGAGGCCGAGGAGACGGCCGTCGCGCGGCCCCGCGCCGTCGAGCAGCCGCAGGAAGGCGCCCCGGACCAGCGGGCCGTTCCCCTGCGCGGCGGCCAGGGCGGCCCACGCGAACGCCGACCGGTCCCGCGGCCCCACCGGCCCCGGCCCGTCGGGACGTCCACCGGCATCCTCCCCGGCGTCGAGCGCCGCCGCCCAGGCACCCACCTCCGCGGCGGTGCCCGGGAAGCCGTGCTCGCCGAGGGCGTCGGAGAGCAGCGGGGACCGCCCCGCGAGCGCCACCAGCCGGGCGTGGTCCGCCGGTCCGCCGAGCACGCCGATCAGGACGGCGGCCATCCGCAGACCGTCGGCCGCACCCCGCCCACCGTCCCGCTCGCACTCCCGCTCCAGTACGGCGTGCAGCAGCGGCAGGTCCCCGGCCGCGCGGTCCTGGTTCGCGGCGTGCAGCACGAGGGCGGGATGGTCACGGTGCGTCATGGGGCGACGGTAACAGCGGCCACCGACAGTGCCCCACGGCCCGGCGGCCCCGCTAGCCTGCCCTGTAGCGAAGGGAGTGACGGATGGGGCGGGTGGAGCGGATGCGGCGGGTCGCCGGCGCCGTCGTCGGGTCGGCGGTGGGTGACGCGCTGGGCGCGCCCTTCGAGTTCGGACCGCAGGGGGCGTTCTCCGCGCGGTTCCCCGCGCCCGGCGGCGGTGGCGAGATGTGCGGCGGCGGTGGCTGGGAGCCGGGCGAGGCCACGGACGACACGCAGATGGCCGTCCTCGTGGCCGAGTCGCTGCTGGAGCGGGGTGCGCTGGACCCGCCCGACGTGTTCGCCCGCTTCCGCCGCTGGGCGGCCTCCGGCCCCAAGGACATCGGCCTGCAGACCGAGGACGTCCTGACCAACGGCATGCCCTGGGACCTGGCCGCCGCCGTGCACTTCCAGGTCAACCGGCGGGCCGCGGGCAACGGTTCGCTGATGAGGGCCACCACCTCGGCGGTGCGCTTCGCCCCGGCCGGCCGTGCGGCCACCATGGCGGCCGCCCGTACCCTCGCCGCCCTCACCCACGGCGACCGCGCCGCCTGGGAGGGCACCGCCGTCTTCCACGAACTCGTCCGCGTCACGCTCGCGGACGCCGATCCGCTCGCCGCCCTGCCGGACGTCCTCGACGCCGTCCACCCCGGCCACCGGGCGCGCTACGCCACCGTCCTGGCCCCCGACTGGCACCCCGGCCTCGCGACCGAGTTCAACGGCGCCGTCTGGCCGTGCCTCGGCTCGGCCGTGTGGGCCCTGCGCACCACCGGCAGTTACGAGGACGCCGTGCGCGCCGCGATCGACCTCGGCGGCGACACGGACACCGTCGCCGCGGTCACCGGCGGCCTGGCGGGCGCGTACTACGGCCTGGAGGCCATCCCTACCCGCTGGACGGAGCCCCTCCACGTCCCCCTGCCGGGTTCGGACGGGCGGGTGCTGCGCCTGCCGGAACTCCTGGACCTGGCCCACCGGCTCGCGGGACGGAACAGCCAGGTCCCTCCGGCCCATCCGACGCTGGTCCGCCGGACGGGCCCCTGAGAACTCCTCACGGAATGAGGCGGGGACACCCTGCTTGTGCCCGTCGATCTGATTCGGAGACCCTGAGCTCCGACAGATGTGAGCGGGTAGGGCAGAGGGTGCAGGGTGGAACTGATCAGCCTCTCGGATGGCGACAACAGCTTCCAGGTGCGTGTGCTGGGGCGTAGGTCTCCGTGTTCCTTCCCATGCGCCTTGAAGAGGGCTGGATCGACGAGCAGCGAAAGCTGCTCGGGCAGGTGCTGCAGGAGTGGCCGAGCGAAGTGCTGGAGTCCTCGCCGGGCACCTATGCATGGCGGCGCTGAACTGCGGCCAGGCGCCGCCAGGCCAACCACCTCGAAGATCATTTCGTGAGGAGTTCCAAGGGGCGTCCGCGCGCAGCCGCCGTTCCCAGCGGATCTCGCCCTCGTGGCGGTGCGCCGTCGGCGCGAGGCCGCACGCCGCGGCGACGGCCGCCGACGCGTGGTGGGCCGGGTGGATGTGGGCGATCAGCGTGCCGGGGGAGAGCGCGGGCAGTGCCGCGAGCCGGCCGGTCAGCGCCAGGGCCGCCTCCTTGGCCAGGCCCTGGCCCTGCCAGGGGGTGCCGACGGCCCAGGCCACCTCGGCCGTGCCGGCGGTGATCGTGGCCTGGACCGTGCCCACCGGGCGGGACGCCGCGCGCAGCCACAGGACCCAGTTGCACCACGACACCGCCGGGTCGGGGGAGCCCGCCGCCAGGCGGGCGTAGCGGGCGCGAAGCGCGTCCGGGGGCAACGGCTCGCCGCCCGTGAACGTGTGGAGCTCCGCGTCGGCCAGGGCCACCGCCATGGCGTCGGCGTGCTCGGCCCGCAGCGGGACGAGGTCCAGGCGGGCGGTGCGCAGCGGCTCGGGCCCGACCACCGGCCGCCGGACCTTGGTGTCGGCGCCCGGGCGGCGTACGCCCTCGACGGACACGCAGATGCCGTACACCCGGTCGTGGCCGGCCCAGCCGTTGACCCGGCCCCGGTTGTTGCTGATCCGCACCCGCCGGCGCGGGGCGTCGACCGCCGACACCAGGTGCAGGTACACCGTGCCCGCGACCCGCGCCAGGACGATGTCCCCGGCCTCCAGCCGCGCCGCGTCCACGGGGGCCACGACCACCCGTTGCCGACTGCGGACCAGCGGAACCATCGAATCGCCCGAGGGCCGGAACTCCACGGTCTCACCGGCGCCGACCCGGGCCGCCCACATGTCCAGCATGCTCATGGGGCCACCCTGCCCGACCGCCGCCGGGCGGCGACAACGAATTTCAGGGCCGACGGGGCGGCTCCACCTCCAGGAAGCGGCGCCCGCGCGCACCGCGGTACAGCAGGCACTCCCAGCCCAGCCGGGAGAGCACCTCGGAGCAGGCCGTCAGCCGCTCCTGCTCCGCCGCGGCGGCCCCGCCGCCGGGCGGACCGGCCCAGGTCACCCGGACCCGCCCCGGCTCCTCGCCGGGCCCGACGACGTACCCGGTGGCCGTACGCCGGCCCGCCGCGTCCACCGCCGACGGCGGCAGGCCCGCGGCCTCCAGGGCGAGGGCCACCGCGCGCGGCATCCGCACCGCCTCCCACGGCGCGGGAACCGTCTCGGACGCTCCGGCGTTGACCAGGCGGCGGATCTGCAACAGCCCCTCGTACGCGGTGCGCACCTCGCCCGCCCGCCGGTCGGGCAACGGCCCCTGACCCGTCGCAGGCTCGAACGCCCCGGCGGCCCCGGCCTCGGCGGTGGCCCCGGCGGTCGGGCCGTGCGGGCTGGTCGGGCCGTGCGGGTCGGTCGGTTCCGGCGTGCCCTGGGTCATCACCCCACCGCCCCTCGTGCGTATCTGAGTACGTCAGGCCCAACGGCCTGAGTACCTCGTCCGATTCCCCGCCGCGACCCAGCCGCTGCAATGGAGGTATGACGCACACCGAGTCCTCCGCCGCCGGCGCCCGCAGCCCGCGCCTCCAGCACGTCACCACCGCCGGCTCGGCCCTGGCCGTGGCGCTGGTCCCGCTCGTGCTCGGCGTGCTGCTGGCCAAGGCGATGGCGGCGGACCCGCTGACCCCGGTGAACGCCCTGATCGCGGGCGGCGGTCAGCGGGCCCGCATGGCCCCCGCCGAACTGCGCCGGCGCGGCGGCGACGCCCTGCGCAGGCTGCGCCGCCCGGTGACCGCGACCGTCACCGCGTCTGCCACCGCCACCGCCACCGCCACCGCTGCGGCCGACGGCCCGTCCGCGTAGCGTCCGGGCCGACGGCCGTGGCGTTCGGTCAGGCCAGCGGCTCCTGCAGCTCCGTCACCCACTGTCCCCGGTCCGGCGGGCAGGCCAGCGTCAGCTCCCGCGCGTACCCCGTGGACCGGTGCCCGTGGGCGTCGATCCAGCGCGCCAGCGCCTGCGCGGTCGGCAGGACGTCGTCCATCGCGCCCCGGTGCACGACGGTGGCCGCGCGCTCCACCGCCGGCAGCGTGACGATGCGTACCTCTGCGCCGAGGTCCGCGGCGGCGATGTGCGCGGCGACCGGCAGACCGGCGTGCACGACGATCGCACCCTCTTCCGCTTCCCCGTCGCCCGCGTTCCCGTCCTCCGCGTCCCCGGCCCCCGCCGCGCCGTCCGCGTCCTCGTAGTACGCCAGGCCGGGCCCGGTCGGCGTCACGCCCGCCGCGTCCAGGCGGGCGCACAGCTCGTCGTACAGCGGGCCGATGACCGGCCCGATGTCCTCGCCGCGGAAGCTCGCCGCGATACCGGTCAGCTCCGCCAGCCGGACGGGCGGCAGGCTCTTGACGACGATGTCGTAGTCGGACATGGATCCCTCGCTCTCGATGGTCCGGAGCCTCGCCTCGACCCGGGTCAGCCGTTCCGCCGCGGCGGCCATGGCGCTCTCCAGCTCCACCTGCCGCAGCCGCAGCATGCCGCGCAGCTCCGCCGCGCTCACCTGCTCGTCGAGGACCGCCCCGACCTGCTGGAGGCTGAAGCCGAGGTCCTTGAGCGCGATGATGCGGTTGAGCCGGGCGAGTTGCCCGGCCTCGTAGAAGCGGTAGTTGCTGTACGGGTCCACGTGCGCGGGGCGCAGCAGTCCGAGCGCGTCGTAGTGACGCAGCATGCGGACCGACACCCGGCCGTGTTGGGCGAAATCTCCGATGGTGAACATGATGAATCCCAGTCGAGGCCCTGACACAGGGAGAGGGTCAAGCCCGCCCTGTTCCGGTCACGGCCGACCGTACTGTCCGACGCACAGGTCGACGATGGCGGGCGGGACGTTGCCCTCCGCGGCCGCGCACAGCGCGTCCATCCCGGGTGCCGGCGGCCGCGCGGGCGTGGCGGGACGGTGATGGGGCCGCGAGGGCGTGGCCTTGCGCGGCGCCCGCCGGGGCTTGGCGGGCTGCGCCGCCCGCTTGCGGCCCTGCGCGTCCGGCGCCCCGGGTACGGCGGGTGCGGCGCCCGCGGCGGGCGGTGTCCCGGAGTCCTGGGGACCCGGCGGCTGCGGGGCCGGCGTGCCCCCGCCGCCGTCCGCCTCCGCGGGCAGCCGGCCGAGGGGCAGCACCGGAGCCCCGGCGGGCGGACGGGAGCCCTGCGCGGGGCCGGTCGCCTGCGGGCCCACGGACACACAGCCGGCACTCGCGAGGAGCGCGACGAGGGAGAGGGGCACGGCACGGCGTAACTGCATCCGTCCACCATGCCGTACGCGGCGCCGCCCCGTGGGCATCCGGTCACGCTCACGGGTGACGCCACTGCGTCGGGTGCCGCAGTGATTCCGCTCAGGGGTGCCGGGGGCCCGCCAACTGCTCCCTGCGGCGCTCGAGTCGGGGCAGGCACGACCGGCCGGAACGGACGGATGGGGTGGTTCGGACATCCGGCTTGACCTGGGTGTTCGTGGAGGGAAAGAGTGCGCCGACGACACGTACGCATGCTCCGTACCCGAAAGACGCCCGCTCATGTTCCCTTCCCTCCGTCCCCCCTGCGCCCCGGCCATGACCGGCGGAAGTGCGGGCGGGGCCCCCGGTGCGGCCGGCGGTCCGGCGCCCGCTGCCGGGGTCGTGCCGGCCGCGGGAGCGGCCGTGGTCCTCGGCGTACGGCGCCGCAGGGCCTGACCGGCCGGGCGGGGGCCGACACCGCACCGCCGCGCCGGCCCCCGCCCTCCTTCCGTTTCCCGCCTGGAGCCCCTCGTGCCCCACTCTTCCGCCGAGCACGGGCCCGTCCCCGAGGACGGGCCGCTCGTACGCCCCTACGTCGGTACGTCCGCGCGTACGTCACCGCCCACCGCGCCGGCCTGGCCCGGCCCGGCCCCGGGCGGGCGGGTGCCCGAAGCCGAGGGCGCCGCGGCGCCCGTACCGGTCCCAGTCCCTGATGCCGTCCCTGATTCGGTGCCCGATTCCGTAGCCGAGGCGACCGCGCCTGGACGGGCGCCCGGCGGCGGACGCGGGCGCGAGGGAGGCGGCCGCCGAGCGTCCGGCCGGGGGGCTGACCCAGGGGCTGATCGGGGGCGCGAGCGCGGTGGTCGCGCGCCGTTCGCCGTGCTCGCCCTGCTGACGGCGGGCGCGCCGGCCCTGCTGATGGGGCTGCTGCTGATGCTCGAGGATCCCGAGGACCCGCCGGGCCGCTCCGGGCCGCCGCGGTCCGTACCCGTACTGGCGCTGCCGCCGCGCGCGGGGTCCGCCCCGGCCCCCGGTACACCGGCGGTCACGCCGTCGCAGCCGTCGTCGGCCGCCGGGTCGGCGGGCGCCACCGGCGCCGCGGCCACGCCGTCGGCGTCCGGGGGAGCGGGCGCGCGGCCGCCGAAGGAGAGCGCCGCGCCCGGCACCGCCGCGCCGCCGTCGGCCGGCACCCTGCGGCGCGGTGACCGGGGGCCGCAGGTACGCGCCCTGCAGGAACGTCTCTTCGGCCAGGGCTTCACGTACGTGTCGGCCACCGGCGTCTACGACGAGCAGACCGAGCGGGGCGTGGCCCAGTTGCAGCGCGACCGCAGCCTGACGGGCGACCCGTCCGGTGTCTACGGCCCGCACACCCGGGCGGCGTTCGGCGACGGATAGCGAGGCCGCGGGCGACAGCGGCCGGGCGATGGCGGACGCGACCTCGTCCGGCTGCCCGGGACGGCCGACCGGGGTGCCGGCGGCCGCGTCGCTCCGGGCCGCCGCACAGCGGGCACCGGCCGCCCGGACCGACGCTGCCGTCGCCCCGGCGTCGTCGTCGCGCACGTACCCGAGCGCGCTGCCGGGTCCGTCGGCGGCGAGCCGGACAGGGGCCGGCGCGGCAGGTCGCCGCCCCGACCCCGCTGCTGCCCTCGACGACGACGGTGACGACGGTGACGACGGTGACGGGACGTGATGTCCGGTGCCTCCCGCGCTCGCTGTGGTATGCCGGGCCCGCCCCGGACCGGAGCGGGGATTCCCGTTTCGGGAATCGGGTGCTCACTCCATAGGGTGAGCCCATGTCCGACGAGTCCCCCCTGATCCGGAGCATGCGCACGGCCGTCGCGGCCGCGCCCGAGGATGTCCCGCTGCGGCTCCACCTGGCCGAACTGCTGCTCGCCGCAGGCCGGAACGACGCCGCCGTGACCGAGGCCGCGGTCGCGCTCCAGCACGCGCCCGGCGATTCCCAGGCCCGCGCGCTGATGGCGCGCGCGATGGGACTGCCGGCGCAGGCCCCCGGCCCCGCCGTCGACGCGGGCGGACCCACGGTCCCCGCCGCGCCCGCGTCGCCCGCCGCGCCCGCGTCGCCCGCCGCGCCCGATGCGCCTGCCGAGCCCACGGTGCCCGCGGCCCCCGCCTCCGCCCCCGCCCCCGCCCCGAACGGGCCCGCCGGGACCGGGACCGACGGCCCGGCCGCACCCACCCGCTTCGACTGGGACGCCGCCGAGCAGGACGTCGGTCACATCGTCGAGCCCCGCTTCGTGTCCTCCACCGATGGCAACGGCGACGGCGACGGCCGCCACGACGCCGCCGCCCGCGCCGGTTTCGAGGCGCCGCTCAGCGCCGACGGCCGCGGCGAGACCGATGCCGTCGCCTGGGACATCGAGACCCCCGGGAACGGCTCCCACGCCGTACGCCTGGCCGACGTCGGCGGCATGCAGGACGTCAAGGACCGCCTCGAGGCCGCCTTCCTCGCCCCCATGCGCAACCCGGAACTGCGCAAGCTCTACGGCAAGAGCCTGCGCGGCGGCCTGCTCCTCTACGGCCCGCCCGGCTGCGGCAAGACGTTCATCGCCCGCGCCGTCGCCGGCGAACTCGGCGCCAGCTTCATGTCGGTCACCCTCTCCGACATCCTCGACATGTGGATCGGCAGCTCCGAGAAGAACATCCACGAGATCTTCCGCGCCGCCCGCCAGAAGGCGCCCTGCGTCGTCTTCCTCGACGAGCTCGACGCCCTCGGCGCCAAGCGCAGCCGTTCGCACCACACGGGCTTGCGCAACGTCGTCAACCAGCTGCTCACCGAGCTCGACGGCATCGACAGCGCCCAGGACGAGGGCGTGTTCGTGCTCGCCGCCACCAACGTCCCCTGGGACGTGGACCTCGCGCTGCGCCGCCCCGGCCGCCTCGACCGGACCCTGCTCGTCCTGCCGCCCGACGCCGGGGCCCGCGAGGCGATCCTCCGCTACCACCTGCGCGACCGTCCGATCGAGGCGGTGGACCTCGGCAAGCTGGTCAAGGCGACGGTGGACTTCTCCGGCGCGGACCTGGCGTACGTCTGCGAGGCGGCCGCCGAGACCGCGCTGCTCGACTCCGCCCGCACCGGCACCGTCCGCATGATCAACATGGCGGACCTGCTGGGCGCGGCGAAGCAGGTACGCCCCTCCAGCGAGCCCTGGTTCGCGGCCGCCCGCAACGTGGCGATGTTCGCCAACGACGGCGGCATGTACGACGATCTGCTCGCCTACCTGAAGAAGAAGCGGAAGCTGTGACCGGTACGACCACCGCCGTGACCGTGCGACCCGGGTCCGGGCCGGCATGAGCGGTGCCCTGGAGCGCGCCGACCTGCTGTACGACCTCGGCCGCCACGACGAGGCCGCGGCCCTCGCCTCGCAGCACCTGGCCCAGCACCCCGGAGACGCCAAGGCGCTGGTCCTGCTCGCCCGCTGCCGGCGGTCGCTGCGGGACCTGCCCGGCGCACTGGCCACGATCGAGGAGGCGCTGCGCGCCGAGCCGGACAGCGTGTACGCCTGGATGGTCCGGGCCGACACCCTCTCCCGGCTCGGCCGGCTCCACGAGGCCGTCGCCTCGGCCCGGCGCTGCGTCGAACTCGCCCCGCTGTTCTGGGGGTCCCACCACACCCTCGCCCTCGTCCTGGAGCGCAGCACCAACCGGGTGCTGCACAAGGACGCGTACGCCTCCGCCCGGCGGGCCGTCGAACTGGAACCGCAGGAGGCCTCGGCGCACTTCATGGTCGGCCTCACCGCGCACCGGGTCGGCGACCACACCACCGCCCGGGCGGCCTACGAGACGACCCTGCGCCTGGACCCGCAGAGCAGCGAGGCCCACAACAACCTGGCGCTGCTGGACCGCAAGCGCGGCCGGTTCAGCTCGCGCGCCTGGCGGCGGGCCGTCGAGGGGTTCGCGGAGTCGGCGGCGCTCGACGCCGACGACCGGCACGCCCGGTTCAACCTGGAGACCATGGCCTGGAGCGTCGCCGCCTCCGCCCGCTGGTCCACGCTCGGCGGGAGCGTCATCGCGCTGGTCACCACCGTGGTGCCGGACGCCCCGGCCGCCGTCCCGTGGGCGGGCGCCGCGCTGGTCGCGGTCCTGTGGGGCGGGTGGGTGCTGTGGCAACGCCACCGCATCCCGCCGCGGTTGCGGCGCCCGATGCTGATGATCGTGCGGGGCTGCCGGCCGGTCAGGGCGATGGCGCTGGCGGCCGGGCTGCTGGGGTTGTACGCGGTGGCCCTGTTCGTGATGGCCGCGTTCGGGGTGCGGGCGGCCGACCGGGTCGTGCTGGGCGGCGTCGGGGCGGCGCTCTTCTGGTTCATGATCGTCACGTACTGGGCCGGCCGGGTGGCCATGAGACAGCGGGCCCCGGGGCGGACGTCAGGGTAGCCCCTCTTTAACCGCTGGACCAGCGGAAATGGCAGGCCGGAGAGTGGGCGCCGACCACGTTGATCACGTTGCCCACGTTGATCGCCTTGATCCCGACGCCGCAGGAGGTCTGCCATGTCCACGCTGAAGGTCACCGTCGAAGAACTGACGATCCATGAACACCCCGACGCCGACGCGCTGGAGCTGGCCCAGGTGGGCCTCTACCGCGCCGTCGTCGCCAAAGGCGCGTACCGCTCCGGCGACTTCGCCCTCTACATCCCCGAACAGGCCGTCCTGCCCGCGGACCTGATAGCCGAACTCGGCCTGACGGGACGGCTGGCCGGCAGCGGCGCGGACCGGGTCAAGGCGGTCCGGCTGCGCGGCGAACTGTCGCAGGGGCTGGTCTGTCGGCCGGCCGCGCTGGCCGGGGAGGACCTGGCCGTGGCGGCGAAGGAGGGCACCGACTTCGCCGAGCGGCTGGGCATCACCAAGTGGGCGCCGCCGGTGCCGACGAACATGAGCGGCGACGTCGAGTCCGCGCCCGACCTGCTGCCGTGGGTGGACATCGAGAACCTCCAGCGCTACCCGCACATCTTCGAGCCCGGCGAGCCGGTGGTCCTGACGGAGAAGCTGCACGGCACCGCCTGCCTGGTGACGTACGTCGTGGCGGGCGAGCGGGTGCTGGTCTCCTCCAAGGGCTTCGGCGGCAAGGGGCTCGCGCTGAAGGAGGACGAGCGCAACCTGTACTGGCGGGCCGTACGCGGCCACGGCGTCCCGGAGGCCGCGGCCCGGCTGGCCGGGCGACTGGGAGCGACCCGGGTCGGCGTCTTCGGCGAGGTGTACGGCGCGGGGGTGCAGGACCTGGCGTACGGGACGGACGCGCGGACCCAGGCCGGGCCCGGGTACGCCGTCTTCGACGTGTCCGTCGAGATCGACGGCGAGGTGCGCTGGCTGGACCCGGCGCAGGTGCTGGCGGACGGTGAACTCCCGCTGGTCCCGCGGCTCTTCGAGGGCCCGTACGACCTGGACCGGGTCCTGGAACTGGCGACCGGCCGCGAAACCGTCTCCGGCCGCGAGACCCACCTGCGCGAGGGCGTGGTGATCCGCCCGGCGACGGAGCGCTACAGCCCGGTGGTCGGCGGCCGCGCGATCGCGAAGGCGGTCAGCCCGGCGTACCTGACCCGCAAGGGCGGCACGGAGTACGAGTGACGTCAGGCGTGGGCTCCGACGCCGACGGGGCCGATGGTCAGGGTCGGGCGGGCGTGCTGGATCGCCGCGATGCGTTCCACCTGTTCGTCGAGTCGCCTGAGCTGGGGGGTGGTGAGGTCGGTCAGTGGTTCGACGGTGATCGCCACCTTGGAACCCGACTTCTTCTGGTGCCACACGCCGGCGACGGTCCCGTCGACGAGGAGCACGGGAAAGTTGCCGGCCTGCCCCTTCGACAAGGCCCGGTCCCAGGCCGCGCCCGGGAAGAGCAGCTCCCGCGGCTGGGAGGCGACCGTGAAGGCGTCGAAGTAGGGCAGCAGCCACACGCCCGCGGGTGACAGGCCTGGTGCCGGGCGTCGCTGCCGCCGGGCTGACGGGCCGCCGTGGATTGCGCCACCCGTACGCGCGCCGTCCGCGGCGACGGGCGCCACCGCGCCCGGATCACCATCCTGCACCGTGTGCCGTGGTGGGATGGGGGCCGGCAGACACCTCGAGCTCACGACGGAAGGCCGGGCACATGTCCGAGGAGACCATGCGGGCGATGGCGTACCACACCTACGGCGGCACGGAGGTGCTCGCCGAGACCCGGCTGCCGCTGCCCAAGGTCGGGCCAGGCGAGGTCCTCGTCCGTGTCAGGCGGGCCGCGGTCAACCCCGTCGACTGGAAGATCATGTCGGGCGGGCTCGACGCCCTGATGGACGTCGTCCACCCCGTCGTCCCCGGCTGGGACGTCGCCGGGACGGTCGAACGGGTCGGAATCGACGCGCCCGAGTTCGCGGAGGGCGACGAGGTCATCGCGTACGCGCGCAAGGACTACGTGCACGGTGGCACCTTCGCCGAGTTCGTGTCCGTCCCCGTGCGCGCCGTCGCCCGCAAGCCCGCCTCCCTCGACTGGGACCAGGCCGCCGGGCTGCCGCTGGCCGGGCTCACCGCGTATCAGCTGCTGACCCGTCTGGGCACGGGGAAGGACGACACCGTGCTCGTGCACGGTGCCGCGGGCGGCGTCGGATCCCTCGGCGTGCAGATCGCCCGGGCGCTCGGCGCGCGGGTCATCGGCACCGCCTCGCCGCGCAACCACGACCGGCTGCGCGAACTCGGCGCCGAGCCCGTCGCGTACGGCGACGGCCTGGCCGACCGGGTCCGCGCGCTGGCCCCGGACGGGGTGAGCGTGGTCGCCGACTTCGTCGGCGGGGTCCTGGACGTCACGCGCGCCGTGCTGCGCGAGGGCGGCCGGCACGCGTCGATCGCCGACCCCGGGGTGCTCGGCGCGGGCGGCCAGTGGATGTGGGTGCGGCCCGTCGGCAGCGACCTGGCCGAGCTGGGCCGGCTCGCCGACGCGGGACTGCTGACGGTCCCGGTCGCCACCACCTTCCCGCTCGCCCGGCTGGCCGAGGCGTTCGAACTGAGCCGGACCGGTCACACGGCAGGGAAGATCATCATCGAGGTGTGACCGGGGACCTGCACGTCTCCGGGCAACGGCGGTTCCACGCGGCGGCGGTTCCGGGCTGCTCGGCGTTCGAGCGCGCGTACGGGGGACGTCCGGGCCGTGGCGTCCGGCGGCTAGCGCAGGGTCGGTACCGTGCCGCCCTCCGCCCAGGTCACCTCGACGCCCGGGACGTCACGGCACCAGCGCGCCGTGAGCGTGGACAAGGTGGGCGCGTCCGGAGGCGTCGGGCCCAGGCCGATCGCGAAGCGGGCCGACGACGGCCCCGCTCCGAAGGGGCGAGGCCAGGCGTGCGCGTCCGCGACGCCGGCCTCCTCCAGCACGGACAGCAGCGACCGTACCCGCCCGCGGACCCGGCCCAGGGTCGCGGTGAACTCCCGCTCCCCGTCCGCGCGTACGCTCACCACGGCCCACGCCGCATGCCGCCGGTGCAGCGGTGGCGGCGAGACCACCTCGGCCCACGGCGCGTCCGCCTCCAGCAGCTCCCACGCCCGGTAGCACTCCTGCACCAGCAGGTCCCGGAAGCCCGCGCCGACCTGGCGCGTGCAGCTGCGCACCGGGGCGGAGGGGGTCATGACCGTCACCGGCCCGTCCGACCGCGGCTGCCCCGTGGGGACCAGGGCGACCGGCTCGCGCCAGTCCCACGCCGCCCACGTCGCGAAGAACCGCCGCAGGAGTTCCGGGTCCGTCAGGTCGTCCGCCTCGCGCACCGTCCGGGCCGCCAGGACCGACCAGGCCACGCCCGGCAGCCCGCCGTGCGGCGCCGAGTCGAGCCCGCGGGCCTTCGCCCACGCCTTCACCCGGCGCGCCAGCGGCCCGAACGCATCCCCGCGCGCGCCGATTCCGTCCCGTGCGGTCGCCGCCGCGTCGCTCACCGCGCTCAGCGCCATGGCGGCCTCCTCGCCGAGTTCCGCGCGCCGCGCCACCGCCTCGCCGGGCGGGACCGCACCGCTGGGCACCACCACCAGGTCCACCTCCAGGGCGCCGACGCCGAAACGCAGCCCGGGGACCCGGGCGCCGACCACCTCCCGTACGCGTACGGCCTCCGGCAGCGCAGCGCCCACCCGTTCCCGTACGCCGGCCAGGTCGGCGCCGCCCGGCAGCGCCGCGACCAGGTCCAGGTCGGCCCCCGGCAGCGCGCACCCCATCCGCCGGGACCCGACGACCTCGACCACGCCCTCGGGCAGGGCAGCCGCCAACCGCCGGGCCACCGCGTCCGCGTGACCATCGTCCGTAAGGGCAACGGAATGTGACGGAGTGTCCGGCAGCCAGCGGACCTTTCCGGTGCCGAGTGCCACCGTGGCCCGTACCCGCATCGGCTCGTCGCCGCGCCGGGACAGGACGGCCAGTTCGCCGACCGGCGCCGTCGGGGGGAGCCCGGTCAGCCGGGCCGTGCAGGCGGCGACGGCCGCGTGCGGGTCCCAGGTCCGCCCCAGCGTCAGATGCGGGGTGAACCCTTCCGCCCGTCCCCGGCAGTGCGGGAAACGCCGGGCCAGCGCCCGCCGCAGTCCGGCCCATGCCGCCGCCGCGGCGCCGTCCGCCGCCGGGTCCAGCCACACCGTGGCGTCCTCCCGGTGCCCGAAGGTGTCCACCCCCGCGAGCCGCGCGGTGAACGGGGGCGTGCCGGCGGCCTCCTCGGCCAGCAGCGCGACGGCATGTTCGAAGGCGGACTCCGGTACGAAGCCGAAGAGCAGGTTCACGTGCGGCGGCCACCGGTCGAACCGGGGGTCGAGCTCCCGGCGCAGGTCCTGGACCGGCGGCCACAGCTCGGCCGGCGGGATCCACGCCACCGCCGTCCGCGCCGTCACCGGGTCTTCGGAGGTCGCGACAGTCCCGGCTGCCCCGGCCGCCCCGGTGGTCACGTCCGTGTCCGTCGGGTCGAGGAGCAGGTCGGCCGCCACTCCGAAGTGGTCCGAGACGTACAGGCCGTCCGCCGTCGCCGGCGCGTCCCCGTGCAGCGCCGCCCGCAGCACCCGTATCCGGGCGGACCCCGGTCCGTCGCCGCCGTCGGCCGTCCGCAGCAGGATCCGGTCCAGCCGCGCGCCCCGGCCGCTCAGCGAGGACACCGCGGCCAGCGGATTGACGCCCGGGTCGAAGGTCGGGGTCGCGTCGTCCGCCCCGTACGTCTCGCTCCAGGCGTCCCGCAGCCCCAGGGCCGCGGCCGGCCCCGCGGCCCCGCCGCGCCCGTCGTTGAAGTCGCCGACCACGACGGCGTCGCCCTCGATCCCGGCCAGCCCCTCGGCCAGCCGGCCCAGTTCGGTCCGCCGGCGCCCGGCGCCGTCCGCGCTGTGGTCGCTCGTCAGATGGGTGGCGGCGACCACCAGCGGGCCGCCCGCCGTCGCCACGGTGACCGCCACGACCGCCTTGTGCGGGCCCAGCGCGTGCACCCCGGCCTCCCGCACGGGAAGCCGGCTGAGCAGCAGCAGGCCGCTCTCG
This sequence comes from Streptomyces sp. NPDC090022, assembly GCF_044748145.1. NCBI lineage: Bacteria > Bacillati > Actinomycetota > Actinomycetes > Kitasatosporales > Streptomycetaceae > Streptomyces > Streptomyces sp. NPDC090022. The sequence continues at coordinate 338,150 of NZ_JBIVFN010000003.1, forward strand.
TCCACGTCCCGTCCGCGCGTGTCACCGCCGAGCGTGTACGCCTGCCGCACCCACGGTTCGCGCAGCAGCATCGCCAGCAGCCCGGCCTCGACCTCCTGAAGGGCTATCACATCGGCGTCGGCGGCCGCCAGGGCCGCCAGCAGCAGCGGGCGGCGGCGGGCGGTGTCGATGAGGTGCCCGTCGTAGCGGTCCCACAGGGTGTTCCACGTCAGGACGCGGACGGTCGACGGGCCGGCCCCCGGCCCGGACCTGGACGTCGGCCCGGTCCCCGCCACCGGTGGCGCCGGCCGCCAGGCGCCGCCGCCTGCCGGGTCCCAGGCGTACGGGGTCCGCGCGGTGAAGAAGGGCGCCCGCAGCCGCCGGGGTTCGCGCACCCGCCCGGCCCCGGTCTCGTCGATCCGGTCCACGCCCGCCGCCCGGTCCCAGACCAGCTCGCCGTCCGCCTCGACGAACAGCACCCGGTGCCAGGGGATGTCGCCGCCCGGGACGAAGGACGGCAGCGGGACGCGCTTGGGCGCGGCCCCGCGCTGGTGCAGGCCCAGGACGAAGCGGGCCGGGTCGAACCGGGGGTCCCAGCGGACCTGGTGGTAGAGCTGTTCACTGGTCCGCATCAGGCGTCCCTTCCTTGGTGCGGGTGCCGCGTCCGCTCGCCGTACGCATCACGCATCACGCATCACGCGTCCTCGTCCTTCAGGGCACCCGCCGTGTCCTCGACGGCCCCGTCCGCCCCGACGTACCAGGTGCGGTGCGCCTGACCGGGGTAGGGCGGGCTGAACCGGCGCAGCTGCGTGGTCAGTACGTCCGCCGGTACCGGATGCGCGCGGGTGCTGTTGCGCCGCCGCAGCTCCTCCTCGGCCACGACCACGACGGCGTGCGTGACCAGCGCGTTCCGCCTCCGGGCGACCTCGCCCACCAGGGCCCGCTGGCGGTCGTTGAGAGAGGTGGCGTCCCACACCACCGTGCCGCCGTCGGCCGCGGCCGACGCGAGCGCGGTGTCCAGCCGGTGCAGCCCCGCACGCAGGACGGCCTCGTTGGCACTCTGGTCGGAGCGCGCGCCGCGCGCCGCCCGCAGGTCGTCCAGCGAGACGCGCTCGCGGGCCGCCAGCCCCTGGGCGAAGGTGCTCTTGCCGCTCCCGGACGGCCCGACCAGCTGCACGAGCCGGGGGAACGCCCCGTCCCGCCACCGCCAGGTCGCCGCCACCGCCTCCTCGGGGGTCGTGATCCGCCCCCGTGCGTACGCCGCCAGGGCCTCCGCCCAGCAGCGGTCCGCCGCGTCGCCGACGTCGGCCGGGTCACGGTGGTCGTCCGCCTGGTCGGCCTGGGCCGCCCGGTCCGCGCGGCCGGATCCGCCGGCGTGCCGTCCCGTGAACGAGGCGCGCAGTGCGGCGCGCAGTGGTTCCAGGGGTGCGCCGGCCGCGCCCCCGGTCAGCAGTCCCGCCTCCTCGGCGTGCAGGGCCGACCAGGCCACCTGCTCGGCCGCCGCCGGGTCCTCGCGGACCGCCGCCACGGCCCCGGCGACCGCGTGCAGTACGCCGGGATCGGCGGCCGCCGCCATCCGCACCAGGCCCCCGCGCCGCTCCGCGTCGGGGAACGGCCGGTGCAACTGCCCCTGGAGCCCCACCAGATCGGCCACCCGCCGGGCCAGCGGCATCCCCAGGGCCGGGGCCAGCCGCGGCAGCAGCTCCGCGCGGCGCGCCGTGTGCAGGGCGGCGGCCAGTACCCCCGCCAGCCGGGCCTCGCCCGTGCGGCCGAGCAGGTCGAGCCGCGCGGCGGCCTCGGCCCCGGCGGCCGCCGCGGCGTCCGGGTCCACGGCGACGCCCGCGGCCGCGTCCACGGCCCCGGCCGCGTCCAGGGCCGCCTCCGGCCACCAGCGCGCCGTGCCGGCGTACCCGGCGGCGGCCAGCAGGCCGGACACGTCGGGCGCCGCGCCCGAACGCACCGCCCACAGCGGGGCCGCGGGCCCGAGTCCGTTCTCGACGACGGCGGCGTACATCCAGTGCGTGTCCGTCGTGACGTGCCCGCCGCGCACCCACTTGGCCACGTGCCGCCCGAACGCGGCGCGCTCGAACCCGGCGACGGTCCGTACGACGTACCCCTCCTGACGGGTGGTGTCCAGACGCAGCCCGCGCAGCGCTCGCTCGTCGAAGACCCCGCGCCACAGTACGGGCGGCGTGGGTACGCCGAGCCGGGTCAGGAAGCGCACCGTGCGGTCCCAGTCCAGGCAGTGCTCGCCGTCCCACACGGAGAACCCGTAGAACCAGCTGTCGAGTTCCTCGTACGCGAGGGAGTGCCGGGCGTAGAGGTTCTCGCCGCAGATCCGCCGGCCGTGCGGGATCCCGGCCCCGATCCGCCCCTGGAGCCCCTTGACCCAGGCCCGCGACGGATGGTGGCCGGAGTCGAGCGAGCGGGCGTGCAGCCCGTCGGCGTACAGGGTGGTGTTCTCCCCGTCGAGCTTCTCGGTGACCACGACCTCGCGGCCCAGCAGCCCGGCCAGATCACCGGCCCGTACGTCGTCCGACGACGCACCCGGGGACCAGGGCAGGTGCGGGGTGCGGGGATAGTGCGTACGCATGGGGAACTCGGCTCTGTCGGCTCGGTGTCGGGTCGGGTGCCCGGTCACTGTAGGTATCCGGTGCGGCCGTGCTCCAGCGATTAACCGGTCCGTCCCGTCCGTCCCGTCCGTCCCGTCCGTCCCGTCCCGCCTCGCCCCGCCGGGTGTGCGGCGCGGTCAGGCCGTGGTGTGCGGAAGGGCGGGGCTCAGGTACCGCACGTGCACGTCGTCGGCGTGCGGGGCGATCCAGTCCCGGAGCTGCCCGGCGGCCTCGCGCAGCAGGTCCCCGTCGCGCGCGGCGTCGACGGTCTCCATCAGGAAGGCGACCCGCGCGGAGGCGGGCGTGACGCGGGTGCGGTGGGCGTCGCGGTGGTTCCAGTGCCGGGTCAGGACGGAGGTCGCGTCGGCGTAGACGACCTCGCCGGGCCGGGGGTGCTCGACCGTGCCGGGTTCGCCGAGCGGGGTGAACTCCTCGGTCGCGGCACCGGCGCCGGTGGCGAACCGGATGGTGACGTCCCCCGCGACGGCGTCCAGGTCGAAGGCCCCGGCGGGCAGGCCGTGCCGTACGGAGACGGTGTTGTAGGTGTCCACGGCCGGATTGATCCTCGGCAGCGCGCCCTTGCGGGCGAGCCGGCGGCCGAGGGCGTCGACGCTGGGGCGCTCGCGGCGTGGGTTGGTACCGAAGGCGCGGTAGGCCGCGTGCCAGGAGGCGAGCCGCGGGTCGTGCTCGTCGGCCGGCAGCCAGCTGCCGGCGGCCACCTCCGCCTCCATCGCGTCGAGCGCGGCCGCGGGCTCGGGCCACGGCCGTTCCCCGCGCACGCCCTCGGCGGTGACGAGCGCGATCAGGGTGCCGGGGAAGGCCTCGCCGACCTCGGGGGACAGATGGAAGACGGTCATCTCAGCAGCCCTCTCGGTGCAATGGAATGACCCGCACGGTACACCAGGATGACCTCGATGGTCCATTGGAGTGACCCTTGCGTACGCTGGACCGACTGGCGCGCGGGCCGGGTGGGCCACGTGGGCCATGCGTGCCACGTGGGCCATGCGTGCCACGTAGGCGATGGAGACACATCGGCACATCGACAACTCGATACGCGGACGTGTCGACGCGTGGAGTGGAGCACCGGAAGAGGCGGACGGGTGACCGAGACGGCCGAGGCCCCGCAGGCGGTGGCGCGCAGCATTGCGCGACGCGCCCACCCGCGCCGGGCTCTCCCCGGAGCAGCTCGGCGCCGCCCGCAGGTCAGCAAGGGGCGCCCTGGTCAGCCTGGAGAACGCGCAGGGCAACCCCGACCCGGCCACCCTCGTGCGGCTCGCCGACACCCTCGGCATGCTGCTGTCGGCGCGGTGTGGTGGAGACCGTCAACGCCGCCGCGGGCCGGATGATCCTCGTGGTCCACGGTGCCGAGCACCCCCTCGCGGCCGGCGCCACCGCCACCTTCGAGGCCGACGCCACCCACGTCTGCCGGGGCGCCGGCACCGGCCCCTGCGACCTGATCACGACCGTTCACCTGTCGGCCGCCCCGGAGCTCCGCGGCTGACGCGCGCCGCGGCCGGCCGCGGGATGCGGCCGTGCGTGGCCAGGCGCAGCGCGTACTCCACCGGGCCCCGGCCCAGCGGCCGCCCGGCCAGCGCCCGCTGCCAGGCCCACGCCGCCACCAGCGCCACGCCCGCGAACGCGGCCAGTGCCCGCCACGAATGCGCCCCGTTGGCCGGCCCGGCCAGCACCAGGGCGTGCACCACGTACGCGCTCAGCGCCATCGCCCCCAGCGCGGCGAGCGGCCGCAGCAGCCCCGCGCCCAGCCGGGCCCGGGCGGCGAGCACGCACACACCGATCAGCGCACAGCCCACGCCCGCGTTGCCGATCGTCTCCAGCGGGGTCTGGCTGTACGGATCGGCGATCAGCAGCCAGTCCCAGCTGGTGCTGGGTATCGCGCCGAACTGCGCCCCCAGCACCGCCCGTACGGGATCCGCCGCCGCCAGCGCCTCCGGATGCCGTTCCGCGATCGTGGCGAGCAGCCGCTCGCGGCCGCCGCCGACCTCGGTCGCCAGCCACGCGCTGCCGTACGCGGCGACCGCCGCCACCGTGCCCCAGGCGGCCATCCGCGGCGCGACCGACGCCTCCCGCAGGTCGCACAGCCGGCCGAGGGCCATGCCCACCAGCACGTACGGCAGGTACGTCAGCACCGGGTACGCGCCCGACAGCAGCAGCTGCTCCAGGACCTCACCGGCCCCCGACCAGCTGGTCAGGTGCGCGAGTTCGGGCACGGCGCCGCGCCCCGTCGTGGTGTACCCGAACAGCGGCCCCAGCACGAACGACAGCACGGGTCCGACGATCACGCTCGCCGCCGCCACGGCCGCGAGCACCGGGGTGGACAGCCGCGTGAACGGCTCCGCGGCCAGGAAGTAGAGGGCGAAGAACGCCAGGATCACCAGGACGCCGGGCCAGAGCGTGGCCAGCCAGAGGCCGAGCGCGGCGAGGACGGCGCTGCGGATCAGCAGCGGCCGCAGCGGACGCGGGCCGCGCGGGCCGTCGTGCCGCTGGGCGAGCGCGAGCGAGAACCCGGCGAGCAGCGTGAAGAGTGCGGGTGCCCGCCCGTCCGCCGCGAGGATCAGGTAGCGCGCTCCCGAGGGGTCGGGGCCGGGACCGACGTGCACGGCGAACATGCCGAGCACGGCCAGCCCGCGCACGGCGTCCACACCGGTCAGTCGGCTCGTGGGCCGCTCCCCGATCCGTGGCTGGGTGGGGCGGCGCATTGTTCTCCCTGGTGGTGGGGTGGTGCGGTGACGCGGTGACGGTGACGCGGTGACGCCGGTGATGGTGACGCCGTGACGGGGAACGCGGCGACGGTGAACGTGGTCGGACCGGCGTGCTTGCGCAGCGCCGGTCCGCGCCTGGACGGTAGCAGGAAACGCATAACCTGGTTATAAGAAAGGTATAGGGCCGGCAAAGCGTCAGCGCCAGCCCCCTGCGGACCGGAGGCCCGCGCCGGCCGGCCCCGCTGCCGCCGCCCCGCGGTGGGCCCGGCACCGGACCGGGCCCGGACGAGATTGCGGGATCCCTGGCCGCAGAGCGTCGGGCGGAGTAGATTTCGCGCTCACCACGGGGGAAGTGGCCAGAGAACAACGGCGATCCCACACCATTTCCGGAGGATCAGCGCCCCATGTCGCAAGCGGTGAAGAACGCCCAGAACACCCCCACCCGGCTCGACGAGGTGGAGGGCTGGTTCTGGGCCGTGGACCAGCTGATGTTCGACTGGTTCCTCGAACGGCAGCACAGCAACCCGGGTCCCGGCCGGCGGGGCGACCTCCTCGAGCTCGGCGCGTACCTCGGCAAGAGCGCGATCTTCCTGGGGCAGTACCTCCGGGACGACGAGACGTTCACCGTCTGCGACCTGTTCGGCGCAGACGCCCCCGACGCGTCGAACATGGCCGAGACCACCGGTTCCTACGCCAGCCTGACCCGCCCGGCCTTCGAGGCGAACTACCTGTCCTTCCACGACACGCTGCCCGTGATCATCCAGGCGCCGACCTCCGTCGTCACCGAACGTGTGGCCGCCGGCTCCTGCCGCTTCGTGCACATCGACGCCTCGCACCTCTACGAACACGTCCGCGGCGACATCGCGGCCTCCCGGGCCGTGGCCGCGCCCGGCGCCGTCGTGGCCTTCGACGACTACCGCTCCGAGCACTGCCCCGGGGTCGCCGCCGCCATCTGGGGCGCGGTCGCCTCCCAGGGCCTGCACGTCCTTGCCGTCACCGGCAACAAGCTCTACGCAACCTGGGACGACCCCGAGCCGCTGCGCACGTCGCTGGAGGCCTGGGCCGCGGGCCGCGAGGACCTGGAGCTGTACGTCGAGGAGGTCGCCGGGGAGCCGCTGATCCGCATAGCCGGCGCGAACGCCGTCGCGCCCGCCCTGCCGGTCTCGCGGCACGCGGCGGCGGAGCCCCCCGCCGCCGCGTCCGCCCCCGCCCCGGCCCCCGTACCGGGCGCCGCGGCACCGCGCCCGCTTCCGGCGCGGTGGCGCAAGCTGGGCAAGGACCTGCTGCCGCCGGTCCTCACCCGGGCGATCGTCAGGCGGCGCCACCGCCCGCGGCGGCCAGCACCGCCTCGGTCGTGACCACCTTCGCGTAACGCATGGTGTGCAGCGCGGCCGCCGTGGCCCGGGTCAGCTCCTCGGCGGTCAGCGTCACCCCGTCCGGGCCGGCCATGTCGAAGGTGTGCATGGCGTCGATCGGGAAGACGGCGTCGTAACCGAGGTTGCCGGCCATCCGGGCGGTCGACTCGTTGCAGACGTTCGTCATGATGCCGATGACCACGACCTGCCGCGCGCCGCGCGCGGACAGCCACGCGTGCAGGTCGGGGGTGCCGTAGAAGGCGCTGTTGACGGTCTTGGTGATGTGCAGGTCGGCGCGGATCCCGGCGAGCTCCGGCTTGAGCTCGTACCCCGGGGTGCCCGGCTCCAGCGGGCCCGACTCCGACTGGTGCTGCACGATCACCACCGGCCGGCCACCGGCCTGCCACGCCTCGGCGATCGCGGCCATGTTCTTCTCGGCACCGGGATTGTCCCGACGCCCCCAGAAACCGTGGTCGTCGAATCCTTTCTGTACGTCGACCACCACGAGGACGGCGTCGCGGTCGAGGGTGAGCGGGGCATCGAATGCACTGGTGTTCGTCATGGCCCCAAGCCTGCGGGGAGCGGGCCGGGGGCCGTGACGGCGCCGGCCGCCGATGATCGATAATTTCCTGCCATGAACACCCGAACCGTGGGCTGCGTGGTCTTCGACGGCGTCCGGGCCTTCGACTACTCCGTCATCGGCGAGGTCTGGGCCGACCGGAACACCTTCGACCTGCGGGTCTGCGGACCCGACGGCGCCCGCGTCAGCATGGGCGGGGGACTGGAACGCGTACCCGACCACGGTCTCGACGCGCTCCTCGACTGCGGTCTCGTCCTCGTCCCCGGCCCCACCGACCCCGTCACGCCCCGCCCCGCGGCCGTGCTCGACGCGCTGCGCGCCGTGCACGCGCGCGGCATCCCGGTGGCCTCGCTGTGCGCCGGAACGTTCGTGCTGGCGGAGGCGGGACTGCTCGCCGGCCGTACCGCCACCACGCACTGGGCGCTGGCCGACCGGCTCGCGCGCCTCCACCCCGACGTCGACGTCCGCCCCGAGGTGCTCTTCACCGGCGACGGCGGGATCTGGACCTCCGCCGGGGTGGCCGCCGGCATCGACCTCTGCCTCCACCTCGTCCGCTCCGCACACGGCCAGCAGGCCGCCGCCGCCATCGCCCGGACCATGGTCACGGCACCGTTCCGGACCGGCGGGCAGGCCCAGTTCATCCCGTCCCCGGTCCCCGAGGACACCGGCCCCGACGACCCGCTCGCCCGCGCCCGCGCCGAGGTCCTGGCCGCCCTCGACACCCCCTGGACGGTACGCCGCATGGCCGACGCCGCCCACATGTCGGAACGCACCTTCGCCCGCCGCTTCGTGGACAACACGGGCATGCCCCCGCTGCGCTGGCTCCTGGAACAGCGCGTCCTCGCCGCCCAGCAGCTGCTGGAGGAGACCGACCTGCCGGTCGAACAGATCGCCGTCCACTGCGGGTTCGGCTCCGCCGTCTCGCTGCGCCCGGCCTTCGTCCGCCGCGTGGGCCTCGCCCCGCGCGACTACCGGCGCGCGTTCCGGGGCTGAACGGCGGCCGCCTTTGGGCACCCGGCGGCCGCGCCGGGCACGGCGGCCGCCCCCGGGTCCACGCCGGCCGCCCCCGGGCACGCCGGCAGGCCACGCACCGCCGTACCAGGGGCCGTTGTCAGTGCCGGGACCTAGCGTCCTGCCCATGACGCGATCCGTACAGGCGTTGGCCTACGCACGCCCTTCCACACTCACCCCCGGCGGGGGCGGACAGCTCCTCGGGCTCGAGACCGCCGGGGGCACGACGCCCGTCGGCGCCGAACCGCATCCGCGGTTCTTCGCCGGCTTCCTGACGTACCCCCAGGCCGCCGCGCGCGGCCTGCTCGCCGTCGCCGACGTGGCCGCCACCCGCTACTACCAGCGCTCCCTGCGCGCCTCGCTGGACCCGGTGGTGACCGGCAACGGCGACCGCCTGCGGTTCGAGTCGTTCTCCGGATGCTGCGGGGTGTACGCCCGCCTCGACGTGCTCCAGGACGGGCTGGACGGCGCCGACACCGGGCACGGCACCACCAACGTCGACGTCAACAGCCCCCTGCGCGAGGCCCTGTCCCGGCTCTCCGGCGACGAGCCGCTGCACCTGCGCGTCGGCCCCGACGAGATGGCCGTGACCACCCTGGACGGACCCGTCGTCGAGAAGAAGGTGCCGCTGCCCGACCGCTGGCTGCGCGGCTTCGCCGAATCCCAGGTGATATCGGCCGGCTTCGACCTGCGGGCCGAGCTGCCGGCCGCCGAGGCCGTCCGGTTCCTGCGCGCCCTGCCGCGCACCGGCTCCGGCGCGGCGGGCCGCGGCGCCCTGTGGGCCGTCCCCGCCGGCCGGACCCTGCGGCCCACCACCCGGCCCGTGCCCGGCGCGGTGTGCCTGCCCGGCCCCGAGCGGCTGGCCGCATTCCACCGGGTGCTGCGGCACGCCACCGGCCTGCGCGTCTACGCCCCGAACGCCGCGAGCGGCGGTGGCGCGGGCGGCCGGCCCGACGGGCTGCCGACCGCCGGCGCGTGGGAGGTCACCCTGCCCGGGATGCGGCTCACGCTCACCCTCTCCCCGGACCCCGCCCGCGGCTTCTCCGGCGAGGGCGGCGTCCTGGAGGCGCTCGCCACCGACGAGGCCGCCGCCGACGCCGACCTGATCTCCGTCCTGCTCGCCTGGGAACCGCGGATCGACCCCGCCGACCTCGCCGAACAGTCCGGGCTGCCCGTCACCCGGGTCCGTGCGGCCCTGGCCCGGCTGGGCACCGCCGGCCGCGTCGGATACGACATCGCCGACGCCGCCTACTACCACCGCGAGCTGCCCTACGACGCGGAGCGCGCCGAGCGGCACAACCCGCGGCTCGTCGCGGCCCGCGCGCTGCTCGCCGCCGGCGCCGTGCGCCCGGACGGCCGCGGAACCGGCTCGACCACGCACGTCGTCTCCGGTGACCGGACGTACCAGGTCCGCGAGTCGGCGGGCGGCGTCCTCAGCTGCACCTGCCAGTGGTGGGCCGACTACCGGGGCCGGCGCGGCCCCTGCAAGCACGCGCTCGCCGCCCGCATGGCCGGGCGCGCCGCGATCACCTCCGGAGGGGTGCGATGAACGCCGTCCTGGACGCGGTCCGTGCGGGCCGCTGCGACCTGATCCCCGGGCTGATCGAGCCCCTGGACACCCCCGCGCGGCGGGCGCTGCTCGGCGAACTCACCGCGCTGCGCCGCGAGATCCGCGGCTGGGACTGGACCCGCTGGGCCGAGGCCGACCTGATCCGCGGGGGCCTGCTCCTGGCCGGTGCCGGCTGCCACACCGGAGCCGCGGCCGCCGCCCACTGGATGGGCGCCCGCGACCTGCGCGCCGGCGGGCGCTCGCTGTACACCGACGCCCTGCTGCCCCTGCTCGCCGACCGCGATCCCGTCTGGCTCGGCGACCTCGCCCACCGCCTCGCCGCCCGCGCCGCCACCGCCGAGGCCGACTTCGCGCTGATCCGGGAGCTCGTCCTGCTCGCGGGCTGCCCCGCCCCCACCACCGACGCCTTCGTCCACGGCTGGGCGCAGTCCCTGCTCCCCACCGGGCGCCCCGGCGCCGCGCGTTCGCTCGCCCGCGCCCTGCGCGAGGACCCGCACGTGACGGAGCTGCTGCCGCGGCTGTTCGAGACGGCGGAACCCGCCGCCGCCCTCTCCTGGTACGCCGACCCGCAGGCCCCCGGCCACTGGCCGTACGAGCTGACCCGGCTCGCCGAGGAGGGCCTCGTCGAGCGGCGGGTCCTGATCGACGGCTGCACCTCCCGGCTGCTGCGCGGCGGCCGCCCGACCCGGCTGCGGTTCTACCTGCTGCTCCTGCAGCGGCTCGACCTGACCCCGGCCGAGGAGAGGGAACGGACCGCCGACTGGATCGCGCTGACCGCCGACGGGCCCTCGACGGTGGCCGGACACGCCCAGCAGATCCTGGCCCGGCTGGCCGCGTCGGGCGACCTCACCGTCGCGCAGCTCGCCGACATGTCCGGGGCGGCGCTCTTCCGCCCGGAGAAGAAGCTGGTGCGCGCCCAGCTGACCCTGCTGGGCAAGGTGCTGCGGCGCGAACCGGCCGCCCGCGCCGACCTGCTGCCGGTGGTGGCCACCGTCTTCGGCCACGAGGACACGGCCCTCCAGGAACGCGCGCTGAAACTGGCCGCCACCCACCTGGACCCGGCCGACGCCGCGCTCCGGGAGGAACTGGCCGGCTGCGCCGAACTGCTGAGCCCGGTCCACCGGGTCCGCGCCGCCGAGCTCTTCGGCGCCCAGGCCGACGCGGCGGAGCCGGGGCCGTACGAGGAGACGCTGCCGCCCGCCCCGGCGCGCCGCCGGCAGGGCCCCGGCCCCGACACGGTCGCCGAGACCGTCGAGCTCGTGTCCGCGCTGATCAGGACGCAGGACCCGACGGTCACCGAGTTCGAGCGGGCCCTCGACGCCCTGGTCCGGCACGGTCACCGGGACCGGGCGGCCCTGGCCGCGGCCCTCGGCCCGGCGCTCGCCGACCGCTGGTGGCACGCGCCCGTCCGGGCCGGCGAGTGGCCGCCGTCCCCGCAGCGGCTGTACGGCCTGGAGGTCGTGGCCGCCGCCGTACTGGGCCGCGTCCGTGCGCAGGACCTGGTCCCCGCTCGCCGCCGCGGCAACCCGCACCGGCCGGACTGCGTGCACTCCGCGCTGGAGGAGGTCGTCACCGCCCGGCTGCGCGAGGCCGCGCACCGGCTGCTGACGGAGCCGCTGCCGTACCTCCTCGCCACGCCCACCTGGGAGACGGGCACCCTGGAGCCGGACGAACTGGTGGCCCGCCTCGCCGGGTACGGGCGGGCCGGCGCCGAGCCCGCGCCCGCGGACTTCGCGCAGGCCCTGCTGCGGGTACGCCGCGACCCGTCGGCCGCCGGGGCGGCGGCCGCCCTCGGGACGCACGAGGGCGAGCGGCTGGCCGCCTGGCTCACCACCACGGCCGGCGAGCCGGCGTCCGCGCACCGCCGGGTGCGGGAACCGGCCCCGCGGCGCGCTCCCACCCACTGGTGGAACCTCACGGGCGCGGACACCCGCCACCTCGTCGTCGACACGGGCGAACGGCCCACGCTCCAGCGGGAGTTCCCCGCCGTGTTCCGCACACTGGGGCGCCCGCACGACGGCGACACCGGCTGCTACCACTGGAACGGCCACAGCGCGCTGTCGCGGGGGGTGCTCCCCGAGGACCGCGAGACGCAGGCGGCGTGGCTGCTGAAGGCGGTGACCTCGTGCGCCACGGACGACGAGCGCGGCGCGGCGGCGCCGCTGCCGCAGCTGGCCGAACTCGGCGGCGCGGCGGGGCCGGTGCTGCACCTGGTGGTGGCCACCGGCCTCGGCGCGCGGCACGCCGAGGACCGGCTGGCGGCGGTCGACGCCCTGCTGCACCTGGCGGCGCGGGGCGAACTCGACGCGGGGCGGGTGGGCCGGGACGTGGCGGAGCTCCTCTCCCTGGGCACCGTGAAGCCGAACCGCCTCGCCGACGCGGCGCGTACGGCGGCGGCCACCGGGGCGTACGCCACGACGTGGACGGTGCTGGCGCAGGCCCTCCCGGCGCTGCTGGACGCGCCGACGGGAGCGCCCAGGGGCACGGGGGAGGTGCTGGCGGTGGCGGCCGACTGCGCCGAACGCGCCGCTCCGGCGGGGCCGGTCCCGGCCGGCCTGGCCGCGGCCGCGGCCCGCGCGGGCACGTCCCAGCTGACCACCCAGTCCCGCCGCCTCCTCGCGGCCCTGCCGCCCCAACTCCCCCCGGCGGCCGCGTCGTAACCCACCCGGCGCGGCCCCGGCCCCCCGGCGTCCGGATCACCGGCGGGGCCGGGGCCGCGTCATCTCCCGGGCGTCGCCCCCGGCCCCCGCGTCGGGGTCGCCGGCGGGGCCGGGGCGTCCCCGGTGGGAAAGGGCGCCGGCGAACGAGGCGTACCCCCGCCCAGGGGGATCGGAGCGGTCCGACGCGCGACGGGGCCCGTACCGCACTCTTGTGCGGGCGCGGCACGCCCGGCACCTTGGCGCGCGTACGGCCAACCCCACACACGGTCGACGAAGGTCGAGGTGCACCACGGATGAGAGCCTTACGCCTGTTACCCGCTGCCCTGTTGTCCGCCGCCCTGCTCACCGCGGGCCTGCTGATCGCACCCGTGCCCGCCACGCACACCGCCGCCGCGGCGGACACGCCCGACGCGACCGGCGCGTCCCACGGCTGGGTCGTGGTGCTCAAGGACGGCCGGGCGGGGGCGGCCCCCGCCGACCCCCACGTCCTCGCACGGGAACTGGTCCGCCGTCAGGCCGCAGCCGACGTCGGCCACGTCTACCGCTCCGCCCTGCGCGGGTTCTCCGCCCGGATGACGTCCGACCAGGCCCGGCGGCTCGCCGCCGATCCGCGGGTCGCGTCCGTCCACCCGGACGTGACCGTGACCGTGCCCGCGGCCGGGGCGGCCGGGGCCGACGCCACCCAACCCGGCGCGCCCTGGGGGCTGGACCGGATCGACCAGCGCCGGCTGCCGCTGTCGACCACGTACACCTACCGCACCACGGCCGCCGGCGTGCACGTCTACGTCATCGACACCGGACTGCGCACCACGCACGCCGAGTTCGGCGGCCGCGCCTCCGTCGGCGTCGACACCGTCGGCGACGGCCGGAACGGCAACGACTGCAACGGCCACGGCACCCACGTCGGCGGTGTCGCGGCCGGGAAGACGTACGGCGTGGCCAAGGAGGCCCGGCTGGTCGCCGTACGGGTCCTGAACTGCCAGGGCGCGGGAACCATCGCCGGCGTGATCGCGGGCATCGACTGGGTGACGGCCAACGCCGTCAAACCGGCCGTCGCCAACATGAGCCTGGGCGGCTCCGCCAGCGCCGCTCTCGACGCCGCCGTACGCAACTCCATCGCCTCCGGCGTGACCTACACCGCCTCCGCCGGCAGCTCCGCCCAGCCCGGCGGCGCCTGCACCACCTCGCCCGCCCGTGTCCCGGAGGTCATCAGCGTCGGCGCGACCGACCGTACCGACCGCAAGGCCGCCTCCTCGAACTACGGCAACTGCGTCGCCCTGTTCGCCCCCGGCGTCGCCATCCCCTCGGCCTGGCACACCGGCGACACCGCGACCGCCACCCTCAGCGGCACCTCGATGGCCACCGCCCACACCACCGGGGCCGCCGCCCTCCACCTGGCCTTCCGCCCGGCGGACAGCCCGGCCCAGGTCAAGGCGGCCCTCGTCACGAACGCCACGACCGGCGTGCTCCAGGGCACCCCGCCGCCGGTCCCGAACAAGCTGCTGTACACCCTCTACCTGCCGTAACGGCCCGCAGCGGGGTCCGGCAGGATGGGACCCCATGACGACTGCTGGGTGGAGAACCGTGACGAACTGCTCGGGCGGGCGGGGCTGGAGCAGGCCGACGACCGGCCGGTCCCCGATGTCCTGCCGCCCGGCAGCGCACTGAGGCTCGTCCAGGAGGCGTCCGCCACGGACCCGGCGTCCGCGACGGACCCGGCGTCCGCGACGGACCCGGCGTCCGCGACGGACCCGGCGTCCGCCACGGACCCGGCAGCCGGCGTGGACGCCGACCCCGGTCCCGACCCCGCCGGCATCAACGCACAAGGGCACCGGCTCGCCCTCGCCCACGGCCTCATCGGCAGGGACGGCACCTTCCTGATCGACCTCGCCGAGCTTCGGCACGATCAGCGCGGTGGCCGGCGTGATCGTGCTGCTCGCGAGGTGGCCGCTCGGGCAACGTCCCACGCTCGGCACCTTCGCCGACATCGTCGTCCTCGCGTGCGCCTCCGGCCTCGGCCTGGCCTTGATCCCCGAGGACCTGGGGCTGCCGGCACGCATCGGCCTGCTGACGGCCGGCGTTGCGCTGAACGGACTGTCCATCGCCGTCCACGTCGGGGCCCGCCTGGGACCGGGGCCCGCGACGGCCTGATGACGGGGGCGGCCGCGCTGACGGGCGGGTCCCTGAGGCTGATCCGTACCGGGCTGGAGATCTCGGTCCTCGCCGCCGGCTGGGCCCTCGGCGGCACCGTGGGGATCGGCACCGTCCTGTACGCGGTCCTCGTCGGCCCCGCCACCCAGCTCTTCCTTCCCGCATGCGCCTTCCGGGCCCCCGACCACTGCGCGCACCCTCCCTCGACCTCGGGTTCGGCGAGGACGCCGCGTCGCGCCTCGCGCGCGTGCCGGCGCGGCGGCTCACCTCTCCCGCTCCTGCCCCGGCCCGTGGATGATGGGTGAACCCGGTGGACCGCGGCCGCCCGACCCGGGCGGCGCCGTCCCCGTCGACCCCGGGAGGGTGCGCGTGGAGCTGTTCCTCACCGTCGTGAGCGGGCTGGCCTGGACGATCGTGTACGTCGAGGCGATCCGCGTCGGCCTCGCGCAGCGGACCTACGCGATGCCGGTCGCCGCGCTCGCGCTCAACTTCGCCTGGGAGTCGATCTACTCCGTCCGCGAGCTGAGCCAGGGACTCTCCGCGCAGGGAGCCGTCAACGTGGTCTGGGCGCTGGCCGACGTCGTCATCATCCACACCTTCCTGCGGCACGGCCGCGCGGAGTTCCCCGCGTTCGTCACCCGGGCCCGGTTCGCGGTCGGCAGCGCGGTGCTGTTCGGCTCCGCGTACGCCGTCCAGCTGCTCTTCCTGGCCCACTTCGGCGGACACGACGCCGTGCGCTACTCCGCCTTCCTGCAGAACCTCCTCATGTCCGGGCTGTTCATCGCCATGCTGCTGGCCCGCCGCGGGCCGCGCGGCCAGAGCCTGACCATCGCCGTCGCCAAATGGCTCGGCACCCTCGCCCCCACGCTGCTGTTCGGCGTCATGGAGGGGTCCGGCTTCATCCTGGGACTCGGCATCCTGTGCAGTGTGTTCGACCTCGCCTACATCGCCGCCCTGCTCGCCCTGCGCCGCAACCCCGACGCCCTGACCTCGCCGGCCTCACCGACCTCCGTGACGTCCCACCCCGTCGGTACCGTCAGCGCGACGCCGCGTCCGTCGTGACGGCCAGGGCCGCCGCCATGATGCTCAGCTGCGGGTTCACCTCCGGACAGCCGGGCAGCAGCGACCCGTCCGCCACCAGCACCCCCCGCACCCCGCGCAGCCACCCCCGCTCGTCGGCCGGGAACCGCCGCGGATCCGCGCCGCCCGCCACCGTGCCCGTCGGGTGGTACGCCGACAGGTGCAGGTCGCGCGCGGTCGTCCGGCCCAGTACGTCGTCCAGCTCGCGCGGGGAACGGGCGCGCGGCGCCCGCGCGATGCCGGTCAGCACCTCCTGCGCACCCGCGGCGAACAGCACCCGCCCCATCGCCCGTACGGCGCCCAGCAGCCGCCCGGCGTCCCGGTCGTCGAGGTCGTAGCGGATCAGCGTGCGCCCGCGTCCCAGCACCCGGCCCGAGGGCCGGTCGGCGATCATCGCCCCCAGCGTGGCCAGGTGCCCGGCCCCCTCCAGTTCGGCCCGCAGCTCCCGGCCCAGGCCCGGCAGGACGAAACTGCCCATGCCCGGCGGCGTGGCGGTGGCCTCCAGCAGGATCCCCCGGTCGTGCAGCTCCTCCACCCCGACGCTCTGCAGCACGCCCTCCCAGGCCGTCACCTCCCGCGTGAACCGCCCGGCCACGCTGGTCGCCGGATGCACGCTGAGGTTGCGCCCCAGCCGCGGATGGCCGCCCAGCCCCGAGCGCCGCAGCAGCGACGGCGACTGCAGGGCCCCGGCCGCGACCACGACCAGCGGGCCGAGGACCTCCAGCTCGCTGCTGTCCGCCCGGCGCACCCGAACCCCGGCGGCCGCCGCACCGCCCGGCCGGTCCGGGTCCACCAGGATGCGCGAGACCCGGGCGCCGGTCACGATCCGGGCGCCCGCAGCGCACGCGTCGGGGAGCACCGACAGCTGCACGCTCTGCTTGGCCCCGGTCGGACAGCCCACCACGCACTGGCAGGAACCCTTGCAGCCCGGCGCGTTGCGGCGCAGCGGCGCGGCCCGCCAGCCCAGTTCCCGGGCCCCGGCCAGGGCCAGCAGCCCGTTGTTGCCGAGCACGTCCAGCGGCTGGGTGGCCACCCGCAGGGTGCGCTCCACCTCGTCCAGGTGCTCCGCGAAGCCGTCGGTGAACGCACAGCCGTACGTGGCGCGCCAGCGCTCCAGCACATGGTCCGGAGTCCGGTAGCAGGTACCGGAGTTGACGACGGTGGTCCCGCCGACGGCCCGCCCCGTGGGCAGCAGCAGCGGCGGCCGGCCCAGTGCGACGGTGCCGCCGCCGCCCCGGTAGAGCGCGCCGAACCGGTCCAGGGGGGTGTGACGGCCGAAGGAGGCCGTGGTGTGGTGGTGGCCCTCCTCCAGCACCACCACGCGCAGGCCGGCCCGGGCCAGGGTGCGCGCCGCGACGGCGCCGCCCGCGCCGGAGCCGATCACGATCGCGTCGGCGCGGCTGCGGGTGGGCCACTCGGTGGCGGGGACGCAGTCCAGCGGGGGATCGGGCGGCGCGAGCGGCGCCCGTACGGCCCCCGGCCGGTCCAGCATCCGCTCGGTACCCGCGGCCAGCAGGACCGGGACCTTCAGCAGGTCCAGCAGCGGCGCCAGCCGCGGCCGGGCACCGAAGGCCGTCATCACGTCCTCCCGCTCCGCGGGCGCCAGCCCCGCGAGCGGCCGGCCGGTCCGGGCGAGCGCGTACCCGTCCACGGCCAGGGCCGCGGCCCGTACGCCGGCCCGCGCGGGCGTCGGCAGCGTGCGCAGGACGGCGTCCAGCCGGGCTGGTACGCGCGCCGGCCACCGCGCGTCGTCCGGATCACGGGGGCCGCCGGGCCGGCCGTGGCCGCCGGCATCACCGGGGTCACCGGGGTCGGCCAGCAGGGCGGCGACCAGCGGCGCGAGGGAGGTGGTCATCGGTTGCCCACCTCCGCGTGCGCCGTGCCGTGCAGGGTCCAGCTCGCCTCCGGCCGCCAGCGGCCCCACCATCGCTCGTACTCCACGACCGCGTCCGCCCGTTCGCTGTTGCGGCACACCGCGGGGGAGCCGTCGGGGTCGGCGTAGTCGAGCGCGAGGGTGCGCTCGGCGGGCAGGGTGATCCGGACCCGGATCCGCCGCAGGCCGGCGCGGCCGGTCACCGTCCAGACGGGCACGCCCAGTTCGGCGCGGAAGCGGCCCGCCCCCGCCCAGCCGACGGCGGCGCGCTCGGCCCGGTGCGGCCAGGTCCGGCCCCGGTGGCGCAGCCGCAGGAAGACCAGGGGCGGCAGCGCCCGCAGCCCGGGCCGGGTGGAGACGGCGGCGACCACCTCCAGGACGTCACCGCCGCCGAGGTCCGCGTGCAGCCACCCCCAGCGGCGGGCGTTGCCGTGCCCGTAGATCCGGGCGGAGGCGCCGGGCGCCGCGCTCAGCTCCAGGGTGCCGCCCGGGTGGTGGAGCGTGCCGTCGTAGCGTGCGCGGGCGGCCGGCAGCATCTGCGCCGCGGGCAGCAGCGGGTGCCGCCAGGCCCAGCGCGGGAACGTGAACAGCGGGCCGTCCTCGGCGCGTTCGGCCAGGTCCCAGGAGAACCCGGCCGCGGCCCCGGTCAGCCGGCCGGGCCGGACGGTCACGTCCCCGGCGGCGAAGCCGTCGGCGTCGGGACCGGGCCGCCAGGGCCCGGGACCGAACCGGGCGTGGGTGACCGGGCCGTCGGCGGGGAAGTGGGCCACCCAGCCGTGCGCGAAGGGTGCGGCCCCGTCGGCGGGGGAGACCAGCTCGTGGTGGAGCCAGATCCCGCTGCCGGTGGCGGGGTCGGTGGCGGTCGTGTACCAGACCTCGGTACGGCCCGGCTCGCCCGCCCAGCGCGGCGCGAGGGCGCCGGTGGTGTCCTCCGCCCGCGGGTCCCGGACCGGGCCCCGGCCCCGCTCTCCGTGCCGGGGGAAGCGGAAGCTCGCCAGGAACGGCAGGAGCTGGGTGGTGAGGGGGAATCGGAGGGTGCCGGAGCCGACCGGGGCGGCGTCCCCGCCGTACAGGGTGAAGGGCAGGACGGTCATCGAGCGCAGTGGCCGCAGCGGGTCGACCGACTTCCAGCCGTCGAGGGCCACGGGCCGTCCCGCGGCCGTGAAGGCGAGCCGGTAGCGGATCCGGCGCCGGGCCAGCGGTGAGATCTCCAACGTGCCCGCGGCGTGCGGGTCGTCGGCCCACCCCCGTACGCGCACCCGGCCCGTCAGCGTGGCCTCGGTGGAGCCGGCCGGGCGCAGCGGGCGGTCGGCGGCCGCGCGCAGGTCCAGGCGCAGGGGGCGGGCCCGGTCCTCGCCGTCGAGGTGGAGCGTGCCGAGCATGGTCTCCCGGAACCGCGTACCGCGCGCGCTCACGCGAGCCCCTCCCGCATGATCCATTCGGTGGCGGTCAGATAGGCGTCGGCGGCGGCGTGCGCGGCGGCCCGGTCGCCCGCGCGGACGGCCTCGACGACCGGGGCGAGCCGGGCGTGGGCGGCCTCCGGGTCGGCGAACGGTCCCACGAGCGCGGCGCGTACGGGCAGGTAGGCGTTGAAGAGGGTGTTGGTCAGCAGGACGTAGACCCGGTTGCCGGTGGCGCGGGCCAGGGCGCGGTGCACCTCGGCATCGGCGAGCTGTACGGCGTCCCCGCCCTCCGACTCCCGTACGCGGGCGAGGAGTTCGGCGAGCGCGGTCCGGTCCTTCGCCGTGGCCCGGGCGGCGGCCCGCTCCGCGATCAACGCGCCGATGCTGCGCCGTACTTCGAAGATCTCGCCGATCCAGTCGGGGCTGTGCCGCACCAGCATGGGCAGCAGATCGGCGCCCCCGAGCCGCGCGAAGTCCCGCACCCGGGTGCCGACCCCGTGCCGGGTCTCCAGCAGACCGGCCTGGACCAGCCGACCGAAGGCGTGCTTGAGGGTGGTGCGGGTGACGCCGTAGCCGTCGGCGAGCTCCCGCTCGGGCGGCAGCAGGGTCCCGGCGGGGTGGCGGCCCGCGAGGATGTCCTCGCGCAGCCGGCCCTCCAGGACGTCGACGATGGTCTCGCGGGGCAGCGTCTCCACAGGATCCCTCTCAGGTGACCGATGGCTCAGTGGCTCAGTGGCTCAGCCACTCAACCAATCTTGTCCGGGACCCGTCAATGCGTGGGGGGAGTTTCTGGACAGCTGTCCATGTATTCTGTACACCCGTCCAAAAAATCGGAGAGTGCACATGGAGATCGTCGCGATCGTGCTCGTCGCCCTGGTGGCGCTGCTGCACTGCTATTTCCTGGTCCTGGAGATGTTCCTGTGGGAGCGGGCCCCGGGGCGCGCCCTGTCCGGGTTCGACGCCGACCTGGCCCGCGCGACCGCCCCGCTGGCCGCCAACCAGGGGCTCTACAACGGCTTCCTCGCCGCCGGCCTGGTCTGGGGTCTGATAGCTGCCGATCCCACCGGGTACCGCGTGCAGGTCTTCTTCCTGGTCTGCGTCGTGGTGGCCGGTGTGTACGGCGGCCTCACGGCCAACCGCCGGATCCTGCCGGCCCAGGCGCTGCCCGCCGCGCTCGCCCTGGCAGCCGTCCTGGTGACCGGGTGAGCCCCCGCCCGCCCGGCGACCCCCGGACCCTGCGGACCCGGGCCCGGCTGCACGAGGCGCTGCTGGCCGAGTGCGCGCAGCGGCCGCTGCGGGAGATCACCGTCAGCATGCTGGTGCGCCGGGCGGGCGTCGCGCGGGCCACGTTCTACCTGCACTACACCGACGTCCAGGACCTGGCCGTGGACACGTGCGCCGGCATCGTGCGCGAGGCGGTGGACGCCCTGCACGCCTGGCGCGGCATCCCCGATCCGGCCGCCCCGCCGCCCGCCCTGACCGCCTTCTTCGAGGGCGCGGCCACCCACGCCGACCTGTACCGGACCCTGCTGCACCCCGGTGGCGGCGGGCCGCTCGGCGACACCCTGCACCGGGAACTGCGCGCACGGAGCCTGGCCGAACGCACCGCCGCCGGCGGGTCCGCCCCCGACCTGATCGCCTCCGCCGTCGCGGCCACCTTCACCGGCGTACTGGCGGACTGGAGCCACGGCCTGATCGGCGGCACGCCGGACACGCCGGACACGCCGGGTACGTCGGGTGCGCCGGGCACCCCGGCCGAGCCGGGCGCCGTGGCACGGGACGTGTGGCGGCTGCTGATCGTCCTGCACCGCCACGGTGCCGGGCCGGGGTCCGCGCCCGGCACCGGGCAGGCCGGTCCCGCCCCGGCGGTCAGGACTTGGGTGTCGGGGTCGGCGACGGCAGGTTGTACACGTGATTCGGGCTCACGATCTGCGTGACGGCCTGTCCGAAGAGGGTGCTCGGCTCGACCCCGTCGTGCAGGATGTCCGTGTTCAGGAGCACGACCAACGTGGCCCGCGCCGACGGGTAGTAGAGCGTCAGCGTCTCGTATCCGGGCAGCGAACCGTTGTGCCCGATCCAGCCCTGGACGTTGAAGATACCGAGCCCGTAGCCGGCGCCGGCGATGCCGGTCGGCGGGGTCTTCAGGCGCTCGGCCTGCGTCTGCGGGGTCAGCAGGGTGCCGGTGGCCAGGGTGCGGGCCCAGCTGCGCAGGTCCTCCAGGTCGGAGATCATGGCGCCGGCCGCCCAGCCCCAGGACGGGTTCCAGTCCGTGGAGTTCTCGACCTTCCCCGTGGCGGTCTGGTTCGTGTAGCCCTGTGCGTGCGGCTCGGGGAACTCCGCACCGGTCGGGAAGAGGGTGTGCGACAGCCCGGCGCGCTGGACGACGTCCTTCCCGATGACCTCGTGGAGGGGCCGGCCGGTGACCTTCTCGATCACGAGGCCGAGCAGGATGAGGTTGGTGTTGCTGTAGTTGAACTTCTCACCCGGCGCGAACAGCACGGGGTGCTTGAAGGAGTAGCCCAGCAGCTCCTGCGGGGTGAACGGGCGCCGCGGATCCGACGTCAGTGCCTTGAAGAAGCCCTCGTCCATCGAGTAGTTGAACAGCCCGCTGCGCATGCCCGCCAGCTGGCGCAGCGTGATCTCGTCGCCGTTGGGGACCCCGCTGACGTACTTGCCGATCGGGTCGTCCAGTCCCACCTTGTGCTGGTCGACCAGTTCGAGCAGGGCGGTGACGGTGAAGGTCTTGGTCTCGCTGCCGATGCGGATGTTCAGATTGTCGGTCATCGGCTGCCCCGTCGCCTTGTCGGCGACGCCGAAGCTGCGTACGTAGGTGCCCTTGCCCGGTATCCAGATCCCGACCGTCACACCGGGCACGTTCGCCTCGCCCATCACCTTGCGGATGGCGTCGTCCAGCTGCCGGGCGATGGCGGGCGTGAGCCGCGGGAAGTCGGTCCCGGTGGACGGTGTCGCCGTCGCGACAGGGCCCGTGGTGCCGTTCGGGCCCGTGCCGGTCGCGCCGCCGTCCCCGTAGGCCGCGCCCGCCGACACCGGTACGGCAAGGAGGCCGCAGGCCGCGGCCGCCACCGCTGCCCTGCGCCACCGACGCTGCGTACCCCTCATGGCGGGGCCTCCCGTCGCCTCGTGACAAGACTCCGGAACCAGCGTAGGCCCGCACCCCGCACCCCGCACGGCGCCGTCCGACGCCTCACCGGCCCGCGCCCGCTCCCGTTCACGCGGCCGCTCGCGCCCGCCGCTGTCGGCCCGGCGGAAGGCCTGAACGCGTTCTGGTGGGGACTCGCGACGCTATGTAACGTCACATCCCATGATGATCTTACGGCGCGCGGCATCCGCCGCGGCCCTCCTCGCCCTGGTCCTCCCTCTCGTCGCGACGTCCCCGGCCCACGCCGGTTCCGGTGCGGGCGCCGGTGCCGGCGCGGCCGGCGCCGGCTGCCGCACCCGGCCCTCCGTACCGCTGGACGCGGAGCAGGCGCGCCTGGCGGACCCCCGCACCGCCGCCCTGACCGAACGGGGCGGGTTCGGTGACTTCGTACGCCGCTTCCCGGCCGCGCTGTGCGGCGCCCGCGACGCGGCCGAGGCGGCGCACCTCGTCACCGACTGGGGCGAGTCGCTGTGGTCGGCCGCCGTCCGCCGGGCCCAGGGGCAGCGGCCCGGGGGCGACCTCCCGGCCGGGGACGACCGGCCGCTGTACTGGGCCCGGCTCGCGATGACCACGCAACTCGCCCGCTGGGAGCCCCGGTTCGGCGTCGACCGGCAGGCCCTGCGCGCCCGCTTCGAGGACGCCTCCCGGGGGCTGGTGGACAACGACTTCGGCACCCGGCCGGACGTACGGCGCGTGTTCATCAGCGGCTTCGACCCCTTCGGGCTGGACGCCGAGCTGCGCCGGGCCAACCCCTCAGGATCCGCCGCCCTCCAGCTCAACGGCCGCCGGGTCACCCTCGCCGACGGCAGCCGCGCCGAGATCCGGGCGGTCGTCCTGCCGGTCCGCTACGGGGACTTCGACGCCGGCATCGTGGAACGCGCCTTCGCGCCCCGCATGCAGGGGCATGGCCAGGACCAGAGCCGGGGCCGGGGCGCGGCGGACGTCATCACCACCGTCAGCCAGGGCTACCCGGGCAGGTTCACCCTGGAGGCGTGGGCGGGCCGGTCCCGTTCGGCCGACCCCTACCCCGACAACACCGGCGCCCTGTCGGGGGGTACGCGTGAACGTCCCGTGACCGCGCCGGGCCTGGCCCCGGGGCCCGAGTTCATCCGTACGACGCTCCCGGCCGACGCCGTGACCGCCGCCGTGCAGACGCCGTACCCGGTGCTCCTGAACACCGCCGTCACCGAGATCCCCGCAGGCGCCACCGCTCCGGTGGACCGGGCGGACGGCCCGACCCCGGGTGCGCGGGCCGTGGCGGGCGGGGGCGGCGGATACCTGTCGAACGAAGTGGCGTACCGGTCCAACCTGCTCCGGGGCGAACTCGCCCCGCACCTGCCCGGCGGTCATCTGCACACCCCGGTGCTGACCGGCCTGCCCGCGGATCAGCAGCAGCTGACCGGGCCCGAGTTCGAGCGGAACGAGAGCGCGATCACGGCCGAGGTGCTGGCGGTGCTCGTCCACGCGGCCGTCCGTCGGGCGCCCTGACCGCCACCCTCACGGGCTGCTCCACAGGGCTGTTGGAGTGAACCGGCGGAACCGGGCGGGGGCCGGGCAGTTGGTCAGGGAGCCCATTCGGGGTTCTCAGGCGACTAAAAGGATCAACGATGCTCAAGAAGATCATGGCGACCGCTGCTGCCACTGCCGCTGTGGTGGGCGCCGGGGCCGCTATGGCCGCGCCGGCGATGGCCATCGGCAACGACAACGGGGTCAACACCGTCAACGGCAACGGCGCGCAGCAGATCTACGGCAACCAGAAGACCGCCGGCGCCATGAGCCCCCAGGCCAGCCTGATCCAGGGCTCCGCCAACAAGCCGTGCATCGGTCTGCCGGTGAAGGTCAACGCGCAGTCGCTGCTCGCGCTCATCGCCAACGTCGGTGTCCAGGACGTCAACGTCCTGTCCAACCCGATGAACCAGCAGTGCGTCGAGAACTCCACCCAGGCCAAGGGCGACGAGTCCCTCTCGCACATCCTGGACAACATCCCGGTGCTGTCGGGCAACCTCTCCGCGAACAGCTGACCCTCGCGCCGCGCCGCGGCCCGGGACTCCTGCCACCTGCGCGCGTGTCCAGGGGGCCCGGGACCGCTCACGCACCGGCCGGAGCCGACGGTCCGTCGGCTCCGGCCGGTGCGCGTTGCCGGCGGGGGACGGCTTCAGCCCTTGCGGGCTCCGTTCCCGTTCCTGTTTCCGGCACCGTTTCCCGCCCCCGCCCCCGCCCCCGCCCCCGCCCCGGCGCCGAAGGCGTGGGCGAGCCGTTCGAGGACGTGTCCCACGTGCCCGGCCGGGCGGTCCCCGCCGCACCGGTGCGGCCGTGCCGCCGCCCGCTGGTGGATCAGGGTGGCCATGAGTTCGGCCTGGCGCTCCTGCAGCTCGGTGTAGTCGGTACGGCCGCGGGCGAGCAGCCTGCGCACCATCGCCGGGTCGAGCCCGGGGAAGAGGCCGGCCACTCCCGCACTCCAGGAGCCGCCGCCCTGGCCGCCGGCCACGGTGCCGTGGTCCAGGAGCAGGTGCGCGATCTCGTGCAGGATGATGTGCTTCTGATGCAGCGGGCTCGTCGACGACTCGTAGAAGATGTGGTCGGCGCTGCCGAGGCCGATCCACAGCCCGCACACCCCGGCGGTCGTCCCCGCCTGCGGGGGGAGCGGGGAGAGCACCATCGGCCTGCCGCGCTGTTGCTCGATCGCCTCGCGCAGGGTGTCGATGGTCAGCGGCCGGGCCGGGGAGAGCGGCAGACCGTCGAGGATGGCCGAGCACCGGGCGCTGAACTCCGCCCAGGATGCGTCATCCATCGCGAACCCTGCCTCCCTGCACCGGCGATCGACCGGGGCATTCTAACCGTGTGACTCCCCGGTTCCACCCGGCCCGCGGGGCGCCCGGCCGATCTTCTCCACCAGCCCGCGGACGACGTCCAGGCCTTGGGCGGAGAGCGTGGCGACGGCGGCGGCCCGCAGGGCGACGGCCCGGACGTCATTGCAGCGCATCGCGGAGATCAGGGCGAGTTGAGCCATCGTCTGGTCGGCTACGGCATCGTCGACGAAGTAACCGACGGGCACCCCGAAGAAGTCGGCCAGTGCCCGCAGCGTCCCGAGCGTCGGGTTCGGGGCCTTGCCGTTCATCAGCATGGACAGGCGGCCCACGGACAGGGAGGTACCGCCGGGCTCCTCGACGGACTTGATGCCGTCCACCACTTCCTGGAGGGTGTGACGCCGCCCGAGTGGCTGCACGTGCGTGAAGAGGTACTCCAGTCGGTCGGCAAGCCGCTGTCCTTCGGTCTCGCTCACGGCTCGCGCACCTTTCGCCTCTTCCCGATTCGCCCCGGTCACAAGGCGATTGTCCCGCAGGCCCGGCGAACGCGCGTCGGCGGGGAGGACGGACCCCCGTGCCACCCTCCCCGCCGACGTACACCGTCCCCTGGGGACGGGTCACCGCATGCTTTCGCATGAAGTGAATCGCGCCTCGGGATACGGGCCGGTACTCAGACCCAAACAGGGGCCGTGACCGGTGCGTACGGCTCCATACTTGCTGCCGCCGTGCCACTGAGTCAACTTAAAATGAAACCGCTGCTTCACAGGGGCCGCCGCACACCGACCGGAATCGGTATCTTCCCCTACCCCGGCGGGCCACCTCCACAGAGTTCCGGCCCGGGGCGCTAAGAGGAACGGCGAAGAGCAACGGCGAAGAGCAACGACGATGAGGCCCGCACGACGGGTGGTCATGGGCAGGGGTCCGTGTACGGAAGGTCGGGGAAGGCGGTGCGCCAGGTGACTCGCGATACGGGACCGGACCGGGTGGCGCACAACGACCGGGCGAGCCGGCCGGGGTCGATGGGCAGGAAAGCCGTGCGGGCACCGAGGCCTTCGAGGAGATCCGTACCCGTGTACAGCGCGAGCGTGGTGCCCGTCGGGTCGAACTGGGCGACCGAGAAGCCGAGGATGCCGTCGGTGAGAGCGGAGACGTGGTAGACGAGTCGGCTGTCGACCGGACCGTGGGGTGGCGTGTCGGTGATCCGCCATACCGCGAGGTCGCGGCCGCCGGCTTCGTTGTCCCACGCGGCGATCAGCCCCGCCCTGCCATGCCCGGTGAGCCCGTCGAGTTTGCTCAGGGAGCCCTGGAGCGGCGCCTTGCCCGGTCGGCCACCCAGAGCCCACAGGGCCGGCTCCCCGGATTCCGACAGTGTGGCCAGCACCCTCCGGGACGCCATCGCCAGGTGGAGCGGGTCACCGGTGATATCGGTGGCGGCGCCGGTGGCCCCTGCGCCGGCTGCCGCAGCACCTGCGCCCGCTGCCGCGGCGGAGGTGGGCGCGGGCGTGGCGGTGGGGGTGGCCGGGGGCGGGGGAGCGGTGCCGGGACCGTGCAGGGGCCGGGCGG
Source organism: Streptomyces sp. NPDC090022 (assembly GCF_044748145.1). Lineage (NCBI taxonomy): Bacteria > Bacillati > Actinomycetota > Actinomycetes > Kitasatosporales > Streptomycetaceae > Streptomyces > Streptomyces sp. NPDC090022. The sequence goes on from NZ_JBIVFN010000003.1 coordinate 364,674, forward strand.
CGAAGCGCGGCGGTGCGAACGGGTCCCGCCGCGTGCTGTCGGGCGCGGTGACGAGCACCGCCTGGTCATCGGCCCGCTCGGCGGGGAAGACGCTCGACGGGGTGCCCCTCACCTCCGCGCCGCGCCGCGGCCGGAGCGGGTCGGAGACGTCCCACAACTGGGTGGACTTCTCCGACATGAGGGCCAGCGTGTCGGCCCTCACGAACGCCGGCGTCATCCCCGGGTCCTCACCGGCGGGGACCTCGGCTAGCCGCCGCGGGCTCTCCAGATCCGTGATGTCCCAGAGGACGAGCGGCCCCTTCGCGCGATCCTGGACCGCGAGCACCCGGCCGTCCCGGCTGACCGCGGGCCTGCCGCCCACCGTGAACACCGCCCCCGCGCGCAGTGTGCCGTCCGCGAGGTTCCACAGCGCGATCCTGGTGCGCGTCCCGTCCTGCGTCAGCAGGGCGTCCCGGCCCGGGAGGAAGCGGGGCACGATCCAGGGCGGGGGCAGGGTCGCCACCTTCCGCGGTCTGCCGGTCTCGGGCAGCCGCCAGACCGCGCCGGCCGTGTCCGTATCCGTCGCCAGCAGCCGCCCGTGGTCGGCGAATGCGTTCGCGGGGCCGCGCCGGGACACCCCGATCCGCTCGGGGAGGGTACGCGCGGGTGGGTGCCACAGGTGAATCGTGCCGTCGGAGCCGCCCGAGGCGATCCCGCGCCCGTCCGGCCGGTAGACCAGGGCCAACAGCGTGCCGGAGCCCGGCAGCGGCACGCCGGCACCGAGCGCGTCGGGTTTGCGGTCCTGGCGCAGCAGGCGGGCACGGCCGTCGACGGAGGACGCCGCGAGGTGGCCGCCGTCGGGGGAGTACGCGAGCTGCGGGTGCACGGGGGCCCGGGTGGGCAGGCTGCCGGTCACCTCCTTGAAGCGGTCCGGGTCGGAGGTGTCGAACAGCCGCACGCCTCCGGTGATGCTGCCCGCCGCCAGCAGCGTTCCGTCCGGATGGAAGGCGGTCGACAGCAGCGTCTGATCGTCGAGACGGCCGCGCGGCCGCGGACCACCCGGGGCCGCGATGTCCCACAGCTGGAGGGAGTCCCCTTTCGGGGCGACGGCGGTGTCGTCGGTCACGGCGACGGCGAGCGTACGGCCGTCGGGATGGAAGGCGGCCGTGATGGCGTGGTGCCCGCGGCCGGACACCTGGAGCGTGGTCAGGGCCGGCGCCGCCGGATCGGTCAGGTCCCACAGCAGCACCCGCCCGCGGTCCACCGGCACCGCCATCGTGCGGCCGTCCCGGCTGCCGGCCGGGGGATGGATCCGGCCCACGTCAGTCTCCTGACGGGCGATCAGACGAGGTGCGTGCACGTCCTCGACGGACCAGACGGACAGGCCCTCGGCCGTGACCACGGCCAGATGCCGGCCGCCCGGACCCCAGACGGCCCCGCCCCGCCCGGTGCGCAGCACCGCACTGGGGACGGGACGGTAGGGGTCACGGGTGTCCCACAGGCGCAGGGTGTCGTCCCGCGAGACACTGGCCAGAGCCGTGCCGTCCGGGCGGTAGGCCAGGGAGACGACCTTGTCCTGGTGGCCCGGCAGGGACACCGGGACCGGCGTCATCGCCGCGCGCACCAGACTCGCCCGGGCCTCGGCCGTCGACGCCCTGCGGTACGCGGCCAGGCTCATGTCCAGCGCCGCCGCGGGGTCCTCGGCGCGCAGGGCGTCGGCCTGCGCCGCGATCCGCTGCGAGGCCAGCTCCGCCGCCCGCTCGCGGGCCCGGGCGCCCTGCTGGAAGGCGACCGTTCCCGCGACCGTGAGGAGCAGGGCCAGCGCCACGACGGCGCTGGTGATCAAGGCCCGTCGCATCCGGATCCGCCGGTCCAGACGGACGCAGGCGCGGACGAAGTCGCTCTCCAGGGCGGTGAAGGCGATACCGGTGGTGGTGCCGGCCGGCGGTGGCTCCGCCCTTCCCTCCGGCGCGGGCCGCAGCGCCGCGAGCCGGGCGCCGGTGAACAGGTAGTGCGCGGAGCGGCCGTGTTGTTCCCACTGCGCGGCGGCGTCCGCGAGCTGCTGGTGCGCGATCAGCTCGGCCCGGGCCTCGAGGATCCACGAGCGCAGCAGCGAGCAGGCACGCAGCAGGGCCTCGTGCGCGATCCGGACCCGGTCGTGGTCCACGATGACCAGCCGGGCGGCGGCGAGCCGGTCGCAGACCAGCCGGAACCTCTCCTGGTCCCGCGGATCCCGTCCCGCCAGCAGCTCGGCCATGACGACCGGGCGCGGCACGGCTTCGCCGTCGGCGGTCAGGTGCACCATGCGCAGCAGCAGGTCCCGCGCCGCGCGCCGGCCGGCCTCGTCCAGGCCGTCGTACAGCTGCCCGAACGTGGTGGTGACCGAGCGCCAGATCCCGCCGGTCGCCTCGTAGCCGGCCAGGGTGAGTACGGCGCCGGAGCGATTGCGGAAGGTCTCGTGCAGCGCGTGGGCCAGGAACGGCAGGGCGGTCTCCCCGTGTTCCCGCTCCCCGGGGCCGACGGCGGCGGACCGGCTGAGGTCCTCGAGGACACGGTCGGCGAGGCCGTCCTGGAGGACCAGGCCCGCGCGCGCGGCGGGACGCTCGATGACGGCACGGAGTTCGCCGCGGCTCAGCGGGGGCAGGTTCAGCGGCCCCCTGGCGTCGAGGGCCGCTCTCAGCCCCGGGTGGCCCAGGCAGTTGCCGTAGTGGTCGGCGCGCACGGCCAGGACGATCCGGGGGCGGGAGGCCTGACCGGCGCGGCGCTCCAGATCCTGCGCACAGAGCAGGCGGATCAGCGCGGCCTGCTCGGCGGTGTCCTCGCAGCGGGTGAACACCTCCTCGAACTGGTCGATCACCAGCAGTCGGCACGCGGGCCGCCCGGGCAACGGGGACGGGAAGAGCCCCTCGCCGAGCTCGCGCGCGACCTCCGCCTCCTCCCGTCCGGTGGCCTGCGACCACAGTCGGGCGAGGGCGCGCATCGGATGGGGCCCCGGAGCCGGCAGGAGCAGCGCGGGCCATGTCCCCTCCTCGCCCCCGCCCTCTTTCGCCGGCTCCCCTTCATGGTCGTCGGTGTGCCCGTGCGCGGCATGCGCCAGCAGGCCGGCCCGCAGCAGCGAGGACTTCCCCGCCCCGGAGGCCCCGACCAGGATCACCGGACGCGTACGGCCGGCCGGATCGCGCACCAGCCGCAGCAGCCGTCGGGTGGGCTCCTCGCGCCCGAAGAACCAGTCGCTGTCCTGTGGCCGGAACGGACCCATGCCCGGGTACGGGCAGGGCACGTCGGCGGGCGGCTCGCCGCCGGGGACGGCGCCCGGCCGGTACGCACGGTTGGGGGCGACGACGAGCCGGCTCAGGGTGCCGTCGCTCTGCCGGTGCGGGCGGCCGGCGTCGTCACCGGCCGCGCGGTCCAGACAGGTGTGCAGACCGTCCAGGGTCAGCAGCGGCGGCCCGGTCGGATCCCCTTCCTCCAGCACACGCAGCAGCCGGCCGCCGAACAGCGTGTGCCGTTCGCCCACGGGTGCGAAGGAGAGCGAGAAGTACGACGCCGAGGCGAGCAGGAAGCTGCCGCGCGGCCCGGCGGAGACGAACGGATCGCCGGTCCGGGCGCCCGCCGCCACCGTCGCACGCCCGGAGAAGCAGCAGTCGAGGAGGACGGCGCTGCCGGCCCGCGCCCCGCCGAGGAGATCGCGCACCGTGCGGTAGGGAACGGCCGAGGCGACCCGGTCCGGTGCCGGACACCCGTGCGTCGCCAGGTACAGCTCGTCCCCCGGACCCAGCAATCCGTGACCCACGTACACGAACAGCACCACGCCGGTGGCCTGCGCGACGGCCTCCTCCACGGCGGCGAGCACCATCGCGGCCCCCGCCTCGGAGGGCACCCGGCGGATGGCGGCCTCCGGCATGCCGCACACCTCGTGCAGCACCCGGCCCAGGTCGTCGAGCGTGGTGGCCACGCTGGGAAGCGCCGGCAGAGTGGAGCCGGGCGCATGGCCGCCGGTGCCCACCAGCACGGCGCGCGCTCCCGGCGAGGCGAGACCGGTCCCGGACGCCGCCGCCGGCTGGTCCTGGGCGCTCATGACGCGGGCGGGCCGGCCGGCCGACGCCGCTCCCCGCCACCCTCTGTGGTCTCGGCGGAGCCGGGCTCCGGCGCCGGCTCCGGTGCTGGTGCTGGTGCTGGTGCTGGTGCCGGAGCCGGATCGAGCCCTGCGGCGATGTGCCGCATCAGCTCCTCGGTCTGCGGGCCGTCCATCGCGGCGACCTGAGAGGTCGTCAAGGTGATCTCGGTGCCGTCGGGCCGGGTGATGACCACGGTCCGGCTGCTCTTGCGCGTCTGCACCCACGCGATCAACGCACCCGCCAGGACCGTCGCGACACCCCCTGGTGCGAGAAGGGCCAGGAGCGCGTCCCCGGCCAGCCCCATCGCCCCTGCCTCGGGCACCGGGTCGGCCGCCCGGTGCACGCGTCCGCGCAACGCGGGTTGCGTGCCCAGCCAGCCCCGGAGCTCGTCCGTGCTGTCGGCGGCTCCCGATCCGTCCGCCCGGTCGGGCGCCTCACGACGGACGGAGATGGTGATCTGCACAGCCCCTCCCCAGGGTCGGAGCGGCGTGTACGGAAACGCCGCGCTCGATTACGGAGTGTAGTGGATCGACTCCATCATGTGTCGGCCTGTGGATAACGGGCCCATGGAGCCCGCTGTCACCCGAACGGGTGAGCTCATGTCACATTCGGGGCGGCCGGCTGCTTCTAGAGGCAGAACAACCGGCACATGCGGCGCCCGGCGCGCCGCGCGGCAAGAGGAGCGGCAGTGGACCCGGCAACGACGACGACGGCTGCGGCAGCAGGAGTGGGGACGGCACTGGTGTGCCTGTTACGCCTCGGCTACCGGTGGATCAAGGCGCGCGCTGCCGTGCGGCGCGCCGAACCGGACCAGCAGGGACTGTCCGCGCGGATCCGGTCCCTGCCGCCCGGCAGCAGGCTGACCGAGCGGACGGCCGACCGCGAGGTCGAGATCGTCGTCGGCGCGGGCGGGGAGTGATGACCATGACCGAGTCCCCGGCACCCGTCGGCCACCCGCGGCCCCGGCAGCGGGCCCGCCCCGTCCTGCCGTACCCGGGCGACGACTTCGAGGTCTTCTACCGGCGCGAGATGAACGCGGTGTCGGTGTTCCTGATGCACCTGGGCGCTTCCCCTTACGAGGCCGCCGATGCCGCGCACGAGGCCTTCACCAGACTGCTGCCCGACACCTGGCGCACGCTGGAACACCCCCGCGCCTGGCTGCGCACCACCGCCCTGCGCTGCTACTGGCGGCAGAACGACCGGCGCATCACGCCCTGCGACCCGGTACCCGACCGGCCGGGAGGCACGTGCCCGGTGGCCGAAGTGCTGGTCGGCGAGAGCCAGCAAAGGGTCATCGACGCGCTGCGCCGGCTGCCGCCCGCCGAGCGGGACGTCATGGCCTGGGCCATGGACGGCTTCACGCACGAAGAGATCAGCCGCACCCTCGGCAAGACCCCAGCGGCAGTCCGGCAGAACTACCGGCGGGCCCGCACCCGCCTGGTCGCGCTCCTCGGCCTCGACACTCCCGGCCTCGACACCCCCGGCCCGGACGGCCGTCGCGAAGCCACGGCACCCCCCGAGGCCGCTGACGACACCCACACCACCCACAGCCCCCACGGCACCGGCCGCCCCCACGGCGCCGACGACCAGTGTGACGAGGAGGAACACCGCCATGAGTGACAGCACCCCGCCCGAGGAGCGGCTCGAGCAGCTCCTGCGGGACCACCACGCCGAGCTCCTGCGCACCATGGACGCATCCCTGGACACGGTGGCCGGCCTGCGCAACCTCCGGCCGCTGCACGGCGCCACGGCCGGTCCCCGAAGCGCACAGCCACTGGACCGGGCCCTCCACCGGATCACCCTGGAACAGCGGCACCTGGACTCGCTCGTCTTCCGCTTCCGCGAGACCGAGCACCGGCTGGAGCACGAACGCTCCTCGTTCAGTCTCACCCCGGTGATCCACGCACTCTCCCGGGCGGGCCGGGGACTCGACCGGATCGACCACGACCTGCGCACCCGTCAGGTGTCGCAGACCACCGTCACCACCGCCTTCCGGGAGGTCCTCACCGAACTCCACCGCGCCCAGGCCCGCATCGGGCGGGACAAACGCCAACCGCGGCACCCCGCGCCGGGGGAGCGGCCCGGCGACCACCCCTTCCCCCGACTGGAGGTCCTCCTCAGAGAACAGGCCACCCGGATGACCGAACTCCGCCACACGGTCGTGCGGCTCCTCGCGCCCGTGGACAGCCACGCCCAGGACCACGCGCAGCTGCCCTGCTCCCTCGACGATCGGTCACCGGGGTGATGTCCCGGCCCGCCGCGCCGGGCCGCCGACCGCTCGGGCGCGGTGGCCCGTACAGTCGGCGCGAACCGCTCCCCGTGCCGCCAAGGAGACGCCAGTGGATTCGACCTCCGCCGACCACTTCCCGCACGATCCGGCAGCTCCCGGCGCCGAGGAGAGCCGTGCCTCCCTGCGCGTCTTCGTCCTGGCAGGCTCCGCCCGCACGGGCTCGGTCAACGCCCAGCTGGCCTCGCTGGTCGCGCGGATCGTAACCGGTGCCGGGGCCATGGTGGACGTGGCGGATCTCGGAGAGTTCCCCATGCCCCCGTACGACGGCGACGCCGAGTCCGAGGAGGGGCCGCCTCCCGGTGCCAGGGCGCTGAGCGAGCGGATCGAGGCGGCCCAGGCGCTGGTGATCGCGTCGCCGGAGTACAACGCCTCCGTCCCGGGCGTGGTCAAGAACGCGGTCGACTGGGTGTCGCGGCTGCGGCCCCAGCCGTTCAAGGACAAGCAGACGCTGCTGGTGTCGGCGTCCCCGTCGCTGGTCGGCGGCAACCGTGGCCTGTGGGCGCTGCGGATTCCGCTGGAACACCTCGGCGCCCGCGTCTACCCCGACATGTTCAGCCTGGCGGGTGCCCACCACGCCTTCACCGAGGAGGGAGGACTGGCCGACGCCGGCCTGACCCAGCGCCTGGCCGACACCGTGGACTCCTTCCTCGACCTGGTCGAGGCGGACACCCGTTATTTGTGCCTGCAGAGGCGGTGGTACGAGTTCCTCGGCGACCGGACCGACGCACCGGTCACCTCGCGCGCCCAGGACTGAGGGCGGGCGGCAGGGAGCGAGGACCCAGGGCAGGGGAGTAAGACGTATCCATCATGACAGGTCTGACGCGTTTTTCGTAGGGTGAACAGCACATCATTTCGGCCTTGTTCGAGTGCTGCCGGCGTTTCAGAATTTCGGTCATGAATCACTCGGCGAATATCAATCACGATGCGGTGCTGCGAGCCAGGGTCCTCCTCCTGGGATCGGAGCAGCCGATGGTCCGTCAGCGCGTGGCGGCCTACCGGGTGCTGTCGCAGGTCAGCCCGCTGGCCTACCTGCCTCGGCTGGCCGTCGACCTCATCGAATACAGCAAGGAATTCGCCGACCAGCCCGAGACGGCACTGCGTTTGCGGGCCGAATCCGTCAGTGCCGCACGCCGGCTGTGCGAACTGCAACGGGGCCGTGAGGCAGTTCTCGTCGCATCGCTGACTTCGTTCAGGGAGAAGCTGCATTCCATGGGGCGCAGCGAGGAGACATCAGAGGTGACAGAAGAAATAGCCGTTCTCGAATACACCCTGGCCGGGAGGTAGGCCGGCCCGCTCGGCGGGGCGGACGGCGGGTGACGGGACGCCTCGCCTGTGGCGGGGTCCCTGACCGGGCCGGACAGCGGAACGCCGCTGGAGTAATAGGATCTCCGTAATGCCCGGACGTAGCGCAGAGGCAGGCGCACCTCTTTGCCAGAGAGGGTACGCCGGTTCGAATCCGGCCGTCCGGGCAGTGCAGGGCGTGGTCCCGTAGCGCAGAGGCAGACGCGCCTCCCTGCTCGGGAGGGGGACGCCGGTTCGATTCCGGCCGGGACCATCACAGGGGAAGCGGCGGGGGAGTGGCAGGAGTGGCGGAAGGGCACGCCGGGGCTGAGCCCATCAGCGACGAGGAACTGGCGGCCTTCCACCGGACCGTCGGCAGACTGCGCGCCCTGCCCGTGGACGACCCGACCCGGCTGCGCGCCGAGCGGGTCGCTGCCTCCTTCGCCCAGGACGGCCGCCAGCGCCGCCGCAAGAACCGCAACGGCGCCGTCGCCGCCGCCGACGCGGCGGTCCTGGCAGCCACCGCCACCGGCGCGCTCGCCCGCCGCGAGGACGCGCCCCTGGAGACCCCGGGCACGGGCGGGGTCCTCATACGTCCCCGGCGTTGCTACGTGTGCAAAACGCACTACCAACAGGTCGACGCCTTCTACCACCTGCTGTGTCCGGACTGCGCGGCCGACAACACCACCCGCCGGGCGCTGAGCACCGACCTCTCCGGCCGCCGCGCCCTCCTCACGGGCGCCCGCGTGAAGATCGGCTTCCAGCTCGCGCTGATGATGCTCCGCGACGGCGCCGAGCTCCTGGTCACCAGCCGCTTCCCGCAGGACACCCTCGCCCGGTTCCGGGCCGCGCCCGGCAGCGCGGCGTGGCTGGACCGGCTCACCGTCATCGCCGTCGACCTGCGCGACCCCCGGCAGGTCCTCGGCCTCTGCGAACGCCTGCGCGACGGCGGCGAACCCCTCGACATCCTCGTCAACAACGCCGCCCAGACCGTCCGCCGCCCGCCCGAGTCGTACGCGCTGCTCGCCGCCGGTGAGCGAACGGAGCTCCCCGGCCGGGTCTGGCGGGCGCCCGGCTACACCCCCATGCGGGCCCTGGAGGCGGGCGCCACCGGCGGCGCGCTGGCCCTCGTCCTCGACGACGGCGAGGCGGACGAGGCGGGCATGCTGCCCGATCTCGCGCCCGCCAACTCCTGGTCGGCCCGGATCGGCGAGCTGGACCCCGCCGAACTGCTGGAGACACAGCTCGTCAACGCGCTCGCCCCCGCCCTCCTCGTCGACCGGCTGCTCCCGCTGCTGCTCGCCTCGCCCCGCCCGAACCGCTACGTCGTCAATGTGACGGCGGTGGAGGGCCGGTTCGCGGTGCGCCGCAAGATGTCCGGGCACCCGCACACCAACATGGCCAAGGCCGCGCTCAACATGCTCACCCGCACCAGCGGCCCCGAGCTCGCCCTGCACGGCGTGCACATGTGCAGCGTCGACACGGGCTGGATCACCGACGAGAACCCCGTGCCGACGAAGAACCGGATCGCCGCCTCGGGCTTCCGCACGCCGCTGGACATCGTCGACGGCGCCGCCCGCGTGTACGACCCCATCGTGCGCGGCGAGGCGGGCGATCCGGTCGCGGGTGTCTTCCTCAAGGACTACCAGGAGGCGGCATGGTGAGCGACGGACAGCCGCGGGAGCGGTCGCCGCGACCCGCGCCCGAGCTGTCGGCGGGGACCGTGCCGGGGCCCGCGCCCGAGCCGTCGGCCGGGACCGGGCCGGTTGCGGGGTTCGCCGGCGTGCCCGACGTCCTGCCCCGCTCCCTCGCCGACCTCGGCCCGCTCCTCGGCTGGCTGCGCGACGGCGGCGCCACCGACCGCCGCCTGGACTTTCCGGCCGGCACCGCCCTGCCCGACGGCCGGCTCGACCTCTGCAAGCAGGCCCTCGGCCCCGAGGGCGCCACCCTGATCGCCGAAGCACTGCGCGACGGCGGCCGCCAGGGCCCCAGGCCCGTGCGGCACCTGCTGCTCGGTACGGACGGCCTCGGCGACGACGGGGCGGCCACCGTCGCCGACAGGACGGCCGGCACGGGCGTCGAGACCCTCTACCTCGGGTGCAACGGCATCACCGCCGGTGGCGCCTGCCGGATCGCCGGCAGCCTGCTGGCCTCGGAGCACGTCGTGACCGGCGTCTGGCTCAAGCGCAACCCCCTCGGCACGGGTGGCGGTCACGCCGCCGCCGAACTCATCGCCGCCGCCTCCGAGCTGCGCACCCTCGACCTGGTCCAGACCGGCCTGGACCCGGCCGGGGCCGCCGTGCTGGCCGAGGCGCTGCTCACCGCTGCCGCCGCCGGCCGGCGCGTCGAGCGGCTCTTCCTCGGCGGCAACCCGCTCGGCCGGGCCGGGGCCGCCCCGCTGGCCGCCCTGATCGCCGCCGGAGCGGTCGGCGAGCTGTACGCCTCCGCCGCCGGACTGGGCGACGCGGGCGCGCTGCTGCTCGCCGACGCGCTGCGGCGGGCGCCGTACGGGCGGACCGCCCGCCTCTCCGTGGCCAGCAACGGCATCGGGCCCGAAGCCGCCGCCCGCCTGGTGGCCGCCGCGGCCGACGCGGGCGTCGAACTCCTCGACCTCGGCCGGGTCCGCGCCGCCGGTACCCTCGGCGCCGCGGACAACCGCATCGACACCGCCGCCGCGACCGCCATCGGGGCCGCACTCGCCGGGCGGGAACACCGGCTGACCCACCTGGTGCTCGCCCACACCGGCATGCGCAGCCGCGAGGCCCACCGGATCCTCGACGCCGCCCCCGGCGCCGCGACCCCGACCCGCTACGTCCTGGGCCGGGGCATCGCCACCAGCGTCCGGCGCCGCCTCGACGTGCTCAGCGCACACCTGCCGATGCCGGCGCTCTCCGCCGACGTCGCCGCCGTACGCAGCGTCCACCGCACGGCGTCACCCTGACCTCACCTCAGCCCTTCGCCAGGCCGGTGAATATCTCGATCCAGAACCGCTGGTGCTTCTCGGACGCCCCCACCAGGTACGTCGAGCGCAGTTTCGGTGGCAGCAGCGCCACCAGCCGGGCCACCTCCTTGCGGTGCTTCTTCAGCTGCGACAGCTCGGCGTTGGCGATGACCTGGTGCACCACGTCACTGTCGTCACCGCCCTCCGCCGACCCCCGCGCCGCCCGGCGCAGCCGCCGCTCCCACACGTCCACCTGTCCGGCCAGCTCCCGCAGCCCCGTCACCGGCCGGTCCTCGAGCCGGTCGATCAGCGCGGTCAGCGACACCGGCGCGTACTCCCCGTCCCCGAGATAGACCAGGCCCATCTCCAGCGGCAGACCGCGCAGATGCAGCTTCACCAGCCGCTCGATCGTGCGCTTGGTGACCCAGGCCCGGCCTTCCTCGTCGATGTCGTGCTTCCACCACTCCAGCACCGTCTCGGCGACCGGCCCATACCTGGAGATCAGCCACTCGTTCGCCGGGATGTCCTGCGGCTCCACCGTCAGCGAGGCCGTGAACCGCGTCGCCTGCGCGATGTTGTTGCGCGACACCAGCAGCTTGCGCCCCAGGTGGTACGGCGGATTCTGTACGGCGATCTGCGCGCGCAGCCCCTCGATCGGCTGCCCCGCCAGCGACCACTCCTGCGTGATCTCCATCAGCTTGGCGAAAGCCGCCTTGTCCTTGGGCCGGTTGTACTCGTCCCACACGATCGCCTTCGGCCCCGGCGCTGTGAACGGGGCGGCCAGCAGGTTGTCCAGCGACCCGTCGGCGGCCGGGATCGGCGCGCACAGGTCCTCGACATTGGTCACGGGCAGCGAGAAGTACAGCGGTTCACGCCCTTGGAGTCCCTCCCGGACCGTCTGCCGCACCAGCTCGGTCTTCCCGCACCCCGGGGGGCCCTGGAGCAGCACGCTCCAGCGGTTGCGCAGCGCCGCCCGCACCACCTGGCGGACCGGGTCGGGGACCGAGGCCGGGTTGGGCACGCCCAGCTCCCGCGCGATCCGGTCCAGGATCTCGGTGGTCCGGTCCGGCCCCGGCCGGCCGTCGGCCCGGGGCTCGGCCAGCCGCAGCCGCTCCCCGTTGACCAGGGGCAGCCCCCAGCGCAGCGGGAACCCCTCCCGGGCGTTCGCCAGGATGTGCTCGAGCGTGCGCGGCGAGAGCAGTTCGCGCAGCGACGGCCCGAGCGAGGCCCACAGCGCGTACACCCCGCTGAGGTCCCACGTGGGGTGCGCGGCGGCCAGCTTCAGCCGCCACGCCGTGTCGTTGGCGGTGATCCGCAGGGTCACCATCCGGTCCAGGATCGCCAGATCGCTGCGCCGCGCCGCCGTCTCCGCCAGCGACTCGTTGTCCGTCAGGAACACCCCGATGCAGCCGAGCGCCCGCAGGTCGTACTCGCCCAGCGTCCAGTTGCAGGCGACCTGCATCAGCTGCGACTGGATCGACTCGCCCGCCTGCAGCGAATCGTCGATGAGCAGCACGAACGGCCGGCCGGGCTTCAGCCGGCCCATCACCAGCTGGCGCAGCACGAGCCGGCCGGTCTCCGCGTCCCGCACCGGGGCGCTGGCCAGCAGGTCGTCCGGCGTGAGGTTCGCCGCCGGTACGAGGACCAGCTCGGCGTGCGGGTAGGCCTCGGCGATGTGCGAGAAGAACGTGGAGGTCTTGCCGATGCCGTGCTCGCCGAAGACCTGGCCGGTCTGCCCCATGTCGATCATCGCGTCGATGAACGACTCCAGTCGGGACACCCCCGTCCAGCCCTCCGGCGGCCGCGGATACGTGGCATTGGCCCGCCACTCCCGGGCGGCCGCCGCGGCCGTGGCCGGAGCGGGCTCCGCCGTCATGCTGTTCATGCCTGTCATCCCGCTCATGCCGTTCCTGTCGTGACCCGGTGGCAGGCCATCGGGGGAGTGTGGGCCTCGGGCCAGTCGTCGCCGCCCTCGGTGATGAGCCAGATCCACTTGTCGGGCTCGGCGGGCGTGATGTGCGGGGCGTACCCGTCGGTGAGGACCACCACGGCGTCCGCGGACGTCTCGAAGGGCCGCCCGTCGACGGCCGTGCGCCCCTCGACGTAGTCGGCGACGGCCTGGAAGCTCGTGCCGCCCCCGCCGAGGACCCGCTCGCCCGGCACGAACGGCATCACCACGCCGTCGAACGACAGCCAGTGCGCCTCCACCCCGTCGATGGAGCCCACCAGTTCGGTCAGCCAGGTCACCACGTGCTGCGGCATCGAGCCCGAGGTGTCGTACGCGATGACCAGCACCCGCTGCCGCACCGGACCGCGCCGAGACAGCATCGGGTCGAGCCCGAGCGCGGCCAGCAGCGCCCCGCGCTTCTTCGGGTACACCAGCCGCTCGCCCTCGCGCAGTTTCGACCCCAGGACGTCGACCAGCCAGCGCTGCCACCAGTCGACCCGGCCGGTGCGCGCCGTCTGCCCGCGCAGGAGACCGGCGCCCAGCCGGCCCCACAGCCGCGAGACCCGCTCGGTGGCCCCGTCGGTCCGTTCCATCAGGTCGCCCAGCTCCTGCTCGGCGACCGCGTGCCCGCGGCGGGCCGCCAGCAGCGAGTTCAGCAGGACCGAGGAGACGGTCGTGTCGACCGTCTGCTGGTCCGCCGGGATCGCGAGGTCCGAGAGACGGACGCACACCGGCGGCGGCACCGGCGGGTGCGCCATCCGCTTCAGCTCGCCGTACACCGACATGTCGGTGGCGATGAACCCGGCGTACTCCAGCGGCTCCAGACCGTGCGCCCGCAGGTCCTCCTCGTACGCCGCGTGGACGGCGTGCGGATCGACACCGGTGGGCTCGCCGTCGAGCAGCGGCAGGCCCGTGCGGCCCAGCCGGGCCATCGCCACGTGGTTGATGGAGACTTCGGCGGCGAGCGTGAACACCGGGTCCGCGCGCAGCTCCGGCTCGACGAACAGATGGCGGTGGACGAGGTGCCGCGCCTCGTGGAACAGCACGAACTTCACGCCGTCCAGCCCCAGACCGACGAAGAAGTCCGGGTTGTAGAGCAGCAGGCAGCTGCCGTCGCCGCTCGCCACCACCGCCGCGGTGTCCACCGCGGTGGTCGGTATCTGGTGCCGGCACTTGGCGTACAGCCACGACGCCACCGCGGAGCTGCTCAGACCGAAGTCCAGCAGCGCCGCCTCCTTCAACTGCCGTGCCCGCTCCACGACCGCGGGATCGGCGGGCCGCCACCGCTCCAGCGCGCGCCGGTCCGCGAGATCCACCACGTGGCGCGCCGGCCCGTCGCCGCGCTCCCTGTACGCCATCTCCTCCGCCACCCCCTTCGTACGCACTCATGGTTACCAGGGGCCACCGACATCGGGCGAAGGACTTTCGCCGTAGGATCACCGGCAAGGGCGGAGCCGTAGCGCAGAGGCAGTCGCACCGGGCTCCAGTCCCGGGACACGCTGGTTCGAATCCAGCCGCTCCGCCCCCTCCCCGCCTCCCCGCACGGGCCTGGCCGCCCGTTACGCGATCGCGCCCGCCGTCACGATCAGTTCGGGCACGGTCCCGGTGAACGTCGGCAGCAGCTGCGCCAGGACCGCCCACGCCTCGGTGCCGGTGCCGAGCGAGCCGTGCACCAGTGGCCGCAGCACCTCCTGGGCCTGCGGCAGCCGGGCCGGGAACGCCCAGCGTCCGGTCTCCAGCAGGGCCAGCACGTCGCGGGCCGGCCGCGCGGTGAGCGCGTACGTCGCCGGGCCGTCGACGATGCCGCCCCACCGCATCTTGTGCGCGAAGCCGGGATGGCCGGAGAACCGTTCCCGCAGCTCGTCCGGGCAGTCGATGCGCAGCGCCAGCGCCCAGCGCGCGTACCCCGGCAGGGCCTGTTCGGCGTCGGCCGCCACGACCCGCTCCCAGTCCGCGCGCTGGACCGCGTCGGCCGCCGCCCGGCCCCGACGCATCGTCGTCGCCCGCCGCAGTGCCGGCACCACACCGTCCGGCCCGAAGTCCCGCAGCCCCTCCGGCTCGTCCCCGAGGAGCACGTCCGGGGAGACGGGCAGCTGCCCGCGCGCGCCGGGGGCGAAGGGCAGCCCGCGCCGGATGTCCCGCTGGACCGCCCGCCCTGCCCGGTCCGTCCGGTACACCAGCGCGTTGATCTCGGGGTCGTCCGTCTCCAGCATCCACAGGTACGCGGAGGCCGGCACGCCGACGTGCCCGATCTGCCGGCCGGCGGCCCACCCCTCCGGTATGCCCTCCCCGGGCGCCCCGACCCCGGTCCGCTCCCGCAGCCGGGCCGCGTCCTCCGGCCCGACCAGCGCCAGCAGGGCGTTGACCGCCCGCTGCGTCTCGCTGTCATGCTCCACGGCCGTCCCCGCCCCTCCTCGACACCCTGTGCCGGACGATCATGCCAGGCCCGGCTGCCCGCCGCGGCGGGCAGCGGCCTCAGCAGCCGCGACGCCGCTACCCGCCCCGGCGGACGCGGGCGGCCCTGCGGGCCTCGGCGAGCTTGCGGGCCTCCGCGGACTTGCGGGACTCCTTGGGGCGGCCCGAGGCGGTGGTGCCGAGGCCCTGGAACGCCCGGCCCTCGCCCTTGGCCCCGTTCCCCGCCGGAGCGGTGCTGCCGGGCAGCGGGACGCCCGGCGGCTTCCGCGCGCCGGTGATCCGGGTCAGCCCGGCCTCGCCCGAGCGCACCTGGGTGACGACGGGCCGGACGCCGGCGTCCGACATCAGCTTGTTCACGTCCCGCCGCTGGCCGTGGGTGACCAGGGTGACCACCCGGCCCGACTCGCCGGCGCGCGCGGTGCGGCCGCCGCGGTGCAGGTAGTCCTTGGGGTCGGCCGGCGGGTCCACGTTCACGACGAGGTCGAGGGCGTCGACGTGGATGCCGCGCGCGGCGACGTTCGTCGCGACGAGGACGGTGATCTGACCGCTCTTGAACTGGTCCAGGGTGTGCGAGCGCTGCGGCTGGGACTTGCCGCTGTGCAGCGCGGCCGCCCGCACCCCGCTGCCCCGCAGGTGCCGGGTGAACTGGTCGACGGCGTGCTTGGTGTCGAAGAACATCAGCACCCGGCCGTCGCGCGCCGCGATCTCGGTGGCGGTGGCGTACTTGTCGGCGCCGTGCACGTGCAGCACGTGGTGCTCCATCGTGGCGACCGCGCCCGCCGCCCGGTCGACCGTCGCGACCACCGGGTCGGTGAGGTGGTGCCGTACCAGGTGATCGACGTTGCGGTCCAGGGTGGCCGAGAACAGCAGGCGCTGGCCGTCGGGGCGCACCTGGTCCAGGATCTCCGAGACCTGCGGCAGGAAGCCCAGGTCGCACATCTGGTCGGCCTCGTCGAGCACGGTGATCCGCACCCCGTCCAGGTGGCAGTCCCGGCGCGAGACCAGGTCGGCGAGGCGCCCGGGGGTCGCGACGACCACCTCGGCACCCGCCTTCAGCGCCGACGCCTGCCGCCCGATCGACAGCCCGCCGACCACCGTCGCCAGCCGCAGCTTCAGCAGCTCCGCGTACGGCGTGAGCGCGTCGGCGACCTGCTGGGCGAGCTCGCGCGTCGGTACGAGGACCAGCGCCAGCGGCCGCTTCGCCTCCGCGCGCCGTCCCGCCGTACGGACGAGCAGCGCCAGCCCGAAGGCGAGGGTCTTGCCGGAGCCGGTGCGCGCGCGGCCGAGGACGTCCCGGCCGGCCAGCGCGTTGGGGAGGGTCGCCGCCTGGACGGGGAAGGGCTTCGTCACGTCCAGGGCGGCCATCCGCTCCAGGAGGTCCGCGGGCAGCCCGAGCTCGGCGAAGGACTCCACGGGCGGCAGCCCCGGAGTGACCGTTTCCGGCAGCGCGAACTCGTGCCGTGCGTTCATGGAGAGACCTTCCTTGTTCCGGTGCTTCCGGTGCCCGGAACGGGCCGGGGCCCGTACCCCTCGGTACGGGCCCCGGCACCATCGTCAGCGTCCGGCCATTTTACTCGCCCGACCCGCCGCCCAGTCCGCTACCGCGGTTCCAGCCGGGCGATCCCGCCCCGCTCCAGCGCCGTGTACAGCGCCCCGTCCGGCCCGAAGGCCAGACCGTGCGGCTCACAGCCAGGGTCGGGCAGCGCGTACTCGGTGACCTCCCCGCCGGCGTCGACGCGCCCGACCCGGCCGGCGGCCCACTCGGTGAACCACACGGCCCCGTCCGGCCCCGCGGCGACGGCGTGCGGCCGGCAGCCGGGATCGGGCAGCGGGAACTCGGTGACCTCGCCGTCCGGCGTGATCCTGGCGATCCGGCCCGCACCGATCTCGGCGCACCACAGGGCGCCGTCCGGGCCGGCCGCCAGGCCCACGGGCGCGGCACCCGGCGTCGGCAGCGCGATCACGGTCACCTCCCCGTCGACCGTGATCCGGCCGACGGCGTGGGCCTGGTTCAGCGTGAACCACAGCGCGCCGTCGCCGCCCGCCACGATGAAGGACGGAAAGGCGCCCTCGACGGGCAGCGGGAACTCGCTGACCTCGCCGTCCGTGGTGATCCGCCCGATCCGGTCGCTGTGCAGCCGGGTGAACCACAGGGCCCCGTCCGGCCCGGCGGCGATGCCGTACGGTCCGGCGCCGGGCGTGGGCAGCTCGTACGAACGGGACCGGCCGTCGGTGGTGATCCGGCCGATGCGGTGGTCCCGCATCCGCGTGAACCACAGGGCGCCGTCGGGGCCGGGCGTGATCAGGGAGGGCCCGCAGTCGGGGGAGTCCAGGGCGAACTCCGTCACCTCCCCGTCGGTGGTGATCCGGGCGATGCGGCCCGCGTGGACGAGGGTGCACCACAGGGCGCCGTCGGGGCCGGCGGTCAGGGCGTAGGGGCCGGAGGCGGGGTCGGGGACGGGGAAGGTGCGCAGAGCGGGGTCGGTGGGGTGGGTGGAGCGGGTGGTGCGGGGCACGTGGTTCCTTTCGGGCGGCACGTCGACATATCAGTCTGTCGACGTGCCGGGGCTTCGATGCACGGGTGGGGCGACGAGCAGAGGGGCGGAAGGGCCGGGTGGCCGTGGGCGGCGGGGGGCGGGGGCGGGGCGGGTCAGGCCGGCGCCGGGACCAGGGCGGCGGTCGCGGCCCGCAGGATGAGCCGGTCGCCCGTCCAGCGCTCCCGCAGCAGCCGGTCGTGGCTGACGAGGACCACCGCGCCGGGGAACTCGGCGAGCGCGGCCTCCAGTTCCTCGGCCAGGGCCAGGGAGAGGTGGTTCGTCGGTTCGTCGAGCAGCAGCACGTCGAGGGGTTCGCTCACCAGCCGGGCGAGGGCGAGGCGCTGCCGCTGCCCGGCGGAGAGCGCGCCGACGGGTACGTCGAGCCGGTCCCGGGCGAACAGGCCCAGGGACAGCAGCCGTTCGGTGTGCTCCTCGGGTGTCCCGGCGCGGCCGTGGGCGTACGCCTCGAGCACCGTACGTCCGGCCGGGCCCACGTCGGTCCGCTGCGCGAGCAGGCCGGTCCGGCCGCGCCGTACGACCCGGCCGTGCGCGGGGTCCGCCGTGCCCGCCAGGATGTTCAGCAGCGTGCTCTTGCCCGCCCCGTTGGGTCCGTCGACCAGCAGCCGGTCGCCCGCCCGCAGGGTCAGGCCGACCGGCGCGAGCCGCCCGGGGACCTCGACGGCCTCCGCCTCGACCAGGGCGTGCGAGGCGGGCCGGCCGTCCCCGGGCCGGGGGAGCGGGGTGTGCAGGGCGGGGGCGAAGCGCAGCGGTTCGGCCGGGGCGGGCACGGGGGCGGCGAGCAGGCGCGCCAGCCGCTCCTCGGCGTTGCGGACCCGGCTCGCCAGGGACTGCTGGACGCGTCCGGCGGCGCGGTCGTACGCCATCTTGTTGCCGTCCTTCAGGGGCCGACCGGGCGCAACCCGGCGCGCGGTGGTGGCGGCGCTCTCGCGCAGCCGCGCCACCTCGTCCTGCCAGGCGGCATGGGCCTCGGCGCGGCGGCGCCGGTCGGCGGCGCGTTCGGCGAGGTAGCCCGCGTAGCCGTTGCCGTAGCGCACGGCCCGGTGCAGATCGCCGTCGACCTCCAGCAGATCGGTGGTGACCCGGTCCAGGAAGACACGGTCGTGGGAGACGGCCACGGTGGTGCCGCGGCGGGTGCGCAGGTGGTCCTCGAGCCAGGTCAGCGCGGCGTCGTCGAGGTGGTTGGTCGGTTCGTCGAGGAGCAGGACCTCGGGAGCGGCGGCGAGCAGCGCGGCCAGGCGCAGCCGGACCTGTTCGCCGCCGGAGAGGCCGGCCGCGACGCGGTCGCGGGGCAGGTCGACGAGGCCGAGGCCGTGCAGGGCCCGCTCGACGCGGGCGTCGGCCTCGTAGCCGCCGCGCAGTTCGAAGGCGGTGAGCAGGTCGGCGTAGGCGTCGAGGACGGTGGTGTCACCCTCGGCCATCCGCGCCTCGAGGTGGCGCATCCGCTGCTCCATGGAGCGCAGTTCGCCCAGCGCCCGGTCGATGACCTGCTGGACGGTCAGGTGGGCGGGGAGGGTCTCCTCCTGCGCGAGGTGGCCGATGCCGCCGTCGGCGCGGACGACGATCCGGCCCTGGTCGGGGCGTTCGGCGCCGGCCAGCAGCCGGAGCAGGGTGGACTTGCCGGAGCCGTTCTCGCCGACGATGCCCAGGCGCCCGCCCGGGGGGACGGCGCAGGAGACGGAGTCGAGGACGAGGCGGCCGTTGTAGGACTTGGTGACGTCAAGAGCGGTGAGCTGCGCGGGCATGCGGCTTCTTCCGTGCGGAGGGGGTGGGGGAGGGGGCGGTGCGGGCGGTGTGGCGGTCGATGAGCACGGGAGGACTCCTTCGAGAGGGTTAACGCGACGAATGTTGCGTTAGAATCGTGCCATGGACACATCGACCCCTGCAAGTGGTCATTCCGAACCTCCCGCCCGGCGCCGGACCGGTGGACGCAGTGCCCGGGTCCGGGCCCAGGTCCTCGACGCGGTGGGCGTGCTGCTCGTCGAGGGCGGGTACGACGCGCTGACCGTGGATGCGGTCGCCGAACGCGCCGGAGTGCACCGCACCACCGTCTACCGGCGCTGGCGGGACGTGGGCGGACTGCTGGCCGACGTACTGGACGCGGCGGCGGCCGACGACACCTGGTCCCCGCCCGACACCGGTTCCCTGGAGGGTGACCTGACCGCGCTGAACCAGGAGGTCTACGACGCCCTGGCCGCCGGCCCGTCCGTGTCCACGGCGCTGATCGCCGCGTCGTTCCGGTCGCCGGAGGCCGCCGGGGCGCTCGCCCGCTTCTGGGCCGACCGGTACGAGCGGTGCGCGGCGGTCGTCTCCCGCGCGGTCGCGCGCGGTGACCTCGGCGCCGCCACCGACGCCCACGCGCTGCTGGTCACCGCGACGGCGCCGCTCTACCACGTGCTGCTCCTGCTGCGCGACGAGCCCGACCCCGGGCTGCCGCGCCGGGCGGCCACGGCGGCGGCCGCGGCCGCCCGCGCGGGCGCCTTCGCCGCCCGGGACACGGCACCGGGCGGGGCGGGGCCGTGACGGCCGCACCCCGCCCGGACGCGGGATCAGAGGCCAGAGGCCAGTGATCAGTGGGCGGTGTGGTCAGAGCGGCCTGACGGCGATGGCCGCCACCGGGCAGGCGCGCGCCGCCTCCCGGACGAGGGCACTGCCCCCGCCGTCCTCCCGCCCCGGCAGCAACGCACCGAGCCCGTCGTCGTCCTGCGTGAACACCTCGGGTGCGGTCAGCGCGCACTGCCCCGCGCCGATGCACCGCTCCCGGTCGATCGCGATCCGTACGGCGGCCCGCGCGTCCCGCGCGTCCGCCGGGCCCCTCGCGCTCACCACGTCACGGGGAGCTCGACCATCCCCTGGATGCTGTCCCCGGGCTTGAACGGGATCTCCTCCGCCGGCGCGGCCAGCCGCAGTCCGGGAAGGCGCGCGAAGAGGGTGCCCAGCGCGATCTCCATCTCGGCGCGGGCCAGGTTCTGCCCCAGGCACTGGTGGATGCCGAAGCCGAACGCGACGTGGTGGCGGGCCGACCGGTGCCAGTCCAGGGTGTCCGGTTCGGGATAGACGTCCTCGTCGCGGTTGATGACGGACGTCGTGAAGACCACCCCGTCGTCCTTGGCGATGACCGTCCCGCCCACCTCGATGTCCTCGGTCGCCACCCGCAGCATCCCGTCGGCGATCGACAGGAAGCGCATCAGCTCCTCGACGGCCGCCGGCATCAGGGACGGGTCCGCGCGCAGCTCGGCCAGCTGCTCCGGATGGCGCAGCAGGGTGAACGTACCGAGCGAGATCATGTTCGCGGTGGTCTCGTGTCCCGCGACCAGCAGGACCAGGGCGACGGCGACCAGTTCCTCGAGGCCGATCTCGCCGGTCTCCAGCCGCTCCGCGATCAGCTCGTCCAGCAGCCCGTCACCCGGCTCCGCGCGCTTGCGCTCGATCAGGGACTCCAGGTAGGCGTCCAGGCGTCTGCGCGCGTCGCCGACGTCGGCGGCCTCCGGACCGTGCAGCAGGCGCCGGGACAGCTCCTCGAAGTAGTCGTGGTCCTCGTACGGCACCCCGAGCAGGGCGCAGATCACGGAGGACGGCACGGGCAGGGCGAAGGCGCTGACCAGCTCCGCCCGCGGGCCCTTGGCCACCATGTCGTCGATCAGCCGGTCCACGGTCTCCTGGATACGGGGGCGCAGGGCGGCCGTCCGTTTCACGGAGAAGCTGGGGATCAGCATGCGGCGCTGGACGTTGTGCTCGGGGTCGTCCAGACCGAGCAGGGCCGTCCGGCGGTTGGTCAGGGCCTTGAAGCGCGGGGAGGCGGCGGGGAACGCCGCGTTCTCCTGGTTGGTGGACAGTCTCTGGTCCGAGAGCAGGGCACGCGCCTCGGCGTGTCCGGTCACCACCCACACCGAGCGTCCGTCGAAGAGGCTGACGCGGGAGAGGGGGCGGGTCTCGCGCAAGGGCTGGTAGGCGGTGGGCGGGTGGTAGGGACAGCTGCGGCTCTGGGGAAAGGCAACGGCTTCTGTCATGGAGGCACCTCGAAATGCGATGGTTCCGTCTGCCACGGCCATTACATGCCCAAGGCATCTATCGTGCACGCACCAGAACCGGCCGAACGCCACAACTTCCTCGTCGCGCGACATGCCGGACGCGACATGCCGGGCACGCCGGTGGCCGCGACGCATGATGGCTCGCATGACCGACCCCACCGCCTCCGCCGACGAGGCCGCGGCCGACCGTGTCCTGAAGTCCAAGCACCGTGCCATGTGGGCGCTCGGCGACTACCCGTCCGTGGCCTCGCACGTCATCCCGGGACTGGGGGCCGAGCTCGTCGAGGCCTGCGGCGTGCAGCGCGGGGACCGCGTGCTGGACGTCGGCGCCGGCTCGGGGAACGCCGCGATCCCCGCCGCCCTGGCCGGGGCCGACGTCGTGGCCTCCGACCTGACGCCCGAACTGCTCGACGTCGGCCGGGAGATCGCCAAGGTGCGCGGCGCCCGGCTCGACTGGCGGGAAGCCGACGCCGAGGCGCTGCCGTTCGCGGACGGGGAGTTCGACGTCGTCATGTCCTGCGTCGGGATCATGTTCGCGCCGCACCACCAGCGGGCCGCGGACGAACTGGTCCGCGTCTGCCGCGCCGGCGGCACGATCGGGCTGGCCAACTGGACGCCGCAGGGGTTCATCGGCCGGATGTTCGCCACCATGAAGCCGTACGCGCCGCCGCCCCCGCCCGGCGCCCAGCCGCCGCCGCTGTGGGGCGACGAGGAGCACGTCGCCGCGCTGCTCGGCGACCGCGTCATCGACATCGACGCGCGCCGGCGGACCGTACGCGTGGAGCGGTTCTCGCAAGCCGAGGACTTCCGCGAGTTCTTCAAGGCCACCTACGGTCCCACCATCGCCGTGTACCGCGCCGTCGCCGACGACCCCGACAAGGTCGCCGCACTGGACCGCGACCTCGACGGACTCGCGCGCGAGCACATGGCCGCCGACGGCGCCATGGACTGGGAGTACCTGCTGCTCACGGCCCACCGGCGCGGCTGAACCCCCTGCCCCATCCCCGCGGCTACGGCGTCAGCAGCCGGTGCAGGCGCAGCGCGAGCTGGTTCTCCAGGGCCCGGCCGGGGGCGTTCCAGTCCCGGCCGAGCAGCAGGGCCACCCGTTCCAGCCGTTGCGCCACCGTGTTGACGTGGACGTGCAGCGCGTCCTTGGCCAGCGACAGGCTGCCGCCCTGGGCGTAGTACGCGTCCAGGGTGCGCAGCAGCTCCGTCCCGCGCGCGGTGTCGTAGTCGATGACCGGGCCCAGGACCCGCGTCACGTAGCCGTGGATGTCCGTGCGGTCGCCGAGCAGGACCCCGACGAAGCCGAGGTCGGGCAGGGCGGCGCCCTCGCCGGCCCGGCCCAGGGTGTGCAGCGCCTCCGCGCACCGGACGGCCTCGGCGTACACCGCGGGGATCTGTCCGGGTCCGGCGGCGGGCCCGGCCGAGCCGGCCGTGACCCGGGCGCCGACCGCCCGCCCCAGGTCCTCGGCGAGCGCGACGGCAAGCGGGCCCGGGTCGGCGCACGGCGCGAGGAGCACGACGTGGCCGCGGTGCGGGCCGGCCAGGCCGCCGAGCGCACGGGCCTGCCGGGCGGCCTCGGTGACCAGCCGGGCGCGGGCGGTGGGATCGCAGCGCAGGACCAGGACGCACGTGGGCCGGCCCAGGTCGACGCCGAGCCGCCGGGCGCGCAGCCCGAGCCCGCCGCCAGCCCCGTCGCCGCCAGCCCCGTCGCCGCCGCCGTCCGGCGTGCCGACGGACGGCGGGCCCACGGGCGGCGTGAGGAGATCGTCGAGCAGCTCGCCCCGTACCCGGTCCTCGGCCTCCGCGACCGACCGGCGCATCAGCAGCAGCAACGCCGTGACCAGGCCCGCGCGTTCGAACAGCCGGCGGTCCGCGTCGCCCAGGTCCGCACGGCCGGTCAGCGCCATGGCACCGAGCAGCTCCGGCCCCGCCAGGACCGCGCAGACCCACACCCCTCCCTCGACGCACACGGCACGCCCGCCGCCACGGGAGGCGGCGACCGCGTCGGCCGACGGCGCATGGGCGGTGACGTCCTCCCCGGCCCCCGGGCGTACGCCCCCGTGGGGACCCACCCGGGCCAGCTCCGTGCCGTCGGCGTCGTGCACCACCAGGCGGCCGCCGAGGACCGAGGCGATCTCCCGCGCCACCTCGGCCACGCCGCCGCCGCGCAGGACCAGGTCCGTGAGCCGGTCGTGGGTCTCGGCGGCCCGCGCGATCGCCGAACTGTGCGCGCGGGCCGTACGGTTGGCGGCGTCGAGCTCGGCGAGTGCCGCCCGGGTCTCCTCCAGCCGCCGGGCGCTGTCGATGGCGATCGCCGCGTGGTCGGCGAGGGAGGCCAGCAGCGCGATGGCGTCGGGCGCGAAGTCGCGCGGCGACCGGTCGGCGGCGAACAGCACCCCGATGACCCGCGTGCCCAGGCTCAGGGGGACACCGAGGATCGCGCACAGGCCCTCCTCGTCCACCCCCTTGTCGATGGCCGCCACGTGCCGGAACCGGGTGTCCGTGCGGTAGTCGGTGCTCGCGTACGGGCGGGCGGTCTGCGCGACCAGCCCGCCCAGCCCGTCGCCCATGGCCAGGCGCAGCTGCTGGAACGCGGCCGACACCGACCCCTCCGTGACCCGCATGTACGTGTCCCCGGCCACCGGGTCGTGCAGCGTCAGATAGGCGACGTCGGTGTGCAGCAGCTTGCGGGCGCGCCGGACGATCGCGCGCAGGACGGAGTCCAGGTCGCGCAGGGCCGCGAGGTCGCCGGCGGTGTCGAACAGCGCCTCCAGCTCGGCCTCGCGGCGCCGGTGCTGGCCCAGCGCGCGGTGCACGCCGAGCGCCACGTCGGTGGCCCTCGCCAGCAACGCCAGCTCCTCGGCCGGGGCGCCGGCGGCGCGGGCCTCGGCGGCGGGCCGGGCGAACTCCTCGGTGCCGCCGCCCTGGGCGAGCAGGTCCAGCAGCCGCAGCAGCCGCCCGGCCACCGCCGGGTCGGCGCCGCCGCCACCGCCGTACGGGATGACCACCAGTGTTCTCCTTCGCGACGGGACCGGACCGGGGATTCAGGCCCGGTCGCCCACGGGTGCCGCCTCGACGCTAGCCGACGACCCGGACACCGGGGAGGCGGCGGCGAGGTCGCGGCCCCTGGTCTCGCGGGCGAGGTACACGGTGAGGGTGGTGACCAGCGCGGCGAAGCACAGGTACACGGACACCGGCAGCGAGGAGTCGTAGTCCTTCAGCAGCTCGACGGCGATGATCGGGGCGAGCGCCCCGGCGACGACCGAGGCCAGCTGGGAGCCCATGGAGGCGCCCGAGTAGCGGACCTTGGTGTCGAACATCTCCGAGATGAAGGCCGCCTGGGGGCCGTACATCGCGCCGTGCAGCAGCAGCCCCGTGGTGACGGCGAGGGTGATGACCGCGAAGGACCTGGTGTCCAGCAGCGCGAAGAAGACGAAGGCCCACACGGCCATGCCGCCCGAGCCGATCAGGGTGACCGCCCGCCGGCCGATCCGGTCGGAGAGGGCGCCCCAGGCCGGGATGGTGACGAAGTGGACGGCGGAGCCGATGAGGACGGCGTTCAGGGCCGTGCTCTTGGGCAGGCCCAGGTGCACGGTGACGTACACGAGGAGGAAGGAGGTGATGACGTAATAGGAGATGTTCTCGCCGAACCGGGTGCCGATGGCGGTGAGCACCTCGCGCCGGCTGCGGCGCAGCACCTCGACCACGGGCGGCCGTTCCCGCACGCCCTGCGCCGCCTCGGCCTCCGCCTTGGCCCGCGCGGCGAGGAAGACCGGCGACTCCGCCACCGACAGCCGGATCCACAGCCCCACCAGTACCAGCAGCCCGGACAGCAGGAACGGGATCCGCCAGCCCCAGGCCAGGAACGCCGCGTCGGACTGTACGGCCGCCAGCAGCGCCAGCACACCGGTGGCCAGCAGGTTCCCGCCGGGAGCCCCGGCCTGTGGCCACGACGCCCAGAACCCCCGGTGCCGCTCGCCCCCGTGCTCGGCGACGATCAGCACGGCCCCGCCCCACTCCCCGCCGAGCGCGAACCCCTGCACCAGCCGCAGCACGGTCAGCAGCACGGGCGCGCCGACGCCTATCGACTCGTACGTGGGCAGCAGCCCCATCGCGAAGGTGGAACCACCCATCAGCAGCAGGCTGACGACCAGCAGCTTCTTCCGGCCGAGCTTGTCCCCGAAGTGCCCGAAGACCACCCCGCCCAGCGGCCGGGCGAGGAACCCGATGGCATAGGTGACGAATGCGATCAGCGTGCCGACGAGCGGGTCGGCCGTGGGGAAGAAGAGGGTGTTGAAGACGAGCGCGGCGGCGGAGCCGTAGAGGAAGAAGTCGTACCACTCGATGGTGGTCCCGACCAGGCTCGCGGCGACGACGCGCTTGATGGAGCCGGGCGTTGGGGAGGGTGTGGCAGAGGCGGCCATGAGTACCACTTCCGGAGGGTGCGGGGACGTTTCCGTGTCGCCACACCATAGGAACGCCCAGGTCAGCGGCACATGTGGCGCGTCACCACAGTTACCGCGCGGGGAATGTGGAAACCACCCATGCCACGCGGGGACGCGCGCCGGGCGCCTGCGCCTAGGATCGCGGTCATGCCCCTGATCATGAGTGACGTGGACCGGTTCGAGAGCGCCAGGCCCCGGCTGGAGGCGATCGCCTACCGGCTGCTCGGTTCGGCGAGCGAGGCGGAGGACGCCGTGCAGGAGACGTACCTGCGCTGGCAGGCGGCCGACGTCCCGCGCATCGAGGTGCCGGAGGCCTGGCTGACGAAGGTCCTCACCAACCTCTGCCTCAACATGCTCACTTCGGCACGCGCCCGGCGCGAGACGTACGTCGGCCGGTGGCTCCCCGAACCGCTGCTCACCGGCGACCCGATGCTCGGCCCGGCCGACACCGCGGAACAGCGGGAGTCGGTGTCGTACGCCGTCCTCGTCCTGCTGGAGCGGCTCTCGCCGGGCGAGCGGGCGGTGTACGTGCTGCGCGAGGCCTTCGACTACCCGCACCGCGAGATCGCCGCGATCCTGGACATCACCGAGGCGGCCAGCCAGCAGACCTACCACCGGGCCAAGAAGCACATCGCGGCCGGCCGGACGCGCACGGAGATCGACGAGGCCGCCGCGCGCAGGATCGTCGAGGAGTTCCTGGCCGCGGCCACCAGCGGCCGTACCGAACCCCTCGTACGCCTGCTCACCCAGGGCGCGGTCGCGATCGGCGACGGCGGCGGGAAGGTCCCGGCCCGCGCGAAGGCGTTCGAGGGCGCGCTCGCGGTCGCCACGTTCCTGCGCGGCCTGTTCAAGCCCGGCAAGGCCAAGCGGGCCCTGGTCGGCGGCGTGCCCGAGGTGTACGCCGCGACCGCCAACGGCGGGCCCGCCTTCGTGGCGGTCGTGGACGGCCGGGTCATCGGGATCAGCTGCCTGGAGGTCACCGAGGAGGGCATCGCCGCGATCCGCAGCCAGGTCAACCCCGACAAGCTCGTCCGCGCGACCGAGCTGTGGGCCCGTGCGGACCACGGGGAGGGGCCGCTCCACACCCTCTGAAGTGGTGTGATGCAGGTCACTTCCTGATCCTGTCAGGAATCGCGGGGCTGCCCGGTTCAGGGGGCGAGACCACGCCGGACACCGGCAGCCCCGCCCAGACAGGAGCAGGTACATGCAGCACCGCATCGTCGTCCTCGGAGCCGGCTACACCGGCGCCGCCGCAGCCGGCCGCCTCGCCAAGCGGCTCCACCAGCAGGACGTCGGCATCACCCTGGTCAACCCCGAGCCCGACTTCGTCGAGCGCGTCCGGCTGCACCAGCTCGCCGCCGGCCAGGACCTGAAGCCCCTGCCGTTCGCCGAGATGTTCGCGGGGACCGGGGTGGCCCTGGAGATCGCGAAGGTCACCGCCGTGGACACGGACCGCAAGGCGGTCACGGTCACGGCCGCGAACGGCTCCGGGGGCGAGGAACTGGCGTACGACACGCTGGTCTACGCCCTCGGCAGCGGCTGGAACCCCGGAGGCGTCCCCGGGGCCGCCGAACACGCCCACGAGGTCTCCAGCCGCTCCGGCGCCCTGCGCCTGCGCGACCGCCTGGCCGCCCTGCGCGCCGGCCGGCCCGTGGTCGTGGTCGGCGGCGGCCTGACCGGCCTGGAGGCCGCCACCGAGATCGCCGAGGCCCGCCCGGACCTCGACGTCGCCCTGGCCACCCGCGGCGCCCTCGGCGACTGGCTCTCCGGGAAGGGCCGCACGCACCTGCGCAAGGTGGTGGACGGGCTCGGCATCACCGTCCACGAACACGCCGCGGTCGACGCGGTGGAGGCGGACGCCGTCACCACCGCCGACGGCCGGACCATCCCCTCCGCGGCCACGGTCTGGACCACCGGCTTCGCCGTCCACCCGATCGCGGCGGCCACCACCCTGGAACTCGGCGACGGCGGCCGGATCGCCGTCGACGGCACGATGCGCTCGGTCTCCCACCCCGATGTGTACGCCGTGGGCGACGCGGCGGTGGCGACCGGCCCCGGCGACAAGCCGCTGCGCATGTCCTGCGCCTCGGGCGTCCCCATGGCCTGGCAGGCCGCCGACGCCATCGCGGCCCGGCTCGCCGGAGTCAAGGTCCCCCGGATTCCCATCCGCTACTTCCAGCAGTGCGTCTCGCTCGGCCGCAAGGAGGGCCTGATCCAGTTCGTCACGGCCGACGACCGGTCGGTCGAGCGGGCCCTGACGGGCCGTGCGGCCGCCGTGTACAAGGAACTGATCTGCAAGGGCGCGGCCTGGGGCGTCGCCAACCCGACCCTGGGCCTGCCGTCGCGGCGCCGGCGGGCCGTACGGCAGGAGGCCGGCGCGCCCGCGCGGCTGGAGGTGGCGTCCTGACCCCTACGCCGCGTCCGCCGCACCGATCAGCAGGTCGAGGAGGGCGAGGAGGGCGTCGCGTACGTCGGTGCGGGCCCGGGCGTCCAGCAGGAGCACGGGGGTGGCCGGGTCCCGCAGGTGCAGCGCGGCGGCGATCTCCTCCGCGGTGTAGGGCTGTTCGCCGTGGAAGCAGTTCGCACCCACCACGAACGGCAGCCCGCGGCTCTCGAAGAAGTCGATGGCCGGGAAACTGCGGTCCAGGCGCCGCGTGTCGACCAGGACGAGCGCACCCAGGGCGCCGGCCAGCAGGTCGTCCCACATGAACCAGAAGCGCTCCTGGCCGGGAGTGCCGAAGAGGTAGAGGACGACCTCCGCGTCGGTGAGGGTGAGCCGGCCGAAGTCCATCGCCACGGTGGTGAGCGCTTTGGACTCGATGCCGTCGAGGTCGTCGACGCCCACTCCGGCCGCGGTCAGCCGCTCCTCCGTACGCAGCGGTTCGATCTCGGAGATCGTCTCGACCAGGGTCGTCTTGCCGACGCCGAAGCCTCCCGCGATGAGGATCTTGACAGGCGACGCCTGTCCGGCAGGAGCGGCGGCAGACGGGTCGTATCCATCATATCCGGGCAAGGTTGTCCCTGATTCTCATGAGCATGTGGACGTTGGTGGTCTCCGCCCCCTGCAGGGGCGGCCGGTGGTGGATCAGCCCGCGGTCCGCGAGTTCGCCGAGCAGCAGCGTCATCGGGGTGAGCCGGATCCGCATCCGCGCCGCGATCTCGGCGACCGCCAGCCCGCCCGGGCGGGCGCACATGGCGAGCACGGCCTGCCACTCGGTGGGCAGCGCGCCCTGGGCCTCCGCGCCGACGGCCGCCGTGATCGTGGTGTCCATGGTGAGAACCGTGTGCGGCGCGGCGGTCCGGCCGTCCGTCAGCGCGTACAACCGGGTACGCCGGCCGCCGCGCTGCGGCGCCTCGGGTCCGAGCCCCGCGGGCTCGGACCCGGTCGCCTCGGAGCGGCCGGGCTCGGAGCGGCCGGGCTCGGAGGGACCGGGCTCCGGCATCTCGGGCTCGGCCACCTCGCGTTCCGGCATCTCGGGCGCGGGCACCTCGGGTTCCGGCATCTCGGGCTCGGGCATTACGGCGTCGGCGCCTGGGTACGCTCCGGCGTACCCAGCCATTCGCCGAGCGCCTGCGCGGTCCGTACGGCCTCGCCGCCCAGCTCGCCGAGGCGGGCCTTGCGGGAGGTCACCACGAGGAGCGTGCTGCCCTCCCCGCACCCGACGACGCAGAGGTAGCGGTCGTCCATCTCGACCAGCTGGCGGATCACGCGGCCGCCGTCCACCTCCCGGGATATCGCCTTCATCGTGGCGGCGATCCCGGAGGCCGCGGCCGCCATGCGCTCCGACTGGTCCCGGTCGAGGAGGTAGGCGGTCAGCGGGATCCCGTCGTTGGAGAGGAGCACCGCTCCCTGGATGCCGGCGATCCGGCTCAGGTGGTTGTCCAGGACGCTGAAGATCGCGTCGTTCGACGTCACGGTGCTGGAGGTCGGGGAGTTGGGGGTCGTCGTCATCGCTGGTCCTGTTCCTGTCTGAGCTCGGCTTCCACCTTCTGCGTCCCCTCTTCGTAGTCCGCCCAGGCGTCGGCGACCTCTTCGGGGGTGTCCGGGCCGGGGCCCGGCTCCGGCTCGGGTGCTCGCGGTGCGCGCAACTGCCTGGTCATGTGCGTCTGCGGGACGCGTTCCGGCAGGGCCGGGCGGGCGCCGCCGGCCCCGGCACCGGCGCCTGTCGTGGTCGCGGGCGTGGCCGTTGCCGGGGTCGCGGGCGTGGGCCGCGGCCCGGGCGTACGCTGCGCCAACGCGGGCGCGGGTGCGGTCGAGGGGGACGGCTCCGGCCGCTCGGTGCCGGCCGGGTGCGGTGCCCGCTCGGGCGCGGCCCGCCGCACGGGTGCGGGGACCGGCGCAGGTGCGGGTACGGGCGCGGGTGCGGCGGACGTGCGGGCGGGGGACGGGACCGCAGCGGCGGTCCGCGCCAGCACGTCGCCCGGCAGGACGACGACCGCCGAGGTGCCCCCGTACACCGAACGCCTCAGCGTGACCGTGGCCCCCAGCTGGTCGGCCAGGTGGCCGACCACGAACAGGCCCAGCCGGTGCGCGTTCTCGGCGAGTTCGGAGTAGGGCGGCGCCGTGTGCAGGCGCCGGTTCATCTCCTCGTAGCCGGCCTCGCCCACGCGGGGCCCGCGGTCCTCGATCTCCACCGACAGCCCGTCCGGGAGCAGCTCGGCCCGGATCACCACCTTCGACCTCGGCGGGGAGAACCGGGTGGCGTTGTCCAGCAGTTCCGCCAGCAGGTGGCTGATCTGGCTGATGACGCTCGGTTCGACGCTCGCCTCGTCGAGCGCGTGCCGTTCGATCCGCCGGAAGTCCTCGACCTCCGCCGCCGCCTCGCGCAGCAGGTCGGCGACCCGCATCGGCTCGGTGTGCGGGTCGGGGATCTCGCCGCCCGACAGGATGAGCAGGTTCTCGACCTGCCGCCGCATGCCGACGGTCAGCTGGTCGGACCGCATCAACTCGGCGAGCAGCGCCTCGTCGTGCCCGAAGGCGTCCTGGATGTCCTCGGTGAGGCTCAGCTGGCGGCTGACCAGGTTCCCGGTGCGCGAGGCGATGCCGGAGGCGAACCGGCCGAAGCCGTGCCGTTCGGCCGCGAGCTGCCGGTGGCCGTCGACGGACACCGCGACCACGCGCGCGAACGCGTCACTGACCTGCCCGACCTCGTCCCGGTCCCCGCTCACCGCCGGGAGGGCGTCGTCGTCGACGCGCTGGCCGCGGTGCAGCCGGGCGACGACGTCCGGCAGGGTCTCCTCGGCGATGGCCACGGTGCGCTCGTGCAGCCGCCGCAGCCGGCGCAGCACCGAACGGGTGGTGACCACGACGACGCCGATGACCAGCACCAGCGCGCCGGAGCTGCCGCCGACCAGCCAGAGGACGTCGCTCTCCAGCTCGGCGGCCTTCTGGTCGGCGTGCGTCAGCAGGTCGCGCGAGCGCTGGCCGCTGAGTTCGGCCAGCTGCGCCGAGAACACCTGGTGTGCGGCCGGCCAGTCCGCGACGTCCGCCGGCAGTTTCATCCCGGAATCGGTGATCTTGTGCTGGGCGATGACCGCGTTCTCGACGCGGAGTTTCACCTTCCAGGCGTCCGAGGCGGTGATGCGCTCGTACGTCTGCTTCTCCTCGGGCGGCAGGTACGGCACGACCCACGTGTCGTACAGGTGCCGGTGCGCCCCGGCGTCGTTCAGGAACTCGCCGAAGGCGGCGGGCGTCAGCTCCCTGGACGGACCGGCCAGCGTGAGGATCGTGTCCTGGCGGGCCAGCATCTCGGAGGCGGAGAGCATCGCGATGACCGGGCGGCTGTCCTGCTGGAGCCCGGCGTCCTCGGCGTGGCCGAAAGCACCCTGGTAGAGGCCGGTGATTCCGTCGATGACCCCGTCGTAGTACGCCATCGCCTGCGCGGCCACGCCGCTGCGGGCGTCCGCGCGCGAGCGGTAGGAGGTCAGCTGGTCGAGGCGGGTCCTGACGTCCTGGAGGTGTTCCGCGGTCCGCCCGGACTCCGGACTGCCGTCGGCGTCCGCCGAGAGCCGGCGGAATTCGGCCACGGCCTTGTCGGTGGCCGCCCTGCGTTCGCGCAGGTCGGCGTCGCGGACGGGGGAGCCCGCCCACCGTGCGGCGGTCATCTTCCGTTCGGCCTGCAGCTCGGCCATGAGCCGGAACAGCGGCTCACCGATCCGCTTGCTGGCGGCCAGGTCGTCGCGCAGGTGGTCGGCTTGAACCAGCAGCCGTTCGGCGGTGACCGCCACCTGGGTTCCCATGGCCACGGTGGGGACGACCGCGAGCCATATGAGCATCGTACGCAGACGCACAGTGCGCCGTCTTCGGGCCTTCGACGGCCCTGGGGTGCCTTCGGATATGTGAGACATCGGTCCTCGGGATGCGTCGGGGCAGGATCGCGCGAGCGACAGGCGCCGATCATAACCAGCCACAAAGCCCGTATACAGCCGCACCCGACGACCCGGATCCCCGCAACGGCCTCCACGTCGCCCGTCGCACGGCGTGCACCGGATCGCACCCCGTGTCCGGGCCGTACGTGTCGGACACCCAACTGCCCCTCGGGGCCGGGTCCGTCACCCCGGCCGGAGCCACGTAGCATCACGTGTTCCGCATCCGAACCATGGCTCTGGAGTCCCCCCATGAACCACTCCTCCGGCTTCCCCCTCTCCCGCCGCGGCCTCATACGCGCCGGCGCCGGCGCCTCGCTCGCGGCGCTCGGGCTCGGCGTCGGTGCGTCGTCCGCCTCCGCCGCGGTGGCCGCCACCAAGCGGTTCGACCTCTCGCAGCCGTCGCACGACCTGTTCCGGTCCAAGGACACGCACGGCGCGCGGGTCCAGCAGAGTTTCGCCTTCGACTGGGAGAACAAGTTCCTGTTCGTGGCGACCAAGCGGAGCGGGAGCTCCGAGGCCGACGGCGACCTGTGCATCAACAAGATGGACTTCGACGGGAACTACCTCTCGTACATGCACCTCGACGGCTTCGGTCACGGGGTCGCCTTCGCCGCGCTGCCGAGCGGTTCCGGCACCGAGCTGTGGATCGAGTGCGCCGCGAACACCAAGGGGTACGGCACGGCGCTGGCGCCCATCACCTACAAGGCCGACACCACGCTGGCCTCTCCGGCGGCCTCGGCCGCCTACCGGCCGATCTCCGGGGCCACCGAGTACACGTGTTCCGTCGACCCGGTCCACCAGCGCATGATCGTGCGCTACCACACCAGTGCCGGCAAGCGCATCGCCGTGTACCCCCTGTCCGCCTTCCGGACGAGGGACTTCGGCACGCCGCTGGTCGACTTCGCGCAGCCGGCGATCCCCGGAACTCCCCAGGGCTACACCCTCTACGGCTCGTACATGTACTACCTGACCGGCGATGCCTACCCCGAGCCCGGCACCCCCGTGGGTGACGGCAACTCCTACGTCACCAGCATCGACATCAACACGGGCACCGTGAAGCAGGGACCGGTCCTCACCAAGGCCGGATCCACGCTGCACCACCGCGAGCCCGAGGGCCTGGCGGTCTACCGCACGGACGCGGGCGAGGCCCGCCTCTTCCTCGGCTTCGCGACCGGTGTGGAGGGCGACCGGCGCTCCAGCCTCTTCTACAAGAACGTGCTGGTCTAGCCACCTCCCTGGCCGGCTGGAAGACGAGACGGTCCGGTTCGCGGTAGGCTGTTCCCATGTGCGTGCACTACTTCTTCCTCTGATTCCCGGTGCGCCGGACGGACGCGGCTCTCGCGGAGCCGCCCGTCAGGCGTTCCCCGCGTCAGGAAGAAGGCCCACGTACCCCTAGGAATCCCATGCGTCCCAGCGCCACCGCTCCCGTCTCCCAGCTGGCCCTCAGCGGCGTCAGCAAGGCCTACGGCGACCGCGTCGTGCTCGACCAGGTCTCCCTCACCCTGCGGCCCGGCGAGAAGGCCGCCGTCATCGGCGAGAACGGCTCCGGCAAATCGACCCTCCTGCGCCTGATCGCCGGAGCCGAGCGGCCCGACCACGGGCAGGTCACCGTCTCCTTCCCGGGCGGCGTCGGCCACCTCGCGCAGACCCTCGACCTCGGGCCGCGGCGCACGGTCCAGGACGCCGTCGACGCCGCACTGCACGAGCTGCGCGCCCTCGAGGAACGCATCCGGGCCGCCGAGGCCGCGCTCGCCGCCGCCGGGCCCGCGGAGCTCGACGCGTACGGCGACCTGATCGGCGAGTTCGAGGCCCGCGAGGGATACACGGCCGACGCCCGCACCGAAGCGGCCCGGCACGCGCTCGGCATCGGGCACATCGGCATGGGGCGGACCCTCGGCTCGCTCTCCGGCGGGGAGCAGTCCCGGCTCGCCCTGGCCTGCGTACTGGGCGCGGCCCCGGAACTCCTGCTGCTGGACGAGCCGACCAACCACCTCGACGAGCCCGCCGTGACCTGGCTGGCGGAACACCTGCGCGCGCACCGCGGCACGCTGGTCGTGGTCACCCACGACCGGGCGTTCCTGGAGGCCGTGGCCACGACCGTGCTGGAGGTGGACGGCGATCTGCGGACCGTCAAGCGGTACGGGGACGGCTGGGCCGGCTACCGCGGCGCCCGGGCCGCCGCCCGCCGGGGCCGGGAGCAGCGCCACCAGGAGTACCTCGACGCGCTCGACCGTACCCGGCGCCTCGTCGATGCCGCCGGGCAGCGGCTGGCCACCACCGGCAAGGACCCGCGCCAGGGCTTCGGCAAGCACCGGCGCTCGCACGACGCCAAGCTGTCCGGGCAGGTCAGGGCGGCCCGGCGGCAGCTGGACCAGCTGCTGCGGGAACCGGTACCCGCGCCGCCGGAGCCGCTGCGGTTCGCCGCGCGGATCGACGGGGACGCCGCCGCCCCGCTGCCCGAGGACACGCCGTACGTGGCCGAACTGGCCCAGATCGCGGTCGACGGCCGGCTGTCGCTGCCGGAACTCGCGATCCGGCCGGGGGCGCGACTGCTGGTCTCGGGCCCGAACGGGGCCGGGAAGTCGACCCTGTTGCGGGTCCTGGCCGGCGACATCACGCCGGACCGCGGAACGGTGCGGCGCCACACCTCCGTGGGCTACCTCCCGCAGGAGATCGCCTTCGACCCCGCCCGGCACCCGCTGCTGCACGGCTTCGCGGCGGGGCGCCCCGGCGACCCCGAGGAGTACGCGGAGGAACTCCTCGCCCTCGGACTGTTCCGCGCGGAGGACCTGCACGTGCCCGTCGCCGCCCTGTCGGCGGGCCAGCGCCGCCGGCTGGAGCTGGCCAGGCTCGTGACGCGGCCGGCGGGCCTGCTGGTCCTGGACGAGCCGACCAACCACGTGTCGCCGACGCTGGTAGAGGAACTGGAGGAGGCGCTCGCCGCGTTCACGGGTGCGGTGGTCGCCGTCTCGCACGACCGCCGCTTCCGCTCCGCCTTCACCGGCCCCGGGCTGGAACTGCGCGCGGGCTCGCCGGTCGAGGGCTCGGTACGACGCGCCTAGGAGCTGTCGCATCTCCCTCAGCCCCTCACGTTTCAAGGGCAGTTGATCATGGGCAATTGGCCGGAGCGTGGGGGGCGACCGGGCGATGGATGCTGCGGTCCGGGCGGGACGGAAGCGTGCTGGGGGGCATGGGTGACTGTCGTGCAGAGAGCCTCGGGGGAGAGGCCGTTCGTCGAGGAGCCCCGGCTGACCGTGCACAGCCGGTCGTCCGGATCGTGGTCGCGGCGGCTGCTGTTGCTGTTCTTCCTGCCCGCACCGGCCACCGTCCCCTGCGCGACGTCGACGGCTTCGTCCTGATCCGGGGCCGGTTCCGTACGACCGGCGCCCCTGAGGAGGGCGCCGTCTCCACCGTGTTCCACGCTCCGTACGGCGATCCGGCCGACCCGGCCCAGGGGCCCGGGCCCCCGGTCGTCGTCACGGTCCCGTCCGGCCGGGATCATCCGGTGCAGGTGATGGAGAAGGGGACCGGGTTGGAGGTGGTGCGGGTGGGGCTCTGGAGTTCCACGGCCATTCCGGTGGTCAGGGTGCCGGTCTTCGCCCAGGTCGTCAGGCGCACGGTGTCGTGCCCCGTCGGGTTGGCCTTGTCCCCGATCGACATGGTGCGCCAGTGCGGGTCCACCACCGAGCCGTCACCGGACACCCAGCGGTAGGAGATCAGGGTCGGCTCGGGCGCGGTGAACGTCGCCGTGAACGCGGGCGCCCGCCCCTCGGGGGTAGGGCAGGTGCCGGTGTAGGTCGTGTTCGCGCCGGCCACCGAGACCCGTACGCCCGAACCCGCGCCGGGGTCCTCGCCGTTGCGCGTGACGGCGTAGACCACCGCGGCGGCGGTCAGGACGCAGGCGGCCGCGCCGGCGGCGACGAGGGCCGTCGTACGGCGCCTGCGGTGCGGGGCGGCGGGCGTGGCGGGCGTGGCGGGCGGGTTGGGGGCGGCGGCCACGGTGGGGGCCGTGGGGGCGGCCTGCGCGGTGTGCGTGGCCTGGGTGGCCTGCGTGGTGGACGTGGCGGGCGCGGCCGGTGCGTCGGGTGTGACGGGTGCGTCGGATGCCATGGGTGTGGCGGGCGCGGGCAGGGTGGGCGTCGCGGCCACCGGCGTCGGTCCCGTGGCGGGCGTCGCCGCCGTGTCGGGCTCCGCGGACTCCGCGGGCTGCGCCGGCTCCGGCAGGACGCGGGCCGCGGCCGTGGTGGCGTCCGGCTCGTGGGCGATCTCCCGAAGGGCCGCGGCGACCTCGGCGGCGGGGGTCCGCTGCGCGGGCTCCTTGCGCAGCAGCCCGGCGATGACCGGGGCGAGCGGGCCGGCCCGGGTCGGTTCCGGCGGCTCCTCGTCCACCACGGCCCGCAGCGTGCTCAGCGCCGTGTCCTGGCGGAACGGGGAGATGCCCTCGACGGCCGCGTACAGCATCACGCCGAGGGACCACAGGTCCGACGCGGGGCCCGAGGGGCGGCCCAGCGCCCGCTCCGGCGGCAGGTACTCGGGGGAGCCGACTACCTCGCCCGTCATGGTCAGGGCGGTGCTGCCCTCGACCGTCGCGATGCCGAAGTCGCTGAGCACCACCCGCCCGTCCTCGGCGAGCAGCACGTTCGCCGGCTTCACGTCCCGGTGCTCCACGCCGACGGCATGGGCGGAGCGCAGCGCGCCCAGCACCTCGGCGCCGATGCGCGCGGCGTGCCGCGGGGTGAGCGGGCCCTCGGCCCGCAGCAGATCGGCCAGCGACCGGCCGCGGACCAGCTCCATCACGATCCAGGGCCGGCCCTCCTCCAGGACCACGTCGTGGACCGTCACCACGTTGCGGTCGGGTATCCGGGCCGCCGCCCACGCCTCGCGCTCCAGCCGGCTGTACATCCGCGCGATGTCGTCGGCCCGCAGGCCGGCCGGGGCCCGTACCTCCTTGACCGCGACCTCCCGGTGCAGGGTCTCGTCGCGCGCCCGCCACACCGTACCCATCCCGCCTTCGCCGAGCCGGGACAGCAGCCGGTAGCGGCCCGCGATCAGCCGCTCCCCGCCCGCCGCACCCGGCGTGGCCGCGGAGGCGGCCGCGGTCGTCCCGACGGTGGCGGCCGTCTCCGTGCCCGGTGCGGTCGCCGCACCGGTGGCCGCGAGCGCGGCCTCCGTCACGGTCTCGGATTCGTCGTTGTGCATGGGGGCGGTTCTCCTCTGAATCGTCGGCCGACGCGTACATCACGTGCCGGCCGGACACCCGGTTCAACGGTGCGCACGACATTCCAAGAAAAGGTTGAACCGAACACGTTCGCGATGACGTGTTGCTCTCGTACGGGCAGTCAGCCGCATCGCAATCGAGGAGTGTCGAGTGTCGTCGGTCATCGTGGGGCGCACGGGTCCCTTCACCGGGCAGAGCGTGATTCTGGGCGACGAGCCCCTCAGTTTCGGGCGCAAGAGCGACAACGGCGTCGTCATCGTCAGCCCCAGCGCCTCCCGGCTGCACGCCGAGATCCTCGCGGAGGACGCCGGGTTCGTCCTCTACGACCGGGACAGCCGCAACGGCACGTTCGTCAACGAGCAGCGCGTCACCCGGCACGTGCTCCGCCCGAACGACTGCATCCGCATCGGCGACGAGACCTTCCTCTACGAGGGCCAGGACGCCATGGAGACGGTCATGGACCTCTCCCTCCTGGACGTCCCCCGGGCGTCCGCCGCGGACCCCGGCACGCTGCGCGTCACCGTCACGGGCGGCGGCCCGGTGGGCCTGGCCTTCGCCCTGGCGCTCGACGAGCTGCTGCCCGGCCGGACCGCCATCACCGTCTACGACGGACGCTGGACCAGGAAGGGCGCCGCGGTCGTCTGGAAGGACGAGACCCAGGGCAACTTCCGCCGCCAGCAGGTGGTGACCGTCCAGAGCCGGCAGTACCTCGCCCTGTCCGAGGAGGTGCTCGGCGCACTGTTCGGCGACGAGGCGGCGTACTCCGAGATGTGGCCGGTCGGACCGGACTCGGTCGACGGCCGCCCGCCGCGCAACATCCGGATCGCCCACATCGAGGACCGGCTGCTCGACCTGGCGAACCGGCGGCCGGCGATCCGCCTCGTCCCCCGCCGGTTCGACGTGGCGGAACAGCAGAGCCGGCTCACCCAGGAGCACGTCCTGGTCGTCTGCGAGGGCGGCCGCTCCCGCACCCGCGAGCACTACGCCGACCGCTTCGGCGCCGCCGACGCCTCGATCTACTCCCTCGACGGCGAGCACCTCCAGGACATCGTCCTGGGCCTGCGGGTCAAGTCGAAGCTGCCGGACCCGATGAGCGTGCTGCTCACCGTGTCGCAGAATCGGTTCCTCCTGAACTCGCTGCGCGGCGAGGGCTTCCTGAACATGCGGCTCACCCGGGAGGAGGCCAAGAGCGTCATCGGCATCGACCCGGTCCGCCAGGTCTTCGAGGAGTGCATCGCCGCCCGCCCGTGCCTGATGAGCCGCCAGGAGGAGGACAACGAGTTCCGCTGCCCCACCCACGGCACCCTCTTCCTGCCCGCCCTGCTGCGCAGTTCGCCGCTGTGGAAGGAGATCCGGCAGGGCCTCGGCCTGTTCGGGGTGGCCGAGGACGACCTGTCCGCGATCACCTCCTTCCGGCTGGACATGGTCCAGCGCCCGCGGTTCACCGCGCAGCTGCACCGGCCGACCGCGACCACCCCCGGTACGTACGGCTTCCTGCTCGGCGACGCGGCCAACGCCATCCACTTCTGGCCGGGCCGGGGCCTCAACAGCGGGCTCGCCTCCGCCACGTCGCTGGCCCGCTCGCTCAGCCGGGCCTGGCAGGGCAGGCCGCTGCGGGACGCCGACTTCATCCGGCACGAAGCGGCGATGTCCATGCTCCAGTACCGGCACAAGAGCCGGGCCTGGAACGCCATGGTGACCACCGACGAGCAGGGCGTCACCCGCGCCATCAAGGACATCATCGCGCGCAGCGCGGAAGCGGCACGCGGTGCCGCCGCGGCCGCCGGCGCCGCCGGGGTCCCCGGCGGCGCGGTCGCGGCTGCGGGTGCGGGTGCGGGTGCGGGTGCCGGTACGGGTGCCGACGCCGCGGACGGCGGCGACCTCGAGGCGCTGCTGGACCGGATGGCCGCGATCCGCGAACGTCTGGCATCCCGGCTGCCCGGCCTGCCTTCGGACGCCGAACTCCGCGCGCACCTGTCCCCGGTCGCCCCGGCCACCCTGCGCACCCTGCGGGAGAGCGGCGCCTGGGACACCCTGATCGTCGGCGGGGAGGAGGCCGACATCGACCTCTTCTACCAGTCGGACTCCCCGGTCTTCGTCCCGCGCCCGGCGGACCCGCGGGCCCTCGCGCAGCCGTAGGTCGCCGCGCCGGTGGCCGCCGGCCCGGACTCGTGGCTGAATGACGTCGTCCAGGCCGGGCAGGAGCCCTGTGGACGGGGCGCCGGGGGACTGTGCGGCGCCGTCCGGCGACCGCCGCGATTAAAGGAGCGGATCATGAGCGAGACCAGTGCGCGCGGCGACGACGTCTACCAGCCCCAGCCGGAGGACGAGCCCTCCGAGCGGCAGCCCGACATGGACGACTGCCTCGGCGAGCCCGGTACGGACGCCCTGCTCGACCAGGGCTGGTCACCACCCGAGCGGCCCCATACGCGGGCGGGGGACGACACCACCGGTGTGGCGCAACAGCGGGGCGAGAGCCTCGACGAACGCCTCGCGCGGGAGCTGCCCGACCAGGAACCGCAGGCCGGGGACGGCATCGGGGACCTGGCGGACGGCGACGGCGAGCCCGTGGCCGAGCAGGCGGGCGGCCCCCGCGCCGGACGGCTGGCCCCGGCCGCCGCATGGCCGCAGGGGAACTCCCTGATCGCGCACGACGTGGGGATCGACGCGGGGGCCGCCTCGGCCGAGGAGGCCGCCATGCACCTCGTCGAGGAGCCGGAGGAGGGCGGGCCGTAGCGGGCGCCCGGCGGCGGCCGACGCGCGCAGGTGTCGGCTTTCACCTAGTTTGACCCCGTCGGTATTCCCCCACCGAAGGAGTTCGCCATGGCGGACAAGGGCAAGATGGACCAGGCCAAGGGCAAGGCCAAGGAGGCGGTCGGCAAGGTCACCGGAAGCGACCGGATGAAGGCCGAGGGCAAGGCGGACCAGGCCAAGGGCAAGACGAAGCAAGCGCTCAGCGAGGCCGAGGAGCGCGCCCGCCGGATCCAGGACTCCCCGCGCAGCGAGCGCGACAGCATCTGACACCGCCCGCGGCACCGCCGCCCCGCCGGGCCCGCCGGCTCGCCGGCTCGCGGTGACGGACGCGGCCCCGAGGCGCTCAGGCGTCGCGGGGCCGCGTCCCTGTCCGAAGAGCGCGGTCCGGACGCGCTCGTCCCGCAGCGTGCCGAAGGAGAACAGAGCGTGCGTGGGTGAACCGGTCACGGTGGGCCGCGCGGCCTTTCGCCGGAGATGATCAAGACGTCCGGTTCACCCTGACGGGCCCCCACGGTCTACGGCCCACTGTCCGGATCCGGCCCCCGCGGGGCGGGGAGGACCCTACGGACGCGGCGAGGTCAGGGTGAGCAGGGCCTGCTCGGGGTCGCGCAGGGTGACCCAGCGTTCGGTGTCGTTCGAGGCGACGGCCGAGACCGCGCTGCCACCGAAGGCCTCGGCGGTGGCGACGGCCCGGTCCAGGTCGGGGACGCGGAAGTGGACGTTCCAGCGGGGCCGGGCGTGCGGTGCGGGCGCGGCGGCGTCCTCGGCCCCGCCGTTCAGCCGCGCCACGGGCTCGCCGTCCTGGCGCAGGACGACCTGGTCGTCCTCGTACGAGACCTCGCAGGCCCCGGGCCGTCCGGTGGCCCACTCCAGCACCTCGCCGTAGAAGATCGCGGCTTCGAAGGCGTCCCGGGTACGCAGCTCCAGCCAGGCCGGCGCGTGCCCCGAGCCCACGCGCCAGTCGGCCTCGACGGTGCCCTCCCAGATGCCGAAGGCGGCGCCGTCCCGGTCGGCGGCCAGGGCGCCGCGGCCGCCGGAGGCGAAGGAGACGGGCCCGACCGCGACGGTGCCGCAGCGCTCCCGGATCCGGTCGGCCGCGACATCGGCGTCATCGACGGCGAAGTACGGGGTCCAGGCCACCGGAACCGCCTGGTCCGGGGCCAGCGCCCGCATCCCGGCGACCGGCACGCCCGCCACCTCGGCGCCGAGGAATCCCTCGTCCAGGGGATCGGTCCGGAAGTCCCAGCCGAGCACGGCGCCGTAGAACCGCCGCGCCACCTGAAGATCGCGGGCCATCAGGCTGACCCAGCACGGGGCGCCGAAGACCTCGCTCGTAGACATCCCCATCGTTCACGCTCCGTGCCGCTGTCACCACCGCTGGGCCGCGCCGGGCCGGATCCGCGGCCCGCCGTCGCCATCCAGGGTGACACCCCGGAGCGCCGGACGCGGGCCGACGGGCCGGAACGGGGTGGGTGACGGGGCGTCCGGAGCAGGTGCCCGGGCGGGGTGCGCGACCGGGGGGCCGGGTCAGGGGTGCGAGGCCGGCGGGCCCGGCTGTCGCCTCAGCGGACCGCGACCACCACGTGGCTGTTGCCGAACTGCCAGACCGTGCCGACGTGTTCGAACCCCGCCTCGCGCAGCAGGGTCAGGTGGTCCGTGAGGGTCAGGTCGTTGCCCTCGCAGCGCGGGTGGGCGCCGCGGTCCCCGGCGGCCAGGAGCGGCGTCAGCTCGGGGTCGGCCCGGACCCCCGTCCACCAGCTCTCCCAGTCCTCGTACGCCAGCGCCCGCTGGCGCTCCGCGCGGCGGCGGCCGATGTCGACGGCGAGTTCGTGGACCTTGGGGGAGTCCGGCTCCAGGTGGTCGCCGTTGACCAGGACCCCGCCGGGCCGGATGCGCTGCGCCAGCTCCTGGTAGGTCCGCCGCAGGGCGTCCGCACCGAGGTAGTGCAGGGCCGTCGTCGAGACGGCGGCGTCCACGGGGCGGTCCAGAGCGAGCGTGTCGAGCCAGCCGGGCTCCCCGATCGAGGCCTCGGCCAGCCGCAGGGCCGACCCGTGGTGCGCCCGCCCCAGCTCCAGCAGCAGCGGATCGGCGTCGACACCGACGACCTCGGCCGCCGGCATCCGTTGCGCCAGACGGGCGGCGAGCGAGCCCGGCCCGCAGCCCAGGTCGAGGAGGAGCGGGGCCGGGTGGCCCGTCGTCACGCGTTCGACCACGTCCGAGATGACCGTGAACCGCTCCTCGCGGTCGATCGCGTAGCGCTGCTGCTGCCGCTCCCAGCGCTCCACCCAGCGCGTGGCCGCCACCGTATGCACGTTCATGTTTCTGTCCGCTCGCGCCTCTGCCGTTCTCACGGCCCTGAACTCCACATGAAAATCATTGCAGACTGGCGAGGGTGGTGAGCAACGCTTCGATCTCCTCGACGGTGTTGTACACGTGTACGCTCACCCGCACCGACCCGTCCCCCGCCCCGGCGCCCGCCTGGCAGTGGCTGTCGGAGCGGACCATGAACCCGTGGCTGTAGAGGATGAACCCGAGATCGCGCGACGCGATCCGGTGGTGCCGGAACGCCACGATGCTCCGGCGCCGCTGCACCGCGGACCCGGCCGCGAGGCTGGAGCGGCAGCCCAGGACCTCGTAGGACTCCAGCCGGCTCAGGCCGTCCGTCAGCCGGGCCGCCAGGGCCACCGTCCACGCCTCGATCCGGTCCGTGCCGGCCGCGTCGAGCCAGTCGAGGGCGGCGGAGAGGCTGACGATGCCGGCCGTGTTCGGCGTACCGGCCCAGCCGCCGGGCCGCAGCCGCGGCCCCCGCCGGCCCCGGGCCCAGACCGCACCCGTCCCCGGCAGCGCCAGGGCCTTGTGCCCGGAGAACACCACGAAGTCCACGTCGAGTCCGGCGACCGAGAACGGCACGTGGCCGACGCTCTGGGCCGCGTCGAGGCAGATCGGGACGTCCGGGCCGACGACCTCGCGGACCCGGTGCACGTTCATGTCGGCGCCGTACACGTGGTGCACGTGGGTGGCCGCCACGAAACGGGTGCGCGGGCCGACCACGGCGGCGAGCGCCACCGGGTCGTAGTCGCCGGAACCGTCCTGGTACGGCAGCTCCCGGACCACGATCCGCACCCCCTGCCGGGCCAGCAGCTCCCGGACCTCCAGCCACGGCGCCAGGTTCGCCTCGTGGTCGGCGAACGGGACGACGATCTCGTCCCCGTCGCCGAGCAGCTCCGCCAGCCAGTCCAGGGCGACGGTCCGCAGCCCCTGGGAGGCCCCGCTGGTGAAGTGCACCGACGACCGGTCCGGTTCGGGGTCGCCCAGGAACTCCTTCACACGGGTCCCCGCCCGCTCCACCGCGGCCGTCGTCGCGTTGGCCCACGGGTACGAGCCGCGGCCCGCGTTGGCGTTCGTGGTGGTGAGGTAGTGCTGGACGGCGTCCAGCACGGCCCGCGGCTTCTGCGCGGTCGCGGCGCTGTCCAGGTAGGCCGGCCCCGGACCCGCCGCGATGATCGGGAACTGGGCGCGCAGCGGACGCTGCCAGGAACGCAACTCCTCCAGCGGCTCGGCCATGTCAGTCACGCACCAGCGGCGCGCCCGCGTCCCGCCACGCGATGATCCCGCCCGCGAGGCTGCGGACGTCGGGATGTCCCATCCGGGTCAGCAGGGCGGCGTAGCGCGCAGACTGCTCGCCGACCGGGCACGCCAGCAGCACCGGCCGCCGCTTGCCGAA
Organism: Streptomyces sp. NPDC090022; assembly: GCF_044748145.1. Classification (NCBI taxonomy): domain Bacteria; kingdom Bacillati; phylum Actinomycetota; class Actinomycetes; order Kitasatosporales; family Streptomycetaceae; genus Streptomyces; species Streptomyces sp. NPDC090022. Next base: position 408,748 of record NZ_JBIVFN010000003.1, read on the forward strand.
CGGCAGCCCGCCCCGCAGGAGTTCGTCGAACAGCTCGTCCACGATGTTCACCGATCCGTCGATGTGCAGCGCGGCGTACGCGAAGGAACTGCGCAGGTCGATCACCAGCGGGTGCTCGGCCGCCAGCCACTTGCGCGCGTCGGCCACGTCGATGACCTGCGCCGCACGCACCTCGGCGGCGGTCAGGGTCGTCACGGAGTTCCGCGCGGGCGGGCGGCCCAGCAGCTCCGGGCGGCGCTCTTTGACGTACCCGAGGTAGCTCTCCACCCGGTCGCACACGATGAAGACCGCCGTCCTGCGCCCGGGCCCGGTCGACTCGTCGTCGAGCGGCCGCAGATGGCGTACCGCTCCTTGGTACGCGGCGCCTCCGGTGGGCCCGGCGAGGATCCCGCAGCGCCGGATCAGCGTGAGCATGCCGTCGATGGCGTCGTCGGAGCCGACCGACTCGATCGTGTCGTAGGTGGCCGGGTCGAAGAGGCCGACCTCGTGGACCTCGTCGATGGTGCGGATGCCGGGAATGAAGTCCGACTTCTCGCCCACCAGACCGATCACCCGTACGGCCGGATCGTGGGCGCGCAGGGCCCGGGCCACCCCGCTGGAGGAACCGGCCGTGCCCACGCAGGCGAGGAACCAGTCCGGCACCCGGCCGTCCAGGTCCGCCACGATCTCCGGGCCGGTGCCCGACGCGTGCGCCTCGGTGTTGAGCGCGTTGAAGTACTGGTCGGTGTGGAGGTGGGCGCTCCCCGACTGGTTCAGCCGCTGGTGGAAGAGGGTCAGCGGGTCCTCGGTGTCGGTCGGGTCCAGGCATTCGCCGCGGCCCGGCAGTTCCTCGATCTCGGCGCCCAGCAGCAGGAGCAGGTCCTTGACCTCGGGGATGCGCATCCGGTTGGTGACGCTCTTGAACGGCAGCCCGTGCATCCCGGCGATGACGGCCAGCGCCTTGGCCGTGTTGCCGCTGGACAGCTCGACGACCGTCTCGCCGCGCTCCCGGGCGCCGGGCAGGCGGTCGCGCGCCATGGTCCAGGCGGCGCGGTCCTTGACGGATCCGAACGGGTTGAGCATCTCCAGCTTCGCGTACAGATCGATGTGGCGCAGGCCGTGGACGGCCGGATCGATACGGACCAGCGGGGTGTTGCCGATGGCCTCGGTGATGCTGTCGTACCTCATGCCCGTCCCCCCGAATCGGTGATCGTGCCGTACTCCTCGACCGGCCAGTACTCCTTGATCGGCCAGTACTCCTCGTCCAGGCACCAGCGCCAGGCGCCCGGCTCCCCGCGGACCGCCACCTTGCGGGCCAGCGGCTGCTGTTGGGCGTGGGTGGCGCCGAAGTCCATGCAGTAGCCGGCGGTGTTGGCGAAGGCGAGCAGGTCGCCCGGGCGCGGCGGCCGCGGCAGGAACACCGTTCTGCGGGTGATCAGGTCGGCCTCCAGGCAGAGGTTGCCCATGAGGTGGACGGCGACCGGCTCCCGCGGGCCGCCGCCTTCGCCGGCCCGGGGCAGCAGTACGGGGTCCATCAGGATCCCGTGCTCCTCCAGGCCGACGTCGCTCGCGTTCATGGCCAGGCGGACGAGGGCGGGGCCCGCGTCGGTACGGCGTACCTCCAGCACCCGGGCCAGCGTCAGCCCGCAGCCGTCGGCCAGGGCCCGCCCCGGTTCCGTGTACAGGTCGCACAGGCTCTCCAGCAGCAGGGTGCCCAGCGGCCGGCCGAGCGCCGGGGCGGGCCGGGACAGCAGGGCGTCGAGGTAGCCGGCGCCGGCGACCGGGCGGTGGGCGGGGTACAGGCTCAGCGCGCCGCGCAGCGTCCCGCCCTCGGCGTGCAGACCGTAGCCGTGACCACCCCAGGTCAGGGCCGGGCGGCGGCCCATCACCGCGGCGGTGAGCTCGCTTGTGTAGCGGTCCCACTGGGCGGCGTGGGCGAGGTAGCTGACGCCGAAGCCGCCGCCGATGTCCACGGCGCGCGGCTGGAACCCCCGTAGCCGCAGATCGTCCATGGCGCGCAGGCAGCCTTCGAGGGCGACGGCCTTCTCGTCGGCGCTGGTGGTGTCGAGGTGGTAGGCGACCCCGACCGGGTCGAGGTGGTCCCGGTGGCGTTCGAGGAGGTCCAGCAGCGGGCCCAGGGCCTTGACGGACGTACCGAAGCGGCTCCTGCGGGAGAGCACCTTCGGGCCCGTCGTCTCGAAGTCGGACAGGCGCAGCAGGACCCGCGCGCGCGGCAGGCCGTGACGGCGCACCAGGCCCGCCAGAGCCTCCAGCTCGCCGGGGCCGTCGGCGTTCACGGTCGCCCCCGACCGCGCGGCGAGCCACAGGAACGCCGGATCCTTGGGGCCGGTCGCCATGACACGGTCCGCGGTGAACCCGGCCCCGAGGGCGTGCTGGAGTTCGCCGACGGAGGCGACGTCCACGGCGGCGTCCGTCGTGGTGAGCCGGCGCAGCAGGGACCGGGAACGGCTGGCCTTGTGTGCGAAGAAGACCTGCCCTGCGAGCCGGTGGCGGCGGTAGACCTCCCGGAAGCCCTCGGTGTTCTCGGCCACCTGGTCGGGCACGAGGACGTTCAGGGGCGAGCCGAGCGCGTCGACGAGCATGTGCAGGAACGGGGCCGAGCCGAGCAGCGCGGCGAGCCGTGGTGCCAGCCGCGGTTCCAGGTACAGGGGGCCGGTCTCCATCCCAACTGCTCCTCCCACGCGCCGATCGTAGGACGATATCCCTCGCGGCCGTGGTTATGCCCTTCTCGTCCGGCGGGGACGCGCGACGCGGCGAGATGACCGAAAAACGGCCTCGTCAGGGGGAGTGGGGCGGCTCGGCGGGCTCGGCGGGCCCGGCCGGCCCGGCGGCTCAGAGGGCGACGTGCATGAGGATCTCGTCGCGGTCGTCGCCGGGCGCGACCCGCAGCCCGCCGGGCCAGCGTCCGATCTCGCGCCAGCCCAGCCGGGCGTAGAACTCCTCGAGACCCAGTCCGGCCCGGACGGCGATGTGCAGCTGTTCCAGCCCCATGTCCCGCCGGGCGAGCTCACGCACCCGGCCCATCAGCGCCGCACCGATCCCGCGGCCGCGGAAGCCGGGGTGGGTCATCACGTGGTTGACGGCGCCGCAGTGGGCGACGAGCGGATGCGGATCGCGCCGCACGACCAGCCACCCGGCGAGCCGCCCCCCGACGGTGGCGACCAGCATCCGGGCCCGGTACGGATCGAGTTCGTCGACGAGCAGCCCGAAGACCGGGTCTGCCTGGCCGGCATGCACCGGCGGCATGGGGAGCCCCCGGGGGATGACGGCGCCGCCGGTGTTGATCACCTGGACCCAGCAGTCGACGAGCTGGGCCCGCAGCGGGGCGGTCAGGTCCCGGGGGCGGGTGAGCTGCGCGAAATCGACGGGCTGCGGCGCGGTCATGCACCGCAGCTTGCCAGAACCGGCACCGCCGGGCCGCCAGGGCTCACAGGCGCCCCGACGCCGGCGCCCGCCCCAGGGCGGCCGCGGCGAGGGCGCCGCCCAGCCACATCACCGCGGAGGCCCCCGCGCCGTCCGCGCCCAGGCCCCCGGCCTGACCCCGGGCGGCCTCCCGGTCCCGGCCGGGCCCCGCGTCAACACCCTCGAGGAAGGTCTCAGCCTGGCGGCGGCCGGCCTCGGCGCCATGCTGCTCTGCCGGTCCACGGCCGATCACCACGCCGGCCGCGACTGGTTGGCCTTCGTCCCGGTGCGCGGGCTGCCGGCGTCCGAACTGGGCCTCGTACGCCACCGCGCGCACCCCTCCGCGCCGGCGGAGGCCTTCGCGCTGGCGGTCAGCGAGACCGCGGAGTCCGGTCGGAAGCCGTAGCCCCGGCCCCGGCCGGCGCCGCCCGGCCCCGGCCGGTACGGCGGCGATGCCGGACCGCGGTGACCGCCAGGACCAGGAGGGCGGCCGCGCCGTACGCCACCGTGCTCACGCCGGCGCGCGAACCGAAGGCCTGACCGGTCACGTACACCGCCGCGCCCGCGACCGCCACGCCCAGCCACTCCCACCGGCCGTCCAGCGCCACCAGGGCGACGAGCAGCAGCGCGTACCACGAGTAGCCCGGCGTCAGCAGGAGGAACGCCCAGCCCGTCACCAGCAGCGCCCCGCTCCAGGGCCGGCCCGGATCCCCGCGCCGCAGGACGTACAGGCAGACCCCGGCCAGCACGGCGAGCAGCACCGGCGGCGCCCAGGAGTCCGGCAGCACCAGCCGCAGCAGCGCGTACCGGGAGCCGGCGGACGGATCCTCGTACCCCTCCTCCTCGACGTAGCCGCCGAGATAGCCGAGGACGGAGCCGTCCGAGAGCAGGACGTACGGCAGGTAGGCGAGCGCCGTGAAGGCGGCGGCGGGCAGCAGCACGGCGGCCGCGTCGCGCACCCGCCGCACCCCCGACAGCGCACCCGGCAGCACGATCGCCGGCATCAGCTTGGTGGCGACGGCCGCCCCCAGGACCAGCCCGCCCGCCATCCGGCGCCCGGTGCCGCGGGCGGCGACCAGCCCGAGCCCGGCCACGGCCAGCAGGACCCCCAGCACGTCGATGTGCGCGTTGTTCACCGCCTCGACGGGGACCGCCGGGCACCATGCCCAGTACGCGGCCCGGCGCGGATCGGCGCCCCGCCGGCGCAGGACCAGCAGAGCCGCGCCCGTGACCCCGAGGCACAGCAGGGCGGCGCCGGTCTGGAGCGGCTTGTGCCGGGCGCCCTCGGGCGAGACCACGTCCACCAGCAGGAAGTACGCCTCCGCGACCGGCGGGTAGATGGTGTGCACGGCGGGCCGGTTGATCCGCGTGCAGTGCGGCCGGGTGCTCGGGGTCCCCGCGGCGGGCGGGACCGGCGCCCGGTCCGGGCCGGCACAGGCCGCGCCCGTGGGGAACAGCCACGCGTCGCGCAGCCGCGCCAGCTCCGGGTCCCGCGGAGCGTGGTCGTACGGGGAGATCCCGGCCGACTGCACCCGGCCGTCCCAGGCGTAGCGGTACGCGTCGGTGCTGGTCCGGGGCGGGGCCACCAGCCCCGTCGCCGTCACCGCCACCGCGCCCGCCAGCACCAGCGGTACGACGCGGGCGGCCGGCACCCGGCGCAGCGCCAGCAGCGCGCCCGCGAACAGCGCCCAGCAGCCCGCGTACCACCAGGACAGCCCGACGGGCCCGGCCACGAAGCCGTGGTGGCGGATGGTGAGGACGAGCGCGGTGGTGAGGGCGGCGAGCAGGGCGCAGGCCGCCGCCGTCCCGGCGGCGCGGCGGGCGGGGGCCGGGCGGGCCGGTGCGGTGGGGGTGGTGCGTGGGTTCACGTCCGCAGCCTCGCAGGAGCCGGACCCGTAACCGGAGCCCGGCGCCCCGCACGTCCGCGTTTCGTAAGGTGTCCGACCCGCCCAAGACGCCCGCGTCGCAGGTGTGATGGGCGCATGCCTTTCACCTCTCCCCCTCGCGGCGGGCCGCCCGTCACCTTCAAGGGGCGTCTGCACGACGCCCGGACCGCCACCGCCATCGGCCGCTGGCTCGGGCCGGCCATGGTCGTCTGCTTCGTGACCGGCGTGCTCAGCCATTACCTCCAGCACCCGCCGGTCTGGCTGGCCGACCGGCTGCCCAGCCACCCCTCCTGGGGCTACCGGGTCACGCAGGGGCTGCACGTGATCTTCGGCATCGCCGCGATCCCGCTGCTGCTGGCCAAGCTGTGGGCGGTCTACCCACGGCTCTTCGCGTGGCCGCCGGTGCGCTCGCTGCGGCACGGGCTGGAACGCCTGTCGGTGGCCGTGCTCGTCGCCGCCGGGATCTTCGAGCTGTTCACCGGGCTGCTGAACACCTTCCAGTGGTACCCCTGGCCGTTCTCCTTCGTGGCCGTGCACTACGCCGTCGCCTGGGTCCTGGTGGGTGCGCTGCTGCTGCACCTGGCGGTCCAGTGGCCGCGGATCCGCGACCACTGGAGCCTGCGCTCCGCCGGCACCCGTGCCCTGCCCGCGGCCGACGGCCCCGACCGCCGGCAGCTGCTGGGCGCCGTCGCGGCCGGCGTCGGAGCCGTCACGCTGACGACCGCCGGACAGTCCGTCACCGCCCTGGGCGCCCTCGACCTGTTCGCCCCGCGCAGTCCGGAACACGGCCCGCAGGGGCTGCCGGTCAACCGTACGGCGGCCGCCGCGGCCGTCGGCGAGGCCGTGCTGGCCGACTGGCGGCTGACCGTGGACGGGCCGCGCCCGTACAGCCTCACGCTGGACGAACTGCGCGCGATGCCGCAGCACGAGGTCACCCTGCCCATCGCCTGCGTCGAGGGCTGGAGCAAGTCCGCCCGCTGGACCGGGGTCCGGGTACGGGACCTGCTGGAGCGTGCCGGAGCCGGCCCCGGCGCGCGGGTACGGGTGGTCTCGCTGGAGGCGTCCGGCGCGTACCGGGTGATGGAGATGGGCCGCACGTACACCCAGGACCCGCTCACCCTGCTCGCCCTACGCCTGGGCGGCGAGGTGCTCTCCCTGGACCACGGCTACCCGGCCCGGATCATCGCCCCGAACCGGCCCGGCGTGCTCCAGACCAAGTGGGTCGGCCGACTGGAGGTCCTGTGATGACGTACCGGTACGTGTGCGGCGGCCTCGGGCTCGCCCTGATGGGCTTCGGCGGCGCCCTGCTGCTCCAGGAGCCCGCGCCCTGGCGGATCGCGCTGTGGCTGGCCGGGGGCGCGGTCGTGCACGACGGGCTGATCGCCCCGCTGGTCCTCGCCGTCGCCGCGCTCACCGCGGCGGCCGGACTGCGCCTGCGCGGGGCGGCCCGCGCCGCCCTGATCGTGGCCGGCTCCCTGACGGCGATCGCGCTCCCGCCGCTCCTGCGCCCCGGCGGTACGGCGAACCCGACCGTGCTGCCGCTGGACTACCTGCGCAACTGGCTGCTGGCGATGGCGGCGATCGCGCTGGCCACCGCCGCGTACGCGGCCACCCGCGCCCTCCTGCGCCGCCGCCACCACCGCCGCCACTGCGGAAACCCGTCCGCGCCATAACCCCGCTGCCGCCCGCACCACCCGGCCCGGCGGCGGGGCAGCCCGAGCGGCCGCGCCGCCGGGCCGCGCCGACCGGCATCGGCGGCGGGTGGCGCGGCGGGTGGGGTGTGTTCAGGACACCTTCGGCGGGTAGTGCACGAGGAGGCGCACGTGGTCGCGTTCGCCGTTGAACTCCACCAGTTCTGTCCCGAAGTCGGCGCACACGTTCCGCATGATGTCTTCGCAGCGGCTGAGGATCTCGTCGGTGAACGGTCCACGCCGGTACCTAGGGGGGAAGACCACGTGTGCGTGGAGGCCGCAAGGGCGAGTCGGACCTGACCGAGCGCGACGGCACGTTCCCTCTCGTCGCGGTGTGCGAGGTGCCCGAGGCCCCGCTGAACGAGAACCCGTCCGGGTTCGTCGGCGTGGACCTCGGGATCGTCGACACCCTCTCTGCACGCGTGGAGCTTCCACCAGCTCGCCTCCTTCGTGGAGCACAAGGCGCGCCGGGCCGGGGTGCCGCTGGCCCGGTCCTTCAGGGCCGGGTCACGTCGACTGCGTCAGGCTGACGAAGTGGCGGTCCGCCGTCCGCCAGGCGAACGCCCGGGTCCAGCCCGCCTCGGCGGCGTGGAGGCCCAGGGCGCGGGTGCCCACCCGGGCCCACGGGAACGGTGTGCCCCGCGTACCCGTGCCGCTGCCGTCGTCGAGGCGGACCTCGACCCGCTCGTCGACGTCCGCCGCGGCGACCTCGACCAGCAGCGCGCCGTCCGGGGCGGTCAGCCCGGCCGCGCGGCGCAGCAGGGCGACGGGATCCCCGCCGATCCCGATGTTGCCGTCCATGAGCAGCACCGTGCCCCAACGCCCCTCGCACGGCAGCGGATCGAACACCGACCGGCACAGCGCGCTGCCGCCCGCCCGTACGGTGCGCTCCACCGCCGCCGGCATGACGTCCACGCCCAGCGCCGGCCGCCCCAGCCGGGCCAGGGCCGCGACCAGCCGGCCCGGCCCGCAGCCGATGTCGAGGACCGGACCCCGGCAGCGCGCCAGCACCGTCGCGTCGGCCTCGTCGGGTTCCGCGCACCAGCGCGCCACGTCCAGCGGCAGCAGCCAGCCGTCGGCGCGCCGCAGGTAGAGGGGGCCTCGGCCGGCCCGCAGCGCGTCGGCGTACGGGTCGGCCCGCCAGGCACGTACGGGCTCCGACACCGCCTGCGAGAGCTGCGCCGTCATCGCGTGACCGCGCACAGGTAGGAGTGCAGCGCGGCGAACCGCGTGTCCGGGGCGGCGGCCGCGACCCGCGCCGCGTCGGCCGGGGTGTCCACGTCGCACAGCGTCGGCAGGTCCCGCACCGCCCGCCCGGACCGGGTCAGCCGCTCGCGCTGCTCCCGCCCGGTGTGCGCCACGGACATGGGGACGCCGAGCAGCAGCGCCGGATCGGGCTCGGCGAGCCCCAGCGCCCAGAACCCGCCGTCGTCCGCGGGACCGAACCAGGCGCCCGCGGCGCTGAAGTCGAGCCCCTGGGCCAGCAGTTCCGGCGTGACCTGCGGGGTGTCCATGCCGATCAGCAGGGCGGGGCCGTCCGGCAGGGCGAAGGCCGCCGCCAGCCGTACGTCCAGTCCGCCCGCGCCCTGCGGGACCACCTCGATGCCCCCCGGCAGCCAGGGCCCCGGCTGCCCGTCGAGCACCAGGACCCGTCGGCGGACGTCGGTGGCGAGGACCGCGGCCAGGGTGTCCTCCAGCGCGGCCCGGGCCAGGGCGGCCGCCTCCTCCGGTGTGAAGTGCGGTGTCAGACGGGTCTTGACGCGGCCCGCGACCGGGGCCTTCGCGATGACGAGGAGGGTGCTCAACGACGGACCCCGTCCTCGGCCGGCGTGCCGTCGGCGCGGGGCGGCTCGGCCAGCACGCGGCGCATGTCCCGTACGGCGTGCCAGGTGCCCCGCCAGGTGCCGGTGACCTTGGACTTCCCCGAGCGCGGCAGGTACGGCACGTCCGTCTCGGCGACCCGCCAGCCCGCGTCGGCGGCCCGGACCACCATCTGGAGCGGGTAGCCGCTGCGCCGGTCGGTGAGTTCCAGGCCGAGCAGTGCCTCGCGGCGGGCGACCCGCATCGGCCCGAGGTCGTGCAGCCGGAGCCCGGTACGGCGGCGCAGCATCCGGGCCAGCGCCAGGTTCCCGGCGCGGGCGTGCGCGGGCCAGGCACCGCGCCCCCGCGGCCGGCGGCGGCCGAGCAGCAGGTCGGCCTCACCGGCCGCGACCCGCGCGGCCATGGGGGCGAGCAGCCCGGGGTCGAGGGAGGCGTCGCAGTCGCAGAAGCAGACCAGGTCGGCGCGGGCCGCGAGCAGCCCGGCGTGGCAGGCCGCGCCGAAACCGCGGCGCGGTTCGTGCACCACCGTGGCGCCGAGCGCGCGGGCGATGTCCGCGGAGCCGTCGCGGGAGCCGTTGTCGACGACGATGGCCCGCCAGCCGGCGGGCACCCGGGCCAGTACCCAGGGCAGCGCCTCCGCCTCGTCGAGACAGGGCAGTACGAGATCCGCCCGGGGCGGTGCGCAAGTGGAATCAGTCACGAGCCTCACCGTAGGAAGCCGGGGCGGACGAAAGGGGCTTTGAGTCCTTACGAAACGCGGACGGCGTGGCGCGGAGCGGGAGGCCGGGGCAGACCCGGACCGGGACGGATGTCAGGCTGGGGCCATGGCAGTGGTCAGCAGTACGGAGAGCAGGGGCGAGGACGTGCGCGGGGTCCTCGTCGTGGACGACGACCCCACCGTCTCGGAGGTGGTGGCAGGGTATCTGGCCCGGGCCGGGTTCGCCGTGCGGCTGGCCGCCGACGGGCCGGCCGCGCTGCGGGCGGCCGAGGAGAGCCGCCCGGACCTGGTGGTCCTCGACCTCATGCTGCCCGGCATGGACGGGCTGGAGGTCTGCCGCCGGCTGCGCGCCCGGGAGGCGGGCGGCCCGCCCGTCCCGGTCATCATGCTGACCGCGCGCGGCGACGAGGACGACCGGATCCTCGGGCTGGAGGTGGGCGCGGACGACTACGTCACCAAGCCGTTCAGCCCGCGCGAACTCGTCCTTCGCGTGCAGTCCGTGCTGCGCCGGGCCGCGCCCGCCGCCCCCGCCGGCCCGGCCGCCGGGCCGCTGCTGGGCGCGGCCGGTCTGAGTCTGGACCCGGCCGGCCGCCGGGTCACCAAGGACGGCGTGGAACTCTCGCTCACCCTGCGGGAGTTCGATCTCCTGGCCTACTTCCTGCGCAACCCCGGGCGGGTCTGCGACCGCGAGCTGCTGATGCGCGAGGTGTGGGGCTGGGACTTCGGGGACCTGTCCACGGTCACCGTCCACGTCCGCAGGCTCCGGGGGAAGATCGAGGACGACGCGGCGAGCCCCCGGCTGATCCAGACGGTCTGGGGCGCCGGCTACCGCTTCGACGCCCACCCGCCGCCGTCCGCCCCGGCGGCCCTCTCCGCCCCGTCCGCCCCGGCGGCGGCGCCCGGCACGGCACCCCGTACGGTGGGCGGCCATGAACAACCGTGACCTGCTGCTGATCGCCCTGTACGCCCTGCTGGGCGCGGGCGCCGTCGGACTGCTGGGGGCCGTGGCCCTGCGGATGCTGCGGCGGCGCAGCGTGGCCGTCTCCCTCGCCGTCGTCGCGGCCGTCGCGGTGTCCGCGATGCTCGCCGGCACCCTCGCCGTGGCGTGGGCGATGTTCCTGTCCTCCCACGACCTGACCGTGGTCACGACCGTCGTCGCGATGGCCGCCGGCGTGTCGCTGGGCACCGCGCTGCTGCTGGGCCGGCAGGTCGTGCTGCGCTGCCGGGAGCTCGTCGACGCCGCCCGCGCCTTCGGCGAGAACGGCACCTTCACGGCGCCTGCGGTCCCCGCCCCGGCGGAACTCGCCGCGCTCAGCGCGGAACTGGCCCGCACCGGCGAACGGCTGACCGCCTCCCGGGAACGCGAACGCGCCCTGGAGACCTCCCGGCGGGAGCTGGTCGCCTGGATCTCCCACGACCTGCGCACCCCGCTCGCCGGCCTGCGCGCCATGTCGGAGGCGCTGGAGGACGGCATCGTCGCCGACCCCGCCCGCTACCACCGGCAGATGCGCACCGAGGTGGACCGGCTCAACTCCATGGTCGGCGACCTCTTCGAGCTCTCCCGCATCCACGCGGGCGCGCTCAGCCTGACCCCCACCCGGATGTCGCTCTACGACCTGGTGGGCGACGTCATGACCGGCGTCGACGCCCTCGCCCGCGAGCACGGCGTACGGCTGGTCGGCGACGGCGTCGCCCCGCTGCCGGTGGAGGTGGACGGCAAGGAGATGACCCGTGTGCTGTCCAACCTGCTCGTGAACGCCATCCGCCACACCCCGGCCGACGGCACGGTCGCGATCGCCGCCGAGAGCCGTGCGGGCGCGGTGGTGCTGTCCGTCACCGACGCCTGCGGGGGCATCCCCGAGGAGGACCTCCCGCGCGTCTTCGACACCGGCTGGCGCGGTACGCCGGCCCGCACCCCTCCGGCGGGTGCGGGCCTGGGCCTGGCGATCGTCCGCGGGATCGTGGAGGCCCACGCGGGCCACGCGGACGTCCGCAACGTCTCCGGCGGCTGCCGCTTCGAACTGACCCTTCCGGCCCCGGCCTGACGCCCCGCGCGGCCCGCCCACCCTAGGGGGCGGCGGGCGCGGCGGCGTCCGTCCCGGCCGCCAGCTCGGCCATCCCGGCGGCGAACGGCACCACCGGCCGCCAGCCCAGCTCCCGGCGCAGCCGCGCCGAGTCGGCGGTGATGTGCCGTACGTCGCCCAGCCGGTACTCGCCGGTGACGACGGGATCGGGGCCCGCGCAGGCGGCGGCGAGGGCCTTGGCCATGTCGCCGACGGTCCGCGGATCGCCGCTGCCCACGTTGTACGCGGTGAACCCCGGCGCCCCCAGGGCCCCCAGGTCCTCCAGCGCCACGGCGTTGGCCGAGGCGACGTCCCGGACGTGCACGAAGTCCCGCCGCTGGCCGCCGTCCTCGAACACGCGCGGCGCCTCGCCCCGGGCCAGCGAGGAACGGAACAGCGCGGCCACCCCCGCGTACGGCGTGTCGCGGGGCATCCCCGGCCCGTAGACGTTGTGGTAGCGCAGCGAGACCGCGCGCCCGCCGGTGGCCCGCGCCCAGGACGCGGCGAGGTGTTCCTGGGCCAGCTTGGTGGTGGCGTAGACGTTGCGCGGGTCGACCGGCGCGTCCTCGGTGACCAGGCCGGGGGACAGGTCGGCGCCGCAGACCGGGCAGCGCGGCTCGAACCGGCACGCGCGCAGGTCCGCCTCGGCCCGCGGCCCCGGCCGGACCACGCCGTGCGCGGGGCACTCGTAGCGGCCCTCGCCGTAGACGACCATCGATCCGGCCAGCAGCAGCCGCCGTACGCCGGTCTCGGCCATCGCCGCCAGCACGACGGCCGTACCGAGGTCGTTGGCGGCGACGTAGTCGGGGGCGTCCCCGAAGTCCTTGCCGAGGCCGACCTTGGCCGCCTGGTGGCAGACCGCGTCGATGCCGGCGAGGGCCCGGCGCACCTGTGCGGGGTCCCGGACGTCCCGTCCGTCCTCCGCCAGGTCGAAGACCACCGGCTCGTGGCCGCGGCCGGCCAGCTCGGCGACGATGTGCGAGCCGATGAAGCCCGCTCCTCCAGTCACAAGTACGCGCATACGTCCGACGCTATGCCGCAGCCGTCCCCGCGGCCCGGTCACCGGGCCGTCCGTCATGGATCCGTAAGAACGGGTTCCGGTCACGGGACCAGGACGACCTTGCCGGCGACCGTGCCGGACTCGGCCAGCCGCATCGCCTCGGCGGCGCGGGCCAGCGGGATCTCGGCGGCGACCTTGGCCGTGATCTCACCGCGCTGGAGGGCCGTGAACACCTCGGTGAGGTCGGCGCGCAGGCGGGCCCGGAAGCGGTCCTTGGCGTAGGCGCGCCCGGCCCACACGTTGAAGAAGTACGCCCGGCGCCCGTTGGGCAGCGCGTTCCACAGCCACACCCGGCCCAGCAGCTTGAGCACCGGCAGCGCGCCGGAACCCTGGTCGTCGCGGGTGGCTGCGGTGCCGTACGAGACGAGGGTGCCGCCGGGGGCCAGCAGCCGCCACGAATCGACGACGCCCTCCCCGCCGACGTGGTCGAACACCGCGTCCACCCCGCCGGGCGCCAGGGCCCGCACCCGGGCGGCGACGTCGCCGCCGCGGTAGTCGACGGGGGTCACCCCGAGGGCGCGCAGCGCGTCGTGGTGACGGAGGGAGGCGGTGCCGATGACCCGGGCGCCCGCCGCGAGCGCCAGCTGGACCAGGATCGAGCCGACACCGCCGTTGGCGCCGTGCACCAGCACCGTCCGGCCGGCCCGCACCCGGGCCTTGCGGTGGAGCATCTGCCAGGCGGTGATGCCGTTGACGACCGCCGTCTCGGCGTCCACCGCGCCGACGCCGTCGGGGACCGCCACCACGTCGGCGGCGTCGAGCGCGACGTGGCTCGCCCAGCCTCCGGTCTTCGTCATGGCGGCCACCCGCCGGCCGAGCAGGGCGTCGGCGACGCCCTCGCCGACGGCCGTCACGGTGCCGACCAGGTCGTAGCCGGGGACGAAGGGGAAGGCCGGCTGGTCGTAGTACCGGCCGCGGCGCATCTGCTGCTCGGCGAAGGACACGCCCGTCGCCTCCATCGCGATCACCACCTGTCCGGCCGCCGGGACCGGAACCGGGCTCCGGTGCAGCTCCAGGCCCTCGGGCTCGACCTTCCCCGGCAGAACGATCTCGACGCGCTCGACGGTGTTCATCACGGCCTCCACTGGCTGTCCGGTTCCCGTTGGGTTATAGCTTCTGCTGTTCGTTAGAAGCTGTAACTAGAATGGGCAGGCGGTGTGCCACTGTCAAGGCGGCGGCTCCTCTGTTCGTGAATCCCTATGCCGATGGTGATAGGTTCTCACTCACCCGGTGAGCGGCGACGAGAGGTGGCGGGCATGACGACCGGCGGCACGAAGACCCCCCGCGAGCGGTACCGGCAGCAGGTGCGCGAGGAGGTCAAGGAGAAGGCCTGGCGGCAGATCGCCGGCTCCGGCGCCTCCGCGCTCTCCCTCAACGCGATCGCCAAGCAGATGGGTATGAGCGGACCGGCGCTCTACCGGTACTTCGCCAACCGCGACGAGCTGATCACCGAACTCGTCCGGGACGCCTACCGCAGCCTCGCCGACGCCTTCCGCGCCGCGGGCGGGTCCGCGGGCCCCGCCGGGCTGGCCCGGGTACTGCGCCGCTGGGCCCTGGAGGACCCGCACCGCTACTTCCTCGTCTACGGCACGCCCGTCCCCGGCTACCAGGCGCCGCCGGACATCACCGCGATCGCCGCCGAGATCATGTCCGTCCTGCTCGACGCCTGCGCCGCCACCGCGCCCGGCCCCACCCCGGGCGGCCGGGAGGGTGCTGTCGAGGAGCACCTGGCCGGCCACCGGGAGTGGGCCGCGAGCCACCCGGACGCCCCGCCGGCGGCCCTGCGGCTGGCCCTGGCCTTCTGGAGCCGCCTGCACGGGGTGCTGTCCCTGGAACTGGCGGGCCACTTCACCGGTATGGGCCTGGACCCCGCCGTGCTCTACGCGGCCGAGGCGGACGCCCTGGCTGCCGGCTGACCACCTGCCGACCACCCGCCGCGGACCCGCCGACAGCCGACCCGCCGACAGCCGGCCCGCCGACGGCCGGCCGGGTCGTTCCCGGCCGGCCGGCGACGAGGGGGAGGGCGGGTCAGGACTGCGCCACGGCCTCCAGGGGGCCGAGGGCCGCCGCGCGGCGGGCCGGGGCGGCCGCCGCCACGGTGCCGAGCGCGAGGGAGGCCGGGCACAGCAGGAGCAGGGTGCCCCAGGGCAGCGCCAGGGAGTACTCCGCCAGCGCACCGCCCGCCAGCGCGCCCACCGCCCAGGCGCCGAACACGCCGCCCGCCAGGCCCAGCAGGGTGCCGAAGGCCGCGACGGTCACCGACTCCAGGCGGATCATCCGGCGGATCCCGGCGCGGTCCAGGCCGATCGCCCGCAGGACGCCGATCTCGCGGGTGCGCTCCGAGACCGACACGGCGAGCGTGTTGACGATGCCGAGCAGGGAGATCACGGCGCCGATGGCGAGCAGCCCGTACATCAGGGTCAGCAGGTCGTCCAGCGCGCCCGCGGCCTCGCGGACGAGCTGCTCACGGTCCTTGACGCGGACCAGCGGGCTGTCGCCCACGGCGGCACGCAGCCGGTCCGCGGTGGCCTTCGAGGCCGCTCCGCCGTCGGTGCGGACCAGGATCCGCTGGACGGAGCCGGGCAGGAAGCCGTGCTCCTGCACCTCCGAGCGGTCGCCGAGCACCGTCCCGGCGGTGGGGTTGTCCCGGTAGACGCCGACGACGGTGTACTGCTTCAGCTCCTGGCCGGTGCCAATGCGGGCGCCGACCCGGCTGCCCGTGGTCAGGTGCTGTTCCCGGGCGAGCGTGCCGGAGACGGCGACCCGGCCCGGACCGAGCTCGTCCAGCGATCCGCTGACGAAGTCGAGCTTCATGACCTCGCGCACGGCGGCGGGCGTGACGCCGGCGATCTCCCGGACGCCGCCGCCGGCGAGGAACACGACGGAGTCGGCGACCGCGGAGGAGGTCTTCACCCCGGGGGTGGCGGCCACCCGCTTCTCGGCCGCCGGGTCGAGGGCGGTCATATGGGTGCGGCTGCTGATCACGTAGTCGGCGCCCAGGCCCGCCGCGGCCTGCCGGTCGAGGGCCGTACCCGTGGAATTTCCGATCACGGCGAGCCCGGCGACCAGCGCGGTACTGATCATCAGGGCGGAGGCGGTCGCCGCGGTGCGCCGCGGGTCCCGCAGCGCGTTGTCCCGGGCGAGCCGGCCGGTGATCCCGAAGCGGCCGGTCAGCCGGCCGGTCAGCCGGATCACGGGCACGGCCAGCAGCGGAGCCAGTACGATGAGTGCGACCGCGAGCAGGGCGCAGCCGGCCATCGCCCGCTGAAGGTTCGCCTCCGAGGCGTCCTTCGCGCCCGTGAGCGAGACCAGCAGCCCGGCGCCGAGGACGAGCACGACCGCTCCCGCCGCGCCGCGCACCCGGGACGCGCGGGCGCCCGGCGGCTGCTCGCAGGCGCGTAGCGCCTCCAGCGGCGCGACCCGGGCCGCCTTGCGCGAGGGCAGCCACGCGGCGAGCACCGTGACGCCCACCCCGACCGCGAACGCCGCCACGACCGGGCGCGCACCGATCACCAGGGGCCCTCGGGGCAGGGCGTCCTCGGCGGTGCTCAGCAGGCCGGGCAGGACGGACGCGATGCCCAGGCCCAGGACGAATCCGGCCGCCGACGCGACGAGGCCGACCAGGACGGCCTCCCAGAGCAGGGAGCGGACCACCTGGCGGCGCGAGGCGCCGATGGCGCGCAGCAGCGCGATCTCCCGGGTGCGGCGGGAGACCAGCATGGTGAAGGTGTTGACGATGAGGAAGGATCCGATGAAGAGCGCGACCCCGGCGAAGACCATCGGCATCTTCTGGTGACCGCGCGTCAGCGTGTCCAGGTAGGTGGCCTGCTGGGCTGCCTGGGCGGCGCCGCTGACGGCCTCGGCCCGGTCGGCGGGGAGCGCGGCGGCGACCCGCTCGTGGAGCGTGGCCGGGCTGGTGCCGGGCGCGGCGGACAGGTCGATCGAGGTGTAGCGGCCCGGAGAGGCGAACAGCTGCTGGGCGGTCGCCCGGTCGAACACGGCGAGGGTTCCGCCGGCGGTCACCCGTG
The DNA here is from genome assembly GCF_044748145.1 of Streptomyces sp. NPDC090022. Lineage (NCBI taxonomy): Bacteria > Bacillati > Actinomycetota > Actinomycetes > Kitasatosporales > Streptomycetaceae > Streptomyces > Streptomyces sp. NPDC090022. Next base: position 425,417 of record NZ_JBIVFN010000003.1, read on the forward strand.
AGTCCTGGGTGCCGACGATGCCCACGAGCCGCTTCTTCAGGACCGGGCCGTCGGTGGCCAGCGTGACCGTGTCACCGATCCGGAAGCCCCCGGCGGCGGCGGTGCCGCTGTCGACGGCGAGCTCGTCGCCGCCGCGCGGGGCGCGGCCCTTGAGCACGGGATGGCGGCTGTCCGTACCGTCCTTGCCCGGTACGTAGCCGGCGGCCAGGTTCGCCCACGCCTTGCCGGCCCGCAGCGGATGGCCGTCCGCCGCGTTCATGACGGCCGAACCGTCGACCGCCGGCCGCACGGAGGCGGCACCGGGCACCTCGGCCAGTTTCCGTACGAGCGCGTCGTCGAGCACGGAGGCGTCGCCTTCCGCGCCGGCACCGGGCGGTACGGCCTTGGGGGTGACGGTGGTCGCGATGCCCGCGAAGTTCTTCGACGCGGAGGCGCGGTAGGCCGCGGCGGAGGATTCCGCGAAGACGAGGGTGCCGCAGACGAAGGCGACACCCAGGCAGACCGCGAGGACGGTCATCGCCAGACGGGCCTTGGACGCCAGGACGTTGCGCAGAGCGGTTCTCAGCATGGGGAGCTTTCGGGAGGGGGAGGCGGAGACGGAGACGGAGACGGAGATGGAGATGGAGGCGGAGGGGCGGTGCCGGGTCAGCTGGTGCGGGCGCGGGTGTCGAACGCCTTCATCCGGTCCAGCACCCGCTCCGGGGTCGGACGGACCATCTCGTCGACCGGGCGGCCGTCGGAAAGGAAGACCACGCGGTCGGCGTAGCCGGCGGCGACCGGGTCGTGCGTCACCATCACCACGGTCTGCCCGAGCTCGCGCACCGAGTCCCGCAGGAAGCCGAGGACCTCGGCCCCGGACCGGGAATCGAGGTTGCCGGTGGGCTCGTCGCCGAAGACGACCGAGGGCCGGGAGGCCAGCGCACGGGCGACGGCGACGCGCTGCTGCTGCCCGCCGGAGAGCTGGGCGGGCCGGTGCGCGAGCCGGTCGGACAGGCCCACCATCCGGATCACCGTGTCCAGCCACTGCCTGTCGGGCTCGCGGCCCGCGATGTCCATGGGCAGCGTGATGTTCTCCAGCGCGGTCAGCGTCGGCAGCAGGTTGAAGGCCTGGAAGATGAAACCGATCCGGTCCCGGCGCAGTTCGGTCAGCTGCCGGTCGTTCAGGGTGCCCAGCTCGGTGGTGCCGATGCGGACGGAGCCGGAGTCGGCCGTGTCGAGCCCGGCGGCGCAGTGCATCAGGGTGGACTTCCCGCAGCCGGAGGGGCCCATGATCGCGGTGAAATCGCCCTCCCGGAAGGCGACGCTGACCCGGTCCAGCGCGACGACACGGGTGTCACCGCTGCCGTAGACCTTCGTCAGGTCGGTGGTGACGGCGGCGTACCCGGTCGTCGGGTGCGATGCGAGGGGGGCGTGGGGTGCGGCGGTCACAGGGGGACTCCTCTTCGGGTGCCGATGGGCGCACTCGAAGGGTGTCGGGGGGATGTATCGGGTCCCTGGTCCGCCGCGTATCGGTGGCGGCTCCGCTTCGTATCGGTCGTGCGGGGCCGGGCGGCGGCCGGGCGGTCAGCCCGGCAGGCGCAGGGTGGCGACCGCGCCGCCGTCCGGGGCGTTGGCCAGGCGCAGCTCGGCGCCCAGCACCCGGGCCTGGCCCACCGCGATGGTCAGGCCCAGCCCGTGGCCGGAGCCGCGCTCCGCCGCGCCCGTATGGAAGCGGCGCGGGCCCTCGCGCAGCAGGTCCGCGGGGAAACCGGGGCCGTGGTCGCGTACGACGACCGTCCGGCCGTCGACGGCGACCTCGACGGGGGCGGCGCCGTGCCGGTGGGCGTTGACGACGAGGTTGCCGACGATCCGTTCGAGACGGCGCGGGTCCGTCTCGACGGTGTCCGGGGCACCGGTGGCCGTCGCGCCCGCGACGGTGATCTGCGCGTCGAGTCCGGTGCGCTCCACCGCCTCCCGGACGACCGCGCCGAGCGGCACCCGCGCGCTCACCGGCCGTTCGGCCCCGGCGTCCAGGCGGGAGATCTCCAGCAGGTCCTCGACGAGGCCGCGCAGGTCCCGTACCCGGGCCCGGAGCAGATCCTCCGTCTCGCCGGCCGGCAGCAGGTCGGCGGCGGCCAGCAGGCCGCCCACGGGGGTGCGCAGCTCGTGCGCCACGTCGGCGGTGAACCGGCGCTCGGTGCGCAGCCGCCGGCCCAGGCTGTCGGCCATGAGGTCGACGGTGGCGGCGATGTCGGCCACCTCGTCGCGGCCCCCCACGGGACCGGTGCGGGCGTCGAGGTCCCCGGCGGAGATCCGGCCCGCGGTCTCGGACACGCGCCGCAGCCGGCGGCCCAGCAGCCCGGCCCCGTACGCCGCCAGTGGCACGGCCGCCGCCAGGGCGACCAGCGAGGCCACCGCCATGCTCATGTCGAGCCGGCGCAGGTCGTACAGCTCCGGGCCCATGTTGACCTCGACCGCCAGCACCGGACTGCCCGGCCCGCCGGTCCGCTGGGCGGCCCAGACGCTCGGCCCGGCATTGCCCTGGACGCGCCCGTCGAACGCCGTGTGCCGCTCGCCGTCGGACGGGCGGCGCAGGGCGGTGGGCAGGTCGGCCGGATCGAGCTCGGCGCCGCCCGCCAGGGTGCCGGTGCGCCGGTAGGTCTCCATGGCCGTGTACACGGCGTTGAACGCGCGCATCCGGGCCCGGTCGCGGATGTCGTCAGCGGTCCAGACGTGCACCAGTACGCCCACCGCCGCCGCGACCAGGCACGCGGTGGCCGCGGCCAGCGCGGCGATCTTCCAGCGCAGCGAGCGCGGCGGGCGCAGGGTCCCGTGCACCCCCCGGGTCCTGAGCACCCGCCTCAGCGCCTGAGCTTGTAGCCGAAACCGCGGACTGTCTCGATCCGGTCCCGGCCGAGCTTGCGGCGCAGCCGCTGCACGCACAGGTCGACGACCCGGCTGTCGCCGTCCCAGCCGTACTCCCAGACGTTGCGCAGCAGCGTGTGCCGCTCCAGCACGATGCCCGGGTGGGCGGCGAACTCCAGCAGCAGCTTCAGCTCGGTCGGGGTCAGTGCCACCGGCTCGCCGGCGACGAAGACCTCCATGCCGCCGGTGTCGACGGCCAGGTCCCCGAAGACCAGCCGCTCGCCCTCGGCCGGGCCCGGTACGTCGGCGGGGGCGGCGCCGGGGGCCGGGACGGGCGCGTACGTGGCGCGCCGCAGCAGCGAGCGGATACGGGCCACGAGGACGTAGGTGTCCACAGGTTTGACCACGTAGTCGTCCGCCCCGGCCTCCAGACCGGCGACGACATCGAGCCCGTCGCCGCGCGCGGACATCATCAGGACCGGCACCAGGCTGGTCTCCCGGACCCTGCGGCACAGCCCGATCCCGTCCAGGCCGGGCAGCATCACGTCCAGGACCAGCAGGTCGAAGCCGCCGTCGCGGAAGAGCTCCAGCCCGGTCAGCCCGTCGGCCGCGGCCGTCATCGCGTACCCGTACCGCTCCAGGGCGACGGTGAAGGACCGGCGCATCAGCTCGTCGTCCTCGACGAGCAGCACGCGCACGGGGGCGGGCGAGGACACGGGGACGGCTCCTGTTCGGACGCGGACAGATCGGACGCGGACGGATCGGATGCATCAGATGAATCGGATGGATCGGGCGGGTGTGGCGGCCGAAAGGAACCATACGGCAGACATCGGGCGGGCCGGCCGCGCCGGACCGCCCCTGGGCGTCCGCGGCCCGGATCGACGGGAAACCAAGCGGTGACCGATACCCGGCGGATACAAACACGGGCGGCGCCCCGGTGAGCGGCCCGGCAGCTCCGCGGCCCGGGCCCTTCCGGAGGAATGATCACGACCCGACATGATGGGCCGGGTACCCGTCCACCCGCGATCCGCAGCGAGGAACCAGATGAGCGACGCCGCCGCCCTGCTCCACCCCGGAGCCCCCGACTCCGTCGTGCTCCTGCACGTCCCGCACTCCTCCCGCGCCATACCCGCCGACGTCCGGGCCGGGATCGTCCTGGACGACCGGGAGCTGGAGACGGAGCTGGACCACATCACCGACGCGCACACCGCGCGCATCGCGGCCGGGGCCGCCGGGGCGGCGCGCCTGACCCCCTGGCGCTTCGAGAACCGGCTCTCGCGCCTGGTCGTCGACCCCGAGCGGTTCCCCGACGAACGGGAGGAGATGCTGGCGCGCGGCATGGGAGCCGTCTACACGCGCACGACGCACCGCGCGGAGCTCCGCCCGGCCGGCTTCGACGGCGGGCGGTTGCTCGAGCGCTACTTCCACCCGTACGCGCGGGCGATCACCGACGCGGTGGAGGAGCGGCTGGCGGCCGTCGGGCGGGCGATCATCCTCGACGTGCACTCGTACCCGGCCAAGGCGCTGCCGTACGAGCTCCACGGCGACGGACCGCGCCCGCCGATCTGCCTGGGCACGGACGCCTTCCACACGCCGCCCGCCCTGCTCGACGCGGCGCGCGAGGCGTTCGCGGACTTCGGCGGCACGGCCCTGGACAGCCCGTTCGCCGGCACGTACGTACCGCTGCGGTACTACGGGAAGGACGCCCGGGTCGGTGCCCTGATGGTGGAGATCCGCCGCGACCTCTACATGAGCGAGCCCGGCGGCCCGGCGGGCCCCGGCCTGGAGGCGCTGGCGCGGGCACTGGCCGCCCTCGTCGACCGGCTCTCCTTGTGACCGCAGGACGGCCGGGGGGGGGGGGCCCCCCCCCCCCCCCGGGGGCGCGCCCCCCCCCCCCCCCCCCCGGAACACCCCCCCCCCCCCCGGGGGGGGGCGTTTAAAAGTGAGATGTGGTGTTCCA
>NZ_JBIVFN010000003.1:430230-571929 GCF_044748145.1 Streptomyces sp. NPDC090022
GGGGCCCCGGGCGTGGTGGGGGGGGGGGGGGCCGGGGCCGCCGGGGGGGCCGGGGGCGGGGGGGCCCCGCGGGCCGGGGGGGGGGGGGCCCCCCCCGGGGGGGGGGGGGCCCCCCCCCCCCGCCGGCCGCCGCTTTTCAGCCGTACGAGCCGCGGTGTCAGTGCTTGAACATGTCCTTGGTCTTCTCCTTGGCCTGGCGTGCGTCGCCCTTGACCTGTTCGGCGCGGCCCTTCGCCGTCAGGCTCTCGTTGCCGACCACCCGGCCGGCCGCCTCCTTGGCCTTGCCCCTGACCTGCTCGGCCTTGGCCTTGGTCTTCTCCTTGCCCGACACGGTCACCACTCCTCAGCTTCCGGAGAACCTCGTGCACCGTGCGTCTGGCCACTTCGCCCCGGCGTAAACCTCCGGCCCATGCCCGGTCGGCACCACCTCCGGCGGCGCGACCGGGCCCGGCGGTGTGCCGCCGCCGCACGGCCGGCCGCCCAGCGCCGCCCGGCCGTGCGGCGCGAGCCAGTCCGAGAGGTCCGGGCCGAGGGGCACGATCCCGGTCGGATCGATGTCGTCGTGCACCGTGAAGTAGTGCCGCTCGATGTGGTCGACCCTCGCGGCCGTCCGCCGTGATCCGGGTGGTCAGGCAGCGCTCGTCACGGGTGCAGGACGCGCCCTTGTGCACGTAGCTCACGTGGCGCGCCTACCCGGCGCACGCGCCGCCGAACGCGCGCGTCAGGCCGAGTGGCGGCCGTGGGCCGGCGCTCCGCCGTTGGTGGGCGGGTACGCGGGGCGGGCCGGGGTCATCGGCTCGGGCGGGCGGACCGGCGGCGCGGGCAGCGGCGGCAGGGCCGGCTCGTACAGCCAGGCCGAGAACAGCTCCTCCACCGGCTCCGTCGCGTAGCGCGCCACATGGCTGAGGAAGGCCATCGTGGTCACCACCCCGTGCCGGTGCACCGTCGTCCAGTCGCGCAGCATGCGGAAGAACGCCGGGTCCCCCAGCGCGCAGCGGATCGCGTGCACGGCGAGGCCGCCGCGCTGGTAGAGCCGGTCGTCGAACATCAGCTTGCGGCCCGGGTCGACCAGGGTCAGGTCCTGCGGCAGCGACGCCAGCAGCCGGTGCGCGGCCGCCGCCAGCGCGTGCGCGGTGCGGCCCCCCGAACGCTCCGACCAGAGCCATTCCGCGTACTTCGCGAAGCCCTCGTTGAGCCAGATGTGCCGCCAGTCGGCGATGGTCACGCTGTTGCCGAACCACTGGTGCGCCAGCTCGTGGGCGACCAGGCGCTCGGAGCCGCGCGCGCCGTCGACGTGGTTGGTGCCGAACAGCGACAGGCCCTGGGCCTCCACCGGCACGTCCAGCTCCTCGTCGGCGACGACCACCGCGTACTCCCCGAAGGGGTAGGGCCCGAACAGGTCCTCGAACAGCTGCATCATGGCGGGCTGCCGGGCGAAGTCGCGGGAGAACTGCGGCAGCAGGTGCGCCGGCACGTGGGCGCTCATGGGTACGCCGCCCAGCCCGGGATCGCCGAGCAGCACCGTCTGGTGCACGCCGATCGACAGGCCCACCAGATAGCTGGACGTCGGCGCCGGCTGCTCGTACACCCACGTGGTGGTGCTGGCCTTCGTCGTCCGGGTCAGCAGCCGGCCGCCGGCGACCACCGTGTACGCGGACGGGGTGTTGACCGAGATCTGGTACGAGGCCTTGTCGGCCGGCCGGTCGTTGCACGGGTACCAGGAGGGCGCACCGACCGGCTGGCTGGCCACCAGCGCGCCGTCGGTCAGCTCCTCCCAGCCGAGGCCGCCCCAGGGACTGCGCACCGGCTTCGGATTGCCCGCCCAGTGCACCTCCACCGTGAAGGCGGCGCCCGCGGGCAGCGGCTTGACCGGCTGGACGCGCAGCTTGCCGCCCCGGTGGGTGTACCGCGGGGCCCGGCCGTTCACCAGTACCCGGCCTATCTTGAACTCCGCCAGGTTCAGGTGGAACTCGGTGAGCGGCGCCCGCCCGGCGATCGCGCTGAGCCGGGCCGTCCCGGCCAGCCGGTTGGGGCCGGGACGGTAGTCCAGGGCGAGCTCGTACCGGTGCACGCGGTAACGGGGATCGCCGTTGGCCGGAAAGTACGGGTCCGACACCGCTGTCCTCTGGCCGCTCATTGCCGCTTCCGCTCCCTGCACAGTGCTCTGCCCGGACCCTCTCAGGTCCGCCACGCCTCGATCGGGTTGCCCAGCCAACGGGTGTCGGCGGGGACGGATTCCCCGGCCATCACCAGCGAGGCGGGACCCAGCGTGCTGTGGGCACCGACCGTACTCCCGGGCAGGACGATTCCGCCCGGGCCCAAGGTGGCGCCCTCACGGAGGACCACAGTATCCGTCCTCAAGATCCGGTCGTGGAAGAGGTGCGTCTGCAACACGCAGCCGCGGTTCACGCTGACCGCGTCGCCCAGCACCACCAGGTCCGTCTCGGGCAGCCAGTAGCTCTCGCACCACACGCCCCGGCCGATCCGGGCGCCGAGCCCGCGCAGCCACAGGTTCAGCAGCGGCGTACCGGGTACGGATCCGGCCAGCCACGGCACGGCCAGCACCTCCACGAACGTGTCGGCGAGCTCGTTGCGCCACACGAAGCCGCTCCACAGCGGGTGCTCGCCCGTGCGGTGCCGGCCCACCAGCAGCCACTTCGCGGTCACGGACACCGCGCACGCGGCCAGCCCGGCGGCCAGCAGCACCGCTCCGGACAGCAGCGCCGCACCCCAGGCCCCCACACCGGTCGCGGCGAGCGCGCACAGCGCCGCCACGGTCAGCACGGCCAGCGCGGCCGAACAGAACACCGGCACCAGCCGGCACAGCTCCACCAGGCCGCGCGCCCACAGCAGCCGCGCGGGCGGGTCGTACGTACGGCTGCTGTCGGCGGCCGCGGCCGACCGCGGCAGCTTCACCGGCGGCAGACCCAGGTACGAGCTGCCCTTCTTGGCCTTCTTCGGGGTCGCCGACAGCACGCCCACCAGCCCGTCGTCCGGCACGCTGCGGCCCGGGGCGGTCATGCCGGAGTTGCCGAGGAACGCCCGGCGGCCGATCTCGGAGTGCCCGATCCGTATCCAGCCGCCGCCCAGCTCGTACGGCGCGGTCAAGGTGTCGTCGGCGAGGAACGCGCCCTCGCCCACCGTGGTCAGGCTCGGCAGCGCGAGCACGGTGGACACCTCCGCCCCCCGGCCGATCTTCATGCCGAGCATGCGCAGCCACACCGGGGTGATCAGCCCGGCGTACAGCGGGAAGAGGGTCGCCCGGGACAGGTCCATCAGCTGGGTGACCGTCCAGGCCTGCCAGCCGGTCCTGCTGTGCGTGGGATGGATGCCCGTGCGCAGGCCGAGGCTGAGCAGCCGTACGGACACCAGCAGCAGCGCCGCGTACGCGAACCCGAAGGCGAGCGCCCCGGGCACCACGGCGAGCAGGGCTCCGCGCAGCGCCTCGCCGAGTCCGGCGCCGGCGGGCACGAAGGCGCTCAGCACCAGCAGGGCGGGCGCGGTGGCGAGCACGGGCAGGGCCGTGAGGCCGAAGCCGGCCGCCCCGTAGGCGGCCCGCCAGAACAGCCCGCGCGGCGGGCGTTCCTTGGGCCAGTTGTGCTTGGCCCGGCCCAGCTTGACCGCGGGCGCGCCGCCCCAGCGCTGGCCGGTGGGGATCTGGCCGACCACGGCGGAGCCGGGGGCCACCTCGGCCCGCTTGCCGACCCGGGCACCGGGGAAGAGCATGCTGCGGGTGCCGACGACCGCGCCCGCACCGACCTTGACCGCGCCGATCTCCAGCCGGTCCCCGTCGAGCCAGTACCCGGACAGGTCCACCTCGGACTCCACGGCGCAGCCGCGGCCGAGCTTGAGCAGGCCCGTCACCGGCGGCATCGCGTGCAGGTCCACCTCGGGGCCGACCTTGGCGCCCAGCGCCCGCGCGTACCGCTCCAGCCAGGAACCGGTCAGGGAGGTCGCGCCGGCGTACTCGGCCAGCCGCTCGGCCGTCCACAGCCTCAGGTGGACGCCGCCGCCGCGCGGGTACCGCCCGGCCTTCACCCCGCGCAGCAGCAGACGGGCGCCGCCCGCCGCGATCGCGAGCCGGCCCGGCGGGCTGTAGAGCAGCGCCGCGGCGGGGGCCACCACCCACCAGGAGGCGGTCGGCGCCCACGGGTACGCCCCGAACCAGCGCAGCGCGTTGCCCAGGGCCAGCAGCGCCACGGCCCAGCGCACGCCCACCAGGGTGAACAGGGGCAGCAGCAGGAGCGACTGCACCACCTTGGCGCGCGTGGGGACCGGCGCGACGACACGGGACGCGTCGTCGTCCTGGACGGACTTCTCCAGGCGGCGGGCCAGCTTGCGCAGGACCGGCTGCTGGTAGATGTCGAGGACGGCCGCGCTCGGGTAGCGGGTGCGCAGGCGGGTGGTCAGCCGGGCGGCGGCCAGGCTGTTGCCGCCGATGGCGAAGAAGTCGTCGGCAGCGCCGGTGACGGCGACACCGAGCGTCTCGCTCCACTGCTCGGCGAGCCAGGCCTCGGTGCCGTAGAGCTGTTCGGCGGGCCCGGTGCTCTCCAGTTCGGGCAGCGGCCAGGGCAGCGCGTCCCGGTCCACCTTGCCGGAGGTGCGGGTCGGCAGCTCCTCGACCGGCGCGAGCAGCGGGACGAGGGCCGCGGGCAGCTCGGCGCGCAGCCGCCGGGTGGCCGCCGCGTGGTCCCAGCCGTCCTGGGTGACCAGGTAGCCGACGAGCAGCTGGTTGCCGCTGCGGGCGGTGCGGACGGCCGCTGCCGCGCCGGCGACGGCCGGCAGGGCCTGGAGGGCGGCGTCGACCTCGCCCAGCTCGATGCGCCGGCCGCCGAGCTTGATCTGCTCGTCGCCGCGGCCGAGGAAGACCAGGCCCTCCGGCTCCGCGCGGACGAGGTCGCCGCTGCGGTAGGCGCGCTCCCAGCCGAGGGACTCCAGCGGGGCGTACTTCTCGGCGTCCTTCGCCGGATCGAGGTAGCGGGCCAGGCCGACGCCGCCGATCACCAGCTGGCCGCTGCCGCCCATCGGGACCGGCTCGCCGGACTCGTCGACCACGACCAGCTCCCAGCCGTTCAGCGGGAGGCCGATCCGGATCGGCTCCTCGCCGGTCAGCAGGGAGGCGCAGGCGACCACGGTGGCCTCGGTGGGGCCGTACGTGTTCCAGACCTCGCGGCCCTCGGTGACCAGGCGCTGGGTCAGCTCGGGCGGGCAGGCCTCGCCGCCGAAGATCAGCAGCCGGACCTCGTCGAGGGTCTCGGGCTCCCACAGCGCGGCCAGGGTCGGGACCGTGGAGACCACGGTGATCTCCTGCTCCACCAGCCAGGGGCCGAGGTCGGCGCCGCTGCGCACCTGGGAGCGGGGGACGGGCACCAGGCAGGCGCCGTAGCGCCAGGCCAGCCACATCTCCTCGCAGGAGGCGTCGAAGGCGACGGACAGGCCCGCCATCACCCGGTCGCCGGGGCCGATGGGCTCCTCGGTGAGGAAGAGCGCGGCCTCGGCGTCCACGAACGCGGCGGCGCTGCGGTGGCTGACGGCGACGCCCTTGGGCTTGCCGGTGGAGCCGGAGGTGAAGATGATCCACGCGTCGTGTTCGGGGCCGGGCCGGGCGGCGGCCACCGTCGCGTCCGCGCGGCCGGCGGCGTCGATGCGCCCGCCGGCGCCGACGACCGCCCGTACCCCGGCCTCCCCGAAGACCAGCTCGGCCCGCTCGTCGGGGTCCTCGGCGTCGACGGGCACATAGGCCGCGCCGGCGGCCAGGACGGCGAGGACGGCGACGTACAGCTCGTTGGTGCCCGACGCCACGCGGACGCCGACCCGGTCGCCGAGACCCACCCCGGCGGCCGCCAGGGCGCGCCGGCGGCGCTCGACCTCGGCGGCCAGCGCCCGGTAGGTCAGCTGCGCGGCGCCGTCGTCGAGGGCGAGCTCGTCGGGGTACGCCCGTACGGAGGCGTCGAGGATGTCGACCAGGGTGCGGGCCGGAGCGGCGGGGCCGGCGGAGAACCGGGCGAACTTCCCGGACTCTTCCGGCTTTTCGGACGCAGAGGACCTTTCGGGCTCCGTGTGCGTGTCCCCGTCGTCGAGCAGGGTCAGATCACCGCGCTCAGGTGTGGCTGCCATCGGCCCTCGCGTCTCGTTCCCGGAAAGTTCCGGGTCGCCGGAGGGAGCCCAGGTTTGCCCGGGTTGTTCCGATTCCAGCGCCGAACAACCTGTCAGTCTAGTACGTCATCAAGAATTTTCTGATTGAAGCCTGGTGGGTGTGGCGTGGAACGTACGGTGTGCGGGAGGGCGATTGCGGTGGTTTGTTCAAGATTGTTCCAAGGGTGGGTCATGCCGGTCCGGCACGCGCCGCCCCGACGCCGGGAGGCTTAGCGTGGTGCCGCATGACGCTCGATGCGCAGGGTCGTGACGGCGGACGGGACGGCGGACGGTACGGGGGACGGGGCGGACCGGGCCCGGGCCGGCGCCGGCTGGTCCGGGGCGCTCTGACGGGCACGGTGGCCCTCGGCGCCGCCCTGGCCTTCGGCGCCTCCGGGGCCGCGCCGCCCGCCCGCCTCGCCGGCCCGCGGGTCCGCCCGGCCACGCCCGGGGCGGCGCTGCGGGAGCTGGAGCGGGGCAACCGGCGCTGGCGCACCCTGCACGAGAAGCATCCCGACGAGACGCTGACCGTCCGCCGGGAGCTGCTCACCGGTCAGCACCCCTTCGCCGTGGTCCTGGGCTGCATCGATTCCCGGGTCCCGCCCGAGCTGGTCTTCGACCAGGGACTCGGCGACCTCATGACGGTGCGCTCGGCGGGCCAGGTGCTGGACCAGGCGGTGCTGGGGAGCGTCGCGTACGGGGTGCTGGAGGTGGGGATCCCGCTGGTCGTGGTGCTGGGCCACCAGTCCTGCGGCGCCGTCGCCGCGGCGGTCCGCGCCGAGGTGGCCGGGGATCCGCTGCCCGGCCCGCTGCGCTACCTCACCGACCAGATCCGCCCCGCGATCGACCACCGGCTGCGGGGGGACGCGCGCAACGACGCGACGGTCACCGCGCACGTACGCCGGGTGCGCTCCCGGCTGGCGGGGGAGCCGGCCTTCGCCGCCCGGATCACGGCGGGCACGCTCGCGGTCGTCGGCGCCCGGTACGAGCTGACCGATCAGCGGGCCCACTGGATCCACTGACCGGCCCGGCCCGCCGGCTCAAGCCAGGAGGGGGTCGGTGACACCGCCGGGGGAGGCGAGGCGCTCGGCGTCCCAGCCCATGAGGCCGGCCGCCGACCGGTACACCGACGCGTAGAAGCCGAGGACGGCCGCGCGGGGGTCCGGGCCCTCCCGGACGTCGTCGTAGTCCAGCACGGCCAGGCGGGCCGGGCCCCGGGAGATCCAGCGCGCCGCCTCGTGGTCCAGCGGCAGCCCGGCCAGGCCCTCGGGCTCCGGCGCGGCGTAGGAGTAGAAGGCGGGCCGGGGGAAGGCGTCGTCGCCGAACCAGAAGCCGCAAGCGACGACCTCGCGCGAGTACGCCTCCCGGGTCACCGGGTCGACCTCCGCCCCGAGCTCGACCCGGCGGTCGGAGAACCGGGTGACGGCGATGTCGTAGGAGTGCCAGAACAGGTGCACCGGGCTGATCTTCCCGCAGAACCCGGCGGAGAACTCCTCCAGCACCAGGGCGACCCGGGTCAGCACCTGCCAGTGGCGGTTGACCCAGAACGGGTCGTACGCGGCGTGCTCGGTGTCCTGCTCGAACGGCCGGTCCGTGTCGGGCAGGCCGTACGGGCGCGGAATCGCGAGGGTCACGGTCACGCCGACCCTGGCCAGCGCGTCGAGGGCCGCCCGGTGGAACGACGCCACGCTGTGCCCGGCGAGCGGGAAGGACGTGGTCCGGCCGTCGAGCACGGACACCACCAGCCGGTGCTCGACGAAATCGAAGTCCACCGTGAAGACCGGCAGGCCGCCGGTGCCGCCCATCGGGCGGCTCGTGATCCCCCGCCCCGTGACATGGAACGCCACGTTCCACCAGTGGTTGCGCCGCGGGCTGTTCGCCAGCCGGATCTTGCCGACGACCTGCGTGAACCGGTGCAGCGTCTCCTTGGTGTCGTGCCACTGCGTCAGTGGAATCGCGGGGAACAGGTCCACGGGGCATCCCTCGGCTCGTCGCGCTGCGCCGCCTCGCGGCCCGGCCCCGCCATCTTCACCCCCGCCCGGCCCGCAACCCCGGTCCGACGTGCCGTCAGATGCCTCCGGGGCCGCGGGCGCGGTCGCGGTCGTGGCGCAGCCGGTGCCACATGGGCATGCCGAACCACAGCCACACGATGCCGCTGAAGACGCACGAGGCGATCAGCGCCGAACTGCCGGGACCCAGCACCATGGTGACGACGAGCAGCAGCGCGCTGCTCATCGCCAGCATCAGCAGGACCAGCCCGATCAGGGCGAGCCGGTTGGAGACGACGATCAGGCGGCCGCGCATTCCGCGCCGGAAGACCACCCGGTGGAAGGGGGCCGGTGCGGTGAGGAAGGCGGCGGCGCCGAACGCGACGACCAGCGTCAGCACGTACTGGTTGCTCTGCAGCGAGGTGAGCGAGGCGAACCGGGGGCTGAAGGCGAAGGTCATCAGGAACCCGAGCAGGATCTGCACGCCCGTCTGGGCGACACGCACCTCCTGGAGCAGCTCGGCGTAGGCCTTGTCCGGATCCTGCGGGGGCTGGGGGTCGGGAACGGCCATCGCGCGCTCCTCCTTCCGGGGTGGGGGCTGGGGCGGGGGTGTCAGCACCGCTTCACCCGCCGGACCCAGAACACCAGCAGCAGGAACGAGGTGAGCGAGACGATCGCCAGCGAGGCGCCGGCGACGGCCGCGCCGTTCGTGCCCCTGCCCGGGGTGCGGGCGGCGGACGCCAGGGAGATCGGAGCGCCCGCACCGGCGCCGGCCTCGGCGGCGGCCTGCGCCGCCCGCGCCGGCTGGGCCCCCTCGCCCGCCGGCGGGGCGGGTGCGGTGCCCGGGTCCGCGGGGAAGTGCACGTCGGCGCAGGAGTAGTAGGTGTCCGGCAGCCGGGTGTTGCGCCAGACGGTCAGGATCAGGTGCCGTCCGGTCCGGCCGGTGGGGAGCTGCCCGGTGAAGGTGTACGTGTTCTCCACCAGGGGCGGGTCGGTGACCGTCAGGAACGGCTGCGGTTCGAGGTCGGACCATTTCAGCGGCTGCCCGGGGTCGTAGCCGCTCCTGGTCACGTACAGCTCGAAGCGGCCCGCGTGCGGGATGGAGGAGCGGTACCGGAAGGTGAACGGGGCGCCGGCGGTCAGCTGGGTGACCGGCCAGTCGTCCCGGGGCAGGTCCAGCCCCCGGAACCGGGCGAGGCCCGCGCTGCACACCTTGCCGTCGGGAACCCGGTCCCGGTCCCGCCCGTCGACGTCCTTGAGCCGGACGTTGTCCCAGTCGGCCAGTGCCCCGCCGGGGCTCGCGGCCAGCGCCGCGTCACAGGCCGGCGAGCCGAGGTAGCGGCCGCTGTCGGGCGTGCAGGCGACGCTGCGGCTGACCGGGGTCCACGCCGCGCCGTGCGCCGCGGCCGGTCCGGCCGTGAGGCCGAGCACGATCAGCGCCGCCGGGCCCACTACCGCCCGGGCCGTTCCGTTCCTCATCGCGCCCCTCCTCCATCACCGGATGTTCACCAGATGTGCACCGGATGTGTAGGGAGGGCACGGAAGTGATCTTTGGTGTGGTTCACGGGCTCCGGGCGCGAGGAGCGGCTTTCGGTCGCGCGCCGCACCGCGCTCGGCGCGCCCCGGCGGGCGTTCCCCCGGTACGGCCGTGACGGAGGTGGACGCCGCTCCTCCCGTCCGCCCGGAGCGGGGCCGGCGCCCGGCCCGCCTGCCGGGAAGCGCGCGGTCGGGTCCCGGTGCAGCTCACGGCGGCTCCGGCGGTCGCCGTGGCCCGCCGCGGGGGCGGCGCGGGGGCCGGGGGAGGGGCCGCGCCGGACGGCCCGCGGCCACCGCCCCGGCGTCCGGCGCGGGCGGCTCCGGGGCGCCGGGGCGCCCGCGATCCTCGGCCGAAACGTATGAGGTGACATGACGAAGCTCGAGCATCCCGCGAGCGGCCGGGCCGCTTCCCGGCCCCGTTCGTGCCCTCCGCGGCTGCGTCCGCGGCCCTGTGTGCGGCCCGGACGCACCGCAGCCCGCCTCGTGGAGGCGGGCTGCGGTACCTGCGAGCGGTGCGATCAGACGAGGTCGAAGCGGTCCAGGTCCATCACCTTGGCCCACGCGGCGACGAAGTCCGTCACGAACTTCTCCTTCGCGTCGTCGCTCGCGTAGACCTCCGCGAGCGCGCGCAGCTCGGAGTTCGAGCCGAAGACCAGGTCGGCACGGGTGCCGGTCCACTTCACGGCGCCCGTGGCGTCGTCGCGGGCCTCGAACTCGTCCTGCGCCGAGGACGTGGACTTCCAGGTCGTGCCCAGGTCGAGCAGGTTGACGAAGAAGTCGTTGGTCAGCGTGCCCGGACGGTCCGTGAGGACACCGTGCTTGGACTGGCCGTGGTTGGCGCCCAGGACGCGCAGGCCGCCGACGAGCACGGTCAGCTCGGGGGCGCTCAGGGTGAGCAGGTTCGCCTTGTCGAGCAGCAGGTACTCGGCCGGCAGGCGGTTGCCCTTGCCGACGTAGTTGCGGAAGCCGTCCGCGGCCGGCTCCAGCGCGGCGAAGGACTCGACGTCCGTCTGGTCCTGCGCGGCGTCCACGCGGCCCGGGGTGAACGGCACCTCGACCTCGAAGCCGCCGTCCTTCGCGGCCTGCTCGACGGCCGCGCCGCCCGCCAGCACGATCAGGTCGGCCAGCGAGACCTGCTTGCCGCCCTGGGCGTTGAACGCCTCCTGGACGCCCTCCAGCGTACGGAGCACCTGCGCCAGCTGGTCGGGGTTGTTGACCTCCCAGCCGCGCTGCGGCTCCAGGCGGACCCGGGCGCCGTTGGCGCCGCCGCGCTTGTCGCTGCCGCGGAAGGACGAGGCCGAGGCCCAGGCCGCCGAGACCAGCTGGGCGACGGTGAGGTCGGTGGCCAGCACCCGCTCCTTGAGCGCGGCGACGTCCGCGGCGTCGAGGAGCTCGCCCTCGCGCGCCGGCAGCGGGTCCTGCCACAGCAGCACCTCGGAGGGGACCTCGGCGCCGAGGTAGCGCACCACCGGGCCCATGTCGCGGTGGGTCAGCTTGTACCAGGCGCGGGCGAAGGCGTCCGCGAACTGGTCGGGGTTCTCGTAGAAGCGGCGCGAGATCTGCTCGTAGACCGGGTCGAAGCGCAGCGACAGGTCGGTGGTGAGCATCATCGGAAGGTGCTTCTTCGACGCGTCGTGCGCGTCGGGGATGGTCGCCTCGGCGTTCTTCGCGACCCACTGGTGGGCGCCGGCCGGGCTCCGCGTGAGCTCGTACTCGTACTCGAAGAGGTTCTTGAAGAACTCGTTGCCCCAGGCTGTCGGGGTGCTGGTCCAGGTGACCTCGAGGCCGCTGGTGATCGCGTCCCCGCCCTTGCCGGTGCCGTACGTGCTGGCCCAGCCCAGGCCCTGCGCCTCGATCGGGGCGGCCTCGGGGTCGGCGCCCACGTGGTCGGCCGGGCCCGCGCCGTGGGTCTTGCCGAAGGTGTGGCCGCCGGCGATCAGGGCGACGGTCTCCTCGTCGTTCATCGCCATCCGGCGGAACGTCTCGCGGATGTCGCGGGCCGCGGCGACCGGGTCCGGGTTGCCGTTCGGGCCCTCCGGGTTGACGTAGATCAGACCCATCTGGACCGCGCCGAGCGGGCTCTCCAGCTCGCGGTCACCGGTGTAGCGCTCGTCGCCGAGCCAGGTGGTCTCCGGGCCCCAGTAGACGTCCTCCTCCGACTCCCAGACGTCCGGGCGGCCGCCGGCGAAGCCGAAGGTCTTGAAGCCCATCGTCTCCAGGGCGACGTTGCCGGTGAGGATCATGAGGTCGGCCCAGGAGATCGCCTGGCCGTACTTCTTCTTGACCGGCCACAGCAGACGGCGGGCCTTGTCCAGGTTGCCGTTGTCCGGCCAGCTGTTCAGCGGGGCGAAGCGCTGCTGACCGGCGCCCGCGCCACCGCGGCCGTCGCTGATGCGGTACGTGCCGGCGCTGTGCCAGGCCATGCGGACCATCAGCGGGCCGTAGTTGCCGAAGTCGGCCGGCCACCAGTCCTGCGAGGTGGTCAGCACCTCGGCTATGTCCCGCTTCACCGCCGCGAGGTCGAGGCCCTTGAAGGCCTCGGCGTAGTCGAACTCCTCGCCGAGGGGATTGGCCACGGCGGGATTCTTGGCGAGGATCTTGAGGTTGAGCCGCTCCGGCCACCACTGGCGGTTTCCGCCGCCCTGCGTCGGGTGTGCGGCGCGCCCGTGCGCGACGGGGCAGCCGCCCCCACCCTCCGCCTTCGCGTCTACGACGTTTGCGTCATGGTTCTCAGACATGGGGAGTCCTGTCCGTCACGTCTTCAGCCTCCTGCGCCACCGCTTGGGCGGTACCGCGCTCGCTGAAGTCTTCCTTGGTCCTTGGCTACCAGCAGAACCGATCCTACGATGGACAGAGTCCAAGTCAAGAAGAACGCCAGACTAGGTGGACCGATATGAGTGACCTGCTGGAGCGGCTGAGGGCGCGTGGCTGGAGGATGACCTCCCAGCGGCGCGTCGTGGCGGAGGTGCTCGACGGCGACCACGTGCACCTCACGGCCGACGAGGTGCACGCCCGGGCCGCGGAGCGGCTGCCGGAGATCTCCCGGGCGACCGTCTACAACGCCCTGGGCGAGCTCGTGCTGCTCGGCGAGGTCGTGGAGCTGTCCACCGACGGCCGCGCCAAGCGCTACGACCCCAACGGGCACCGGCCGCACCATCACCTGGTCTGCTCCGGCTGCGGCACCATCCGGGACGTCCGCACCGCCGGCGACCTGCTCGCCGACCTCCCGGCGGCGGAGCGCTTCGGTTTCACGGTGGCGAAGGCCGAGGTCACCTACCGGGGGCTGTGCCCGGCCTGCCGGTAGCGCGCCGTTCCCGGGTGCCCGCCCCGGCGCCCGCCCCGCGGCGGGTCAGCCGGGGCGGCGGTCCAGTTCCTCGTCGAGGGCCAGGGCGGCGTCGATGAGGGCCAGGTGCGTGAGCGCCTGCGGGAAATTGCCCAGCTGCTCGCCCGAGGGGCCGGTCTCCTCGGCGAAGAGGCCGACGTGGTTGGCGTACGTCAGCATCTTGTCGAACGCGTAGCGCGCCTGCTCCAGCCGCCCGGCGCGGGCCAGCGCCTCGACGTACAGGAAGCTGCACAGGTTGAAGGTGCCCTCGCGGCCGAGCAGGCCGTCCGGCGAGGCCGCGGGGTCGTAGCGGTGGACGAGGCTGTCGCTGACCAGTTCCCGGTCCATCGCGTCGAGCGTGGACAGCCACGCCGGGTCGGTCGGCGCCAGGAACCCCACCTTCGGCATGAGCAGCAGCGAGGCGTCCAGCACGTCGGACCCGTAGTGCTGGACGAAGGCCTGGCGCCGCGGGCTCCAGCCGCGCTCCACGATCTGTGTGAAGACCGCGTCGCGGGCCGCCGTCCAGCGCGCGAGGTCGGCGGGGCGGGAGTGGGTCCGCGCCATCCGGATGCCCCGGTCGAAGGCGACCCACGACATCAGACGGCTGAAGGTGAAGTCCTGGCGGCCGCCGCGGGTCTCCCAGATCCCCTCGTCCGGCTCGTCCCAGTGCTCGGTGAACCAGTCCAGGACGGAGGCGAACGCCTGCCAGCCGTGCAGGGCGCCTCCGCCGCCGCCCGCGGCGAAGGCGTAGACCGCCTCGCCGTAGATGTCCAGCTGGAGCTGGTCGGCCGCCGCGTTGCCGATCCGGACGGGCGCCGACCCCCGGTAGCCCTCCCAGTGGCCGAGGACCTCCTCGGGCAGGTGGGGATCGCCGTCCACCCGGTACATGATCTGCAGCGGCCGGCCGGAGGCGAAGTCGCCCTCTTCGAAGCGGCCGCGGACCCAGTGGCGGAACGCCAGTGCCTCGGGCACGAAGCCGAGGGTGAGCAGTGCGCGCACCGAGAGGGAGGCGTCCCTGATCCAGGTGTAGCGGTAGTCCCAGTTGCGCTCCCCGCCGACGAGCTCGGGCAGCCCGGCCGTCGCCGCGGCGACCGGCGCCCCGGTGGGGGCGTACGTCAGCAGCTTCAGCGTGATCGCGGAGCGGTTGACCATCTGCTGCCACCGGCCCCGGTAGGTGCAGGGGCGCAGCCAGCGGGCCCAGAAGGACCGGCAGTCGTCGAAGGCGGCACGGGCGCTCTCCCGGCTCGGCGGACCGGGGGCCGGGCCGCCGCTCGCGTCGCAGGTCAGGACGACGGTGGCGATCTCGCCCGCCGAGAGCGTGAAGCGCGCCACGGCATCGGCCCCGTCCGCGACGAGGGTGAGGGGCGCGCTCGCCCGTACGAAGAGGTCCGTCCCGCCGCCGCGCAGCAGGGCGGACCGGTCGTCGAGCAGCGTGAGCGTGTGCGGGGCCCGGCCGTAGTCGAAGCGGGGCCGGCACTCCAGGACGAAGGGCAGGCGGCCGCGCACCACCCGTACCGTCCGGTGCAGCCGGTGCCGGTCCGAGGGCTCGCCGGACTCCTCGGGGATCATGAAGTCCCCGACCTCGCCGACCCCGTCCGGAGCCATGAAACGGGTCACCAGCAGGGCGGTGTCCGCCAGGTAGAGCTGCTTGACCGTCACGTCGGTGACCCGGTCGCGGTCGACCGTCAGGCGGCAGTGGCCGCCCCGGGCGTGGTCCAGCAGCGAGCCGAAGACACTGGGCGAGTCGAACCGCGGCGTGCACCACCAGTCCACGGTCCCGTCGCCGGAGACCAGTGCCGCCGTCTGGAGATCGCCCACCAGGCCGTGGTCCGCGATCGGGGGATAGGCGCCGCCTGCGCTCATGGGGCCTCCGTGACCGGCCCGGTGGGGAGCGGAGTGCTCCCGGCTCATTGTCCCATCGGGTGAGCCGCGTCTCACCCGGACGCCGGCGCTTGTCTATGCAACGAGTTGCATAGAAGGATTCCCGGTATGGCGCTCGAACACGCGATCCTCGTCTCGCTGCTGGAGAAGCCGGGCTCCGGCTATGAGCTGGCCCGGCGCTTCGAGCGGTCCATCGGCTACTTCTGGACCGCCACCCACCAGCAGATCTACCGCGTCCTGAAGCGCATGGAGGGCGACGGCCTGCTCGCCGTCCGCGAGGTGGCGCAGCAGGGCCGGCCGGACAAGAAGGAGTACTCCGTCGCCGCCCCCGGCCGCGCCGCCCTCGCGCGGTGGCTGCACGAGCCGATCGAACCCGAGAGCCTGCGGCACGACCTCGCCGTGAAGATCCGCGGAGCGGCCTTCGACGACCCGGCCGCCCTGGTCCGCGAGGTCGAACGGCACCGCCGGGCGCACGGCGACCGCCTCGCCCACTACCTGGCCGGGGAGGACCGCGACTTCACCGGGCCCGGGGCCCCCGCCCCGCTCGACGCCGGCCAGGAACTGCAGCACGTGGTCCTGCGCGGCGGCATCGCCTACGAGCGCATGACCATCGCCTGGCTCGACGACGTCCTCGCCACGCTCCACCGCATCGGCGGATCCTCCGGCTCCGCGCCCCTCAGCTGACCCGCCCCATCCCTCGACCCCTCGGAAGGCACACCTCCATGGCCGACTCCCTGCTCTTCAACCCGCGCACCTACGACCCCGCGCACTTCGACCCCGAGACGCGCCGCCTGCTGCGCGCCACCGTCGACTGGTTCGAGGAGCGCGGCAAGCGCAAGCTGATCGAGGACTACCGCTCCCGTGCCTGGCTGGGCGACTTCCTCGCCTTCTCCGCCAAGGAAGGCCTGTTCGCCACCTTCCTGACCCCCTCGGCCGCCGCCGACGGGCACCCGGACAAGCGCTGGGACACCGCCCGGATCGCCGCCCTGAACGAGATCTTCGGGTTCTACGGCCTCGACTACTGGTACGCCTGGCAGGTGACCATCCTCGGCCTCGGCCCGGTCTGGCAGAGCGACAACGCCGCCGCCCGCGCCCGTGCCGCCGAACTCCTCGCCCAGGGCGAGGTGTTCGCCTTCGGCCTGTCCGAGAAGACGCACGGCGCGGACATCTACTCCACCGACATGCTGCTGGAGCCGGACGGCAACGGCGGCTTCCGGGCCACCGGTTCCAAGTACTACATCGGCAACGGCAACGCCGCCGGCCTCGTCTCCGTCTTCGGCCGCCGTACCGACATCGAGGGCCCGGACGCGTACGTCTTCTTCGCCGCCGACAGCCGCCACCCGGACTACCACCTGGTGAAGAACGTCGTCGACTCCTCCAAGTACGTCAGCGAGTTCCGCCTGGAGGACTACCCCGTCGCCCCCGAGGACGTCCTGCACACCGGCCGCGCCGCCTTCGACGCCGCCCTCAACACGGTCAACGTCGGCAAGTTCAACCTCTGCACCGCCTCCATCGGCATCTGCGAGCACGCGATGTACGAGGCCGTCACCCACGCGAGCAACCGCATCCTCTACGGCCGCCCCGTCACCGCCTTCCCGCACGTCCGCCGCGAGCTGACCGACGCCTACGTCCGCCTCGTCGGCATGAAGCTCTTCAGCGACCGCGCCGTCGACTACTTCCGCACCGCCGGCCCCGACGACCGCCGCTACCTGCTCTTCAACCCGATGACGAAGATGAAGGTGACCACGGAGGGCGAGAAGGTCATCGACCTCATGTGGGACGTCATCGCCGCCAAGGGCTTCGAGAAGGACAACTACTTCGCCCAGGCGGCCGTCGAGATCCGCGGCCTGCCCAAGCTCGAGGGCACGGTCCACGTCAACCTCGCGCTGATCCTCAAGTTCATGCGCAACCACCTGCTGGACCCGGCCGGTTACGAGGCCGTCCCGACCCGCCTCGACGCGGCCGACGACGCGTTCCTCTTCCGGCAGGGCCCGGCCCGCGGCCTGGGCGCCGTCCGCTTCCACGACTGGCGCCCCGCCTTCGACGCGTACGCAGAGGTGGCCAACGTCGCCCGCTTCCGCGAACAGGCCGACGCGCTCTGCGCGTTCGTCACGACCGCCGCGCCCGACGAGGAGCAGAGCCGCGACCTCGACCTCCTCCTCGCCGTCGGCCAGCTCTTCGCGCTCGTCGTCCACGGCCAGCTGATCCTGGAGCAGGCCCGCCTGACCGGCCTCGACCAGGACGTGCTCGACGAGCTGTTCGCCGTCCTCGTCCGCGACTTCTCCGCGCACGCCGTGGAGCTGTACGGCAAGGACTCGGCCACCGCGCAGCAGCAGGACTGGGCGCTGGGCGCGGTCCGCCGCCCGGTCGTGGACGAGGCCCGCTCGGCGCGCGTCTGGCAGCGCGTCGAGGCCCTGTCCGGCGCGTACGAGATGGCCCCGTAACCGAGCGCCCCGGCCGACCCGGCCACCCCGCCCGGCCGACCCGGCCACCCCGCCCGGCCCACCGTGCGCACACCGCACGGTGGGCCGGCCGCGTCCGTAGCGTCCGCCGTCAGCCCAGCCGGGTCGGGGACGAGGCCCCCGGCGTCAGGACCCTGGGGGTACCCGTGCCGTCCGCCGGGACCGTCCACAGGTCGGTGGTGTCCACCGCCCCCTCGGCGGGCAGGGCGTAGACGAGGGTGCGGTCGTCGAGCCACAGCGCCTGGTCGTCGACGCTGCGCTTCTCCGCCAGCGGCTGCTCCCGCAGGGTCGCCAGGTCCATGACGTGCTCGCGCCACAGCTGCGCGCCGCGCTGGACGCGCTTCTTGTACGCGATCCGGGTCCCGTCCGGCGACAGGGACGGACACTCGACGTTCTTGGCGAGCGTGGTGACGCTGCGCCCCGCGACCGACCCCTTCACGAGGTAGGTCTGGCCGGCGGTGCCCAGCGTGGCGTAGAAGGTGTCGTCGTCCCCGGCGAAGGTGACGCCCCAGAAGTTCACGTCCCCCGCGCTGTAGGGCCGCCCGTCCAGCACGACGGCGAACTTCTCCAGGTCCGGCTCCAGCGCCCAGGTCCGGGTGTCGACGATCGCGGTACGGGTGGAGAAGAACGCGGTGCCGTACGACTCCCCGGCCACGAAGACCGTCCAGGCGGCGAACCGGCCGCTGGGGGAGACCCGGGCCCGCGAGGGGGTGCCCGCGAGCGGGAAGCTGCGCACGGTGCGCAGCTCGGAGTCCACGATCAGGGCCTTGTTGTCCTGGGCGAGCGCGCCCGGCGAGGAGTTCAGGCACACGCCGGTGCCGGCGGCCGCGTGGAACCGCTGGCAGGTCAGCGCCGAGGCGCTGCGGTCGGCCCGGGGGTCGCGGTCCGGGACGGAAACCACGGCGCCGCGGTGCGGGCCCGGGGCGCCGTTGAGGAAGGCCAGCCCGTCCGTGCGGTCGAGTGCGACCGGGCCCCGGGCGACCGTCGGATCGCCCTCCCGGGTCCGTTCGGCGCGGGCGGCGGAGCGCAGGACCAGCGTGGCGCCGATGCCGCCGAGGACCAGCACGGCCAGGGCGAGGACGAGCAGCCGGCGCGAACGCGTCATCGGGGCCCTCCGGGGGCTCGGGGTGCGGGGGTGGCCCGGTCGCCGTGGGGGCCGGGAACGTCGCCGTCCGGGACGGACGGGCGCAGGACGAAGCCGGCGACGGCCGCGCAGCAGCACAGACCGGCCGCGGCGGCCGCGAGCGCCGGGCCGGAACCCCACAGCGTCCACGCGCCGCCGAAGGCGAGCGAGCAGCCGAAGCGGGCCAGCGCCTGGCCGGTGCCGACGACGGCGATGCCGGTGGCCCGCAGCCTCGCGGGGACGGTCGCGGCGACGGCGGCGGGCAGGACCCCGTCGGTGGCGGCGTAGAACAAGCCGTGCAGGGCGAGGACCACGTAGGGCAGCGCGGGGAAGTCGGGGGCCCACAGCAGCAGCCCGTACCCGGTGAGCAGCAGCGCGTGCCCGGTGAGGAAGACGGTGCGGCGCCCGATCCGGTCGGCGAGGGCGCCGGCCGGCACCGCCAGCAGCAGGAACACGGCGGCGGTGCCCAGCGGGAGCAGCGGGAACCACCGCTCGCCGACGCCGGTCCGCTCCTGGAGCAGCAGGTACAGGAACGCGTCGCTGACGGTGGTCAGGCCCAGCAGGGCGGCGCAGGCCGCCAGGGCGCGCAGCCGGGGCAGCCGCAGCAGCGCCAGCCCCTCCCGCACGCTCACCCCGCCGCCCGCCTTCGCGGCGGCCGGCTCCCGCCTCGGCTCCGGCGTCCCGGATACGCCGGGCGCGCAAGCATCGGGGCCGGAGGGGACGAACAGCATCAGCACCACGACGCCGAGCGCGGCCACGCACGCGCTGACGCCGAAGACCGCGTCGTATCCGTCGACCGTCAGGTTCAGGATCAGGAAGGCGGCCAGCGGTCCGAGCAGCGCTCCGGTGGTGTCCATGGCCCGGTGCACGCCGAAGGCCCGCCCCTGTGACGCGAGGGGCGTGGACAGCGAGATCAGCGCGTCGCGCGGGGCGGTGCGCAGGCCCTTGCCGGTGCGGTCCAGGGCGAGGACCACGCCCACGGCGGTGAGGCTGTGCGCCAGCAGCAGCAACGGCTTGCACAGCGCCGACAGGCCGTAGCCGAGGCCCGCGACCAGCTTGTGGCTGCGGACCCGGTCGGCGAGATGACCGCCGGTCAGCTGCACCAGCGCGCCGACGCCGTTGTAGACCCCGTCGAGAGCGCCGAACCCGAGCGGGCTCAGGCCCAGTCCTGCCACCAGGTACAGCGGCAGGACGGCGGTGACCATCTCCGAGGAGACGTCCGTGATCAGGCTGACCGTGCCGAGGGCGACGACGGCCGACGCGACCGCGGGCGCCCGTGCCGACGCCCCGTCCGGTGCGGCCTGCGCGCCCGCGGGCGCGGAGCGGTCCGCGAGGTACATGCTGGTCGAGCCCCCCGTGCCGACGGTCCACTTCACTGGTGATCACTCGTACGTGCGAAGGGAACCCTAAGGGGTGTACGGGCCACTTGGGCGGCGTTCGGCCCGATTCGGCCACCCCGGACGAGGCGGACGCCCCGCGGCTCAGCCCTGTCGGCTGCTCTCGTCGCGCAGCCAGGTGGAGAAGTCCCCCTGGCGGATCGCCCGCTCGGCCCGGCGCCGCGTGGCGAGGGCCGCCACGACGAACACCACGACCCCGGGCAGCAGCCCCGGCCGCTCCCGCAGCACCGCCCGCAGATCGCCCGTACGCGTGCGCGCGGACGGCGCCTCCGGCTCCGGCGACCCCGACCCGGCCCCCGCGGCCCCGGAGGGCCGCGACACCGCCTGGTGGCGCTCCAGTTCGGCCGACGAGGTCGCCGCCCGCACCTTCCGCCGGATCAGATCGCCCCAGGTGCGCGGCGGGTGCACCACGACCCTGGCCTCCGCGACCACCCGCCGCTCCGCCGGCCCGAAGGCCAGGGACGCGGCCAGGTCGTCGGCCATCAGCGGGGGCAGGGCGGCGATCCGCGCGTGCCCCGCCCCGGACAGCGCGATGACCCCGCGCCCGAACAGCCCCTCGCGCACGGCCGGCAGCTGCTGCCAGACCCGGTAGTACGCCCGGACCGGCCACGCGCAGCCGGCCAGCGGGATGTGGCGGCCGGGGGCCGCGGCGAGGAGCCCCGGATCGTCGGCGAGCGCGCCGGCCAGGGCCCGCACACCGGCCGCCCCGAACTCGACGTCGGCGTCCACGTACAGCCGCGGGAAGCCCCGCGCGTGCTCGTCCCCGACCCGCATCGCCGCGTGTTTGGAGGGGGTCGGTATCTCCACCACCCGTACGCGCGGGCCCCGCGCGCCCGCCACGGCGGCGGTGTCGTCGGTGCAGCCGTTGCACACCACGACGATGTCGGGTCCGGACACGGACGCGGACGAGGATGCGGACGCCGGGGTGTCGGCCAGGAGTGCGTCGAGGAGCCGGCCGATGACCCGGCCCTCGTTGTGGGCCGGGATCACGATGCTGGTCACCCGGGAAGTATGCACGCTCGGACAACGACGCAGGCCGTTTCCCCCAACTCCCCCCAGGGGTAGGCCCGGTGGTCTAGATTGAAGCCGCCGGGCGGACTCGGCGTGCTTCGGCGACGCGCAGTCCGACCGGAGCAGGGCAGTTGGGGCGGGTGCGGTGGCTCGGGGGAACGGGCCGCCCGCCCGTGGCCGGACCGGCGCGAGGGGTGCCGGACGGCCGGGGGGCGTACGTACAGCACGCAAGGCATCGGTCGTGGGGGGCCATCACCGTCGGGCGGGTCAGGCACGGGTCGCGCAGGGCGCCCGGCCCGCCGTCGACGGCACCCCCTTCCTTCGCGCGCCTCCCGGCCATGGGTCGTCGATACGCCCACGGGCGTGCGCGGAAGGAAGGGGAACGCTGTGAAGGACACCGCGAAGGACACCGCGAGGGACACGGGGCGGGACGGCGCGGCCACGGACGCGGGACCGGTGCCACCGTTAGGCGTCGCCGTCGTCGGCGCCGGCTACTGGGGCCCCAACCTCGTCCGCAACTTCCAGTCCAGTCCGCAGTTCCGGCTCCGCTGGCTCTGCGACCTGAACGTCGACCGGGCCCGCCAGGTGCTCGGCGGCTACTCCACCGTCCAGGCGACCGCGGACTACGAGGCCGTCCTCGCCGACCCGGACGTCGACGCGGTCGCCGTGGCCACCCCGGCCGGCACCCACCTCGACGTGGCGCTGGCCGCCCTGCGCGCCGGCAAGCACGTCCTGGTCGAGAAGCCGCTCGCCGCCAGCTACGAGGACGGGTTGCGCCTGGTGACCGAGGCCGAGGAACGCGGCCTGACCCTCATGTGCGACCACACCTACTGCTACACCCCGGCGGTGGCCCGCATCCGCGACATGGTCCGCTCCGGCGAACTCGGCGACATCCAGTTCGTCGACTCCGTCAGGATCAACCTGGGGCTCGTCCAGAAGGACATCGACGTCCTGTGGGACCTGGCCCCCCACGACCTCTCGGTCCTCGACTTCATCCTTCCCGAGCACGTCCGGCCCGTCGCCGTCGCCGCGCACGGCGCCGACCCCATCGGCACCGGCCAGTCCTGCGTGTCGTACCTGACGCTCACGCTGAGCACCGGTGCCATCGCCCACGTGCACGTCAACTGGCTCTCCCCGGTGAAGGTCCGCACCACCATGGTCGGCGGCTCCAAGCGCACCCTGGTGTGGGACGACCTCAACCCCACCCAGCGCGTCGCCGTGTACGACCGGGGCGTGGACCTGACGGCCCCGCAGGAGATCGGCGCGGACGAGCGCCGCGACATGCTCGTCTCGTACCGGACCGGCGACATGGTGGCGCCCGCGCTCGGCGAGAAGGAGGCCCTGCGGACCATGGTCGAGGAGTTCGCCGCCGCCGTCCGGACCGGCCGGCCGCCGCTGACCGACGGCCGGGCGGGCCTGAAGGTCCTCGACATCCTCGAAGCGGCCTCCCGGAGCCTGGAGTTCCGCGGCGCGGTCGTCGGACTGCGCACCGGGCGCTGACCGTCGGCCGTACCGCCGCTCGACCATCGCGCCCGGACGCGTGCACACCCGCCGGGCGCAGCAGCAAGCACCAAGACCGACTCAGTAGGGGCAGGGCGTTGAGCACTGTACGAGGCAAGAGGATTCTGGTCACCGGAGGGGCGGGCACCATCGGCTCGCACCTGGTGGACCTGCTGGTGGACAACGGGGCACGCGAGATCGTCGTGCTCGACAACTTCGTGCGGGGGCGCACCGCCAATCTGGCCCGCGCCCTCCCGAGCGGCGTGGTGGACGTCGTCGAGGGCGACATCCGTGACGCGGCCGCCGTGCGCAAGGCGACCGAGGGCGCCGACCTGGTGTTCCACCTGGCCGCCATCCGCATCACCCAGTGCGCGGAGGAACCGCGACTGGCCAACGAGGTGATGGTCGACGGCACCTTCAACGTGCTGGAGGCCGCGGCCGCCGCCGGCGTGGGCAAGGTGATCGCCTCGTCCTCGGCCTCGGTCTACGGCCTGGCGGACACCTTCCCGACCGCCGAGAGCCACCACCCGTACCACAACGACACCTTCTACGGGGCCGCGAAGGCCTTCAACGAGGGCATGCTGCGCAGCTTCCACTCCATGTACGGGCTGGACTACGTCGCGCTGCGCTACTTCAACGTGTACGGCCCGCGGATGGACATCCACGGCCTGTACACCGAGGTGCTGATCCGCTGGATGGAGCGGATCGCCGCCGGACAGCCGCCGCTGATCCTCGGCGACGGCACCCAGACCATGGACTTCGTCCACGTCCGCGACATCGCCCGCGCCAACCTGCTGGCCGCCGAGTCCGCTCTGACGGACGAGGTGTTCAACGTCGCCAGCGGCACCGAGACCAGCCTGCTGGAGCTGGCGCACGGGCTGCTGGAGGCCATGGGCGCCGACACCCTCGTACCCGAACACGGGCCGGCCCGCGCCGTGAACGGCGTGACCCGCCGTCTCGCGGACACCACGCGCGCCGCCGGGCGGCTCGGCTTCACCGCCGGGATCGACCTGCGCACCGGCCTGCGGGACCTGGTGGACTGGTGGCGCGCCGAACGCGCGGCGGCCGCCGGAGCCGGCACCGCCGGAGCCGGCACCGCCGAAGCCGCCGCGACGTCCAGGGAGGCCGCCCGATGAGCGCCCCGGACACGCCCGCCCGCATCCCCGTCATGATCCCCTGGCTCGGCGAGGAGGAGGCCCGGGCGGCCGCCGGCGCCGTCCTCTCCGGCTGGGTCGCCCAGGGTCCCCGGGTCGCCGAGTTCGAGCGCGCCTTCGCCGAGCGCGTGGGCGCCGAGCACGGCATCGCGGTGAGTTCGTGCACCACCGCCCTGCACCTGGCGCTGATCGCGCTGGAGCTCGGCCCCGGCGACGAGGTGATCGTGCCCTCGCTGTCCTTCATCGCCACGGCCAACGCCGTCCGGTACGTGGGCGCGCACCCGGTGTTCGCGGACGTCGAGGAAGCCACCGGCAACGTGACCGCGGCCACCGTCGACGCCGTCCGCACCCCGCGCACCAAGGCGGTGCTCGCCGTCCACCAGGGCGGCGTCCCCGCGGACGTACCCGCCCTGCGCGCGGCCTGCGCGGACTGGGGCCTCGCCCTGGTCGAGGACGCCGCCTGCGGCATCGGCGCGACCGTCGGCGGCAAGTCGGTCGGCCACGGCGCCCTGCTCGCCGCCTGGTCCTTCCACCCCCGCAAGGTGATCACCACCGGCGAGGGCGGCATGGTCACCACCGACGACGCGCGGTGGGCGGAGCGGCTGCGCCGGCTGCGCGAGCACGGCATGAACATCTCCGCCGCACAGCGCCACGCCAGCACCACCCCGATCGCCGAGAGCTATCTGGAGGTCGGCTACAACTACCGGATGACCGACATCCAGGCCGCGGTCGGCCTGGTGCAACTGGGCAAGCTGGACGCCATCGTGGCCCGCCGCCGGGCGCTCGCGGCCCGCTACGCGCAGCTGCTCGCCCCCGTCCCGGGCGTGCGCCCGGTCACGGACCCCGTGCACGGCGAGGGCAACTTCCAGTCGTACTGGATCCTGCTGACCGAGGGGTTCCCCCTCGGCCGGGACGAGCTGCTCGCCGTCCTCGCCGAGGCCGGGATCTCGGCCCGGCGCGGCATCATGGCCTCGCACCTGGAACCGGCCTACGCCGGGCACGGTGCGGCGCCGCTGCCCGTCACCGAGCGGCTCAGCCGCGACTCGCTGATCCTGCCGCTCTTCCACACCATGACCGAGGAGCAGCAGGACCGCGTCGTGGCCGCCCTGCGCGGACGGGCCGGCGGATGAACGCAGCCCACGACACCGAGGACCTGCTGATCGTCGGCGCGGGCGGTTTCGCCCGCGAGACCGCCCAGGCGGTACGGGACCTGGCCGCCGCCGGCCCGGCGAGCGGCCGCGCCCCGCGCTGGCGGCTCCTGGGGCACCTCGACGACGACCCGGCCCTGCACGGCCGGGACGTCGACGGCGTCCCCGTGCTCGGCGGCAGCGAACGCGTCCACGAGCTGGCGCGGGCCCGCGTGGTGGTCTGCGTCGGCAGTCCGCGCGACTACGCCGTCCGGGCCCGCCTGGTACGGCGGCTCGGGCTGCCCGCGCACCGCTACGCCACCGTGGTCCACCCCACGGCCGCCCTCTCGTCGTCCTCCGTGCTCGGCGTCGGCTCGGTGCTGCTCGCGCACTGCGTGCTGACCGCCGCCGTACGGGTGGGCTCCCACGTGGCCGTGATGCCGCAGGTGGTCCTCACCCACGACGACGCGATCGGCGACTTCGCCACGCTCGCCTCGGGCGTCCGCCTCGGCGGCGGGGTGCGGCTGGGGCGGGGCGCGTACGTGGGCGCGGGCTCGCTGGTCCGCGAGTACACCGCGGTCGGCGCCTGGTCACTGACCGGCATGGGCAGCACGGTGCTCGGCGACGTACCGCCCGGCGAGGTCTGGGCCGGCAGCCCGGCCCGCCGGCTGCGCACGGCCGACGCGCCCGCGCTCGACGAGCTGCGGGCCGATGGGGAGATGACCGGCGGCGGCCGGCAGACACGGATGGGGAGCACAGTCGGATGAACCAGATACCGCTCGTCGACCTGAAGGCGGCGCACGCCGAGGTCGCCGAGGACGTACGCGAGGGCTTCGACCGCGTGCTGGCGGACACCGCCTTCATCGGCGGCGAGGAGGTCCGCGCCTTCGAGCGCGAGTACGCCGCCTTCGCCGGCGTCGGACACTGCGTGGGCGTGGCCAACGGCACCGACGCGCTCGAACTGGCCCTGCGCGCCCGCGGGGTGGGCGCCGGGCACGAGGTGGTGCTGCCCGCCAACACCTTCATCGCCACCGCCGGCGCCGTCGCCCGCACCGGCGCCCGGCCGGTGCTGGTGGACTGCCTCCCCGACACCCTGCTGATGGACCCGCAGGCCGCGCTCGACGCGGTCACCGGCGCCACCCGCGCCGTCGTCCCGGTCCACCTGTACGGACAGTGCGCCGACACCGCGGAGCTCGCCCGCCGGCTGCCCGCCCACACGTACCTCGTCGAGGACGCAGCCCAGAGCCAGGGCGCCACCCGCGAGGGCCGCTCCCCGGGCAGCGGCACCATCGCCGCGACCAGCTTCTACCCGGGCAAGAACCTCGGCGCGTACGGTGACGCCGGCGCCGTGCTCACCGACGACGAGGAGGCGGCCGGGCTGGTCCGGGCGCTGGCCAACCACGGCGGCGTCGCCAAGTACCGGCACGACGTCCCCGGGTTCAACAGCCGGCTGGACGGTCTCCAGGCCGTCGTCCTGCGGGCCAAGCTGGCCCGGCTGGCCGACGGCAACGCCGCCCGCCGCGCCGCCGCCGCCCGCTACGACGCCCTGCTGGCCGGCCTCGCGGCCGCCGGACGCCTGACCCTGCCGGTCACGGCCGGCGGAAACGTCCACGTCTGGCACCTGTACGTCGTCCGCGTCGACGGCGCCGACCGGGACGCGGTCGTCGGCAAGCTCAACGCGGAGGGCATCGGCGCGGGCGTGCACTACCCGGCCCCGGTCCACCTCACCCCGGCCTACCGCCACCTCGGCCACGCACGCGGGGACTTCCCGCACGCCGAGCACGCCTCCGACCGGATGCTCTCCCTCCCGCTCTACCCGCAGATCACCGCCGCTCAACAGCAGCGGGTCGTGGACGCGCTCGCCGACGCCCTGCGCTGACGCCCTGTCGCACAAAAAGAGGTACAGATGAACAGACGGACAAGGCTGCTCCGGTACGGCCTCTTCACCGTGGTCGCGACTCTGATGGCCACGGTCCTACCCCCCTCCTCGGTGGCAGGGGCGGCGGACCCCTGCGGTCCCGGCACGAACGCCATCGTGTGCGAGAACTCCAAGCCGGGCACGCCGATGTCCGACTGGTTCGCGCCCAGCGCCTACGGCGACATCAAGGGCTTCCCCGACCGGACGAGCGTCCAGGCGGGCGAGACCGTGCAGTTCAAGGTCCAGTCGCCGACCCCCTACCGGGTCTCGGTCTACCGGCTGGGCCACTACGGCGGCGACGGGGCCCGCCTGCACTCCACCCCGGCGCAGGCGGCCCAGGTCCACCCGGCCAACTTCGCGCCGGGCGGGAACCCGGCCACCTGCACCACCAAGCCCGCCACGGGCCTGGTCGACTGCGGCAACTGGCCCGTCACCGCGAGCTGGACCGTGCCCTCGGACGCCGTGTCCGGCCTGTACATCGTCAACTTCGACCAGGCCGACGGCAACGGCGTCATGCCGTACCCGTTCGTCGTCCGCAACGACGCCAGCCGCTCCGACATCGTCGTCCAGACCAGCGACCAGACCTGGCAGGCGTACAACAACTACGGCGGCCAGGACCTCTACGACGGCGGCGGCCCCGCGCCCGACGGCCGGGCCTACGAGGTCAGCTACAACCGGCCGATGGACATCGGCGGCGAGAACGGGATCTACGGGTCCGAGTTCCAGATGATCTCCTGGCTGGAACGCAACGGCTACGACCTCAGCTACATCTCCGGCATCGACATGTCGACCCGCGGCGCCGCCCAACTGGGCCGCCACAAGGTCTTCATGTCCTCCGGACACGACGAGTACTGGACCCAGGAGCAGTTCACCAACGCCCTGAACGCCCGCCGCGCCGGGCAGCACCAGACGTACTTCAGCGGCAACGAGATCTTCTGGAAGACCCGGCTCGCGCCGAGCATCGACGGCACGAACACCGCCGACCGGACCCTGGTCTGCTACAAGGAGACCAAGCTGTCCTTCCCGCAGCCGAACGGCATCCCCGACCCGAGCGGGATCTGGACGGGCACCTTCATGGACCCGGCCAGCGCCACGGGCGGACGGCCCTTCCAGCCGCAGAACCAGCTGACCGGCTCGATGTTCAGCGTCAACGGCTACCGCGCCGACGCGATCACCGTGCCCGGCACCTTCGCCAAGCAGCGGCTGTGGCGCAACACCTCCGTCGCCGACCTCACCCCCTCGCAGACCGCCACCTTCCCCACGGGGACGCTCGGCTACGAGTGGGACAGCGACGTGGAGAACGCCAGCCGGCCGCCCGGCCAGATCCGGATGTCCTCCACCACGGTGGACATCGACGACGGCAAGCTCCTCAAGGACTACGGCAACACGTACGGCAACGGCACCGCGACCCACAGCCTGGTGGCCTTCCGCGACCAGACCTCGCGCGCGCTGGTGTTCGGCGCGGGCACGGTGCAGTGGTCCTGGGGCCTGACCAACATGCCCACCAGCAACCCCGACGACACCGTGGTCACCGCGGACAAGCGCATGCAGCAGGCCACGGTCAACGTGTTCGCCGACATGGGCGTCCAGCCCAGGTCCCTGCAGAGCGACCTGATCGCTTCGACCGCGTCCACGGACACCACCGGGCCGGCCGTGACCGTGACCAGCCCCGCGGCGGGCGCCACCGTGCCGGCGCTGCGCCCCGTGACCGTCACGGGCACCGCGGCCGACACCGGCGGCGTGGTGGCCCGGGTGGAGGTGTCCACCGACGGCGGGACGACCTGGAAGGCGACCACGGGCCTGGGGACCTGGAGCTACACCTGGACCCCGACCACCCCGGGCCCGGTGCAGGTCGAGGCGCGAGCCGTCGACGACAGCGTCAACATCGGCGCGGTCACCACGGTCCCGCTGACCGTCGGGCCCCAGCAGTGCCCCTGCACCGTGTGGCCCGCCGCGGCCGTGCCGGGCACCGTCAACGCCGGTGACGGCGGTGCCGTCGAACTCGGCGTGAAGATCCGCTCCTCGGTGGCCGGTTCCATCACCGGCGTCCGGTTCTACAAGTCGCCGGCCAACACCGGGACCCACACCGGCAGCCTGTGGAGCAGCACCGGCCAGCGCCTGGCCACCGGCACCTTCACCAACGAGACGGCGTCCGGCTGGCAGCAGCTGAACTTCTCCAGCCCGGTGCCCATCAAGCCGAACACCACCTACATCGCCTCCTACTTCGCCCCGCACGGCGGTTACTCCTTCGACACCACCTTCGCCGGCTCCGACGCCGGCCTGGCCCCGCTCACAGCGCTCAAGAGCGGCACCGACGGCGGCAACGGCGTCTACCGCTACAGCACCACCGGCGGATTCCCCGCCACCGCCTCGTCGGGCAGCAACTACTGGGTGGACGCGGTCCTGGACACCTCCACCGCGAGCACCACGCCGCCCACCGTCACGGCGACCTCGCCGCAGTCCGCGGCGACCGGGACCCAGATCACGGCGGCGGTGTCGGCCACCTTCAGCACGGCCGTCGACGCGGACACGCTCACGTTCACCGTCAAGGACTCCGGCGGCGCCACCGTCCCGGGCACCAAGGTGCTCGGCGCGTCGAACAGCGCGACCTTCACCCCGTCCTCGGAACTGGCCCTGAACACCACCTACACCGCGTCCGTCCAGGCGTCCGACCTGTGGGGCAACGCCATGACGGCGCCGGTCACGTGGACCTTCACCACCAGCGCCAGCCCGCCGACGGTGAACTGCCCGTGCACCCTGTGGAGCGGCACCGCGACACCGAGCACCGCCAACGTGACCGACGACACCAACTCGGTGGAGCTGGGCACCCGTTTCCAGTCCGCGGTGAACGGCTACATCACCGGTGTCACCTTCTACAAGGGCCCCGGCAACACCGGCACCCACACCGGCAGTCTGTGGTCCGCCTCCGGCACCCTGCTGGCCACCGGCACCTTCGGCAGCGAGACCCTCTCCGGCTGGCAACAGCTGACGTTCGCCGCGCCGGTGCCCATCACGGCGGGCACCACGTACGTGGCCTCCTACCACGCACCGAACGGCAACTACTCGGTGGACGGCGCCTACTTCAGCGGCGCCCACCGCTCCTATCCGCTGGTGGCCCCGGCCGACACGCCCGGGAACCCCAACGGCGTCTACAAGTACGGGACGTCCACGGCGTTCCCGTCGAACACCTTCGGCTCGGTGAACTACTGGGTGGGTCCCGTCTTCACCACGACCCTGCCCAGCGGCGTCCCGTCGGACGGGTCCGCGGAGGTGACCGGCCCATGAGCACCGTCAGCGTGGTGATCCCCTGCTACAAGTACGGCCACTTCCTCGCCGACTGCGTCCGCAGCGTCCTGGACGAGCAGCCGGGCGTCGACGTCCGCGTCCTGATCATCGACGACGCCTCGCCCGACGACTCCGCGGCCGTCGCCCGGGCGCTGGCGGCCGCCGACCCGCGGATCGAGGTCACGGTCCACGAGAGCAACCGGGGCCATATCGCCACCTACAACGAGGGCCTGCTGGAGTGGGCCGACGGGGACTACGTCGCCCTGCTCTCCGCCGACGACCGGCTGGTCCCCGGGGCGCTGGCGCGCGCCGCGACCCTGCTCGACGCCCACCCGGAGGCCGGCTTCGCGTACGGCCGGCCGCTGCGGTTCCAGCACGGCGGGCCGCTGCCCGCCGCCCGCACCCGCAGCACCGGGTCGGTCGTCTACCCGGGGCGGTGGTGGCTGGAGAGGCGCTTCAGGGAGGGCACCGGGTGCATCACCTCGCCCGAGGTGGTCGTCCGTACCAGCCTCCAGCGCAAGGTCGGGGGCTACGACCCGAACCTCCCGCACGCCGGTGACATCGAGATGTGGATGCGGCTCGCGGCGCACGCCGACGTCGGCTACGTCCGCGGGGCCGACCAGGCCTTCTACCGCGTCCACGGCAACAACATGTCCACCACGGACTTCGGCGGACAGCTCGACGACCTGCGCCAGCGCCTCGTCGCCTTCGACTCGGTGCTGGACAAGTGCGCGGGGCTGCTCCCCGAGGCCGACCGGCTGTCGGTGGCGGCCCGCACCCGGCTGGCCCGGTACGCCCTGCGGCGCGCCTACCGCGCGTACGACCGGGGGCGTACCGGGGTGGTGCCGGTCGAGGACCTCGAGGCGTTCGCCGCCGAGTGCCTGCCCGGCTACACCTCGCTGGCCGAGTACCGGGCGCTCCTGCGGCGCCGGCGGGTCGGGGCCCGCGTGATGCCGTACCTCCAGCCGCTGGTGCTCTCGGCCGTCGCCGAGCGGGGGCGCGAGTGGCTGTGGTGGGAGTCCTGGAAGCGCCGAGGGATTTGATGAACCAGCAGCACCACTCGTACCACCCGTACCATCCGCGCGCTCCGCACGACCGCCCCGGCCCCGGGGCGTCGTCGGCGCCCGGTCCGGCCCGGTGGCCCGCTTCCTCAGCGGGCCGCCGCGGCCGCCGGCACCCGGGCGGCGGCTCCGTCGCCGGCCTCGTGGCCGGACTCGCCCGTGCTCCGCGGACCGGTGCCGGCGCCTGCGCGCCGGCGCCGGCTGCGGTGCGTGAGGAGCCGGTCGGTCCACAGCGCGGCGGCCACCCCGCAGACGCCCGCGAGCAGTGCCGTACCGGCCAGCCCGCGGCTCTTGGTCCCGGTCCGCGCGACCGCGGTCGGCGGCACGAGGAGCGTCACGCTCATCCGGGCCGACTCCGGGATCCGCTGCTCGGCCTGCATGTCCGCCACGTGCCGGGTGTAGGCCTCGACGATCTTCCGTACGGCCTGGTCGGCCGCCGCGGCGGCCGCGTGCTCGGCCTGTATCTGGAGCGAGGGGATCAGATAGGCCGGGGTGACGCTGGTGCCGCTGTTGCGGGGCATCAGCCGGTACGTCCCCGTCACCCCCGCGGCCCGCAGCTCGGCCGCCCCGGCCGGCGACTGGAGCTGCTGCACGGCCGCGTAGGAGACCGCGGCCAGCGGCGGCTGCAGATTGGTCAGCTGGTTGGGCTGACCGCCGGTCACCGGCGGCTTGAGCACGACGATCGCGGAGCTGACGTACGTCCGGGTGGGCCGGAGCACCTGGAGGGCTCCGGCGGCCGCGACCACCGCCGCCAGGACCAGGACGTACCAGCGGCGGCGCAGCGCGCGGAACAACTCACCAGGCGACACAGCATTCCTTCCGTCGCGTTCGATCTTTTCAGGACGCAGCCCCCACCGCCATCGGTTCCGGGACCTTGCGGGGGGCGCGCGTGAGCATCGCGGAGATCGGCGCGGTGCTCCGGCGCCGCTGGTACGTCATGGTGCCGCTGGCCGTGCTCGGACTGCTGGCCGGCCTGCACCTGTACCGCTCGGTGCCGGTGTCCTACCAGTCGCAGAGCTCGGTCACCCTGCTCGACTCCACGGCGGTGGCCGCACTGGCCCCCGCCTTCGGCAACCCCATCTCCAACGCCGGCGGTTCCCTCGTCGTGACCGCCGACGTGCTGATCCGGACCCTGTCGGGGGCCGACGCGGCCCGGGACCTGTACGGCCTCGGGGTGACCGACCCCTACACCGTCGGCTTCGCCGCCAACACCTCGGGCCCCGTGCTCACCCTGACCGTCACGGGCACCGACCGGGAGAAGGTGCTGGGGGAGACCAGCACGCTCACCGCGTTCGCCGGGGAACAGCTCACCGCCCTCCAGGTGGCCGCCAAGGTGCAGCCCGCGTACTTCGTGCACACCGCCCCGGTGGTGCTGCCGCAGACACCCGTCCCCCAGCTCAAGAGCCGCTACCAGCAGGTGCTCGCCGTCGTCATCGCCTCGCTCGTCGCCGGCTTCACGCTCTCCTTCGTCACGGAGGCCCTGCTCGTGGCCCGCCGCCGGCGGCGGGAGGCCGCGGCCCGGGCAGGTGGTACCGGGACCGCGGCGCGCGTGCGCCGCCGGGGTTTCCGCGGCAGGGGTGCCCGCGGCAGGCCCCGCCCTGGACGCCTCGACGTCGTCGCCGTGCTCAGCGGCTATCTGGGGCTGGCCCTCTTCATCCCCTCGAACCTGACCCTGCCGGGTCTGGGCGGCGTGGGCACCCCGGCCAACGCGTTCGCCCTCCTGGCCCTGTTCTGGTACCTGGCGACCTGGCTGACCGGCCGGGCCCGCCCGGCGCCGGGCACCCGGCTGCCCCGCGTGGCGATGTGGCTGCTGGCCGTCTCGGTCCTGGCCTCCTACCTCGTGAACGCGGCGCGCGGCAGTTCGCAGAAGGAGGTCCTCGCGGCGGACCGGGGCCTGATCGGGCTGCTCGTGTGGGTGTCGCTGGTCGTGCTGGTCTCCGCCGGCATCCAGGACCGCGCCCGCCTCGACGTCCTGATGCGGCGGGCCGTGGTGATGGGGACGGTGGTCGCCGCCATCGGCTTCTACGACTTCTTCACCGCGACCAACATCGCCGACCGGATCAGCATCCCCGGGCTCCAGTCGAGCGTCGCGCAGATCACCACCCTGGACCGCGGTTCCTTCACCCGGCCGCGCTCCACCACCGCGCAGCCCCTGGAGTTCGGCGGCATGCTCGCCATCCTGCTGCCCTTCGCCGTCCAGCAGGCCTTCGACCCCGTACGACGGCACCTGAGCGGCTGGCGCCGCTGGGGGCCGGTGGTGCTGATGGGCGGCGCCCTGCCGCTCACGGTGTCCAGGACCTCCATCATCGGGGCGCTCATCGTGGTGCTGGTGATGGTGCCGCGCTGGAAGCCGCAGCGCCGCTGGACCGCCATCGGTGTGCTGCTGTGCTCGGTGGCCTGCTTCAAGGTGATCGTTCCCGGGCTGATCGGCACCATCACCACACTGTTCGCGTCCTTCTTCGCCAACTCCGACAGCAGCACCCAGGCACGCACCGTCAAGTACAGCGCGATCCTGCCCTACCTCGACGAACACCTGCTGTTCGGGCGGGGCTTCGGCACCTTCCTGCCCGAGCTGTTCTTCTTCACCGACAACCAGTACATGCTGACGCTGGCCGAGACGGGCCTCCTGGGGCTGCTCGCGCTCCTGGTCCTGCTCGTCACCGGCATCCACCAGGGCGGTGCCATCCGCAGGCTGGCCCGTACCGAATCCGACCGTGAGCTCGGGCAGGCCTTCTTCGCCTCGGCCCTCGTCGCCCTGGTCATCAGCGCCACCTTCGACGCCCTCAGCTTCCCGATGTTCGCCGGGATCTTCTTCCTGACGATCGCCGCCGGAGGCAGTCACCTCGGCTTCATCCGGCGCGAGGCGCCGAAGCCCCGAACCGTGGAGTCCCCATGCCCGGCCCCTCCCGTCCCGTCCGCCCCCTAGGCCCCGTCGCCGTCCTCGTCGTCACCTGGAACAGCGCCGGGGTGCTGCCGGAGTTCCTCGCCTCGCTGCCGGCGGGCATGGCCGGGCTGGACTGGCGCCTGGTCGTCGCCGACAACGACTCGGCCGACGGCACCGTGGACCTGGTCCGCTCGCTGGCCCCGGACGCCACCGTCGTCCGGACCGGCCGCAACGCCGGCTACGCGGCCGGGGTGAACGCCGCCCTCGCGGCCGCCGCCGGGTGGGAGGACGGCTTCCGCGCGGCCCTGGTCTGCAACCCGGACGTCCGGATGAGCCGGGGCTGCGCGGCGCTCCTCGTGGACGCCCTCGACGCCCCCCTGGCCGGCGGGCGCCGCGTCGGGATCACCGTCCCGCTGCTGTACGAGGAGGACGGCACCCGCCACCACTCGCTGCGCCGGGAGTCGCGGGTGACGCGCGCCCTGGGCGAGGCGGTGATCGGCAACCGCCGGGCGGGACGCTTCCCGCGCTGGAGCGAACTGGTCACCGATCCGGCCGCGTACGGACGGGCCACCGTGGCCGACTGGGCGACCGGCGCGCTGATGGCGCTCTCCCGCCCCTGCCTGGACGCCTGCGGCGCCTGGGACGAGTCCTTCTTCCTGTACTCGGAGGAGACCGAGTACTGCCTGCGCGCCCGCGACCTCGGCTTCGTCACCCGCCTCGAGCCCGCCGCCTCGGCGGTCCACCTCGGCGGCGACTCGCAGGTCTCGCCCCGCCTGTGGACCCTGCTGACCCTCAACCGGGTCAGGCTCTACGGGCGCCGCCACGGAGCGGCCGCGACCACCGCCTTCCGGGCCGCCGTCCTGCTCCGGGAGACCTCGCGCGCCGCGCTCGGCCGCCCGGCGAGCCGGGCGGCCGCGGCCGCGCTGGCCCGGCCGGGCGCCCTGCGCACCACACCGGGGCCCTGACCGGCGGGCTCAGCCCTCGCCGCGCCGCCGGCAGACCAGGGCGACGAAGTCGTGCCCGACCTCCGGGAGCGCCGCGTCCTCCGCGGCGAAGCACCGCTCCAGCAGCTCCAGCGTCTCCGGCTCCTGGTCACGGAAGTGGTGCGCGATCCCGGAGAGCACGATGTGCAGCACCGTGCCCCCGTACGGCCGCTCCTCGACCACCTCGAAATGGCGCCGCAGACCCGGCAGCAGCGCCGCCGCGTCGACCGCCTCCGAGGGGTCGTCCAGCACCATCGACAGCCTGCTGGGCCGTACGACACGGCGCTTGATCCGGCCGTCGGCCAGCCGCCGCCGCTCCTCGGGCAACCGGGCCAGCAGTGCGTTGGCCGCGTCCAGCTGGCCGTCGGTCCACTGGAAGCGGGTGGGGCCGACGAACTCGTCGACCACGAACAGCCCGCCGGGCACGATCAGCCGGGCCAGCCGGGGCAGGGTCGCGTCGAGGTCGTCGAAATGGTGCAGCGACTGCAGGCCCAGCAGGACGTCGAAGCGCTCCCCGTCGTCGGCCATCCGGTTGACGTCGGTGACCCGGAACCGCAGGACGTCGGCGAGACCGTGCTCGGCGGCGGCGCGGGTGGCGAAGTCGATCCGCTGCTGTGCCACGTCCACCCCCTCCAGCAGGCCGAACGCGCCGGTCTTCGCCCAGAGCAGTTCGTTCCCGCCGGTGCCGCACCCCAGCGACAGGCCGCGCAGATCGGTGCGCGGCGCGAAGTGCCGGGCGGCCACGTACTGGGGGTAGGAGGTGTCCGCGTCGCCGGTCATCAGCAGGTTCCACCGCTTGATGACCCCCGGGATCGCCCACCACTCGGTCAGCGACGGGTCGACCTGCGACCAGTGCTGGACCACCCGCGCGCCGCCGCGTACCCGCAGCTTGGCCAGCACCGGGTCCAGTTCCAGCCGGCGCACCTTGCGCAGCAGCCGGTCCGCGTCGTGCCGGTTGATCAGGTTGTTCAGCATGAGAGCTCCGTTCGTACGGCTGTCAGCGACTTCGTGACACCGAGCACCCGCTCGCCGAGGAGCACCGACCGGGGGAACAGGTAGCGCATCTCGGCACGGGTCAGCAGCTCGATGTTGATCACGGCGTTCATCGCCGACTCGGGGCTGTCGGGACGGCTGTGGACGAGCGGCCAGTGCCGCACCAGCCGGGTCCTGGCGGCCAGCGGCAGGAACTGGAAGCCGGGCGCCACGAAGTGCGGCTCGACCGGGAAATAGCGGTACGGCGTCTGGATCCAGTGCAGCGGCGCCAGCTGCTCGACGGCGGCGACGAACCGCTTGCGCTGGCTGTGGCCGCCCACGTGCTCGATGGTCGAGTTGGAGAACACCAGGTCGTAGCCGCCGGCGCCGCTCAGCTCGGCGGCCACCGCCGGGTCGGTGACGTCGGCGACCTCCGCGGTGATCCAGTCGGGCAGTTCGGCGGGATGCTCCTCCAGGTTGATCAGGTGGACCCGC
Organism: Streptomyces sp. NPDC090022; assembly: GCF_044748145.1. Lineage (NCBI taxonomy): Bacteria > Bacillati > Actinomycetota > Actinomycetes > Kitasatosporales > Streptomycetaceae > Streptomyces > Streptomyces sp. NPDC090022. The sequence continues at coordinate 466,465 of NZ_JBIVFN010000003.1, forward strand.
TTGGCGCGCACCGGCGCGCGCAGCCACATCTCGGCCGTTCCGCCCAGGTCCACGACGCTCATGCCCTCGATGCCGGGGAAGCAGCGCCGGAAACGTTCCCAGCGGGCGATGCGCAGCCGTTCACCCAGCGAGCCGGGTGCGTCGACGAACTTGTTCCTGAGGGCACGGGATCGGGGCAAGGGATCAACCACCTTCTGGTCGGAGCGGATGGAGTGCGGGCGGGAGCGACCCTCAACGGGGCCCTTCCCATCGGGTGTAGAAACTGGACGGGTTCATCAGGTACCGGACGGTGGGGTGCGGCACATGGAGCACCCGGTGCCGGCGGCCGTACCGGCGGATCAGCTCCCAGTCCTCGCGGGGCATCACCTCCGGCGTCCGGCGCAGCCGGCTGAAGTACAGGGAGCGGGTGCGGCGGGCGACGAAGGCGTTGGTGTCCAGGAACGACTCGCGGGCCGCCCGGCGCCGGTCGTAGGGCACCGACAGGACGTCGTTCTCGCGGCCGTCGGGCAGGACCCGGCGCAGCGCCGTGTAGACCGCGTCGGGGCCGCCGGGCGACTCCAGCACCTCCAGTGCGCGGGCGAGATGGTCCGGCTCCCAGAGGTTGTCGTCGTCCAGGAACGCCACGTAGCGGGACCGGGTCAGCCGGATCCCGACGTTGCGGACGACTCCGGCGGTGCCGGTGTTGCGCGCCAGCGAGACGGCGAACAGCCGGGGATCGTCGGGCAGTTCGGGCAGGCCCGCCCCGTCGTCGACGACCATGACGACCTGGTCGCGCACGCTCTGCGCCAGCGCCGAGGCCACCGCCGCCCGCAGCGCGTCGGGGCGGCGGTGGGTGGCGATGACGGTGGCGACGAGCGCCGAGGGCGGCGCGGACAGGGCGGCGGCCAGCCGCCGGGTCTGCTCGCCCTCGAACCGGCGCAGCCGGACGGCGGTGGGCGCGAGCCAGATCTTGTTCCGGGTCTCGAACAGCACCAGCCAGCCGAACACCGCCTTGAGCAGCGTCCAGGGCACGCGGACGAGGCGGCGCACGAGGCGCGCGGGGCCGCTCACCGGGGCGGCTCGGGCTCGATGGGGCGGCCGTCGGACATCCGGTTGCCCCGCCACACGTTCCCGGCGCCGCCGTGGTTCCAGTGGGCGACCACGCCGTACCCGCCGGAATGCGGGTGGTACTGCGTCGAGAAGATGTTGTCGGTGACCTGGATCCCGGTGGCGCCGGTGCTGCCGCCGTACAGGGCGTACGCGCCGCCGGCGATCCAGTTGTCGTCCACGGTGACGTTGCGGACCACCCCGGTGTCCGCGAACAGGCCGATGCTCCCCGAGGCGCCCTGCGTGAGGCTGGTCGGGTTCAGCAGCGTGTTGTGGCGGATGATCAGGGCCCCGGTGTTGCCGCCGCCGCTGATGACCGCGTTGGTGTGCTGCCACTCGCCGCCCAGGTTGATGAAGGGGACGAGGTCGTGCACGTAGTTGTCGTGCAGATTGCCCTGCCCCATGGACAGCGCGTCACCGAACACCGAGATGTCGCACCAGCCGACCTCGATGGAGCTGCCCCCCATGTTCGACACGGCGTAGTCCACGCCGCCGTTGTCCGGCCCCTTGCCGGGGACGGCGGTGATGGTGGAGTGCAGGACCCGCAGGCCGCTGAAGCCGGGGCGCAGGTTGATGCCCCACCAGTTGTCCGAGGTGATCCGGGAGTCGATGACGGTGACGTCGTTGGCGTAGATGTCGAGCGATCCGGTGATGTCCCATCCCCGGATGACGAGTCCGTCGGTACGGACGGCCATGTACCCGGTCTTGTGGGGCGTCAGGGGGATCCGCGGACCGGTGGTGGTGGCGTCGGGGAAGCCGCAGGCGCCGGGAGAGGCGCAGCCGGCCTTGGCCGCGGGGGTGCCCGGCGTGCCGCCGGCGCCCGGTGTCGCGGTGGGCTTCCCCGTGCCCGATGCCGGCTGCGCCTCTCCCGACGGGGACGGCGACGGGGAGGCGGCGGGAGCGCCCGCCGCCGGTCCGGCCGCGGCCGGGGTACCGGCGCCGGTGGGAGCCGAGGACGGGCTCGCGGGGCAGGTCCGCGCGTCGTCCGGGCAGTCCGGTGGCGCGGAGCGGTCGGGTCCCGAGCAGGCCACGCCCAGGACCGCCAGTAAGGCCGCGAGCAGCAGGCCCGCGAGCGGGATGCGGCGCACGCGCCGTGACATCGGGTTCACCTCAGGTCCTTCGGGGCGGGCCGGACCGGTGCGGCGGTGCCGCGCAGGAAGGCGCGGCTGGGCAGGACGCACACCGTGTAGCCGGCCAGGGCGATCGCGGCGATGGCCAGGAGCGCGAGCCGGCCGTCGCCGAACCAGCTCTCCAGGCCCAGGATGGTCACGGCCATCACGGCCCCGCCGAGGAAGGGCCACGCGCAGGCCCGGGCGACGGAGCCGATGCCGATGCCGGCCCGGCCGAGGGCGTACAGGAAGACCGGTACCACCAGGCCGCCGGCGACCAGCACCTGGGCCTGCGAGACGCCGACGATGCCGTTCAGGCCGGCGGCGAGGAACAGCGCCGGGACCAGGGCCACCAGCCACAGACCCTGGATCAGCAGGAGCAGCCGGCGCTGGCCGGTCGCGACCATGCAGTCGTAGGCGAGTTCGCAGGCGATGCGGATCAGGCCGAGGACCATCAGCCAGGGCAGGGCCGCGGCGGCGGGGGTCCACTGGCTTCCGTAGATCGTCCGGATGGCCGGTTCCGCGAGGCCGCCCAGCAGCACGCACAGCGGGACGGTGGCGGTGATCACCACGCCCAGGGCGCGGCTGAAGCCCCGGGCGAGCGCCTGCGGCGACTCGGCGAGGCGGGAGAAGCCGGCGAAGGAGACCCGGCGGGCGGCCTCGGAGATGATCCGCACGGGCCAGCCGGAGACGTTGAAGGCGAGCACGTAGAAGCCCAGGGCCACACTGCCCAGCGTCGCGCCCACCACCATGGTGTTGACGTTGGCCACCGCGAGGGCCAGCAGGCTCGCCCCCGCCAGCGGCAGTCCGAACCTCAGCAGCTCCCGGGCCTGCCCGGGGTCCCAGCCGTACTTCAGCGTGCCCGGCGCTGCCAGGCAGCAGCCGATCAGCGTCACGGTGTTGCCCGCCACGGCCCCCCAGGCGAAGCTCATCGCGCCCCAGCCGTCGAAGGCCAGCAGCAGGGTGACCGAGGTACTGATCACGAAGTTGAGCCCGTCGATGACCATCCGCTTGCCCTGGGCGAACTCACGGGTGAGGAACTGGCCGGGCACCGCCGCCACCCCGCCGATCACCACGCACAGGCACATCACCCGCAGCACCCCGGCGGCGTCCGGCGAGCCGAGCAGGCCCGCCACCGCCGGTGCCGAGGCGAACAGCGCCACGTACAGCAGGCAGCTGGAGAGGGTGCTGAGGGTCAGTACGGTCGGCGCGAACCGCCGCGGATCCCCCTCCCAGCGGACGATGGCCAGGCTCACGCCCAGCTCGTTCGCGGACAGCAGGACCAGCAGGACCGTCTGGGCGACGCCGTACACGCCCCATTCCGCGGGGCCCAGGGCGAAGCGGGCCAGCACGATGCCGGTCGCGAAGTTGCCCAGGCGCAGGACGACGGTGTTGATCAGGCTCCAGCGGGCCGCCGAACGGACCTTCCGGCCCAGGGAGTCGGCGGCGGGGGGCGCGGGCGGGGCGGGAGCGGCGGTGCCGCCGCCCGGCCCGCCGGTGTCACTGTCCGGAGCGCGGGCGGTGTCCATGGACGGACTCCTCGTCGTGCGGCTCGGCGATGGACGCCGCGTCGGGATCGGACCCGGGCGTCCCGGGGCCCGCGCCGGCCGGCTCGTCGCCGGCGGACCGCGACCAGCTGGGCCGCCGGATGGCGAGGGTCCGCTCGACGACCGGTTCCGCGGTCGCGGGGGCGGTCGTGGGGGCGGTGGCGGGGGCGGCGGTCTTCTCCTCTTCCTCCTCTTCGGGGCTCCGGGCCCCCGGCCCGGGTCCCCGCCGGGCCCCCCGCGACCGGGTGCGCGCCTCCACGTAGAAGGAGGCGACCAGGCTGAGCACCAGGCCCAGTACCCCGGCCATGACGAGGTACTGCAGCCTGGTCTTGGTCTCGGCCACCGCCTCCTGCGGCGGCACGAACGTCGCCATGCGGATCATGGCGTCCGGGGCGACCTTCTGCTCCGCCTGGAACTCGGTCAGCCGCTTCTCGGCGTAGGCGGTCAGCTTCCTGTCCGACTCCAGGACGGCCGCCGGGTCGTTCCCGGTGACGGTGAGCCAGATGAACGGCCCCAGGGCGTTGTCGGCGATCTTCGCCTCGGGGGTTCCGGTGACGCCCAGCTTCCTGAGGTCGGCCAGCGAGGCATCGGAGTTGAGGTTGCGGGCGAGCCCGTCGGCCATGCCGGTCAACGAGGCCTGGGTGCTCAGGAAGGGGTTGCCGTCGTAGGCCACCGTGGCCTTCTGCGAGTTGAGCAGGGTCACGGTGCTCTGCGACCGGTACGTCACCGGCACCACCAGGTGGACGCCGACGACGAGCGCCGCGGTGATCAGCAGTCCCGGCAGCAGTACGTACCAGCGTCTGCGCATGACTCGCCAGATCTCGGCGAGGTCCATGGTCCACCCCTTCTTGTCACAACGATTGCTACGGCAGGAGAGCGGTCGGTCTGGCCCGGGTCCGCGCGCTCCCGCCGTCCAGCAGGACCCGGGCTATGCGCTCGCTCGCCCGGCCGTCCCACAGCGGTGGGCAGCGGGGCGCAGGCGGGTCGTCGAGCACCCGGTGCACCGTCGCCGTGATGCGCTCCGGGTCGGTGCCCGCCAGGACGTTGGTGCCCTCCTCGACGGTGATGGGCCGCTCGGTGTTCTCCCGCAGCGTCACGCAGGGCACGCCCAGGGCGGTGGTCTCCTCCTGGACGCCCCCCGAGTCGGTGAGCACCACCCGGGCGGCGTCCTGCAGGGCGATGAAATCGAGGTACCCGGCGGCCGGCACCACCCGGATGCCGGCGGGTACGCCGATCCCGGCCAGCCGCTCGGCCGCCCGCGGGTGCACGGGCAGCAGCAGCGGGCAGCGCTCCGCGATCTCGCCCAGCGCCTTCAGCAGGCCGCGCAGCGCCCCGGGGTCGTCCACGTTGGCCGGCCGGTGCAGCGTGACCAGGCCGTACCCGTGCCGGGCGAGGCCGTAGCGGTCCAGGACGTCCGAGGCCCTGGCCCGCTCCAGGTTGGCCAGCAGCGTGTCGATCATGACGTTGCCGACCACATGGATCTGGTCCTCCCGGTACCCCTCCGACCGCAGGTTCGCGGCGGCGTCGGGCGAGGGGGCCAGCAGATAGTCGCTGACCCGGTCGGTGGCGACCCGGTTGACCTCCTCCGGCATGCTCCAGTCCCGGCTGCGCAGGCCCGCCTCCACATGGGCCAGCAGCGGGCCGGCCTTCGCGGTGACCAGGGCGCAGGCCAGCGTGGAGTTGATGTCGCCGACCACCACGACCGCGTCCGGGGCCAGTTCGTCGACCAGCGGCTCGAACGCCGCCATCACCCGGCCCGTCTGCTGGGCGTGGCTGCCGGACCCGGCGCCGAGGTACCGGTCGGGGGACCGGATGCCGAGATCGCGGAAGAAGACGTCGCTCATGGACGCGTCGTAGTGCTGCCCGGTGTGGACGAGGACCACCTCGGCGCCGTGCCGCTCCAGTGCGTCCATCACCGGTTTGATCTTCATGTAGTTGGGCCGTGCTCCGGCCACGCAGATGATCCTGGACATGCCCTCAGAGCACCTCCACGGCCGGACCGGAGACCCGGTTGCGGCAGTCGAGGACGAAGGAGGCGTGCTCGGTGATCATCCCGTAGTCGAAGGAGTCGTGGTCGGTGAGCAGGACGACCACGTCCGCGGCGGCCAGCTCCTTGCGGGTCGGCTCCACCCGCACGAGTCGGGCGTCGACCGTGATGCCCTCCACCACGTGCGGGTCGGCCGCGCGCACCCTGGCCCCCATGTCGAGCAGCAGCTGGGCGACGCGCACCGACGGCGACTCGCGCGCGTCGCCGGTGTTCTTCTTGTACGCGAGCCCCAGCAGCAGGATCCTGGAGCCGTTGACCGAGCGGCGTCTGGCGTTGAGCGCGTCGATGACGCGGCGCGTGACGTACTCCGGCATGTGGTTGTTGATGTCGTTGGCGAGTTCGACGAAGCGGAAGTTCTGCCCGAGCTCCCGCTGGACCCGCCAGTTGAGGTACGAGGGGTCGATGGGCAGGCAGTGGCCGCCGACCCCGGGCCCCGGCGTGAACTTCATGAAGCCGAAGGGCTTGCTGGAGGCCGCCTCGATCGCCTGCCAGACGTCGATGTCGAGGTGGCGGGCGAACATCGCGATCTCGTTGACCAGGGCGATGTTGACGTGCCGGAAGGTGTTCTCCAGCAGCTTCGCGAGCTCCGCCTCCTTGGGCGAGCGCACCGGCACCGTCCGGTCGACGAGGTCGGCGTAGAAGGACTCCACGGCCTTGAGCGAGGCCGCGTCCACGCCGGAGACGACCTTGGGCGTCTGCTGGAAGCCCCAGACGGTGTTGCCCGGGTCGATGCGTTCGGGGCTGTACCCGAGGTGGAAGTCGGCACCGGCGGTCAGGCCCGAGCCGTCCTCCAGGATCGGGCCGAACAGCTCCTCGGTGGTGCCCGGATAGGTGGTGGACTCCAGGACGACGGTCGCGCCCGGCCGCAGGAATCGGGCCAGCGTGTGCGCCGACTCCTCGATGTAGCGCAGGTCGGGGGCGCCGTCCTGCAAGGGCGTCGGCACCGTGACGACCGCCACGTCGAACCCGCCGCAGTCGCGGGCGAGTTCACTGGGCTGGTAGGTGCCGCGCTCCAGCGCCCGCACCAGCCGCTCGGAGGAGACGTCCTCCACGTACGACTCGCCGGCGGCCAGGCTCTTGACCCGCCGTCCGTCGACGTCGTACCCGACCACCTGATGTCCGACCTCGGCGGCCCTGATGGCCAGCGGAAGGCCCACGTATCCCTGTCCCACGACGACGACGCGCATCAGTGACTCCTGTTCGCGGAACCGGCAGACGGTGTGGCGGGCGGGGTGGCCGACGCGGCGCGGCGGAGCAGCTCCCGGACCGTCATGAGGAGGAAGGCGGTGTTGGTGGTGAGATAGCGCTTGCCGAGCCGGCGGGGTTCCTGCAGGGCGCGGTAGAACCATTCGAGGCCCAGCCGCTGCCAGGCCAGCGGAGCCCGCTTGGTGATGCCGGCCAGGATGTCGAAGGAGCCGCCGACGCCGTGCACCACGTGGGCGCCGGTGCGCGCGCCGTAACCGGCCGTGAAGATCTCCTTCTTGGGCGAGGTCATGCCCAGGAACAGCAGCTGGGCGCCGCTCGCGGCGACCGCGTCGGCGATCTCCCCCTGCTCGGAGTCGTCGAAGTAGCCGTTGCGGCTGCCGGCCACGCGCAGCGCAGGGAACCGCTCGGCGATCCGCCCGAGCATCAGGTCCAGTACGTCCTGCCGCGCGCCGAGCAGGTACACGGACACGCCCGCGGTCTCGGCCGCGGCCAGCAGCCGCATGAACAGGTCGATCCCCGCGACCCGTTCGGGCAGCCGGACGCCCAGGACGCGGCCGGCCCACACCACGGCCTGGCCGTCGGCCAGCACGAGGTCGCAGCCGGCCACGGCCGAGGCCAGACCCGGGTCGCGCCGCATATTGACCAGCTTGGCGGCGTTGACCATGCCGATCTCGATCCGGTCCCCGCGCCGGACCGCCTCCAGGCAGCGCTCGACGGTCTCGTCCATGGTCAGCGCGTCGAGCGCGACCCCGAACAGGTGCTGCCGGGTGGGGAGCCGGGTCATCCCTGCACCTCCCCGAGCCAGGCGTGCAGCATCCAGCCGAACTCGTACGGCCTGCACTCGCGGTCCACCGACAGGGGGCGGAAGAGCCGGTCGAGCGGGGCCAGCCGGGCCTGCGGGGCCACCTTGGTGGTGATCCCGCGGGCGGCCCGGACGGCCTTGACGGGGTCGCCGCGGTAGACCTTGCGCCAGGTGACGCCGTAGTCCTCGCGGATCATCGACTCGCGCGGGGTGCCGTCGGGCCCGCAGATCTCGGGCACCTCCGTCATCCAGCGCAGCCCCCGGCGGATCGCGGGGCCGAAGTCGGTGCCGCCGGCCTCGGCCAGGTCGAAGAGGGCGGTCGGGGCCATGGCGTGCTGGTGCACGCTGTAGACGGGATAGCCCTCCACCACGCCGCCCGTGCGGGCGTCGTAGTGCCACCACCACTGGCCGCCGTCCCCCTGGAGGTCGCAGATCCGGGCGGCGCAGTCGTCGGCGGCCGCCAGGGCCACCGGGTCCGGGCCGCTCGCGTGCAGCCGGGCCAGGGCCTGGAGCGGATACGTCTGGTCGGCGAAGCAGGCCACGTGGGAGCGGTACCCGGGGACCAGCCCCGGCCCCGTGGCGTGCGGGAACAGCGGGCTGTCGGCCACGCGGGCCGACAGCAGGCGGTCGCGGGCGGCCGCCAGGCGGTCCTCCACGTCCACCGCGCCGCGGGCGGCGGCGAGCGCGGAGAGCACCCAGGCCGCCTCGACCGTGTACTGGGGCCGGCCGGGCACGTCCAGCGCGGCCACCCGCGCGAGGGCGTCCACCAGCTTGGGGTGGCCGGTCTCGGCGGCCGCCCACGTGATGAGCGCCGCGTCACCGAGGTTGGTCACCGCGGGCAGCCGCTCCACCAGCAGTGCCGTGAACTCCTCGGCGCCGTGCCCGCCGAACAGCGGGCGCTGCCGGTCCTCGGGCAGGAACCGCGCCCCCAGCGCGGTGATGGCGGCGTACCGGGTGCTGGTCCCGCGCCGTTCCACGCGACGGGCGCCGTCGGAGGTGACGGTGCCCGCCCGGGTGAACACGAAGGTGTCCGCGCCCGGCAGGTACATGCCCGGCAGCCCCGCCTCGGCGAGCGCGAGCAGCCGCTCGGCGAGGGCGTGCAGCGACGGGTCCTCGTGGGCCAATGCTTCTAATCGTGCGGCGGTCACCGGATCCCCACCCCGGCTTCCCCTGTGCTGTGCGCAGCGCGCATGTCAGAGCTGTACGGCTCCCGCACACCTACCCCCTCCATCGCTCCTCGGACAGACCTGGCGGTCGTCGTTCCGGGGCAGGGGACTGCGCATGACGGCGCACGTGCCGGCGGTGTGATCCCCCCGATGGCACGAACCGTCCGGGGCCGCCCACTGGATCCCCCCAGCGATGCCCCGGAGCGGGAGCACACGCGGACGACGGTGTCGGCGGGCGCGCCTGCGCGCCGTCCGTCACCTGGTCCGTGATGCCCTCGTCGTGTACAACCCCCCACTGAACAAAGCCTGTTGGCTGCTCAGATCCCGTGTACAGGGACAAGGTATGCCCAAGGATGTTCGTTGATTGCGGTTTTGAGAAAATGCCGGTGACCCAAATTGCCGACGTTCCGTCAGGTGCGCTCGACGAGCGTTCCGTCCGTCTCCTCGTGCAGCGCTCCGGTGCGCGGGCACTCCCACACGCCCGGCTCGTCGGCACGTTCCACCAGGCGGACCCCGGCCCGTCCCACCCAGCCGATCCGGCGCGCCGGCACCCCCGCCACCAGCGCGAAGTCCGGTACGTCCCGGGACACCACGGCGCCGGCCGCGACCAGCGCCCAGCGGCCCACCCGTACGCCGGCCACGCACACCGACCGGGCGCCCAGCGAGGCCCCTTCGGCCACCACGACCCCGGCGGCATCCCAGTCGTCACCGCGCTTGAGCCGGCCGTCGGGGTCGACGGCCCGCGGGTAGAAGTCGTTGGTGAGCACCGCGGCGGGGCCGATGAACACCCCGTCGCCGAGCTCGGCGGGCTCGTACACCAGCGCGTAGTTCTGGAGCTTGACGTGGTCCCCGATCCGTACGCCGGGGCCCACGTACGCCCCGCGCCCCACGATGCAGCCGCGGCCGAGCCGCGCCTCCTCGCGTATCTGCGCCAGATCCCAGATCGTGGTCCCGTCCCCGAGTTCGGCCGTCTCGTCGACCTGGGAGGAGGGCTGGATGCGGACACTCACGGCGGTCCCCTTAACGCTCGCGCGGCGTTTGACGCACGGAGCATATGCCGCCGGGGGCCCGCTCGCCCCGGAGATCAACCGACTGTTCACGCAGTCGACTTGAGGGCCCGGACCGTGGTGGGGCCCGGGAGTGCGGGGGACAGCGCCCGGTCCCGCCCCCCGGCAGGGGACGGGACCGAAGGTCACCCGTGCGTCAGTCGTTGATGCAGAGGTTGCCGCCCGCCGGGTTCAGCAGCCCGATGATGTTGACGCTGTTGCCGCAGACGTTGATCGGGATGTGGATCGGAACCTGGACCACGTTGCCGGAGAGGAAGCCCGGCGAACCGGCCGCGATGCCGTGGGCCTCGCTGTCCGCCACGGCGGCGCCCGCGCCGCCCATCATCGCGCCGACCACGAGGCAGGCGGCGGCGGCAAGGGTGCGGATCTTCATGTGGATCTCCCGTCGAATGAGGGTGTGCGCTGCCCATCCCACCGCAAACGGGGCTTCCCGCAGGCCGATTGCTCCACCCGTGGGCGCGGTCCCCGCCGCCGCCCGCCCGTTCAGTCCTGCCAGTAGAACAACAGTGTGTGGACGTCCAGCGGACCGCGCTCCCCGAAGTGGTAGACCCCGAGCCCCGTGACCCGTACCGAGCCGGCCGTCGCGTCGATCCAGCGCAGGCCCGCCGCCTCGAGCGCCGCGCGGGCGGCGGGCGCGTCCTCGTAGTCGCCGGCGAAAGGGCCGAGCGTGCTGATGAACACCGTTGCGGGGGCGCCGCGTTCACCGTCACCGGCACCATCGTCCGGGTCGCGGTACGCGATCACGTGGTACGTGCCGCCACCCTGCTGGTGGTGGTCGCCGCAGGACACCGGGGGCCCGGGGGAGAGCCCGGCCGCCGCCAGCGCGGCCACGGCCCGGCGCAGCTGCCCGTCCTCGTCGAACGGCTCCGGCGGCGGCGTGCACAGGGCCTCGATCCGCCAGCGCGGATCGCTGCCCGCCTCGCACCCCGGCCCGTACGTGTGCACGATCGCCCGGCGCACCTCCTCGTCCAGCCCCTCGACCTCGACCCGGGGCCGCCCCAGGGCCTCGTACACCGCCCGGACCGCCGCCGTGTCGCCGGTCAGGCGGTGGAGCGCGTACGCCGCCCACAGCTTCGCGTCGGCCGTCGGCGCCCGGTCCAGGTAGCCCCGCAGGGCGGCCGGGTCGGCCGTCAGCGACTGCGCGAGATGGGCGACCCGCGGGTCGGGGTCGGCGAGGGCGTCCGTGACGTCCTCGTCCGCGCGCCGGCGCAGGCGTACGACGCAGGCCCGGTCCTCGGGCCGGTCCCCGTCGAGCGCGGCCCGGACCGCCGCCGTCCCGTGCCGGTCGACCAGCGCGTCCAGTCCGGCCTCGCCGGCCGTACGGCGGTGCTGCCAGGGGCTGAAGGCGACCGTGGCCAGCTCGCCCGCCGCCGTGAGGTCGCCGAGGGCTCCGCGGGCCCGCAGGACGGCCTCCGTCATGCCGTACGCGCCGTCGTGCCGCCGGTCCTCGTGCCGCAGCCAGGGCAGCAGTTCCTCCCGGTCCGCGAGCAGGCCCAGCAGGGCCCGGCGGACCTCCGCCACGTCACCGGTGTCGCGGACGCACGCGAGCAGGCTCCCGATCCGCCCCGGCGGCACCCGCCCGGCCAGCGCGTCCACGCATGCCGTCCGGCGCCACCACGGCTGCCCGCGGTCGGCGGCGCACCGGGCCAGCCGGTCGGCGTCGTACGTCCGCAGGGCGGCGGTGTCGATCCGGCCGGCCTGCGGGGTGAGGGTCCTGATGGTCGTGATCCCGGGCATCCGGGGATGCTACGGCGCCGGATGCGCGCCCCGCGACCGGGAATCCGCCCGGTCGTTTCAGGAACTTCTCATCCACCACCCAGCTCACGCACAGGTTCGGCCCGCACGCTGGAATCCCGCCACTCGTGAGCATCGGAAGGGCACCCATGAACAACGTCCGCAAACGCGCAGGAATCGCCGCCGGAGCGGCCCTGGCCGGGATCGCCCTGGCCTTCCCCGCCGTGGCCTTCGCCGACGGTCCCGAGGTCCCGGCCCGGCAGCACGCGGGGAAGGGGGCCGAGCAGCGGCAGGAGCGGCAGAAGGAACTGGCCGAGGCCCTCGCCCAGGACCTCGGCGTGCCGGTGGAGAAGGTGACCGGGTCCCTGGAGAAGTTCCGGGCCGCGCAGGCGGAGAAGCACCGCAAGGACGCCGCCGACGGCAAGGGCGCCCCCGACCGCAGGTCAGGACCCGCGGGTGAGCGGCCGGACGCGGCCGCGCTGCAGAAGCGGCTGAGCGAGCGCCTCGACCGGGCCGTCGAGGACGGCAAGCTCACCCGGGCCCAGGCGGACGCGATCCTGGCCGCCGTCAAGTCCGGCGTGCTGCCCGGCCCGCTCGGCGGCCGCCCCCACCTCCAGGGCCGCTGACGCCCCGGCCCCGTCGCCCGGCCGCCCCGCCGCCGCCCCGCCGCCGGGCGGCGGCGGGGCGACCCGGTCGGACCCGCGCGGCGGCGGGCTCGGCGCGGCGCCGATAGCGTCGTCGTCATGGGCACGGACGTGGAGCGGGCGACGGAGCCGGGCCGGCACGGGATGCGGTACTGCCTGCTCGCCGGCGCCGTGTTCGCGGTGTGCATGGCGGGCACCACCCTGCCCACCCCGCTGTACGGGCTGTACCAGGAGGAGCTCGGCTTCTCCGAACTGATCGTGACCGTGGTGTACGCCGTGTACGCCTTCGGGGTGATCGCTGTGCTGCTGCTGGCCGGCGACGCCTCGGACGTCCTCGGCCGCCGCCCGGTCCTCGCGTGGGGCCTCGCCCTCGGCGCGGCGAGCGCGGTGTGCTTCCTGTGCGCCCGGAGCGTCGGGGGACTGCCGCTGCTGTACGCGGGGCGGCTGCTGTCCGGGTTCTCGGCCGGCCTGTTCACGGGCGCCGCCACCGCGTACGTGCTCGAACTGGCCCCGCCCGGCGGCCGGGACCGGGCCACCTTCGTGGCGACCGCGGCGAACATGGGCGGGCTGGGCTGCGGGCCGCTGCTGGCGGGCCTGCTCGCGCGGTACGCGAGCGCGGACGGCCTGCCCCTGATCCTGCCGTTCGCCGTGCACCTCGTCCTGCTGGCGGTGTCGGCCGGCGTCCTGCGGGCCCTGCCGGAGACGGTGGCCGGGCGGCGGCCCGGCCGGCGGGTACGGCCCCGCCGGCCGGCCCTGCCCGCCGAGGTGCGGCCGGTGTTCCTGCCGGCCGCCACCGCCGCCTTCGTGGGCTTCGCCCTGCTGGGCGTGTTCACCTCGGTGGGACCGGCGTTCCTGAACGAGTCGCTGCACGTGCACGACCGGGCCCTGATCGGGCTCGTCGCCTCGCTGGCGTTCTTCGCGTCGCTGGCCGGTCAGCTCGTGGTGGGCCGGCTCGGGGTCGCGCGGTCCCTGGTGCTGGGCTGCCTGGTCCTGATCGCGGGACTGGCCCTGCTGGCCGGCGGGCTGGTCACCGAGGTGCTGGCCCTGGTGGTGCTGAGCGCGCTCGTCGCCGGCGCGGGGCAGGGGCTGGCGTTCCGGGGCGCCCTGGCGGCGGTGGCGCGGGCGGCGCCGGAGCAGCACCGGGCCGCCGTGATCTCGGCGCTGTTCGTGGCGGGGTACGCGGGGATCTCGGTACCCGTGATCGGGGTGGGCCTGCTGTCGGGACCGCTGGGGCTGGAGGACGCGGGGCTGGTGTTCATCGCCTGTATGGCGGCACTCGCGGCGGCCGCGGCGGCGTACCTGCTGCTCCGCCCGGTCGGCGGCCCGGGCACTGCCCGCCGCGGGGAGTGACACGCGGGGGAGTGACACGCGGGGGAGTGACACGCGGGGGAGGGACGGGCGCGGGAGGGACGGGCGCGGGAGGGACGGGCCCCGCTGCTCCCCGCCGCGAGGGCGGGGAACGGCGGGGCGGGCGCCGCGGCTCAGCGCCGCTCGGCCAGGTCCGCCTCAGCCGGGGCGACCGGCGCGAACCCGCGCTCGGACGGCGACCCGGCGACCGCCGGCTTCTTCCCGCAGAAGGCGGCCTCGAGGGTCCCGCCGAGCGCCGTGTTGGCCGCGCCGCGGTTGGAGGTGTTCGCCATCGCGGAGAGCGAGCGCCGCCCGTCGCGGGTCGAGAAGGCGTACGTGTAGAAGCCCTGCACCGTGCCGGTGTGCCCGTACACCTGGGCGCCGCAGGACAGGTCGTAACGGCGCAGGCCGAGCCCGTAGAACCGGGTGTTGGTCGCGTCCGTCGGGGTGACGGTCGTCATGGCCTCCAGCGTCTTCGGCGAGAGCAGCCGGCCGCGCATCAGGGCGGTCGTGAAGGTGTTCAGGTCCTCCGTGCTGGAGATCACCGCCCCGGCCGACTGCGCCCAGGACACGGTCTGCTCCGTCGAGTCGACCAGCGGCAGGCCGGCCTCGTCGGGGTGCAGGTAGCCGCGCGCGTGCAGCCCCTCGATCCGGGTGTCGGGGTGCACGTACGAGGTGTTGCGCAGGCGCAGCGGCTTGAAGATGCGGCGCTCGTACTCCGTGCCGACGGACCGGCCGGTCGCCTTCTCGATCAGCATGCCGACCACCACGAAGTTGGTGTTCGAGTACTTGTACGCCGCACCGGGCTCGGTGGTGCGGGGCGAGGCCAGGGAGAGGTTCAGCAGCTCCTGGTAGCTGAACACCCGGTTGCGCACGGCCTCGAAACCGGGCACGGTCTGCGCGAACATCGCGTCCGTGTAGTCGGCCAGTCCGCTGCGGTGGGTCAGCAGGTGACGCACCGTGATCCGGTCGTCGGGCAGCAGCCCCGGCAGGTACCGGTTCACCGGCGCGTCGAGCTCCAGCCTGCGCTCGTCCACCAGCTGGAGCAGCACCACGCTGGAGAACGTCTTGCTCACGCTGCCGATCCGGAACCGCGCCGCGGTGTCCATCGGCGCGCCCGACACCCGGTCCCGGACGCCCGCCGTGCGCGTCCGCACGCCCTCGGGGCCGGAGAAGCGGGCCATCGCGCCCGGCGCGCCGTTGGCCATGGCGGCCTTCAACGCGGCGTCCACGCCCTCCAGATCGGGGGAGGGGGGCCGCACCTTCGAGGCGGACTCGAAGTTGGCCTCGAAGGCGGCCCGGGCGGCCGCCCGCGCGGCGGCCGCGGCGGCGTCGGGGGCGACGGGGTCCGCGGAGGCGCTGGTGGCCTGGACGAGACCGCCCAGCAGCGTGGCGACCACGGTGGCGCTCACGGCCAGGTGGCGGCTCATGGAACGGGACACGTGTGTGCTCCTCTTGCTCGATCGGTGGGGCGGAGGGCCGCAACAGAGGAAACGGCCCACCCGGGTGGCCCGGTTCACGACGCGTCGCGAGGACCGGGCCCCACCGAACAGGAGTGCCGCCGCCCCGGATCGGTTGCCTGACATCCCCTCCGATCCACGCGGCCCACCGGAGTATCGTGTTCCGGTTCACCGCACCGCGCCGGGGCCCGGCAGGGTGCCGACTGGGCGGAACGCGGCACGCGGGTCACCATGGACCCACCCACGCAGTGGCCCCCCCTCTGAATTCCCCGCAGCAGAAAGAAGGAGCCGACGGATGCCGAACGAGCGCGCAGGGCGCCAGGCACAGCCGGAAGACCTGGTCGACGTGGCCCGTCTCGTGACGGCCTACTACGCCTTGCACCCCGACCCCGCGGACCCGGCCCAGCGGGTCGCCTTCGGAACCTCCGGCCACCGCGGGTCCTCGCTGGCCACGGCCTTCAACGAGGACCACATCACCGCGACGAGCCAGGCGATCTGCGAGTACCGCGAGCGGCAGGGCATCGATGGGCCGCTCTTCCTCGGGGCGGACACCCACGCGCTGTCCGAACCCGCCCGGGTGAGCGCCCTGGAGGTGTTCGCCGCCAACGACGTGACCGTCCTCATCGACTCCGCCGACGGCTACACGCCCACGCCCGCCGTCTCGCACGCGATCCTCACCCACAACCGCGGCCGCCGCACCGGCCTGGCCGACGGAGTGGTCGTCACCCCGTCCCACAACCCGCCCGCGGACGGCGGATTCAAGTACAACCCGCCCCACGGCGGCCCGGCCGGCTCCGAGGCCACCAACTGGATCCAGGACCGCGCCAACGAGATCATCACGGGCGGGCTGGGGGACGTACGGCGGCTGCCGCTGACCCGGGCGCTGGCGGCGCCGGGCACCGGCCGCCACGACTTCCTCGGCGCGTACGTGCGCGACCTGCCCGCCGTGCTCGACCTCGACGCCGTCCGGGCCGCGGGCGTCCGCATCGGGGCCGATCCGCTGGGCGGCGCCTCCGTCGCCTACTGGAGCCGCATCGCCGAGGAGCACCGCCTCGACCTCACCGTGGTCAACCCGGAGACCGATCCCACCTGGCGCTTCATGACGCTGGACTGGGACGGCAGGATCCGGATGGACTGCTCCTCCCCGTACGCGATGGCCTCGCTGATCGAGACCCGCGACCGGTTCCAGATCGCCACCGGCAACGACGCGGACGCCGACCGGCACGGCATCGTCACCCCGGACGGCGGGCTGATGAACCCCAACCACTACCTCGCCGCCGCCATCGCCTACCTCTTCCGGCACCGCGAGCAGTGGGCGGCGGGGGCCGGCATCGGCAAGACGCTGGTGTCCTCCTCGATGATCGACAAGGTGGCCGCGGACCTCGGCCGTGACCTGGTGGAGGTGCCCGTCGGCTTCAAGTGGTTCGTGGACGGCCTCTCCGACGGCAGCCTCGGGTTCGGCGGCGAGGAGTCGGCCGGCGCCTCGTTCCTGCGCCGCGACGGCTCGGTGTGGACCACGGACAAGGACGGCATCATCCTGGCCCTGCTGGCCTCGGAGATGCTGGCCGTCACCGGCCAGAGCCCCAGCGAGCAGTACGCCGGCCTCACCGCACGGTTCGGGGAACCGGCGTACGCCCGCATCGACGCCCCGGCGACCCGGGAGGAGAAGGCGGTGCTGGGCCGGCTGTCGCCCGACCAGGTCGGCGCCGACACCCTGGCGGGGGAGGCCGTGACCGGCGTCGTGACCCACGCCCCCGGCAACGGGGCGGCGTTCGGCGGCATCAAGGTGACCACCGAGCACGCCTGGTTCGCCGCGCGTCCGTCGGGCACCGAGGACGTCTACAAAATCTACGCCGAGTCCTTCCTCGGCCCCGACCACCTGGCCCGCGTCCAGGAGGAGGCCACGTCGGTGGTCTCACGGGCCCTGACGGCCTGACCGCGCACGGATCGTCCCGCGGCCGGGCTCCCGGCCGGAAAAGTGTTCCGGACCGGTGGCCGCGCGGGACACACTTGATCCATGAGTGGTGGCGACTTCGGTGAGGTGACGGGCCCCGGCGAGCGGGGACAGGGCGGGCAGCCGCCCGGTGGACCGGCCGGGCACCCGGCCGGTCCACCGGGCGAGGCGGCGCCTCCTGGCCCGTACGCGCCGCCGCTGCCCGCCGGTTACGGCATGCCGGGGCAGCCGCGGCAGTTCGGACCGCCGCTGCCGCCCCTCACCCCGGCGCCGGTGCGCGAACCGCGGTCGCGGCGCCGGACCGCCGCGCTGGTCGCGGCGGTGGTCGCGGCCCTGCTGGTCGCCGCCGGGGGCGTGTACGTCGTGGCCGTCGACCGCGGCGACCGCGGTGACACGGCGTCCGCGGACGCGGCGCCCGCGCCCGCCGGCACGGCCGCCGTCGACCAGGGCGACGGCAAGGGCCCGGGCGGCCCGCCGCACGTCTACGACCCCAACGCCGGGATCAAGCCGGGCGAGGCCCGGGTCTGGTTCAGCGACAACCGGACCGAGCTCACCCGCTCGGGGGCCCAGCAGTACGGCCCGTGGCGGGTGGGCGAGGTCGTGGTCAGGGCCATGTTCAAGGAGATCGTCGGCCACGGGGTGAGCGACGGTCAGGAGAAGTGGAAGGTCTCGCTGGAGACCCCGCTGTGCGGGGTCCCGCAGGGCCCGGCGGCGAGCGGGAAGCTCGTCGTCGGCGTACGCACCGGCGACAGCCCGACGTCGCGCTGCACGCACCTCCAGCAGATCGACCTCACCACCGGCACGGCGGGCTGGAAGGTGGAGGTGCCGCAGGAGAACTCGGCCGACTTCGGCCTGGAGTACGCGATGGCGATCTCGGGGGACACCGTCGCGGTCGCCCGGTCGGCCGTCATGAGCGGCTTCTCGGTGACCGACGGCCGCAAGCTCTTCGGCACGTCGAAGACGGGGAACTGCACCCCGGCGGCCTTCGGCGGCGGAGCCAGGCTGATCGGCGTCCGCAACTGCTTCGCCCCTGGCAGTGCCGACAACCAGGTCATGATCCAGGACGTCGACCCGGCGACCGGGCAGCCCAGGTGGAGCTACCAGTACCCCCAGGGCTGGAGCCTCGGCCGGATCCTCTCCCTGGACCCGCTGGTCGTCGCCGGCTACCACTCCGGCCAGAAGGCCTGGAACATCACCGTGTTCCACGCCGACGGCACGATCCGTTCGCAGACCGACATGAAGTTCGCCGTCAACGGCCGGTGCAACGGGTGGGGCAACGGCCTCACCGGCCTGCAGGCCTGCGACGCCGCCGTCGCCGACGCCGACACGCTCTACATCGCCGGGGGCAAGCCCGGCAAGCACCTCGGCATCGACGAGGTCGACGAGGTCGTCGCGGTCGACCTCAACACCGGCCAGGAGAAATGGCACGCGGCCGCCCCCAAGGGCCGCACCATGTGGCCGCTGGCCATCGAGAACGGCGCGCTCCTGCTCTACGTCGAGGCCGGCGCCGGGGAACCGGGCGAGATCGCCACGCTCCCGCCGGGCGGGGGCACCCCTCAAGTGGTCCTGCGCAGCCCGGCCATGGCCCGGGGGGCCCAGTCCGTCTTCTTCTCCCACAGCGTGCGCCTGGCCTGGTCCGGCGGCCGGCTCTTCCTGCTCAAAGGCACGGTGCGCAGCCCGGAGCCCACCATGGTGGACCACGCGATCCTGTCCTTCGGCCGGTAGCCGGGCGGCACCCGCGGGCGGTGGCCGTGGCGGGCGGGCCGGGGCCCTTCTATCGTTGGTCGTCATGTGGCCAGGACAGCAGCCGCCCGGGGGCGGGCAGGACGGGCGGAACGGGAGTCAGAACCCGTACCGGCAGCCGGACTACGGGCAGGGGACGCAGCCGTACGGGCAGCAGGCCTCCCCGTACGCACAGCCGGGCCCGTACCAGCCACCGGGCCCCTACCAGCCACCGGGTCCCGCACCGTACCCGCCGTCGCCGGGACCGCCGCAGCTGCTGCCCCCGTCGTCCGCCCCGCTCCCTCCGCCGCCCGGGCCCCCGCGGTCCGGGGCGCGGCGGCGGACCACCGTGCTGGTGGCGTGCGTGGCGACCGTCGTGCTCGCCGCCGCAGCGGTCACGGGGGTCGTCGTCCTCCGGGACGACGACGGCACGCCCGAGGCGGCCGCACCGCCCTCCGGCCCCGTCAACCCGGGCCAGGTGAAGCCGACGATCGCGGGCTGGAAGGTCGTGGTCAACCCCACGTACGGGACGGCGTTCGACGTCCCCGCCGACTGGGAGGTCCTCTCGCCCGACGTGTTCAGCGGTTACGCCGACCACGCGGATCCGGACAAGCCGGTCATCGGGCACACGGCGCCGGCGCACTTCAAGTCCAAGTGGTGCAGCGCCGACGCGAACGGCGACGGCAGGACCGAGGACGTCCGGCTCGCCGCCACCGGCACCAAGGGGGCCGAGGGCGCCAAGGACACCGACGAGGTCGCGCAGAAGACCGCGACGGCCTGGGTCTACGGCGCGTACACCCAGCCGGACAAGAGCGCCGTCACGTGGGACAAACCGAAGCGGTACACCACCCGGTCCGGCATCAAGGGCAGTTACGTCACGGCGCGTTCCGAGGGCGCCAGGAAGATCACCAAGTGCGACGGGGAGGGCCGGTCGATCGCCTTCGGCTTCCGGAACTCCAAGGGCGACTTCGTCGCCTGGGACTTCCACGGCAGGACGGGTGTGCCCGGCGCCGTGAGCGACGAGCTCATGATGCGGATCATGAGCACCGTCCGGATCGCGGGCGACCCCGCCCCCACGTCACCGCCCCCGTAGGCCGGGGCGTGCCGGGCGCGCCGGGCCCGCGACGGCCGGTCCGGCGCGCCCCGCACCGTGCGTCACGGGCTCGTGAGGACGACGAGCCGCTGGGTCGCCCGCGTCATGGCGACGTAGGTGTCGACCGCGCCTTCGACGCCCTCGCCGAAGCTGTCCGGGTCGACCAGGACGACCAGGTCGAATTCGAGGCCCTTCGCCAGCGACGGGGTCAGCGACCGGACGCGGGAGGTGCCCCGGAAGGAGGGATCGCCGATGACGCAGGCGGTCCCCTCGGCGTGCGCGGCCAGCCACTCGGCGAGGACCGCGTCCAGGTCCGCGGCCGACCCGTGGCCGACGGGCACCCCGCCGGCGCGGACGGACGTGGGCACGTTGGCGTCCGGCAGCGCGGCCCGGATGACCGGCTCGGCCTGCGCCATCACCTCCGCCGGTGTCCGGTAGTTGATGCTCAGGGAGGCCATCTCGATCCGGTCGAGCCCGATCCGCTCCAGCCGTTCCCGCCACGACTCCGTGAACCCGTGCCGGGCCTGGGCGCGGTCCCCGACGATGGTGAAGCTCCGTGAGGGACAGCGCAGCAGCAGCATCTGCCACTCCGCGTCGGTCAGTTCCTGGGCCTCGTCCACGACGATGTGCGCGAACGGACCGGCGAGCCGGTCCAGGTCCGCTGCGGGCAGGGCGCCCTCGTCGACCAGGCTGTCCTGGAGGTCCTTCCCGCGCAGCATCCGCACCGCGCCCTCGCTGTCGTCACCGGCCGAGGCGAAGTCGGCGGCGGACAGGATCTCGTCGATGACCAGGGCCATCCGCTCGCGTTCCGCGGCCACGGCGGCCTCGCGCGCCCGCCGGCGCCGGGCGGCCCCGGGGTCGCCGAGCCGCTGCCGCGCCGCGTCCAGCAGGGGCAGGTCCGACACCGTCCACGCGTGCGGGGCGTCCGCGCGCTGGAGCGCGCGCACCTCGTCCGGGGCCAGCCAGGGAGCGCACAGGCGCAGGTAGGCGGGCACCGTCCACAGGTCGCCGACCAGGTCGGCCGCCTCCAGCAGCGGCCACGCCCGGTCGAGCGCCCCGACCAGCTCCTCGTCGTGCCGCAGCGACCTGCGGAACATGTCGGGCGGCACGTCCTCCTCGTCGCACTTGTCCAGCAGGATCGTGGCCAGTTCCTCCCGGATCAGTTCGCGGGCCTCGTTGTGCGGGGTCCCGGCCGCCGCCTCGAACGCCTCGGCCCAGTCGTCGGCGCTCAGCCGTACGTCGGCCCATGGCGTCGAGACGGTCATCGCCTCCGTGGGCGGCTCCTCGTAGATCCGGACGGCCTTCTCGACGGCCTTCACCATGTCCGCGGACGCCTTCAGGCGCGCCACCCGCGGATCGCTCTCCACGGGCGCGTCGGCCCCTTCGGCGACGAGGTCCCGTACGGTGCAGGTCCGCACCCCCTCCTCGCCGAGGCTGGGCAGCACGTCCGCGACGTAGTTCAGGTACGGCTGGTGCGGGCCGACGAACAGCACGCCGCCGCGGCGGTGGCCCAGGCGCGGGTCGGAGTACAGCAGGTGGGCGGTGCGGTGCAGGGCGACGACGGTCTTGCCCGTACCCGGGCCGCCGTCGACGACGAGCGCACCGCGCGAGCCCGCGCGGATGATGGCGTCCTGGTCGGCCTGGATGGTGCCGAGCACGTCGCGCATCCGGGGCGAGCGGTTGCCGCCGAGGCTGGCGATGAAGGCGGACTGGTCGTCGAGTGCCGCGTGTCCCTCGAACCCGTCGGCCGTGAACACCTCGTCCCAGTAGTCGCCGATCCGGCCACGGGTCCAGCGGTAGCGGCGGCGGCTCGCGAGGCCCATCGGGCGGGCGTGGGTGGCGGCGAAGAACGGCTCGGCCGCGGGAGAGCGCCAGTCGATCAGCAGCCGGCGGCCGTCGCCGTCGGTGAGGCCGAGCCGTCCGATGTAGACCGGCTCGGGGTCGTCCGCGCCGACGATGCGTCCGAGGCACAGGTCCAGCCCGAAACGCCGCAGGGTCCGCAGCCGGGCGGTCACCCGGTGGATCTCCGCGTCCCGGTCCATCGCCTCCCGGCCCGCGCCACCGGGCGCCCGGCGCAGCTCGTCGAGCCGGCCGGACAGTTCGGCGATCGCCTGCCGGAGGCTGTGCCCGAGAGCCGCGAAGTGCTGCTCGTCCCGGGCGATCAGCGCCGGGTCGGCCTTGGGGGAGAGGTGCCCGGGAAGGTCGAACGCGCTGGTGGTGACAGGGTTCAAAATCATCAACTTTCGGCTGTCGATGTCGTCGAGCCGAGATTCTGCGTGATCACCGGGGCCTTGCCGCAAGCCCCCCTGTGCGCTATATGTTGAGAGTGGCAAGAGGTGGCACCACCCTCTGCCGCCCCTCTCCTGACCCACCGCTGAGCCGGCGCCGCGGCCGAAAGTCGATCAACGGGTCTCCGGCCGGTCGTACGGTCGTGTCATGACCAATGCTGACGACATGCCCCTCGTGTACCGGTTGGCCCGGCCCGAGGACGGGAAGGCCATCGAGGCACTCGACGGGTCCTTCACCACGCACTCCGTGTTCCGGGTGACCGTGGGCGAGGACGGGTTCGGGATCCGTGAGGAGGCGGTGGACCCGCCGGTCCACAAGGTGTTCCCCGAGGAGGAGCCCGAAGACGACGGAGACGACGAGGCGGGCGACGACGAGGACCCCGGCGCGCGGACCTTCGTCGCCCTCGACGGGGACGCGCTCGCCGGGTTCTGCGCCGTCTCCTACGCGCCGTGGAACCGGCGGCTGACCATCGAGGACATCGAGGTCGCGCCCGCCCACCGCGGCCGGGGCGTCGGACGCGCCCTGATGGGGCACGCCGTGGAGTTCGCGCGCGAGTGCGGCGCCGGCCACATCTGGCTGGAGGTCACCAGCATCAACGCCCCCGCCATCCACGCCTACCGCCGGATGGGCTTCGCCTTCTGCGGACTGGACACCGCGCTCTACGAGGGCACGCCCTCGGCCGGCGAGCACGCCCTCTACATGAGCATGCCCTGCCCCTGAGCCGCCAGCAGCCGCGTGACGGCCGGGGCGGCGCCGTCCGCGGGCGCCACCGTCACGGTGAGCAGCCACTCGGCCGCCTCCGCCCCGGCCTGCGCCCCCGCCCCGCCGAACCACTCGACGCGGGCGTCCAGCAGCCGGTCCCCGGCCGCCGTCCGTTCCCCGTACCACCGCCGGAACGGCCCGGTCCGCCACACCGGCAGCGGTACGGCCCGCTCCCCGCCGGCCCGGGGCACGCCCGTTCCGACCCGGTCCAGGGCCACCCGTACGGTCTCCTCGACCGTCCGCGCCACCGGCACGGCGAGCGCGTCGGCGAAGTGCAGCAGGTACTCCATCCGTTCGGCGGCGGGCGGCGCGCCCAGCACCGCCCGGCCCGAGCCGCACCACGTGCCCCACTTGATGTTGGAGACGAGTCCGGGCAGCCGGGCCATGTCGCGCGGGATCCAGAAGACGACCACGTCGGACAGCCGCATCGCCTCCTCCTCCCAGCCGATCTGGTCGGCGTACGCCGGGTAGTGGCCGCCGGGCGACGGCTCGGGGACGAACACCGCGAGGGTGCCCCCGCCCGTCCACCGCTCGCGCAGCGCGGCCACGGCCGCCGGCCGCCAGGACGTCTCGCGCGGGTCGGTGGGCGTCGGGCCGCACAGGTACACCGCGGCCGACCAGGCCGCGGGCGGGTCTTCGTCGACGTGCACGACACGGACCCCGTCGGGCCGCAGGGTGGGGTCAGAGGGCATGGGGGTCTCCCGTGGGGGTCGTCTCGAAGAAGGTGAGGACGGCCTCGTTGAAGGCCTCGGGCCGTTCCAGGAAGCCGAGATGGCCGCAGTCCGCCAGCTCCAGGTAGCGGCCGCCGGGCACCGCCGCGGCCACCTCCCGGCCCAGCCGCGCGGGCGCCAGCAGATCGTCCGCGAAGCCGACCACCAGCACCGGGGCGGTGATCGCCGCGTACGCGGGCAGCCGGTTGCGCGTCAGCGGCCGCACCGGGCGCACGGCGGGGCCGCCCGAGAGCGCCGACAGCTCGAAAAGGTCCAGCCATTCCTCGGCCGCCGCCTCGTCCGCCAGGGTCCTGGGGGAGAGGTTCTGGGTCATGCGGACGACGGCCTCGTACGCCGCCGGGAGCCGCAGGTCCCGCTCCGCCGCCGCCCGTTCGGCCCGGGCCAGCGCGTCGCCCACCGTGTCGGGCCGGCCGCGGGTGGCGGCGAGCACCGCGGCCGTGGCCGCGGACGGGTCGGCCAGCAGCAGCTCCTGCACGGCGAGGGCGCCGAAGGAGTGGCCCACCAGCCGGCAGGGCGGCAGGTCCAGCGCGGCCGTCACCTCCCGTACGTCGTCCGCGAGATCCTCGGCGGAGGCGGAGGCGGAGGCGGAGGCGGACGCGCTGCCGGGCGCCCGGTGGTCGAAGGTGATCACCTGGTGGCCGGCCGCGGTGAACGCGGGCACCTGGCGGGCCTCCCAGATCGCGCCGGACCCGCCGCCGCCCGCCACCAGGACCACGGGCTCACCGGTGCCGTGGACCGCGTACCGGATCCCGCCCGGGGTCCGCCCGGTCACCGGGCCCGGCCCCGGCGCTACCCGGCCCCCTCGCCCCGCGCTCATCCGGCGATCCTGCTCATCGCGGTCTCCACCCATGCCGGGCGGCCGGTGTCCAGACCGCGCAGGGCCACGTGCACCCACAGGAACGAGGCGCGGGCCAGGATGTGCGCCCGCATCCCCGGCCGGACCTCGCCGCCCGCGTCCCGGTAGGCGTCGAGCAGCCGGTCCAGCACCGGCGGCCCGCCCGCGTACAGCAGGTCGACGAAGTCGGCGGCCGGGTCCCCGACCCCCGCGTTCGCCCAGTCCAGCAGCCCCGACAGGCGCGGCGGACCGGACAACGGCCGTTCCACGAGGGTGTGTCCGGGGTGGACGTCACCGTGGACCAGGACGAGCCGGTCGGGCCACAGCTCGTCGTCGTCCAGCCAGGCCTGCCAGCGCCGGGTGCGCGGCCCCGGCAGCCGCAGCTCGGTGCGGGCGCGCGCCAGCTTGTCCGCGACCGCCGTGCGCAGCTCCCCGGGCGTCGTGGCGGGGAGGGCGGCCGCGGTGCTGTGCACCGTCGCCAACGCCCGTGCCAGCGGCCCCAGATAGCCGTCCGGATGGGCGAGCGGATCGATCGCCCAGCGGTAGACGAGAAGGTCCTGGTCCTCGGTGCCGGCCGGCTCCCCGGGCAGCCGGGGATAGGCGACCAGCCGGGGCGTCCGCAGCCGCCAGTCCGGTACGGGTACGGGCATCCGGTCCCGTACGGCGGCCAGCACCGCCTCCTCCCGCTCCAGCCGGCGCACCGCCTCCGGGCGCCGCGGCTCCCGCAGGATCCACCACGCACCGTCCCGGGCGCGGATGTGCGTCACCAGGAAGTCCCAGCCGCTCTCGTCCGGCCGCGCGGACCCGGGGTCGAGCTCGACCCCGAGCAACTCCGAAACGTAAGCGGCGAGTTCCTCCCGCGCGGCGCGCCGGTCCGGGTCCTGCCGAGGATGCGTGTCCTGGGTCAC
Organism: Streptomyces sp. NPDC090022; assembly: GCF_044748145.1. Taxonomy (NCBI): domain Bacteria; kingdom Bacillati; phylum Actinomycetota; class Actinomycetes; order Kitasatosporales; family Streptomycetaceae; genus Streptomyces; species Streptomyces sp. NPDC090022. The sequence goes on from NZ_JBIVFN010000003.1 coordinate 491,974, forward strand.
CGGGCCACCGCCGCCCCGCCGAGGTGGCGGTCGCGGGTCGCGTTCCGGTCGACCTTGCCGGTGTGCGTCTGCTCCAGCGCGGCGACCGCGACGATCCGGCTGGGCACCATGTGCGGCGGTGCCACCAGCGCCAGTTCGGCCCGGATCCGGTCCGCCGCCTCCTGCCCCGGCCGCCCCGGCACGGGGACGAAGAAGGCGGCCAGCGAGGTGTGGGTGGGACCCTCCACCCGGGCGGCCGCCACGGCGGCGACCCCCTCGCACGCCCCGATCAGCGCCTCCACGTCGAGCAGGTCGACCCGGTGGCCGCGGATCTTCACCTGGTGGTCGCCGCGCCCCCGGAAGACCAGGGCCCCGCCGGGCGCGGTGCCCACCAGGTCCCCGGTGCGGTACCAGCGGACGCCGTCCGACGTGGCGAACCGGGCGGCGGTCGCCTCGGGCATGCCGTGGTACCCCAGCGCCAGGCTCTCCCCGGACACGTGCAACTCACCGCTGTCGTCCACCCGTTGGCCCACGTGCGGCAGCGGGAAGCCGATCGGCAGGTCCCCGCCGATCGTGGGCGGCGCCGCCACGTCCGGCCCGGCCAGCTCGATCGCGTGCGTGACCAGCGCCGTCTCCGTCGACCCGTACGTGTTCAGCAGCCGGATCCCGGCCGCGCCCGGCAGCCGGTGCCAGCGTTCCAGCATGTCGGCGCGGACCGCCTCACCGCCGATCACCAGCGTCCGCAGGCACCGCGGCAACTCCCCGCCCCCGTGCAGCAGATCCGAGACCAGCGTGTTCCAGAAACCCGTCGGCAGCACCGCGACCGACACCTCCTGGTCCTCCACCACGGCGGCGAACCGCTCGCGCGCCGCGTCGTCGACGACCAGCGTGGCGCCGGCCGTCAGCGTCGGCAGGATCTCCTCCAGGCTGGTGTCGCCGCCCGCCCCGTGGAAGTGCAGCACGGTCGCGTCCGCGTCGACCCCGTACAGGCTGCGCAGCTCGGGTACGACCGCCCCCAGTGCCCGGTGCGGCACCACCACCCCCTTGGGCTCCCCGGTGGAGCCCGAGGTGAACAGCACGTACGCCGGGTCCGCGGGCCCGGCCGGCACGGCGCCGCCGCGCACCGGGCCGTGGGCCGGGGTCCAGCGCGGCCGGACCACCTTCGCCACCGGCGGCTGCCAGCCGTCCTCGGCGGTGGCCACCGCCTCGCGGCAGCCGACCCGTTCCAGGGTCGCGGCCAGCCGCGCCGCCGGGTACCCGGCCTCCAGCGGCACGTACGCCCGGCCGGCCGCCAGGACCCCGAGCATGGCCGCGACATCGCGGGCCGAGTGGTGCACGACGACACCGACCGGCGGCTGCCATCCCCCCGCGCCGCCGGGGCCGTCCGGTCCGGCGGGCTCCGCCGGTTCGATCGCCCCGGCCACGTCGAGCGCCCACTGCGCCAGCGTGCCGTAGCCGACCACCAGTCCGTTGTCGACGACGGCCGGCCGCCCGGGATCGTCACGGGCGGTCGCGAAGAAGGGTTCCAGAAAGGCGATGACGGCGGAGCTCATTGTCAATTTCCTTGTTCTGATGGAATATGGGCGGGTGCGTATCATTGTGGAACACGACCTGAAAATACCCGTGCGGGACGGCGTCTTATTGACGGCGGACCTCTATAGGCCGGACACCTCCGCACCGGTTCCCGTTCTCATCCGGCGCACTCCCTACGGAAAATCCGGAAATCCCGGCGGAGCCTCGGTGGACGGCCTGCGGATGGTGCGCGCCGGATACGCCCTGCTGGTGCAGGACGTGCGCGGCCGGTTCGGCTCCGGCGGCGCCTTCGACCCGTACTGGCACGAGGCCGACGACGGCGCCGACACCGTGGCCTGGGCCACCGGCCAGGCCTGGTGCGACGGCACCGCGGGCCTGTTCGGCCGGTCCTACGAGGGCATGGCCGCCCTGCTCGCCGCCTCCCGGCAGCCCGACGGGCTGCGCGCGGTGGCGCCCCACGTGGCCGGTTCCGGATTCGACGAGGGCTGGACGTACCAGGGCGGCGCGTTCCAGCTCGGCTTCGTCCTGTACTGGGTGCTCTACGACCTGCTGCTCTCCGGCGCCGGCCTCGACGCCACCGCCGCCCGCGAGGTGGCCGGCGCCGTCGACCGGATCGACGACCTCTACCGCGAACCGGAGCGGGCCGCCGCCCTGCTGGACCGGCTGGCCCCGTATTACCGCCGATGGCGGGAGCATCCCACCGGGGACGCTTATTGGAGGCGTTCCGCGCCGCGGGAATCCTATGCCGAGACGAAGGCTCCCGCACTCCACATCACCGGCTGGTACGACATATTCCTCGCCGGCGCCCTGGAGAATTACCGGGAAATGCGCGCCGAAGGCGTGGAGACGGAACTCGTCGTCGGACCCTGGTCCCATTGCGTGCGGGACGGAGTCTTTCCGCAGCGGCGCTACGGGGTCGCCGCCGACGAACAGGAGGTGGACGTCACCGGCCTCCACCTCGCCCACTTCGACCGCCATGTCCGCCGCCGGCCCGCCGACCCGGGCCCGGGCCGCGTCCGGCTGTTCCTCACCGGGGCTGACCGGTGGCACACCTTCCCCGACTGGCCCGTCGGCGGCACCGGGCCGTACGTCCTGCACCTGGACGCCGGCGGCGCGCTCACCGACGCGGGCGCCCCGTCCGGTGCCGGCGCCCACGCGGTCCGCCACGACCCGGCCGACCCGGTCCCCACCACGGGGGGTGCCACCGCCCTGCCCGGCCAGTTCGTCGGCGGCGACTGCGGCCCCCTCGACCAACGCGAGGTCGAACGGCGGCCCGACGTCCTGTGCTTCACGACCCCGGCCCTCACCGCCCCGCTCACGGTGATCGGCGAGGTCCGGCTCACGGCGTACGTCACACCGGACGCGGCCGGTGCCGACGTGACCGCGAAGCTCGTCGACGTCCACCCCGGCGGCCGGGCGGAGATCCTCTGCGACGGCATCCGCCGACTCCCGGCCGCCCCCGGCCCGGGGGCGACCGGGGCGACCGGGGCGGCCGGGGCGACCGGCCCCGGCCGGCCCGTGACGGTCGAGGTCGTGCTCGGCGCGGTCGGGCACGTCTTCCGCCCCGGTCACGCCGTCCGGCTGGAGATCGCCGGCAGCAACGCGCCCCGCTTCGACGTGCACCCGCGGGTGGTCGCGCACCACACCGTGCACCATGGTGGCGACCACCCCTCACGCCTGCTGCTGCCGCGGCTCGGCACCGGGCCCGGCGCCCGGCCCGTCACCGGCTGAGCGGACGCTGTCCGGGTGGAAGACCGACAGGTCGCGGATCTTCTCGATCTTCCGCCCGGCCTCCCAGTGCGCCCGCCGCAGCCGCCGCAGCTGGGCCGGTGTCAGCCGGGTGCTGTGCTGCGGGATCGAGCGCACCATCCACGCGCGCTTGGCCGCCGCCGGATAGCGCTTCCGCACCCGGTACGGGTCGTTGAGCAGGTGGTGCGCCGTACCCGTGTGGAACGCGGCCTTCAGCAGCGCGTAGTACGCCGCCGCGCCCACCCCCTTGTCCCGCGCGCAGTGCACCAGGGTGCGGGAGGCCTCGAACAGCCGCCACGCCACCGGCACGGCCGGGGTGGTGAACACCCCGGTCTCCTGGGCGATGCCCTCGCCCACGCCGTAGCGGAAGTAGCTGCGCATGTTCGCGAAGCCGTGCTGCGCGTCGTGGAAGATCCGCGCCTGCGGCAGGTACACCACCGGGATCCCGGCCAACTGGAGCCGGAAGTCGAACTCCCGGTCCTCGCACCAGTGGATCAGCTCGTCGAAGTGGTAGCCGCCGATGTGGTCGACGATCGCCCGGTTGTAGATGAGCGGCGGCGACAGCGCGCTGACGTAGTCGCCCTCGTCGAACTCCCGTACCCGCGCGGTGAGCCGGCTCAGCAGCCCCTCCGACTCCCCGTACACCACCTGCCCCTTGACCACCGGCTCGGTGAGCACCGCCCGCACCATCATGCGCACCACGCCCGGGGCGAAGGTGCAGTCGGAGTCCATCAGCAGCAGGTACTGCTTGTCGGTCGCGGCGGCCCCCGCGTTGTAGGCCGCCCCCAGGTTGCCCACGTCCTCGATCTCGGTGACCGTGAGGGGCCTCGGGTGTTCCGCGATCAGTTTCCTGATGGCGTCGCTCGGCCCGTTGAGGGCGAGCACGATCTCCACGTCCTCGTCGATCGAGTCGATGCAGTCGGCGATCCGCAGGTCGTCGCGGAGCGCGATGACCACACCCGTCCGCGCGATGCCCTTGTCGACCTCCGCCTCGTCCACCAGCTCGGTGGCCATCGGCTCCTCCTTCGTCTCCGCCGTGTCGGCGCTGTCGGTGGTCACGGGGTCGGGTCCTTGAAGCGGATCGGCAGCGCGGCCAGCACGCGCCTCGCCACCGCCTCGGCCTCCGCCAGGTCCGGGGCGTACGCGATCACCCCGGCGAGTACGTCGGACCCGCCGGTGTACGGCGGCAGGACCGTCCCGGGCGCGAGCTCCGTGCCCCAGAACACGTCGTGCACACCGGCCCGCCGGGCCACGTCCTGCGGGTTGCCGACCCACTCCACGACCCCGCCGTCGGCCGGCACGAACCGCTGGACGGCCGCGCCGGCGCGGGTCGGTACCAGCTCGGCCGGCTCCAGCGGGCGGCCGAGCGCGAGCCGGACCACGTTGGGCAGCGGGTCCACACCGGTGGCCAGCCGCATCACCTCGGTGGCGATCCGGGCGCCGGTCAGCCGGCAGGTGATCTCCAGGAGCACCACCCGGCCGTCCCGGGTCCGCAGGATGTCCGTATTGATCACCGCCGGGTCCAGCCGCAGCGCCTGCGCGCCACGCCGTACGGTGTCGGCGATCTCCTCGATCTGCTCCGGGGCGAGCCGGCTGGGCAGGGTGTCGCCGCCCTCGAAGAAGTACGGGGCGAACTCCTCCTTGCGCCCGTACTCGCGGTCGGCGAAGCCGATCAGATGGAACTCACCGCCGGCCAGGAAGGCGGCGAGCGTGTGCTCGGTGCCCTCCAGGAACTCCTCGACGACGATCCGGCCGGCCGGGCTCAGCCGCAGCGCCTCCGCCGCGATCTCCCGTACCCGCTCGGCCGATTCCACCTTCATCACGCCCAGCGAACCGGTCTGGTCGCAGGGTTTGATCACGGCCGGCAGGCCGGTCGCCGCGACGGCCCGCACCGCCTCCGCCACGTCCTCCGCCACCGCGTGCCGGGGCAGCTCCAGCCCCGCCCGGCGCAGGATCGCCAGCCGGCGGTCCTTCAGGGTGCAGTCCAGGGCCGTCTCCAGGGGCAGCCCGGGGCACCCGAAGCGGCGCGCCACCGCGCTGACCACCGGAGGGTTGTCCGCGCCCAGGGAGAACACCCCGTCCAGCCGGTCGATCCCCGCCGCCGCGAGCTCCGACAGCACCGCCACCGTGTCGTTCGGATCGCACACCAGCAGGGTGTCGGCGGCCGCCCGGACGCGGGCGGTGGGGCGGTCCGTGGCCACCACCACCTCCAGCCGCATGGCCCGCAGTCCGGCCAGCGAGTGGTCCATGCCCGTGCCCAGACCGCAGACCAGGACCCGGTCGATCACGACCCACCACCTCCCGGCCCCGCCACCGTGTGCGCGCCGCCGGTGAGGCCGATCACCTGGAACACCTCGGCGTGCCCCGAACCCGAGGCGATCGCGCCCCGGTAGCGGGCCAGCCCCCGGATGCCCTCGTCCCAGGCGGCGTGCCGCAGCTGCGAGACGTAAGCGCGCATCGCCTCGACCTTCGTCTCGATCTGCCCGCCGATGTCCTCGGCGTACTGGAACCGGGCCATCGGCGCCCACACCTCGTAGCCGAGCACCAGCCGCGGCGCCGGCATGGGCCGCGCCCCGGCCTCCTGGAAGAACTCCGACTGCGCCATCCACAGCGCCTCGGTGGTCAGCTGGTGCACCATCCGGTGCTCGACGTCGTCGTCGTTGTCGTGCGGCAGGTACACCACCTGCGGCCGGACCTCCCGCATCACCCGGACGAGGTCCAGGTGCACCCGGCGGGTGAGCGCGAAGTCGCGGGAGGGCTCGTCGAGACGTACGCACCGGTGCACGCCGAGGGTCTTGGCCGCGGCCTCGGTCTCGGCGGCGAACTCGGCGTCCGTGACCGCGTCGTCGAGCGCGGAACGCTCCCGGCCGATGACGATCACCACGGTCACCCGGGCGCCGTCGCGCACGTGCTTGGCGATGGACCCGCCGCACCCGATCACGTCGTCGTCGGGGTGCGGCGCGACCACCAGCACATCGGTGACCCCGCTCATCCGCGGCTCTCCCCGCCGGCCCCGCCCGCCGGGGCCAGCCCGGCCCAGGCCGCCCATCGGGTGGTCAGGGCGACGCCCTCGGCGAAGCCCACCGACGCCTCGAAGCCCAGCCGCTCGGCCGCCTTGCCGAACCGGGCCCGGGCCGTGGAGCGGTAGAGCTCCAGCTCCCAGTCCGGGACCGCGCCGCCGCCCGCGCCCGGCTCCGGCGCGCCCAGGTGCCGCAGCGCCCGGATCGCGTCGAAGTACGCGCCCCAGGTGAGCGGTTCGCCGTGGCCGATCAGGAAGCGCTCGCCGCCCACGCCCTCGGCGGTGACCGCCAGCAGCGCCGCGTCCACCAGGTCGTCGACGTACACCGCGTTGCACGCGCCGCCGCCCTCGCCCGCCGGGAGCTCCGCGAAGTCGGCGGCCGGGCGCTGGAGCTGGGCGGTGGTCCACTGCCCGGCCCACGGCCCGTAGACCACGCCCGGCTGCAGGACCACCGTCTCCAGGTCCGCGCCGTGGGCGGCCAGCACCAGCTGCTCGGCGGCCAGCTTCTGCTGCTCGTACTCGCGGTCCGCCGGGTCGGCGGCCCGGCCGGCCGCCTCCTCGGTGAACGCGCCGGCGAGCGCGGCGTCGTACACGTCGACGGTGCTGACGTGCACCACCCGGCGCACGCCCGCGTCCCGGGCGGCGGCCAGCACGTTCGCCGTGCCCTGGACGGTGGCCGCCCAGCGCGCGTCCTCGTCGCCGTCGCTGCCGAACGCGCAGTGCACGACCACGTCGCAGCCCTCGAAGGCCTCCCGCAGGCTCGCGGTGTCCAGCAGGTCGCCGCGCCGGAACCCGATGCGCTCCTGCGGCAGCACCGACAGCCGCGCCGCCCGGCCGAAGCCGCGCACCACGGGCCGGATCCGCGCGTCCGTCGTCAGCGCCAGCTGCTCCACCAGCCGCCCGCCGATGAATCCGCTCGCCCCGGTCACCGCGACGGTACGGCCGCCCAGCGCGCGCGGCTCTCCTGCCGACCGGGTGGTCCACGGCTGCGGCTCGGGCCGGCGGGTGGCCTCGCCGTAGCACTCCTGGATCAGCTCGACCACGCGGACCCCGTCCTCGGGCCCGGAGTGCACGGCGGCCGTCCCGCGGCAGGCGGCCGCGAAGTTGGCGAGCTGCTCGGTGAAGAGCAGCTCCCACTCGTCCTGCGCCGGGGCCACGGCCTCGACGTCGCCGCGGTGCAGCTCCTTGCCCTCGGCGGTGATCAGCGTGCACTCGCCGGCGGGGAAGTCGGTGCCTATGGTGACGGTCGCCTCGGTGCCGGTGACCGTGCAGGAGATGCCGAGGTCGCGCAGCCGGCTGAAGTCGGTGAACACGTCGACCGAGCCGAAGCGCAGATGGGCCGAGGAGTCCGTCTCGACGCCGCCGAGCGCGTTGTCCTCGTACGACACCACCTCGACCTCGGGGCCGAGCCACCACAGCAGGGTGTCGAAGACGTGCGAACCGGTGTCGGTGAGCACGCCGCCGCCCGCGAGCCGGCGGTCGAACATCGACCAGGACACCGGCTCCCACGCGTACGGGTGGCCCTCGGACCACTCGACCTTGAGCACCGTGCCCAGCTCGCCGTCGCGGATCAGGCGGCGCACCCAGGCGTAGGCGGGGAAGAGACGGCGCGGGTGGGCCATGGCCAGCACGGTGCGCGGGTCGCGGGCGGCGGACTCGGCCAGTTTGCGGGCGTCCTCGACCGAGGTGGTCATCGGCTTCTCCAGCAGCACGTGCTTGCCGGCGGCCAGCAGCGACTCGACCGTCTCGGCGTGCAGGGTGTGCGGGACGACGACCACGGCCGCGTCGAAGGCGTCGGCGGCGTCCGCCGGGTCGGTGGCGATCACCACCTGGTCGGCGGCCGCGCCGCCCAGTTCGCGGTAGAGGGCGAGCGCGGCCTCGGCCTGGCGCGGATCGCGGTCCACGAGCGCGGTCAGCTGCACGTCCCCCTTGAGCGGGGGCAGGGCGGGCAGGTGGCAGCCGCGCGCGGCGGCGCCGCACCCGACGATCGCAAGGCGTACGGGAGGCATGGGTTCTCCAGGGTTCGTGACGTCGAGGGGGTGGTGGATCCGGAGCGGTGGAGCGCTGGGGAGCGGAGGAGCGGGGAGAGCGGGGAGAGCGGGGGGAGCGGGGAGCGGCGCGGCGGCCTCAGGGCGCGTGGTGGACCCAGACGTTCGGCTCGGCGTACGTCCCGTGGCCGTCCTCGGCCACCCGCAGCGGGACCAGCGCGCCGGCCAGCGGGTAGTCGCCGGGCCCCGGCAGCGGATGGCCCAGCACGGCCTCCCAGCGGGCGGCCGGCTGACGGATCACCAGGGACTCGGCGGCGATGCCGAGCTGCCGGGCGCCCAGCCCCAGATGGGTGCGCAGCCACGGGTCGAAGCAGCTGCCGTCCGGGCGCCGCCAGGCCGCGTACCGCTCGATCGGGATCAGCGGGTAGCGGTGCTTGCGCGTCGGCCGGACCGGGATGACCACCCCGCGCGGGCAACTCCCGGCGGCGGCCTCGCGCACGGCGGTCAGCAGACGTTCGGCGTGGCCGGCCGCCCGGTGCCCGGGGGCCACCGAGACCGACAGCATGCACACCGCGTCCGGGCGCTGCGGCGGGCCCTGGTCGACGGCCTCGACCAGGACCTCGTCGGTGCCGGACGGCAGCCCGCCGGGCGTGCCGTCCCAGGCGACCGGCACCCCGTTGGCGGCCGCCACCAGCTGCCCGTCCCCGGTCACCAGGCACAGCTGGTGGCCGGGGTACTGCTCGTACATGCCGTGCCAGCGCCAGTTGCCGGGGGACTCCCAGCCCATGAACTCCGGCATGTTCGACCCGATCAGCCGGTCCACCTCGGGCAGCAGCCACGGATCCCGGGACAGGTCGGTGAGCGTGAGGGACACCGCCGGCTCAGCCGAGCAGCCGGGAGGCGGAGCTCGCCCGCATCTCCCGCGAGCGCCGCAGGTCGGCGGTGACGCAGACCCGCTTGAGCCAGCGGTCGGTGCCGTCGTAGCGCGCGGTGAACGGCAGCCGGCCGTGCACGGCGCGGTGGTTGTCGATGAACAGCACGTCGCCCTCGTCGGCGACGACCTCCCGCATCCCGGCGTCGACCACCTTGAACAGGGCGTCGTAGGCGCGCTGCGCGTCCGGGTCGTCCTCGGGCACCGAGGTGAAGTACGGGTCCAGGCGCATGTACGGGTCGAGGCGGGAGCCGTAGAGCAGCGGCCCCAGCGGGCGCTCGTCGATCATCTTCTGGATGGTCGCGAACCGGGCCGCCTCCTCCTCGCTCGCGATGGTGTTGTTCTTCGGCAGGTGCGACTCGTCGGGAGCGATGTGGAAGCGCGGCTCGAAGAGGATGCCGAGGTCCTCCGCCGACAGCGAGGACAGGTCCAGCTCGCCGACCGTGGTGGGCACGTGGTCGGGATTGCGCAGCGCGCCCAGGATCAGGTAGTCGCTGCGGTACGGGTGGAAGGCGTCCTCGGTGTGCCAGGTCAGCAGCTCCTTGCTGCCCATCCCGAGCTGGTCGTTCTCGTGCTGGCGGATCGGGAAGATGTCGTGGACCAGGTGGCCGTCCTGCTGGGTGGCCCAGCCGAACGGCTCGCCCAGCAGCGCCGCGTAGAGCATCAGGACCAGCTCCTCGGGGAACTCCGGTCCGGGCCGGCCGCGGCCGCGCCAGTGCTCGGGGGTGGCGCCGATCCGCTCCTGGTCGAACCGGTGGCCGCGGATCACCGCGTGGCCGTCGCGGTCGGCGAGCTGGAACTCGCGCAGGAAGTGTTGGACTCCGAGCGGCAGCCGGGCCGCGAGGCGCGGCAGGTCGCGCAGCAGGACGGGGTCCCCGAAGGAGGGGTAGGCGCGGGCCAGTTCGAGGCTCAGGTCCTCGGTGGCGGCCGCTTCGTCGGCGGAAAGGGTGTACGCGGTCGTGGTGAGGTTCGACATGCCAGCTCTCGTTACGTGGGAAGAGTGACCTGATGGGTGGAGCAGCCGCCACTGGTGCGGGCGCTGGTTCAGCTCAGCGCCCCGGCGGGGCCGCGGCGGCGGTGAGCGCCCGGCTCAGCAGCCGCGGGGTGGGGGAGGAGAAGAGGGCGCTCGCGCGCAGGGACGCGGCGGCCGGCAGGGCCGCCCGTAGCTGCGCGAGCAGGCGCATGGCCAGCAGGGACTGGCCGCCGTGGTCGAAGAAGTTGTCGTCGGGGCCGAGGGCGGGGGCCCGCAGGACCTCGCGGAAGTGGCCGAGCACCGTGCGCAGCGGCTCCTCGGCGGGGGCCTCGCCGGGCTCCCGGCCGGGTTCCTCGCCGGGCTTCTCGCCGGGTGCGGCGGTCGCCGTGCCCACGGTCGCCGCCCAGCGGGCCAGCAGGCGCTTGTCGACCTTGCCGTGCGGGTTCTTGGGCAGGACGGACACCTGGTGGATCACCCGGGGCACCGCCCAGTCGGGCAGGGCCGCGGCCAGCCGTGCCACCAGCGCGTCCCGGTCCGGGCCGGTCAGCCGTACGGCCTCCCCGGGCGGCGGGGCCTGGCGGGGGTCGGCGGGCACGGTGAACGCCCACAGGGCCGTGCCGGTGTCCGGGTCGGGGAAGACCACCGCCTGCCCCACGCCCGCGCCCTCGCACAGGGCCCGCTCCACCCGGGCCGGCTCCAGCCGGTGGCCGCGGATCTTGATCTGGTCGTCCACCCGGCCGAGGAAGACCAGGTGGCCGTCCCCGTCGATGCGGCCGAGGTCGCCGGTCACGTACACGCGGGCCGTGGGATCGGCGGCGAGCGGGTCGCGTACGAAGCGGCGCGCGGTCGCGGCGGCGTCGTCCAGGAATCCCCGGGCGACCAGCGGGCCGCCGATGTGGATCTCCCCGGTCTCGCCGTCCGGCACCGGTGCGCCGTCCCGCCGTACGCTGATCTCCACGCCCCGCAGCGCACGGCCCAGCGGCACCTCGGTGGCCCCGTCGGGCAGCCGGCCCGTGTAGAAGGTGGAGCTGACGGTGCATTCGGTCAGTCCGTAGACATGGGCGAGGGCGGCCGGCTGGTGGCGCTGCCACCGCCGGTACGGCTCCGGGTCCATCCGCTCGCCGCCGACCACGACCGTGCGCAGCCGGGGCGGGGTGAGCAGACCGGCCGCGGCCAGCCAGCGGGCGTACTCCAGCCAGTACTGGGTGGACAGTTCGACCACGGTGGTCCCGGTGTCCGCCATGAGCGTGTGCAGTTCCTCGGCGTCCAGGGCGCGGGTGTCGCCGCGGCAGACCACGGCCGCGCCGCTCGCCAGGGCCGGGAAGACCTCCTCGACGACCACGTCGAAGCCGAGCGAGGCCACTTGCAGCCAGCGGTCCCCGGCGGTCAGCTCCAGCCGCTCGGCGACCGCCGCCGCGAACCGCCCGAGCGAACCGCGTTCCACCACCGTGCCCTTGGGCTGCCCGGTGGACCCCGAGGTGAACAGCACGTAGGCGAGGTCGCCGGCACCGGCGTGATGCGGCGCCGGGCCGTCCCCGGGCTCCGCCGTGCCGTCCGGTACGTACGCGCCGTCCGGCGCGTGCGCCCCGTCGCCGGCCCACACGGCCGCCGCGGTACGGCGTACCAGGGCCGTCCGGGCCGCGGTGGGCAGCCGGTCGTCGAGCACGGTGAACCCGGCCCCGCTCCTGAGCGCCGCGAGCATGCCCAGCACCGTCCGCGCCGGGTCGCCGAAGGCCAGGCCCACGATCTGCCCGGGCCCGGCGCCGCACCCGGCGAACGAGGCCGCCCACGCGCCGGTGAGCCGGTCCACCTCCCGGTAGCTCAGCACCCGCCCGGGGGTCACCAGGGCGGGGGCGTCGGCGTGCCGCCGTACCGAACGCTCCCACTGCGCGAGGAAGTCGGTGTCCGGGCCGCCGGCGCCCGTGGCTCCGGCACCCGTGGCTTCGGCGCCCGCGCCGCGGGCCTGCGCGGCCGCGGTGTCCGGGGCGTCGGCGGGAGCGGTGTCCGCGGGGCTCATCCCCGGCCCCCGCGCGCCCGCAGGAACGCGGACAGCTCCGTGAGCCCCGCGCGGAACTCGTCCTCGCGGCCGCCGAAGCCCAGCCGCACCCCGTGCGGCACGCCGAAGGCGGTGCCCGGCACCAGCAGCGTCCGGTGCCGCGCGAGGAGTTCGCGGCAGAGGTCCTCCACCGCCGTCGGCGCCGTGCCCGGCCGCTCCAGTTCCCGGATCACCGGCAGCGCGCACACCCCGCCCTCCGGCGGCGTCCAGCGCACCAGTTCCTCGTGCTCGGCCATCCACGCCGTCAGCAGGTCCAGGTTGCGCCCGGCCTCCGCCGCCCGCAGCCCGATCAGCCGGTCGGCGGCGCGCATCGCCCGCTCGGCGATCAGCTCCACCAGCGGTGAGAGGAACAGCGTGGTGCGGTCGCGCAGCGGGAACGTGGCGCGCAGCAGCTCCGGTGGCGCCACGGCCCAGCCCACCCGCAGGCCGGGCAGTCCGAACGTCTTGGAGTACGTCCCGTAGGAGACGGTGTGCGGGTAGAGCGTCCCGGGGTCCGGCAGCACCTCCCAGCGGTGCGCGATCTCGGCGGTCGCCGCGTCCCAGACCAGCACCGCCCCGGCCTCGGCGGCCCTGGACACCAGCGCCTTCAGCCCGGGGTGCGAGAGGCTGACGCCGCTCGGGTTGTGCGGGAAGTTCACGACGACCGCGGCCGTGCCCGAGGTCACCAGGGCGTCCAGCACGCCGGGGTCGATCTCCCCGTCCCGCACGGCGGCCGCCGGCAGCACCGCCACCTCGCACCCCGCCTCGCGGGGGTAGTGGCCCAGCGAGTGGTAGATGCCCTCCTGGACCACGACCCGGTCGCCCGGCCGCAGCAGGGTGGCCAGTGTGAGCGCGATCGCCTCGCTGGAGCCGTGCGTGACCAGGACCCGGTCGGCGTCCCCGGCGGCGTAGCGGTCGGCGATCGCCTGGCGGATCCCCGCCCCGCCCTGGGAGACGCTGTCGTCCATGACGACGGCGTCCAGGTCCTCGGTGCGGATCCCGCACAGGTCGCGTATCTCGGCGAAGGTGTACGGATGGACACCGCTGGAGCTGATGTCGTGGAGGCCGGGGCCGAGGTGCCGGCGGTACCACTCCTCCAGGACCGGAGGCTCTTCCCGCTGCGGACGCAGACTGCTCATGGCTGTGGACCTGCTCCCTTCTCTACCCTTGACGGGTGTCCCGCCACCACCGCTGCCCGGAGAGCGGCAGGGTGTCGATGGGGTCGTAGTAGTGGTACGAGCCGCTGTGGGCGTCCGGGGCCGCCGCCTCCAGCGGGGTCAGATAGCTCTTGCTCCAGTGGGAGATGCCCAGGTCCCGGTCGTAGGCGTCGGTCTGGTCCACCCACCGCTTGCCGGCCAGCGGCACGTCGCACACGATGCGCGGGGTGGCGAACCCGGGGAGATAGCCCATGATCTGACGCTGGATCAACTGCGCCCGGTGCAGCGGGACTCGCCAGTGCTCGGCGTTGGGGATCATGTCGCACATGTAGAAGTAGTAGGGCGTGATGCCCCCGTGGTCGGTGAGCGCGAAGCACAGGTCCAGCAGCTCGTGCGCGCTGTCGTTGACCCCGCGCATCAGGACCCCCTGGTTGCGTACGTCGCGCAGGCCGGCCGCGAGCAGGGCGCGGGCCGCCCCGGCGACCAGCGGGGTCACCTGCTGGGCCGCGTTGGCGTGCGTGTGCAGGGCGATCTGCACCCCGCGCGCCCGGGCCAGCTCACTGATCCGGGCGATCCCGTCCAGCACCGGCGCGGAGCTCCAGTACTGCGGCAGCCCGACGAGCGCCTTGCTGGCCAGCCGGACGTCCCGGATCGAGTCGATCTCCAGCAGGCCGGACAGGAAGCTCTCCAGCCGCGGCCAGGGCAGATTGGCGAGGTCCCCGCCGGACACCACGACGTCGCGGATGCCGGGGGAGCCCCGTAAGTGGGCCAGGATCCGCTCGGCCCGGTCCGCCGGCCTGAGCGTCAGCCTGCTCTTGGTGACCTGGGGCGTGGAATTGCCCACCAGGTCCATCCGCGTGCAGTGCCCGCAGTACTGCGGGCAGGTCGACAGCAGCTCGGCCAGCACCTTCGTCGGGTAGCGGTGGGTCAGCCCCTCCACCACCCACATGTCCTGCTCGTGCAGGGAATCCCGGCTGGCCATCGGGTGCGAGGGCCACTCGGGGTGCCGGTCGGAGAACACCGGCAGCATGTACCGCCGTACCGGATCGTCGTAGAAGGCCTTGGTGAGCTCGCCCGGCCGGGCGCCGGCCGCGTCCGGGGCGATCGTGTTGATCATGTGCGGCGGCAGCAGCACGGACATCGTCGCCCGGTGCAGCCGGTCCCGCTCCCAGTCGGCGTAGAACTCCTCGTCCAGCAGGTCCCCGACGACCGCGCGCAGGCCCTTGGCGTCCTTGACGCAGTGCGCGCGCTGCCACTGCGGGTCCGCCCACTGGGCCTCGCTCACCTCGCGCCAGCCGGGGAAACGCCGCCAGTCCGGCTCCACCGGCTCGACGCGCCGGTACTGGTACGCACCCTCCGGCGGTACTGACTCGGCCTGCCCGCGTGCTGTGTCCACCGCGTCGCCACCCATTCCCGTCCGTTTCGGCCGTTTCACCTGACGTGGACCGATCTTGCAGAGCTGCGGAGTTGTACACGAGAGGGGAAGTTGTACAAGGGCGCAACCCTGATGCGCCCCGTACAACCCGGCGCCGTCCGGAACGGATCCGGAACGCAAGCGGAACGGTGGGGTGGGGCGGGGAGGAGCCGACGCCCCGGGGTCTCGCGCGGACGGTGGAAATCGGTCGACAGTTCCGTTGTGTGGCTCGAATCCCTGGATGCTCACTTGATCGATATGTCACCGACATGTACCAATGCCCTAAGTGGCCCCTGTCGGAGGTTGTACACCGACCACGTCAGTCTCCGCAGGGTTGTCCCGCTGCGCCCGGATACGGCCCGCCGTCGTTGTACGGCCCGCCGAGCGCGCACTCCTACCGAGAAGATCGACTTCCCAGGGGGGAACATGCCCAGGCCAGAGCGGTTACTCGACCCCACGGCAGGACCGCTGGAGGAATTCGCGCACGGACTGCGCACCCTCCGACGCCATGCCGGCAACCCCTCCTACCGCACCATGTCGAAACGCGCCCACTACTCGGTCGCCACCCTCTCCGAGGCCGCGCGCGGGCTGCACAAGCCCTCACTGAAGGTCACCCTCGCGTACGTCGCCGCCTGCGACGGCGACACCGCCACCTGGTCGCGGCACTGGTACCGGCTGAGCAAGGAACTGGAAGCCCTCGGCACCGTGTCCGACCATCCGAGACGCCCCGGCCGGGTGCCGGCGCAGCCCGCCCCCGGGCAGCTGCGCCCCACCCGGCCCGCCGAGCCCGCGGTCCCGGTCTCCCGTGCCCCGCGCGTACCCCGTGCGCCCGCCGAGGGCCCGCTGTCCGTCCGCGAACGCGAGGAGCTGCACCGGCTGCGCCACGAGGTGGAGGAACTGCGGCGCGCCAACGAGGTCCTGAAGGCCGCGTCCGCCATCTTCGCGGCGGATCTCCGCACAACCTCCCCGGTCGTGTACAACTCCGCCGGTCGACAAGATCGGTCGGCATAGCCGGACCACCCGCGCCGGGCCGGGCCGCGGCCGCCCCGCCGCCGCCCGGCCGGCCCGGACCGGAGAATCCCGACCGACCTTTGGGGACTTGACCATGCGTGTGCTCGGAGTCAACGGCTGGCCCGGTGCCAGCCACGATGGTGCCGCCTGCCTCGTCATCGACGGCGAGGTGATCGCCATGGCGGAGGAGGAACGCTTCACCCGCAACAAGCACGCCTACGGTGAGGCCCCCCTGAACGCGGCGGCCCACTGCCTCGCCGAAGCCGGCCTCACCCTCGGCGACATCGACGTCGTCGCCCACGGCTGGGACCTCCCCACGCTCTTCCGCGACCGCGGCCTCGACTGGTTCGCCAGTGACGCGGACGCCCTGGAACACCTGCTGCCCAAGGTCCTGTTCCCGCGCACCCGGGACCCGCGCCTGACCTTCGTGAACCACCACCTCGCCCACGCGGCCAGCGCCTACCACCTCTCCGGACGCGACCGCGGCGCCATCCTGGTCCTCGACGGCCAGGGCGAGAACGAGAGCACCACCCTCGCCGTCGGCATCGACGGCGAGATCAAGACGCTCCGCGCCCACACCCCCGGCTGGTCGCTCGGCTACTTCTACGCCGCCGTCTGCGCGTACGCCGGTCTCGGCGCCGACGCCGCCGGCAAGATGATGGGCCTGGCGTCCTACGGCCGCCCCCAGGACCTCACCTTCGGCGGCGCGCTCGCCTTCGCCGACGAGGACTTCACCATCGGCGTCGTCCCGCCCGACCTGCGCTCCACCGGCTCCACCGACGAGGAGACCGCCACCGTCCGGCACTGGCTGGAGCACCTGGAGAAGACCCTCCCGCAGGCCCCGAACCGCTCCGCCCGCCGCTTCGATCCCCGCCTGGGCCGCTTCACCAAGGTCACCGACCACGACCCCTTCGAGTACCGCGACATCGCCGCCACTGCCCAGGCCGCCCTGGAACGGGCCGTCATCGCCCTGGTGCGCGGCCTGCTGCGGGAGACCGGCGAGACCACCCTGATGATCGCCGGCGGGGTCGGCTTCAACGCCACCCTCAACGGCAAGCTGATGCGCCTGCCCGAGGTCGGGGACCTGTTCGTCCAGCCGCTCGCCGGCGACCAGGGCGTCTCGCTCGGCGCGGCCGTCCGGGTGGCCGCCCAGGAGGGCGACCGGATCCGCCCGATGGACGGCTCGGTGGCCTGGGGCCCGCAGTGGTCGCCCGGGGCGATACGGCAGATCCTGGACGCCTCCGGCACCGCCTACACCGAGCACGAGGACATCGCCGCCGCCACCGCCGGCGCCCTCGCGCGGGGCGGGGTCGTCGGCTGGTTCCAGGGCCGCGCCGAAGGCGGTCCGCGGGCGCTCGGGCACCGCAGCATGCTGGCCGTGCCCTCGCCCGAGAGCACCCGCGACCGGGTCAACGTCCGCATCAAGGACCGGGAGGCCTGGCGGCCGTTCGCGCCCAGCATGCAGGAGGAGGCGGCCCCCGCCCTGATCGGCACGGACACCCCGCTCCCGTACATGATCGTCACCACCCCGGTGACCGAGGCCGGCGCCGCCGCCATGCCCGCCGTCGTGCACAGCGACCGCACCACCCGCCCGCAGACCGTCTCGCGGGCCGTCGACCCGCTCTACCACCGGCTGATCGGCGAGGTCGGCCGGCACACCGGCACCGCCGTGGTCCTCAACACGTCCTTCAACGGCCGGGACGAACCGGTCGTGTGCAGCCCGCGCGACGCCCTCGCCACCTTCCACCGGCTACCGATGGACGCCCTCGCCCTCGGCCCCTTCCTGATCCGCCGCCCGTCCGGCGCGCTCGACGGGCCGGACGCGTGACCGCCCGCGCCGACGTCCCGGCCGAAGCCCGCGCCGACGCCCCGGCCGCGGTCCCGGCCGACGTCCCGGCCGGAGTGCCCGCTGACGTCCCGGCAGCGGTCTCGGCGGGAGCGCCCGCCGAAGTGCCCGCCGCGGACCCGGCCGGGAGCCCTGCCGTGGCGTCCGCTCCGGAACCGGCCGACGGCAACACGGCGCCGGCCGACGGCAACACAGCGCCGGTCCTCGACACGACGGCGCCGGTCGCCGTCGCCGACGTACGGGCGCAGCTCGCCGGATGGCTGGCCGAGGCCGCCCTCGAACCGGACGCCGACCTCGCCGCGCCCCTGCGCGACCTCGGCGTGGACTCCCTCGACCTGATCCGCGCCGCCCGCCGGATCGAGGCCGCCTTCGGCGTCCGGGTCCAGCTGCGCGAGCTGTTCGCGGAGGACCTCGCCCTCGACGGGCTCGTCGCGCTGGTCGCCGACCGGGCCGCCCGGCGGCGGACCACCGGCGGCGCCGCACCCGGCGCCGCCCACGGCCCCGTCCTGCTCACCCCCTCCCAGGAACAGGCCTGGGAGGAGCAGACCGGTGGCCGCGCCCACTGGAACCAGGCGCTGCTGTTCACCACCCGCCCCGGCCTGGACCCCGCCGTGTTCGCCGAGGCCGTCCGGCACCTGGTCGCCGGACACGCCTCGCTGCGCCTGGCCTTCGAGGCACCGCCCGCGCGCCGGCCCCGCCAGCGCGCCGAGGCGCTCGACCCGGACGGCCCGTCCGGCGGACTCCTCGACGCGGTCCTCGACGTGGTGGACGTCCGCGAGCTCGACGGCGCCGAGCTCGCGGAGGCGATCACCCTGCGGTGCGCGGTGGAGCAGCGTTCGCTCGACCCGCAGGCCGGCCGGGTGGCCCGCTTCGTCCGCTTCGACGCCGGCCCGGCCCGCCCGGGCCGGCTGCTGATCGCCGTCCACCAGCTCGCGTTCGACATGGTGTCCTGGTCGATCCTGCTCGCCGACCTGGAACGGCTGTACGCGGACCTCGCCGCCGGCCGGCCCGGCGCCGGGTGCGCCGAGGGCACCTCCTACCCCGAGTGGGCGCAGGCCCTCGCCGCGTACGCCCGTACCCCCGAGGCCGAGGCGGAGGCCGAGTGGTGGACCGAGGTGGCCCGCACCCCGGCGTCGGTCCCGCTCGACCACGCGCCCGAGGACCCCCGGGCGGCGAACACCGCGGCCACGGCCGCCACCCATACCGAGGAATTCCCCCCGGAGTTCACCGAGCGCCTCACCGCGGCTTCGCGGGCCCACCGCTGCCATCCCGGCGAACTCCTGCTGCACGCCCTGGGCGAGACGCTCGGCGAGGTGCTCGGCGGGGCGTCCGCCGGGGCGCCCGGCGGCGGCGCGGCGCCGGACGCGGTCCGGGTGGACGTGCTGCGCCACGGCCGCGAGGAGACCGTCGGCGACACCGATCTGGCCCGTACCACCGGCTGGTTCACCACCACCGTCCCGGTCCGGGTGGACCTGGCCGCCGGTGATCCGCCGGCCGCACGCCTGGCCCGGACCGTCGGCCACCTCGCCGCCCTGCCCGGCGGAGGCGTGGGGTACGGGGCGCTGCGCCAGCACGGCCGGCCGCGGCTCGCGGCCGCCCTGCGCGGGGCCGCGCCCAGCGACGTCTCCTTCGACTTCGAGGGCGACGACGCCGACGAACTGCCCCTCGGCGGACTGCTCATGGACATCGCCGACGAGCCCGTCGGTGACATCACCGGCCCGGACTGGGTACGCCCGCACCTGATCGAGGTGATCGCCACCACCCACGACGACGTGCTGCGCGTGGAGTGGTGGTACTCGACGGCCCTGCACGACCCCGCCACGGTACGCCGCCTCGCCACCCACCACCGCGCCACCGTCCTCGCCCTCACCACCACCCCACCGACCGAGCCCACCGCCCCACCGACCGGGTCCGCGTCAGCCGCCTCGGCACCGGCCGGACCGGGCTCGCCCGACGGGCCGCCGGCTGCCCCGGCGTCCGCCGGCCCTTCCGCGCCGGCCGGCCCGCCGGCCGGGTCGGCGTCCGCCGCTTCCTCCGCGGCGGCCGGCGGGTGAGTACCGCTGGTGGACGTCGTCGGCCGTAGTGGCGGCGTCCGGCCGTGACCCTCCCGTCCGCACCCTCCTTCGTGCCAGACCCCGGGACATCCATTCCATGACCCTGCCCAACGTGCTCGACCCCTTCTTCGCCATCGCCCGCTCGGACCCCGACCGCCCCGCCGTCCTCGACAACGGAGTCACCGTCGGCTACGGCCAACTGGCCCGATGGGCAGGCGCGGTGGCCGATCTGGTGGCCACCCGGCGACCCGGCCCGCACCCGCCCGTCGGCATCGTCACCCACCACAGCGCCCGCGACGTCGCCGCCCTCCTCGGCGTGCTCGCCGCCGGCCGCGCGTACGTGCCCGTCCCCGGCGACGCCGGCGCCCGCACGGACCAGGCCCTGCGGGCCCTGGGCTGCCGCGAGGCGGTCACCACCGCCGAGACCGGCCGGCTGCCGGACGTGGACCGGTTGCTGCGCCCCAACTGGGGCACCCGCGGCACCTCCCGGGCACCGCTGCGCGAGACCGGCGAGCCGGTGCGCGCCGAGGACCCGGCGTACGTCCTGTTCACCTCGGGCTCCACCGGCGCGCCCAAGGCGGCCGCCGTACCGCACGGCGCCCTGCACGCCGTGGTCCCCGAACTGCGCGCCCGCTACGGCGTCGGTCCCGACACCGTGGCGCTGGGCTTCCACCGCGCCGACGGCGACACCAGCCTGGAGGAGATCCTGCCCACCCTCTGCGGGGGCGGCCTCCTGGTCATCGACGAGGACGCCGAATCGTCCCTCGGCCGGCTGCTGCACGAGGCCGGGATCACCCTCGTCAACCTGCCCGTCGACTACTGGCACGTCTTCACCGGCCACCTCCTGGAGCACGGGCTGGAGCTCCCCGCCGGCCTCGACACGGTCGTCATCGGCGGCGAGGCCGTCCGGCCCGACATGCTGGAGCGCTGGCACCGGCTCGGCGCCGACGGCGTACGGCTGCTCAACACGTACGGCTCCACCGAGACCGCGCTGGTCACCCACACCGCCGAACTCGCGGGCCCGGCCGCCGAAGGCCCGTTCCCCGAGGGCGTGCCCATCGGGCGCCCGCTGCCCTCCGTACGGCAGGCCGTCGTCCCCCACGAGGACGCGGCCCCCGGCCCCGGCCACCCCGGCGAGCTGTACGTGGCCGGACCCCAGCTCGCCCTCGGTTACCTCGACGATCCCGAACGGACGGCCGCCCGGTTCGTCGAGGCCGACCTCGACGGCGGCGGCAGCCGTACCCGCTGGTACCGCACCGGCGACCTCGTCCACGAGGCCGCCGACGGCAGTCTCGTCTTCCACGGGCGCGTCGACCACCAGGTCAAGATCCGCGGGCACCGCGTGGACCTGCTCGACGTCGAGCACCAGCTCGGCGGCCGGCCCGGCGTGCGCGCGGTCGCCGCGGCCCCGCACACCAAGGGCGAGCACACGGCCCTGGTCGCCTTCGTGGTCCTGGCGCCGGACGCACCCCGGGACGGACCGGCGCTGCGCGAGGAACTCCGCGCCGAGCTGCCGGCGTTCATGGTCCCCGACCGGATCGTCGTCGTGCCCGAGCTCGTGCATACCCGCACCGGGAAGGTCGACCGCGCCGCCACCCGCGACCGCCATCTCTGACCGGCCCCTCTCCGACGGCCGCCTCTGACCGTCCGAACCGCCCCACCGCCTGACTGGAGTCCTGGAGCCCCGCCTGTGGCCAACAGACTGTTCGACGCCTCGGTGTCCCCCGCGGCCCTGCCGGAAGCCGATGCCCGGGGGCCCTGGGCCTACCTGTGGTGGCTGGTGCGCGTGCGGCCCTGGCCGCTGGTGCTCAGCGCCGTCCTCGGCATGGCCTGGATGGTGCCGCTGGCCCTGCTGCCCCTGGTCATCGGCCGGGCCATCGACGAGGCCGGCCGGGCCGACGACCCGGCCGCCCTCTCCGTGTGGTCGCTGCTGGCCCTCGGCCTCGGCATCGTCCAGGCCGTGGCCGGCGCCGGCCTGATCCAGGCCGCCGTCGGCGCCGAGGCGCACGCCGTGTCGTACACCCACCGGGTGCTGATGCGGCAGGTGACGCGCCTCGGCGGCACGCTGCGCGCCAAGGCCCGCGCCGGCGACGTGGCCGCCTCGGCCGCCGCCGACGTCGAGAGCATCGGCAACTCCTTCGAGGTCGTGGGCCGTTCCGTCGGCGCGGTGGTCGCCGCCGTCCTCGTCGCCGTCGCGCTCACCGTCACCTCGCCCGTCCTCGGCCTCGCGGTGCTCATCGGCGTACCGGCCGCCGTCCTCGGCATCGGACCGCTGCTGCGCCCCCTCCAGGAGCGCGACGAGGAGCAGCGCGAACACATGGGCATCGCCACCTCGCAGGCCGGGGACATCGTCGCGGGCCTGCGCATCCTGCGCGGCATCGGCGGTGAGGAGGGCTTCGCGGCACGTTTCCGCGCCACCAGTCAGCAGGTCCGCCGGGCCGGCGAGTCGGCCGGCCGGATGGAGGCGTGGCTACAGGCCGCCGGGGTGTTCCTGCCCGGCCTGGTCACCGTCGGCATCGCCTGGCTCGGCGCCCGCCTGGCCCTGAACGGCACCATCACCCCCGGCGAACTCGTCGCCTTCTACGGCGCGTCCGCCTTCCTCACCCTCCCCGTGAGCACCGCCACCGAGGCCGCCGAGACCCTCAGCCTCGCCAGGGTCGCGGCCGGCCGGGTCTGCGTCCTGCTGCGCATCACCCCGGTGCCCGGGCAGCCCGCCGACCCCGCCCCGCTGCCCGCCGGCCCGCTCACCCTGACCGACGCGGCCACCGGGATCACCGCCGAGGCCGGGCGGCTCACCGTGGTCGCCGCCCCCGCCGAGCGGGCCGGCGCCCTCGCCGACCGGCTCACCCGGTACGGCGAGCGGCCCGACTCCCCGGGCGTCCTGCTCGGCGGGGTCCCGCTGGACCGCGTCGACCTCGCCGAACTGCGCGGCCGGGTACTGCGCTCGGGCCCCGCCGACACCCTGTTCAGCGGCACGGTACGGGAGGAGCTCACCGCGGGTCTCGCCCGGCCCCGCGGCGCGCTGGCCGACGCGCTCTTCGCGGCCGACGCCACCGACGTGGTGGAGGGCCTGCCCGGCGGCCTGGACGCGTACCTGGGCGAGGGCGGCCGGGCGCTGTCCGGCGGCCAGCGCCAGCGTCTGGTGCTCGCCCGCGCCCTGCTCGCCGCCCCCGACGTCCTGGTCCTGGAGGACCCCACGGCCTCGGTGGACGCCCAGACCGAGGCCCGGGTGGCCGAGCGGGTGGCCGCCCTGCGCGCCGGCCGCACCACCGTGGTCCTCAGCGACAGCCCGCTGTGGATGGGCGTCGCCGACCGAGTCCACCGTCTCGACGCCGACGGCCGACCCGCCCGCGCCGAAGGAGCAGCCCGCACATGAAGCCCCCCACCACGACCGGCACCGACACCACCGGTCACCCGGCCCAGGCCGCGCGGCGCGGCGGCGCACCCGGCCCGGACCCCGACCCGGCCCCCGGCGAGGGCCCGGCGGGGACCGCGCCCGGCCCGGCGGGAACCGCGCCCGGCGCACCGGACGGCGCACCGGACTGCGCACCGGACGGCACGGCCCACGGCCGGGGCCGGCTGCCCCTGGCCGGGCGGGCCGACGTACGCCGCTGGGTCCGTGCCTTCGTCCGCGGCAACGCCGGCCGGCTGGCCCTCACCCTGGCCCTCTTCGGCATCGCGCTCGTCGCGGGCCTGACCGGCCCCCGGCTGCTCGGCCACCTCGTCGAGTCGGTCAAGGACGGCACCACCACCGCCCGCGTCGACCTCCTCGCCCTCGCCTTCGTCGCCACCCTCGTCGTGCACGCCCTGCTGGCGCGCGCCGCCAGGGTCCAGGCCACCCTGCTCGGCGAACGCGTCCTGGCCGGCACCCGCGAGACGTTCGTCCGCCGCATCCTCGGCCTGCCGCTGTCCGAGGTGGAGAGCGTCGGCACCGGCGACCTGCTCAGCCGCGCCACCACCGACGCCGACCGGCTGGGGGAGAGCATCCGGCAGGCCGTCCCCCGGATCGCGCTGGCCGCCGTCACCCTGGTCTTCACGGTCGGCGCCATCCTGCTCACCTCGCCCGTCCTGGCCCTCGGCCTGCTCGCCGGCGTCCCCTTCGCGGCGCTGTCCACCTGGTGGTACCGGCCCCGCGCCACCCGCGCGTACGAGCGGCTCCTGGCCCAGGAGGCCGACGTCCTGGCGATCACCCACGAGACCACCCGCGGCTGCTCCACCGTGGAGGCCCTGGGCCTGGGACCGCGCCAGCGGCTGCGGCACGGCCGGGCCGTCGACGAGGTCGTACGCACCCGGCAGCACACCACCTGGCTCCAGACCATCTGGTTCCCGAGCCTGGACCTGGCCACGATGGTCCCGATGGCGCTGACCCTGCTCATCGGCGGACTCGCCTACCAGCGCGGCGCGGTCGGGCTCGGTGAACTCACCGCCGTGGTGCTCTACGTCCAGGCCCTCGGTGAACCCCTCAACGACCTGCTCACCTGGACCGACGAACTGCAGATCGGCAACGCGGCGCTGCGCCGGATCCTGGGCGCCGAGCGGCTGCCACGCGAAGAACCCCGGCCCGCAGCGGTGTTGAACGGTCACGGGATCCGCCTCGAAGGCGTCGGCTTCGGCTACGGACCCGCGCGCGGGGCGGACCACGGGGCCGGGCCCGAGCGGGAGGTGCCCGAGCGGGAGGTGCTCAGCGGTATCGACCTCGAACTCGCCCCGGGCGAACGGCTCGCCGTGGTCGGCGCGTCCGGCGCGGGCAAGTCCACGCTGGGCAAACTCCTGGCCGGCGTGCACCACCCCACGCGCGGCACCGTCCGTATCGGCGGCGCCGACCTCACCTCGCTCCCGGTCGGCCAACTGCGCCGCGAGATCGTCCTGGTCACCCAGGAACAGCACGTCTTCACCGGAACCGTGCGCGACAACCTCACCCTCGCCGGCGACGACGACTGGGCGGACCGGGACCTGTGGGAGGCGCTGGAGACCGTACGCCTGGCCGACTGGGCGCGGTCGCTGCCCGACGGCCTCGACAGCGAGATAGGCTCCGGCGCCGCCCCCGTCTCACCGTCCGCCGCACAGCAACTCGCCCTCGCCCGGCTGCTGCTGTCCGACCCGCACACCCTGGTGCTGGACGAGGCCACCGCACTGCTGGACTCCTCCGCCTCCCGGCAGGTCGAACGCTCCCTGGCCGCGCTGATCGAGGGACGTACCGTGGTCTCGATCGTCCACCGGCTGGACTCCGTACGGGAGGCCGACCGGATCGCGGTGATGGACCGCGGCCGGATCGTGGAACTGGGCAGCCACGACGAACTCCTCGCGGCCGGCGGCGCGTACGCCGCCCTGTGGCACTCCTGGAGCTCGGTGCGCGACTGACCGGGGCGCTCGGGCGGGCCCCCGCACCCCTCTGTCCGCGCGGACCTCTACGCTGGAGCCCGTCCTGTACATGACGTGGTGAACGGTGACGGAACGGAGCGTGCGGTGACGGCGGGGGAGGCGATCGGCGGCGAGCTGGCCGGCAAGGTGCTCGGTGGGCGCTACCGGGTGACCGCGACCATCGGACGCGGCGGCATGGGCGTGGTCGCCCGCGCCGTGGACGAACTCCTGGACCGGGAGGTCGCCGTCAAGGTCATGCGGGCCTACACCGACGCCTCGGAGACCGAACTGGCCGCGCTGCGCTCGCGGATGCGGCGGGAGGCGCAGGCCGCCGCCCGGATCCGGCACCCCGGAGTGGTCACGGTGCACGACGTCACCGCCCAGGACGGCCTCCCGGTCATCGTCATGGAACTGGTCGACGGGCCCTCGCTCGACGACGTGCTGGCCTCGCACGGCCCGCTCGACCCGCGCGAGGCCGCGGCGATCGGCGCGCGGCTGATGGACGCGCTCGACGCCGCGCACCGGGCCGGGGTGCTGCACCGGGACGTCAAACCGGCGAACGTGCTGCTGGAGCAGGGCGGCCGCGTCGTGCTCACCGACTTCGGGATCGCCACCGTGGAGGACTCCGGCGACGAGGCTGCGGCCAAGCTGACCCGCAGCGGTGAGATCGTCGGCTCCCTGGACTTCCTCGCGCCCGAGCGGGCGCAGGGCCGCGAGCCCGGCCCCGCGTCGGACATCTGGTCGCTGGGCATGACGCTGTACCAGGCCGTGGAGGGCGGCGCCTCGCCGTTCCGCCGGACCGCCGCCTGGTCCACGCTGGCGGCCATCGTGGGGGAACCGCTGCCGGAGCCCCGGCGGGCGGGCCCGCTGGCGCCGGTGCTGCGGGCGCTCCTGGCGAAGGACCCCGAGGACCGGCCTGCGGCGGGACAGGCGCGCGAGCTGCTGGAACGAGTGGCCGCGGGCGGACTCGCGACCCCGGCCACGATGCCGGCCCCGGCCCACCCGGGCACCCCCGCCCCGGCTTCGGCCGGCACCCCCGCCCCGGCCCAGACGAGCACGTTCGCCCCGGCAGGCACGTTCGCCCCGGCGAGCACGCCCGCCCCGGCCCAGGCGAGCACGCCCGCTCCGGCAGGCACGTTCGCCCCGGTCGGCACGTTCGCCCTGGTCGGCACGCCCGCCCCGGGCACCACGCCCGCCCCCGCCACGATGCTCGCTCCGGTCCCGCCCCCGCCCCCGCCGTCCACGGGTGCCGCCGCCCCGCCGCCGTCCGGGTACGGGCGGGGCGCCCGCGCCGCCGTCGCGGCGGCCGTCGCCGTGCTCCTGGCCGGCGGTGGCATCGCGTACGCCCTGATGACCAAGGACGGCCGCGCGCGCGGCTCCGGCGGGGCGCAGGCCGCGCCGCCCGCCGCGACGCCGAAACCGAAGGCGAAGCCGACACCCGGCGGCAGGACCACCGCCCCGGCCGCCCCCGACCCCGCCCCCACCTCCACGCCGACGACGTGCACCGGATGGGGCCACCAGGACCGCAAGCCGGGCAGCTACGCCTTCATGGCCGGCGACTTCCCCATCGTGACCGGCCCGTACCAGACGTGTGCCACCGTGGCCATGGCGAAGACCGGCACGAAGCTGCTGTTCCACTGCTCCGTCGTCAACGCCCACGGCAACCGGTGGACCTACGTGAGCGTGGCCGACACGGACATCGCCGGCTGGATGTCCAACGACCGGCTCACCCGCCAGAAGGGCCCCGCGACCACCTGCCAGTGAGCCCGGCGGTCAGCCGCCGGCGGTCACCGGTCGGCCGCCGCGTCCGCCACCTCCAGATACCCCTCGGGGAAGGGCTGTTCCGCCCAGATCGTCTTGCCCCGCGCGTGGTAGCGGGCGCCCCACAGCGCCGCGAGCTGCGCCACCAGGAACAGCCCGCGCCCGCCCTCGTCGGTGTCCTCCGCGTGCCGCACGTGCGGGGAGGTGCTGCTGCCGTCGGAGACCTCGCAGATCAGCTCGCGGTCGCGGATCATCCGCAGCTGGATCGGCCCGGTGCCGTACCGGACGGCGTTGGTGACCAGTTCGCTGACCACCAGCTCCGTGCTGAACTCCAGCTCCTCCAGACCCCATTCCGCCAGCTTCCGGGTCGCGAGCGTACGGGCGCGCCCGACGACCTCGGGCTCGGCCGGCAGGTCCCACGTGACATGGTGGCCGGCGTCCAGTTCGTGCACCCGCACCATCAGCAGCGCCACGTCGTCCTGCGCCGGTACGGGCAGCAGCCGGCCGATCATCATGTCGCAGGCGTCGTCGAGGCCCGCCCCGTCGCGCGAGCGCCCCGGCGGCAGGTCCAGCGCGATGCCCGACAGCGCCTCGGGCAGGCGCTGCAGGCCCAGGTCCACGCCGCGTTCCGGCGAGCCCACCAGGCCGTGCGTGTACAGCACCAGCACGTCCCCGTCCTCCAGCGTCAGCTCGCCGCTCTCCAGGGGGGTGCCGGGCCGGCCCAGCGGGGGTCCGCCCGGCACGTCGAGGAGCACCGGTCGCCCCGAGCGGGGCGCGTGCACCGGCGGCGGATGGCCGGCGCGGGCCAGCGCGCACCGCCGGGTGACCGGGTCGAAGACCACGTACACACAGGTGGTCCCCGCCGCCCCGGCCGCGCCGGCGCGCCCGCCGCCGTCCGGGCCGTCCCCGGCGGCCTCGTCCCGGGTGTGCTCGTCGGGGAAACGGTTGATCTGGTCGTTCATGTACGCGAGCAGCTCGTCGGGGGAGAGGTCGAGGTCCGCGAGCGTGCGGACCACCGTGCGCAGCCGCCCCATCGTCACCGCCGCGTTCAGGCCGCGCCCCTGCGCGTCGCCCACCACCAGCGCCACCCGCGCTCCCGACAGCGGGATCACGTCGTACCAGGCCCCGCCCAGCTCCGCGTGCCCGTGCGCGGGGAGGTAGCGGCACACCGCCTCCACCGCGCCGAGCACCGGCAGCTCCTGGGGCAGCAGACTGCGCCGCAGGGCCAGGGCGGCGGTGCGCTCGCGCGTGTAGCGGCGCGCGTTGTCGATGCACACGGCCGCCCGCGCCACGATCTCCTCGGCCAGCAGCACGTCGTCCGCCTCGAAGGGGCGGGCGCGCGCGTACCGTACGAAACAGGCCGCGCCGAGGGCCGCGCCGCGCGCGGACATCGGGACCAGCAGCCACGAGTGCACCCCGTACGACTCGACCAGCACCGCCCGCCGGGGATCGGCCGGGGAGAGCTCCGTCAGCAGCTCCTCGCCCGTCAGCAGCAGCGGCTCGCCGCTGGCCAGCGCCCGCGTGAACAGCGACCCCGGGCCCGAGGTGAACGGGTCCGCCTCGCCCGTCGGGACCACCGCGTCCGGGGTCTCCACGGGCCCGCCGGTGATCGAGGAACTCGCCGCCCGCAGCAGGGGCACGGCCTCGGACACCGGGCCCGGGACGGGCTCGTCGCCGAGGAAGACCGGGGCCAGCAGGTTGACGTACGCGTGGTCGGCGAAGTCCGGCACGGCCACGTCGACCAGCTCCCGCGCCGTGTGCAGGACGTCGAGCGAGGTGCCGATGCGGGTGCTCGCCTCGTTGACCACCGCCAACCGCTCCCGGGCCCGGGCACGTTCGGTGACATCGGCCACGGTGTGCGCCAGCGCGATCACCTCGCCCGAGCTGCTGCGCAGCGGCAGGATGGTCTCGGACCACACCTTCTGACGGTCGGGATCGCCCCGGATCAGGCCGCGCACCTCCGTCTGGACCAGGGCCTCCCCGGTCGCCAGGACCCGGCGCTGGCGGGCCTCCAGGGCCGCCATGTCCATCAGGTCGGGCGGCGCCACCTCCGACATGGTGCGCCCCACGAACTCCTCGTTGGCGAAGCCCTCGCCGCGCCGCAGGGCGTCGTTCTGCGCGATGAAGCGCAGCTGCGTGTCGAAGACGTCGATGAGGAAGGGGGACTCGGTGAACAGCCCCCTGATCAGGGCCTCGCTCAGTTCCTGCCGCCGGGTGGCCTCCGCGTCGGTCGCCTGGATCAGCCACTGCCGCTCGCCGGCAGTGGAGTCCAGCCGGCGCGCGTGCAGCGCGACCTCGACGCCGTGCCCGTCGCGGTGGCGCAGGACCGCGAGGCCGTCCTCGGCGCGCGCGTCCAGCAGATCGACCCCCCGTCGGCCGCGTACCTCCTGCGTCGTGTACCCGAGCAGGCGCTCCGCCCCCGGGCTCCAGCCGATCACGACGCCGTGCGCGTCCAGGAGGGCGTAGGTCTCGTCGCCCGGTTCCGGAAGAATGCCGGAGGCATCGTGGAATACGGGGTCGTGCATCACTCACTCCGCCCCACTTCCGGATCGCCGCAGCGATTCCATGGCGTTGTCCAGCGGGTTCTGCGTGCTGCTGCAATTATCGCTCTGCGTCACCGCTGCTGCAGCGTGGGCCATGGCGGCCCCAGGGCGTGTCCGGCCCTAGGCTGGGGTCGTGACGAGGAACGCGAGTGCGGACACGAGCACCGACCGGGTGCTGTACGGGTGCATGGGCCTGGGCGGGAGCTGGGGCACGGACGCGTACGGCCCCGCCGACATCGACGCCGCCGAAGCGGTGATCGACGCCGCCCTCGACAGCGGGATCACCGCCTTCGACCACGCCGACATCTACCGCCACGGCAAGGCCGAGGCCGTCTTCGGCGAGGTGCTCGCCCGGACCCCCGGGCTGCGCGGGCGGATCACCCTCCAGACCAAGTGCGGCATCCGCCTCGCGGACGGCGACCGGCCCGGCCGGTACGACCTGCGCGGCGAGAGCATCCTGCGGCGTGTGGAGGAGAGCCTGACCCGGCTGCGCACCGACGTCATCGACGTCCTGCTCCTGCACCGCCCCGACCCGCTGGCGGACCCCGAGGCCGTCGCGGCCGCGCTGGCCACCCTGCACCGGCAGGGTCTCGTACGGCACTTCGGCGTGTCCAACATGGGCGCCGCCCAGCTCGCCGCCCTCCAGGCCCACCTCGACGTGCCGCTGGTCGCGAACCAGCTGGAGATGAGCCTGCACAGCCGGGACTGGGTGGAGGCCGGCGTCCTGCTGAACACCCCGCACGCCACCGCCAACGGCTTCCCCGTCGGCACCCTGGAGTACTGCCGCGACCACGGCGTGCGCCTGCAGGCCTGGGGCGCGCTCGCCCAGGGCCGCTTCACGGGACGTCAGGAGAGCCCCGCGGAGAAGGCCACCGCGGCCCTCCTGGCCCGGCTGGCCGAGGAGAAGGGCACCACGCCCGAGACGGTCCTGCTGTGGTGGCTGACGCGCCACCCGGCGGGCATCGCGCCGGTCATCGGCACCGCCCGGCCCGAACGCGTCCGCGCCTGCCGGGACGCGGCGCTGCGCGCCCCGGCGCTCACGCACGAGGAGTGGTACGAGCTGTGGATCACGGCCCGGGGGACGCCGCTGCCGTAGCGGCGCTCCCGCTCGGCCCGCCCAGCCCGCCCAGCCCGCCCAGCCCCCCCAGCCCCCCAGCCCGCTCGGCCCGCTCGGCCCGCTCAGGCGTCCTCGGGTCCCGGCAGGGTCTGTTCCGACCAGATGACCTTGCCGTCCGGCGTGTACCGGGCCCCCCACCGGCGGCTGAGCTGGGCCACCAGGAAGAGCCCGCGCCCGCCCTCGTCCAGGGTGGTGGCGTAGCGCAGGTGCGGCGAGGTGCTGCTGCCGTCGAAGACCTCGCAGGTCAGCATCCGGTCGTACAGCAGGCGTACACGCACCGGCGCCGCGCCGTGCCGGATCGCGTTCGTGACCAGCTCGCTCAGCACGAGTTCGGTGCCGAAGGACAGTGCGTCCAGCCCCCACTCCTCGAGCTTGGCCAGCGCTGCGGCCCGCATCTCACCGACCGCACTCGGCTCGAAGGGCACCTCCCACTCGGCGATGCGGTCCGGCGCCAGCGCCGACGTCCGCGCGACGAGCAGGGCCACGTCGTCGCGCGGACGCACCGGGAGCAGCTCCTTGAGGATCGCCCGGCAGGTCTCCTCCGGCCGGTCCCCGGCCTGCCCCAGCGCCGAACGGAGCAGGTCGAGCCCCTCGTCGATGTCACGGGTGCGGTCCTCGATCAGCCCGTCCGTGTACAGCACCAGCTGGGTGCCCTCGCCGAGGTCGAGCTCCGCCGCCTCGAAGGGGAAGCCGCCCAGGCCCAGCGGAGCGCCCGCCGGCAGCTCCGGGATCTCCACGGTGCCGTCCGGGCGCACCAGCGCCGGCGGCACGTGACCGGCCCGGGCCACCGTGCAGCGCTGCGTCACCGCGTCGTACACGGCGTACAGGCAGGTGGCGCCGAGCAGCCCGCCGTCGCCGTCGCCGCCCTCCCGGCTCTGGTCGATGTACTGGACGAGGTCGTCGAGATGGCCCAGCAGCTCGTCGGGCGGCAGGTCCAGGGAGGAGAAGTTCAGTACGGCCGTGCGCAGCCGGCCCATGGTGGCCGCGGCGTGCAGCCCGTGGCCGACGACGTCCCCGACCACGAGGGCCACCCGGCTGCCCGCCAGCGGGATCACGTCGAACCAGTCCCCGCCCACCCCGGACTGCGCGGGCAGGTAGTAGTGGGCCACCTCCACGGCGCTCTGCTCGGGCAGGTCGCGCGGCAGCAGGCTGCGCTGCAGGGTCACCGCCAGGGCGTGCTCGCGCGTGTACCGGCGGGCGTTGTCGATGGTCACCGCGGCCCGTGCCACCAGCTCCTCCGCCAGCGACAGGTCCTCGTCGTCGAACGGCTCGGGTTTGCGCGACCGCCAGAAGTTGACCACGCCCAGCACCCCGCCGCTCGTCTTCAGGGGCGCCGTGATCAGCGAGTGGATGCCGTAGTCGACGATGGCCTGGGCCCGCGGCGGGTCCTGGGCGTGCCAGCCGGGCGCGTCGGCCAGGTCGACGATCACCTCGGCGCGGCCGCTGCCCAGGCCGCGCGCCTGCGGGGTCGAGGGCAGGAAGTCGATCAGGCGGCCCAGCGGGTAGAGCGGGGAGTCGTCGCGGACCCCGCTGACCGCCGTACGGCGCAGGTCCGGCGACGCGGCGGTGGGCTCGTCACCGTGCAGGACGGACTCCGCCAGGTCGACGGTCACGAAGTCCGCGAACCGCGGGACGGCGACGTCCGCCAGTTCCTGGGCGGTCCGCTCCACGTCCAGGGTGGTGCCCACGCCCACCCCGGCGTCGTAGAGCAGCCGCAGCCGCTTGCGGGCCGCCTCCGCCCGGGCGCTGAGCACGCGCATCTCGGTCGAGTCGCGGATGGTCACGGCCGTGCCCTCCTCGGGCCGGCCGCGGGGCCGGGTCCGCCGCTGGTTGATCACCAGCAGCCGGTCCCCGGCCTCGTGCACCTCGTCGGTGGCCTCCCGGCCGGACAGCAGCAGGTCGGCGACGTTCCGGTCCAGGCCCGGGACCTCCCTCAGATGCTGCCCCTCGGCATCCGACGGCAGCTTGAGCAGCCGTTTCGCCTCGTCGTTCGCGAGCAGCAGCCGGCCGCCGCCGTCGACGATCAGCACCCCCTCGCGGACGGTGTGCAGCACCGCGTCGTGGTGCTCGTACATCCGGGTCATCTCGAGCGGGCCCAGCCCATGGGTCTGGCGGTCCAGGCGCCGGCTGATCAGCGCCGCGCCGACGGTGGCCAGGCCCAGGGCCGCCGCGCTGGCCCCCAGGATCACGGGGAGCTGCCGGTCGACCACACCGGTGACGTTCTCGACGGTGAGACCGGCCGACACCAGCGCCTCGACCTCGCCCTCGGGGTCGAAGACCGGCACGACGGCCTGGATCTCCTTGCCCAGCGGGCCGTCCACGCTCTCGGTGTGCACCTGGCCCGCCAGCGAGGGCCCGATCGTGCCGACGAAACGTTTTCCGATGCGGTCGGGGAGCGGATGGGTGTAGCGCTTGCCCTCGGTGTCCATCACCACGAGGAAGTCCACCCCGGCCACTTTGCGGGTCTTCTCGGTGAGCGGTTGGAGGATCCGGGAGGGATCGGGCGCCTGGAGCGCCACGTGCAGGCCGGGCGAGTGCGCGAAGGTCTCGGCGACCGCCACGGACCGGGCGACGGCGTCGCGTTCGACGTCGTGGCGCGACTGCAGCACCAGTGCCAGGACGGCACCGGCGGTGAGCAGCACCACGATCGCCACCTGGAGCAGGAACACCTGCCGGGCGACGCTGCGCGGGCGGTTTCTCTTCAGTGACCGCACCGACGTCCCCGGCACGGGTTGCAAGGATGGGTCACGAACCATTTGTAGCACTGCTGGTCGCCCCGGGGAGGCTGCACGCGGCTACCGGGCCGACGTGGCGTGTTCACATCCCGGTCCGTCCCGCGTGGTCCGCCGGACGGACGCCGCTCGCCCTCGGCGAAACCACGGTGACCGGTTGTGCCCACCGTGCTTGAGTGGGCGGATGGAAATCTTGATCCTGGGCGGTACCGCGTGGGTGGGCCGGGAAGTGTCCCGGCAGGCCGTCGAGCGCGGCCACGACGTCACCTGTCTGGCCCGCGGCGAGAGCGGAGCGGCGGCGCCGGGCGCGGCCCTGGTGGCCGCCGACCGGCGCGACCCCGCGGCGTACGACGCCCTGGGCGGCCGCGACTGGGACGCGGTCGTGGAGGTGTCCTGGCAGCCCGGCTTCGTCCGCGGCGCCCTGCGCGCGCTGGGCGCCCGGGCCCGGCACTGGAGCTACGTCTCCTCCGTCAGCGCGTACGCCTCCCACGCCACGCCCGACGCGGACGAGTCCGCCCCGCTGCACGCCCCCACCGACCGGGACGAGGCCGACCGCGGGCTGTACGCGGAGGCGAAGGCCGCCTGCGAGCAGGCGTCGAGCCGGGCCGTCGGCGACCGTCTCCTCATCGCGCGCGCCGGCCTGATCGGCGGCCCCGGGGACCACACCGGCCGCTCCGGCTACTGGGTGACCCGCGCGGCACGCGACCCCCACGGGCCCCTGCTGGTGCCCCGTACGCCGGACCTGCCGACCCAGGTGATCGACGTCCGCGACCTGGCCGCCTGGCTGCTGGACAGCGCCGAGGCCGGGACCACGGGGACCTTCGACGCGGTCGGCCCCGTCACCGCCTTCGACGACTGGATCGCGCTGTCCCGGGCCGTGGGCGGGCACACCGGCCCGGTGGTCACCGCCGGGTCGGACTGGCTGACCGCGCAGGGGGTCGCCCCGTACATGGGGCCCGGATCGCTGCCCCTGTGGCTGGCCGAACCCGGCTGGGAGGGCTGGTCGGCCCGGACCGGCGCGGCGGCCCGCGCCGCGGGGCTGCGCCACCGCCCGCGCGTACGGCTGCTCGCCGACACCCTGGAGTGGGAGCGCGCCCAGGGCCTGGACCGGCCCCGGCGCGCGGGCCTGGACGCCGCGCGCGAACGTGAGCTCCTGGCCGCGCTCGGTGACGGGCCGGGTGAGGCGGCGGGGGCCCCGGCGGGCTGACGGCGGCCGGCGGGCGGCCGCGGGATTGCGGCCGCACGGGCATGGTGCGGAGGTCACCCCGTCTCTTACGGTTCGCAGCAGCACCCACCACCTGGAGGACCTGTATGACCCCGCACGTGGACACCGCTGAGCTCGCCGCCGCCATCGCCGTCGTCGACCGGGCGCGCGCTCTGCTGGGAGAGGCCCGGGAACTGCTCGGCGGCACGGGCATGTCGCGGGACCAGGACCAGTGGATGACGGCGGGCAGCCCGGTGCAGACGCTCCAGGGCGCCGACGACATGTACCGGGGCACCTGCGGGTTCCTGGACGACCTCGCCCTGGCCCTGGGCTACGCGACGGCCGGTCTGTCCGAGCGGGCCGTCCGCCACCGGGAGCGGGCCCGGAAGGGGTTCATCGGGATCGGCGGCGCCGACCGGATGGCCCGGCCGCTGCCGGGGCCGACCGTGGAAGCCCTCGAACTCCTGGAGGGCCTGGAGGTGCTCGGCCAGGAGTTCCGCGGCCGCATCCGGGCCGCCCTGGACGCGGCGCAGGCCACCTACCCGGACCCCGCCCAGTTCCGCACGCCCGCCGCCTTCGGCCGGACCACGGCCGCGCAGTCCCCGGCCTAGCCCCTGCGCGGCACGTGGTCCGTGATCAGCCGGTCACGGCTTCGATCAGGGAGTACGGGGCGGCCTCCGCGAGCGGGGTGACGGACCGGACGCGCAGGCCCGCCCGGCCGCACAGCTCTTCGAAGTCTGCGCGGGTGCGTTCCCTGCCGCCCACGTTCAGCATCATGTTGAGGTCGCTCAGGTAGGTGCCGTCGTCCTCGGCGCCGACCACCTCGGGAAGCACCGGCTCCACGATCAGTACGACGCCGTGGGGCGGCAGCACCTGTGGCGGCAGTGGCGCAGGATCGTGACCGCCTGGTCGTCCGTCCAGTCGTGCCGAACGCGAGCCGGACGACGAGCTCCCGGCCCGCCGCGGTCTGTGCCGCTCGGACGTCGGTGTTCATCACAGGTTCTGCTTGCTTCGTCGAGTCGACCGGATCACCGTCCGGTCCGGGTACGGGCTGTCAGGGCGTGGTGGACGCGGGCAGGCCGGCGGGAAGCCCTCCGTGAGCGCGAAGGGCTCCTGCCAGGACGTGGTCTCCTCCACCTGTTCGCGCAGCAGCCGGGCGTGCCGCCCCCACAGGTCCTCCAGCCCGGTGATGCAGCCGTCCAGTTCGAGCGGGGAGACACCCAGCAGCGCATAGGCGGCCCGGGGCGACAACGCCACCTCGACGCATTCGACGCCCTCGCCGCGGATACGGGCGGGACCCGGCGACGAGGAGGCGCCCAGTCCCCTCTGCGGCCGGTGCCCGGAGGGGCTCTCCACCATGACCGGGTCGACTCCGAGCCCGATGACGACGATCACCGCGGGCTGCGGCAGCACCCGCATGTCCAGCCCGGCGGCCGTCCGATCACGGAACCCGGCCATCTGTACGCCGTCGAGAGAGACGCCGCCCAGGGGGCGGGCGACCTCCCAGCCGTCGTCGGCAGTGCGTTTCGGGGTGCGTGTCCCCGTGTCGTGTCTGGACATGCCTCGACGACCGACGAAGCCGCGGACCTTGTCTTGGACGAAAGTTCCCCGCCCCGGAGCGGTACGGTGACGCGCCGGGGCGGGAAGAGGAGGCAGGCTACTTCGGGGCGGTCCAGACCTGGCCCTTGCCCGTGTTCGCCGAGTACAGCTGGATCACGGTTCCGTTGGCCGACGCGCCGCCCTTCGCGTCGAGCACCTTGCCCGAGGCGACGTGCACGATCTGGCCCTTGGCGTTGACCGACCAGCGCTGCGCCGCGGTGCCGTTGCAGTCGTACAGGTGGATCACATTGCCGTTGGTGGCCGCGTTGCGGGCGTTGTCCAGGCACTTGCCGAACGCGCGGAACGTGCCGTCCTTGCCCAGGATCCACGACTGCGCGGCCGTGCCGTTGCACGTGTAGAGCTGGATCGGCGTACCGCTGACGGCCTTGCCGCCCTTGACGTCCAGGCATTTGCCCGCGATGCCGGTCACCTTCCCCTGCGGGGACAGCGAGGCGCCGGCGCCGGCCGCGAGCAGCCGCAGCCCCTGCACGTCGAACTGCTGGACGTAGGCGCCTGCCCGCTTGTCCTGGTAGGCGGTGGCCGGCGAGCACATCACCGGGAACTGGCCGGAGTCGGTGCCCTTGACGCAGTCGCCGCGCGTCAGGCTGCGGTTCGCGTGCGTCAGCCCGAGCGTGTGCCCGATCTCGTGGCTGATGTGGTTGCGCATGTACCAGTCGCCCATCGCGGCCGTGGGCTTGCCGTCCGGAGTGAAGAACTCGTCGTCGATGTAGGCGTGTCCGCTGGTGACGGTCTCCGGAACGGAGGAACTGGTGAACCCGCAGCTGAGGTTGGGGCTGCCCGATCCGTCGCGGACCACCTTCCAGCCGGTGCTGCCCATACTGCCCTCACCGGGCGGGGGCAGGCACGGGCGGTGCGCCACCCCGATGATCACCTCGCCCTTGGGACGTTCGTAGTCCCAGCCCACGGGCGTGGTGTTCACGGTGACCGGGAGGTTGGTGATGCGCTGGAGGTCCGCGGCCGTGGACTTCACGTAACCGCCCAGCCAGTCCACGGACTTCTGGTCGCGGAACTTGATCGTGTAGCCGGTCGCCAGCCACTTCGTGGCGCCGCTCAGCTTCCACCCCTCGCCCTGGGGCGGGGCCGGGGCCGCCACGGCCCCGGCGCGGGTGGCGGCGGCTGCCGGCCGGCCCTCGAGGGTCATCACCCCGTTCACGAAGCCGGTGCTGTCGCTGCCTTGGACCACGGCGTCGGCGTGGGCACCCTCCCCGTCCACGTCCCCACCCGGTACCGGGGCCGCGCTCACCTCCTGATCCGGCTCGGAGCCCTGCGCACCCTCGGTGCCGAAGGCCGTGGACTGCAGCTGGATTCCCCCCACGATCGCCGCCACGGCACATGCCGCGGCCACGGATATCCGACGTCTGCCTGTCAAACGCACGTTCCTGGTGCCCTCTCGTCGTCCGCCTCGCCCCTCCAACGCCCTCGCGCAGGGCGGGAGTCGAGGCGGGATGACATCGTGCCGAAGGCCGGAGGGACCGGATACCCCGTGGGGGTGTGCGCGGCGCGGCGCGTCAGCCGGCGGTCCAGCCCCCGTCCACGGGCAGGGAGATGCCGGTGACGTAGCCGGAGTCGGGACCGCACAGCCACAGGACGGCGGCCGCCACCTCGGCCGGCTCGATCAGCCGCTTCACGGGGGAACGGGCGAGCAGGACATCGCCCACGACGGCCTCGGGCGCGAGGCCGTGCGCGGCGGCCTGGTCCTGGATCTGCCCCTCCACCAGGGGCGTACGGACGTAGCCGGGACTCACGCAGTTGCTGGTGATGCCGTGTGCGGCGCCCTCGATCGCGGCGACCTTGCTCAGCCCCTCCAGCGCGTGCTTCGCCGCGACGTAGGCGGACTTGTACGCGCTGGCCCGCAGCCCGTGCACGCTGGAAATGTTCACCACGCGCCCCCAGCCGCGCTCGCGCATGGCGGGGAGGGTCCGGCGCATCAGCAGGAACGGCGCGGTCACCATGACCTGCTGGATGCGGACGAACCGCTCCGGCGGGAACTCGGTGATCGGCGCCACGTGTTGCAGCCCGGCGTTGTTGACCAGGATGTCGACGGCGGCCGGCAGCGCCGCGACGGCGTCCGGGTCGGCGAGGTCGGCCACGTGCGCGACGCCCCCCACCTCCCGGGCCGCGGTCCGGGCCGCCCCGGCGTCGATGTCCACGACATGGACCTCGGCCCCGGCGGCGGCCAGCGCCCCGGCGCAGGCCCGCCCGATCCCGCTGCCGCCGCCCGTGACCAGGGCGGTCCTGCCCCGCAGTCCGTTGCTCATGCCGACAACCTAGGGCGGGTACGGGCCCCGACCCATAGGCGCGGACACCACATCGGGGCCCGCCACCATGGCCGCGGCACACAGGACGGCCCGCACCGGCGGTCAGACCCGGGGGACCAGTTCGGCGGAGCGCTCCAGGTACGCGGCCTCGCCGGTCACGGTGCCACGGTCACCGCCAGCCGGGCCCGGGCCGCCGACACCAGGGCACGGACGCCGGCCGGGAGGGCGGTGCGCGGGTCCGGGGCGAAGTCCGGGGCGTGGTTGGCGGGCAGCGCCGCGAGCTTGTCGGCGGCCGACGCGCCCGGGGTGCGCGCCCAGGTCCCCGGGCCGACCACACCCAGCATCCAGTACGCCGAACGGATGCCGTCCCCGCCGAAGTGGGCGAAGTCCTCCGTGGCCAGCGACGGCGGCCACATCGTCACCCGCTCCGCGCCGAACTCCGCCACGTGGGCGGCCCGGACGGCGGCCGTCGCCGCCGGGTCGGGGTGGGTGACCGGGGAGGCCGAGACCCGCTCGGCATCCGGGTCCCGGGGGCAGCCGGCGGCCGCGCACTCGGCGCGCACCACCCGCTCCACGGCCGCGGTGGCCCGCGCCAGCGAGGCCTCGCTCACCGCCCGTACGGTGATGGCGAGTTCGGCCCGGTCGGGGATCACGTTGGCCCGCTCCCCGGCGTGGAACGAGCCGACCGTCACCGCCACCTGCTCCGCGGGCGCCGCCTCCCGCGAGACGACGGTCTGCAGCCGGGTCACCACGTGCGCGGCGGCCACCACCGGGTCGACGGCCAGGTGCGGGGCCCCCGCGTGGCCGCCCCGCCCGTGCACCACCACCCGCAGGGTGACGCTGCCCGCCGTCATCGGGCCGTATCCGTGCGCCACCATGCCCGCCGGCAGCGGCGCCGCGTGCTGGGCCAGGACGTCGTCCGGGCGGCCGAAGCGCTCGTACAGACCGTCCTCCAGCATGGCGCGGGCCCCGGTGAGGGTCTCCTCGGCGGGCTGGCCGATCACCATCAGCGTGCCCCGCCACTGCGCGCGCGCCGCGGCCAGCAGCGAGGCCGCGCCCGCCGCCGCGGCCAGGTGCAGATCGTGCCCGCACGCGTGCGCCGCCGCGCCCTCGCTCGCGTACGGCAGCCCGGTGGCCTCGCGCACGGGCAGCGCGTCGAGTTCGGCCCGCAGCAGCACCGTGGGTCCGTCCCCGTTGCGCAGGACGCCCACCACCCCGTGCCCGCCGACCCCGCCGGTCACCTCGTACCCGGCCTCCGTCAGCCACGCCGCGTACCGCCCCGCCGTCCGCCGCTCCGCGCCCGACAGCTCCGGGTGCCGGTGCAGGTCCAGGTAGAACGTGGTCAACGGGCGCAGGAGGGCGTCGAGACCGGGGGTGCTGCGGGCGGCGAGGGTCATGGCACCCATGGTCGCCCGGGCGCGGTCCGGCGGTCCCGGCACCCCGCTGACACTTTCTGTCAGCGGATCGTGGGGCCGGCTGACACGGACAGGGGTTGTGATGGATCCCGGCGCCGGTCCGGTGCCGCAACCGCCTTCGACCCCTTGGGAGTCATCATGGAGAAGTCGCCGCTGGCCTCGCTCGCCGACGAGATCCTGGAGCTGGAGTCCGAGACCTTCGAGATCTCCGACTACTCGGACGCCAGCGAGGTCGTGCTCGCCGGTTCCACCAGCTGCAGCTCCACCTCGACGTGCTCCTCCACCACGAGCACCACGTCCTGCTCGGCCTGAGGCACAGGATGCCCCCGGCCCCCGGTGATGGACTCCGGGGGGCCGGGGGCATCCGCATGCCGTCGCCGTTGCCGCGGCCTCACGGGAACGGGTGCGGCACCATCCTGATCTCGGCGTCCGTCAGGTCGTGCTCGCGCAGCCCCGCCCGCCGGGCCGCCGTCCGCAGCCGCGGCATGTACGGCGCCCGCTGCCGCGACCAGCCGAAGTCGATCGGCAGCAGCCCCGGCACCACCGCGCACACGGTGTGCAGCCCGATCCGGCGCTGCTCGGGCGTCGTCTGGTCCACGACGATCACGTCGTGCCCGGCCCCCGTCAACGCGTCGACGACCAGGGCCAGATCCTCGCGCAGATCGTCCGTCACCGGCCGCCGGCCGAAGACCGCCTCCAGCGGACGCACCGCCACCGGCTCCAGGTACGGACGGACGTACGGCGCCATCTTTGGCAGGCCGTACAGCTGGGCGTGGTCCTTCAGATGCCGGACCCGGCCGAAGTCGGCCGCCATCGCCTCCAGTTCGGCGCGTCGCCCGGCCACCTGCCCCGGCAGGTGCGGGATGTACGTCAGCACCTCCGACAGCGCGGCCTCCACGGCCGCCGCCGGGTCCAGCGCGGCGCCCGCCCCGAAGGAGAACAGCCCCGGCCCGCCGTCGCGCCGTACCGCCAGCGCCGTCACGACCGGGATCCCCAGGTCGATCCGGTTGTCGAAGGCGTGCACGTCGTACCCCTGGAGGGCCGCCCGGTCCGCCATCGTGCGCACCGCCGGGCCCGGCACGGACGCCAGGTCGATCTCGGTCAGCGGCAGGCCGCCGTACCAGGCCAGCAGGAACGCGTCCCGCTCGACCAGTTCGAGCAGTGCCCCCAGCAGCGCCTCCTCCGGGCAGCTGCCGATGGCGCAGCCGTTGGAGCACTCGAAGACGAAGTTGTCCGCCGCGAGCCCCGCGCTGTAGTGCACCAGCCGGGCCGGCACCAGCACCGGCCGGTCGTCGCGCAGCGAGTGCCCGTACACCCACGGAATCGGCCGCTCGGGATCGAACGGCGAGACCAGCGGATCGTCCCGGTAGGTCTGCGGCGGGTAGAACCCGCACGCGGCCGGGTCCAGCGCCCGCTCGCCCAGCTCCGCGAACGAGGCCGTCAGCAGGGTGCTCCCGGTGCGCCGGTGGGTGCCCGCGTACCGCTCCAGCCCCTCCAGGTACGCCAGGTCCCGGCTGGCCGTGAAGCTGTTGGCCTGCCCGCTCCACGTCACGTCGGTCAGGCCCGCGTATCCGCGCATGAACACGCTGCCCGCGACCGGCGCCGTCGTCGGCGAGGTGACGTTGATCCAGGTTCCGCCGCCCAGCACCCCGGACACCGGGTTGGCGAGCGCCGCGTACGGCATCGGGTACGAGGAGGCCGCCCGCAACCGCTGGGCGCCCGGCGCCGGTTTGGGCCGGGCCCGCGGGGTGAACGGCTCCGGGGCGTCCGCGCCGCGCGGCCCGCAGGCGGGACACAGCGGATCGGCGAGCAGCGGATACGTCCGCACCTGGAACGTCCGCAGGTCCAGCCGGGACACCTGGGGCAGGGCCCGGTCGGCGTCCTCGGGTCCCGGCGCCCGCACCGACCCGCCGAGGACGGCGGCGTGCAGCGCGTACGCCGCGTCCAGGGCGAACGGCGAGAGCCGCGGCCAGGGGCCGCCGGCCGCCGTGACCTCCCCGGTGCCGGTCTCCAGGGCGTCGCGCTCGCTGCGGCTGCGCAGCCGCTGCCAGCGCATGGCCAGGCACTGACCGCACGCGGGCGCGCCGCCGTCGCCGCCCCACGGGCCGACGAGCACGGCCTGGGCGCTCAGGTGCACGGTCGCGGCGGGCCGCGTCGCGGCGAACGGGTCGGCGGCGCGCGGCCCGAGGGCGTCGTGGACGCCCAGGGTCACCACGTCCGCGCCCCGGTCGGCCAGGGCCCGCGCCAGCTGCACGCGGGCCGCCTCCAGCGGGGTCACGTCGGCGCGCGCCGCGGGAGGGGCGGCGGCGGGCAGGGGCGTGGATGCCGTCATGTCCGGTTGCTCCAGCGGAAGGTCTTCAGCCCGATCGCGCCGAAGACCAGCGCGAACCCGAGCAGCGCCGCGCACCCGATGCCGATCGTGCCCACCGACCCGCTGCCGGTCAGCGCCGCGCTCGC
Source organism: Streptomyces sp. NPDC090022 (assembly GCF_044748145.1). Lineage (NCBI taxonomy): Bacteria > Bacillati > Actinomycetota > Actinomycetes > Kitasatosporales > Streptomycetaceae > Streptomyces > Streptomyces sp. NPDC090022. Next base: position 534,131 of record NZ_JBIVFN010000003.1, read on the forward strand.
CGCGTCGTTGAGGTAGCGCAGCGGCAGGACCCGGGAGACCTGCTGGAGCCAGTCGGGCATCAGGTCCAGCGGCAGGAAGGACCCGGACAGGAACGCCATCGGCACCATCATGCAGTTGGCGATGGCGGCGACCGCCTCCGGCGTGTTCGCGTACGTCCCGACGATCACGCCGATCGCCATGAACGCGGTGATGCCCAGCACCAGGACGGGCAGCACGAGCGGCCACCGCGCGTCCAGGTCCAGGCCGAACCCGGGCAGCATCGCCACGGCGACGAACACCGCCGCCTGCACCACCCCGACGGCCACGGCCAGTACGTACCGCGAGGCCAGCACAGTGGTCAGCGGCGTCGGCGTCAGCCGGATCAGCCGCAGCAGGTCGTCGCGCCGCCACTGCATCAGGGTGAACGCGATACCGAAGACGGCCGCGTTGGCGACACCCCACGACATCACGCCGGGGGCGATGTAGGAGATGTACGGGCGGCCGGACTCCTCGACGTCCTGGCCGCTGAAGATCAGGCCGAAGACGACCAGGAAGAGGAGGGGGAAGGCGAAGGTGAAGAAAAGGGTGGCCTTGTCCCGGACCTGCGCCCGGTAGCCGGCCGCGGTCAGGGCCGTGTACGCGCTCATGCCTGGTACTCCGTGGCGGTGGGGGTGTGGTCGGACGCGTGGGCGGCGCCGGTGAGTTCGAGGTAGACGTCCTCGAGGGTGGCGGTACGGGTCAGCACGCCGTCGAGTCCCGTCAGGGCGTCGACGGCCTGCAGCACCCGGCCGGGGGAGGCGGTCTCCAGGACCAGCGAACCGCCCTGGACGCTCGCCCGGTCGACGCCGGGCAGGCCCGCGGCCCGCTCGACGTCGATCCGGCCGGCCGGCAGCAGCAGCCGGGACGGTGCTCCGGCCGCGGTCACCAGCTGGTGCGGGGAGTCCAGGGCGGCGATCCGGCCCGCGACGAGGATGGCGACCCGGTCGCACAGCGCCTCGGCCTCGTCGAGGTGGTGGGTGGTGTAGACGATGGTGCGCCCCTCGCCCTTGAGCGTGCGCAGCACCTCCCACAGGTCGCGGCGGGCCTGCGGGTCGAGCGCCGCGGTCGGCTCGTCCAGGAAGATCAGCTCGGGGCCGTGGACCAGCGCGGAGGCGATCGCGAGCCGCTGGCGCTGCCCGCCGGAGAGGTTCTCGACCAGGACGTCGCGCTGCTCGGTCAGCCCGACCAGCGCCAGGGTGCGGTCCGCGGCCGCCGGCTCCGCCCGGTAGAGCCCGGCCACGGTCACCAGGTGCTCGCGCGCGGTCTGCCGGACGAAGAAGGCCGAGGCCTGGGTCTGTACGCCGATCCGCGGCAGCAGCGCGGTGTTGCGCGGCCACGGGCTCTGGCCGAGCACGCGTACGGTGCCGGAGTCCGCCTCCCGCAGGCCCTCCATGATCTCGATGAGGGTGGTCTTGCCCGCGCCGTTCGGGCCGAGGAGGCCCAGGAACTCGCCGCGGCGCACGTCGAGGGACACCCCCGCCACGGCCTGGCGGTCGCCGTAGCGTTTGGTCACGTCCTGTACGGAGATCGCCGGGGATCCGGGCGACCGGGTGCTGTCAGTTGTCATGGGTGGTGCGTCCCTCGGTGTGGGTGGTCGGGGTGGTGTTCGAGGTGGTGTTCGGTCGGGATGGGTCGGTGGATGGTGGGCTCGTGGGGTCAGCGGGTCAGCGGGTCAGCGCGTACCAGACCGCCCCGGTGAGCGCGGCCGCCAGCAGGGCCACGGTCAGGGCCGATCCGAGGGCGTAGCCGAGGTAGACCCGGCGGGCCCGCGCCGGGTACGCGGCCCGGTCGGGCGTGCGCAGCCGTACGTACGCGGCGGACGCCGGTGCGAGCCGGGTCACCCGCAGCGCGTGACCCAGCAGCGTGTACCCGTCGAGCGGGGGCAGCGGCACCAGGTTGACCAGGGCCTGCGCACTGCCGAGCAGCAGCAGCGCGGAGAGCGTGCGGCCGGTGGGGTCGTCGGCGGGCAGGGCCGCCCACCACACGCAGAACGGCAGCAGGAACAGCAGGTTGGCGAAGGCGCCCGCGCCGGCCACCGCCAGCTGGTCCCGGCGGCGCGGCAGGTACCGGTAGTTGTCGACCCGGCAGTACATGATCGCCACCGGGAGCCGCCAGCGCAGCCCGATCTCGCCGACCGTGCCCCCGACATGGGTGGCGGCCACCCCGTGCGCGAACTCGTGCAGCGCGGTGCTCAGCCACAGCAGCGTGGCCACGGCCAGGATCCCCACGGGATGGCCCAGCAGCCACAGCAGGTCACCGGCCAGCCGCCCGGCCCCGGCGATCAGCACGGCCTCCATGGCCAGGCAGACCAGCAGCAGCGCGCCCAGCACCACCGGGTGCAGCAGGGGCCGCAAGCCCCGGTGCAGGCGCGTGGTGGCCGCGTCGGCGTCCGCCACCAGCCGCAGGCTGCCGCGCAGCAGCCCGCCCTCCAGCTGGCGGGTGCGCGGGGCGGCCGGCTCCGGCGGCGGGCCGCCCGACAGCAGGCGCCGGCTGCCGAGCAGCGCCAGCAGCTGCTGCCAGTTGCGCTCGTCGAGCCGGCGGCCGAAGGCCAGGCCGTACGCGCCGCCGATCTCGCCGAGGCTGCGCGAGCCGTCGAGCCGCGAGATCAGGAAGTACTCCTTCGGCCCGATCTCGAAGGCCGCCCCCGACACCGGGTCCTTGACCAGGTGGACGGTGGCCGGACCGTTCAGGAGCGGCGGCGAGAGCAGCACGTCCGGGCGCAGCGCCGGCCGGTGCTCCAGCAGCGAGGGGGCCCGGCCGCCGGTCACGGCGCGCTCCCCGCCGGGCCCTCGCGCAGCACCCGGCCCAGCAGGTGCGCCAGGTAGGCCTCGTCCCGGATCGTCACGTGCAGCCGGTTGTTGGTCATGTGCATGTACGGGGAGAGCAGCCGCGGCAGGGCCTGTGCCGGATCGGTCACCCGCTCGTCGCGGGTGCCGTCCCAGGACCGGAAGACCAGCTCCCCGCCGACGGCCAGGGCCTCGGCCCGCTCCCGCAGCTCACGGCAGTGCTCGGCCCAGCCCGCCAGGAACGCGGGCAGCCGCACGGTGTCCTGTCCGGCGAGGGCCTCGCGCACGGCGGCGAAGCGGCGCGCCAGCCCCGGAGCGGTCTGCGCGTACGTACGGTCGTACTCGCCGGAGCCGATGAACCCGGTGCCCGGGAACGCCTGGTGCCAGAACGTGTAGTAGCGGTCCAGGTAGTCGCCGAGCTCCTCACGGTCGGGCAGGAACACCCCGGCCATCACCATCATCAGCTGCGCCGAGGTGCCCAGCAGCACGGTGCGCAGGTGCAGGTTCATCCGGCGCAGGGCGTCGATCACCAGGTCGCTGGAGTGCGCGAAATGCCATTCCGCGAGCTCGATTCCGGCCGGTCCGCCGTATTTCCCGAATTCCGGCTCGTACGGTTCGTAGGAGAACGAATTGTTCGGCCGCAGGTTCATCCGGCCGTCCGGTCCCATGAACGCGGCCCGGTCGCCCTCGGGGAACTCGATGTCGAAAAGGGTGTTGTAGAACTCGTTGAGGAATCCGGAATCCACCTCGTAGAGGGCCGGCCGGGTCCGCAGGAAGGCGGTCACGGCCTCCTCGGCGCGCCGCCGGACCTCCGGCTCCGCCGCGGGCGTCGCCGGCCGCAGCCGCAGCCGTACGTGCGGGCCCTCCAGCCAGTAGTTGATGAAGAAATGCCCCGCCAGCAGACCCTCGGCGGACAGCTCCGCGATCAGCGGACGGACGCAGTTCACCAGCAGCGGCTGCGGATTGGCGGCGTAGAAGACGTGCAGCGCCTGCCAGGCACCGCGGGTCTCGCCCGGTCCGGCGGATGCCGCCTGACCGGCGGCCGCGGTCGGGGTGGTCAGCTTCGGCATCGGGCGTCGCCCTCCTGGGCTCGGACGGTCGTGGTCGTGAAGGTCTCCACCGCCAGCTCGGCGACGTGCGCGCCGTCCGCCGACGAGGTGTGCAGGGAGCCGGGGTCCGGGAGCATCTCGCGGAAGACGACCCGGTGGGAGGGGTCGCGCAGCAGCGTCTCGAACGCCGAGAGCGAGAGCAGGCCGGCGAAGTCCACGTACGCCGGCTTCGCGCCGGCGGCCGAGGCTCCCGCCGACACGGTCGCGAACACCCGCTCCGGCAGGCCGTGCGTACGCCGCCACCGCTGCCACTCGAGGAAGTGGTCCGCCTCCAGGGCGCCGTGGACGGGCAGGTCGCCGGCGGTGGTGGTCCAGCTGCGGCGGCTGAGCACCACGTCGCCGTGGACGACGCGCGGGCGCGTCGTCACCCCGTCCCGGGCGGGACCCTCCGGCACGCCCGCCCACACGTCCAGCGGGGACATCGACGACGGCGAGAGCAGCAGCAGGGTGCGCGGGATCGCCGGCAGCGCCAGCGGCACCAGGTAGCCCAGATAGACGGGGATCACCTGGCGGCCGAGCCGGTGGGAGCGCAAGGGCACCCGGCCGGTCGCCACGTCGTGCGCGGCGTACAGGTCGTCCAGGTGCAGCCGCCGGTCCTCGGGCAGGGTGCCGCTCTCGCCGGGGCAGACGATCTCGTACTCCGTCAGCCGGCCGTGCAGGTTCAGATTGGTGGTCACCGGCCCGCCGGTCACCTCCGCGAACACCGCGCCCTCGGGCGTCACACCGGCGGCCGTCGCCCGCAGCTCCTCGGAGAGGGACGGGGCTTCGGAGCCGTCGTACACGTGCGTGAACCGGCTGAAGGGGAAGGCCAGTCCGCCGTACGCGCGGTTGAGCACCGTCAGCGGGGCGCCCGTGCCCGGGTCGCGGGCCAGCTGGAGGTGGTGACAGCGCGGGGCGAACCCGGTGACCACGGGGGCGAGTTCGGTGGCGACCGCGTCGATGTCGGCGTCGGTCAGCCGCAGTTCACCGCCTCCCCGCTCGCCCGTGCCGTCCCCGTACGCCGACCAGGCCGCCCGCATCCGGGCGACGAACGCCCGGCGGGAGGCGTCCAGGGCCCGGATGCCCGCCAGCCCCAGCCAGTTCTCCTCGGCCACGTACGCGCCGCGCTCGTCGAACGGCCTGCGGCGGGCGGTGAACGACAGGTACTGGTCGAAGAAGTCCTCGTGGAAGTCGTGGACCAGGCCCAGCAGGTCCTCGCAGCGCCCGCCGGCCCCGTAGCGGGCCGTGAAGAACCCCTCGAAGGTGATCCGCTGCGCCAGGGTGAGGTCGAAGGCCGGCAGGATCCGCTCGACCGAGCGCAGCCCGGCCCAGTCGGGCGCCGGGAAGGGCAGGTCGCGGCCCGCGCTCACGTCCTCGTACAGCAGCGTCTGCGGCAGGGCCGCGTCCGGCGCGCCCAGTTCCTCCTGCGCCCGGCGCAGCCCGGAGCGCACGGCCCGCAGCAGGTCGAGGCGTTCGCCGTGGCCGGCGTCCGGGTAGCGTTCCAGGGCCTCGGCGGGCGCGTCGAGCAGGGCCGTCAGCCGCCGTGCCCACGGGGCGGCCAGGTCGGTCAGCGCGCGCTGGAAGGAGCGCAGCGGGTCGCCGCTGTGCACCTCGGTGTCCAGACACGGCACCCGGACCATGCCGAGCTCGAGCAGCGCGGCGATGTACGCCTCGCAGTCCTCCTCGCCGGCGCCGTGCTCGGCGGCCAGCCAGCCGGCGAGTTCCTGGTGGCGCAGCTCGCCGCGGTCGGCGAACAGCGCCAGCAGCCGGTCCAGGGTCCCGCTGCGGCGCAGGAAGAACAGCCGGTCGCGGACGGCGTCGAAGGTGACCGCCGCCGAGTCGTCGCCGGCCGTGACCGAGCGCCGCACGTAGCGGATCCGGTCCTCCTCGTGGCCCCAGCCGGAGGCGAGCCGCAGCGGCAGGTCCCGGCGCCGGACCGGGTCGGCCAGGATCAGCTCGGCCAGCCGCGCCAGCACCACCACGTTGAGCCGCACATGGCCGGTCCAGTCGTCCGCCACCCGCAGGACGGGCGGGGTCCGGCCGCCGTCCCCGGTGAACCGGCCGGTGGCGACGGCGGTGAACGTACTGAACGGGCTGGTCTTGCACGCCGTACGGTAGACGTAACTCAGCGCCGAGCGCTCCGCCTTGCGAGCCCGCCCGGTGGGCGTCCCGGTCGCAGTCCCCGTCGCGGCCAGGTACCCGTCGAGCTGGCCCTCCAGCACCGGCGAGGCCAGCAGCAGCCCCATCCGCAGCCGGTCGTCCGTCAGCAGGCCGCGCAGCGCGGCCCGGGCCCGGGCCAGATCGCCGGTCAGCAGCGCCGGCCCGTCCGCCAGCAGCTTCTCCAGGTGGCGGCGCCGGCGCAGCCAGCCGGCCAGCTCCTCACCGGCCGCCGCGTCGACGGCCGCCAGGGCCGCCACCGCGTCCTCGGGCCGCGACGGCGGCCGGCCGTTGTGGATCTGGCGCCGCAGCCGCAGCAGCTCCCGCCGCTGCACGGAGCCCGGGCCGTCGGGCGCGGGATCGGTGGCGCCCACCGCCCGGTGCAGCAGCTCGCCGAGCCGCTCCGCGTCCGCGCCGAGCTCCTCCTCGGCCGCGAGGACCTCCGCCGCCCAGCTCGCGGTGTCCGGGCAGCGCAGGGCGTCGACGCGGGCCAGCGGCAGTCCGGCCACGCGCAGCATGAAGTGCTCGCCCACGTGCCAGCGCGTGGTGGGGTCGTCGATGTCGTTCATGGTGGTGTCCGCTCCCCTCAGGCGATCTCGTGCCGGAAGTCGGCCGGCCGCGGCCGCTCGTGACCGAGCAGCATGATCAGCAGCGGGGCCTCGTCGGTCCCGGACAGCCCCAGCTCCTCCACGTAGGCGACGTTGTCGAAGCCGAGTGCCACGCCGGCGCCGAGGCCGTGGGCGGCCGCGGTGGTGTAGAAGGTCTGCGCGACCGCGCCGATCGTCGCGTTGACCAGCCGGTAGCCCCGGTCGCCGACCGCGTCGAGGACCGCGGTGGTCCGCACCGTCGGGACGACGACCGCGGCCGCCTGCTCCAGGTTGTAGTTGGAGAGGAAGTAGGTGCGCTGGAGGAACGGTCCGGGCGGGCCGGCGGCCACCAGGCGCAGCGTGTGGGCCCCGGGATCGTAGGCGTACGTCCCCGGCTCGATGCCCTCCACATGGTTGACGAAGGCGTACAGGGCGGTCAGCCGGGGCCCGTCCGGCCGCTCGGCCTCACAGCCGACCGAGGTCCGCGCGCACGCCGCCAGGGTGGCCGCGAGCTCCGGCGCGCCGAGCGGACGGCTCGCCTCGAAGCGGCCGAAGCTGCTGCGCCGGGCCCGCAGGGCGGCCGCGGTGTCCAGGGCTGCGTCGGGGACGGCGGGCAGCGCGAGCGGGTCGGTTCCGCGTACCGGGAAGGCGGCGGCCGCGTCCAGCGCGTGCGGTGCCGGGCGGTCGGCGGCCCGGCCGAGGGTGGCCTCGTGGATACGGTGCAGGGTCTCGAACTCCAGGACCGTACGGGAGCGTTCGCGATCCCGGCGGCGCACGGCGGGCGCGGCGTCCGTCGAGGCGGCCGAGGCGGCCGGGGCGGGGGCGGCGTCCGCCCACTCCAGCGGCAGGACCGCGAAGACCCCCTCGTCCCGGGACTCGACCCCCAGCAGCGCCGCCAGCCGCTCCTCGTCGAACCAGAGCGCGGGCGCGATCCGCAAGCCCTGCCCGTGCGCCCACAGCCGCCAGGTCTGCAGCAGCGCGCCGACGTCCATGCTCACGGCGTGGAAGGAGAAGCTGTTGTACTTGAAGGCGTTCTGCCAGTACTTCACCCCCAGGATCAGGTACTGGCCGGCGCCGCCGTCCGCTCCGCCCGCTCCCGCTCCGAGCGCCGCGCGCACCTCACCGGTGACATCGCCCGTCAGCAGCCTGCGCATCGCGTGGTGGTGCGGGGTGTAGTGGTACACGCCGGGCATGAACGGTCCGCCCGCCCCGGCCGCCCAGTAGACGCTGACCGGGTACAGCCCGCCGCCCGAGGCCGTGCCCCGCGACCAGTTGGCGTGCGTGTAGTGGGGCAGCGCCGCCAGGTCGGTGTTGGCCTGCACGGCCAGCCGCCGCCCGGTGAACCCGTACGAGTCCTGGAGCATCCCGCCGAGCAGCGGCAGCGTGAAACCCCGCCGTCCGCCCGCTCCGGGAGCCGCGGCGGCCGCGGGCGCCGCGGGCAGCGGGAAGGTCTCCGCACCCGGATAGAACTTCGCCTTCCGGGGCCGGTCGGCCCAGTCCGGCACGAAGTCCGCGGGCTCCATCGGTATCCGGCCGCGGTACATGATGTCGTTGGCGTAAGCATGGGCGTAGCCCACGGTTCCTCCTGCGTTCGTCTGGGAAGCCGCTGGCGGCCGGGTCACGGGAAGGGATGCGGCGCCGGGTTGAAGTCGCCCGGTTCCAGGTCGCGCGAGCGCAGTCCGGCCGCGCGCAGCGCGGTCCGCAGCCGGGGCATGCCCAGCGCCCGCTGCCGCGAGCGGCCGAAGTCGATCGGCAGCAGTCCGGGGACCAGCACGCTCACCGTGTGCAGGCCCAGCGCCCGCTGCTCGGGCAGGCTCTGGTCGACCACCACCACGTCGAACCCGGCCCCGCCCACCGCCGCCACGCAGCGCCGCAGGTCCTCGCGTACGTCGTCCGAGGCGGCCGCGCCCGACGCGTCGGGCCACCGCAGGTCCGCCACCTCGCGGAGCCGGCCCTGCGGCGCCCGCAGCAGGAAGTCGGCGTGCCGGCCCATCTCCGGGACCCCGTACACCAGGGGATGGTCGTGCAGCGCCGTCACCAGGTCGAAATCGGCGGCCATGGCCCGCAGCCGCGCCTCGTCGCGCTCGGTGCGCCCGGGCAGGTTCACGGCGTCGGTCGCGATCTCGCACAGCGCGGAGTCGAGCGCCGACTCCGGGTCGAGCCCGGCCCCCGCGCCGAAGCACATCCGCCCCGGTCCGCCGTCGAACCGCTCGGCGACCGCCGTCACCACGGGGATCGGGAAGGTGATCCGGGTGTCGAAGAACCGCGCCCGGTAGCCGTACATCGCCAGCCGGTCGACCATGGCCCGGGTGGCCGACCGCGCGCTGCTGGACGCGTCGATCTCGGGCAGCGCCTGCCGCCCGTACCAGGTGAGCAGGAACGCGTCCCGCTCCACGACCTCCATCAGCCCGAAGTAGCAGGCCTCGGCCAGACTCCCGCCCGACGCACAGCCGTTGGAGCTCTCCTGTACGAACCGGTTCTCCAGGCCCGGCGCGTGATAGTACGTCAGGATCTCGGGCACCAGCCGCGGTTCCTCGTCGCGCAGCGACCAGCCCCACACCCAGGGGATCTCGCGGTCCGGGTCGAAGGGCCGCACCCGCGGGTTGACCCGGTGGAACGCCTCGTCGTACAGCCCGACCTCGCGCGGGTCCACGGCCGCGGAGCCCAGGGCGGTCAGCGAGGCCCGGACACTGGTCGTGCGCGAGCGGGCGCGCATGCCGGCGTACCGCTCCAGGCCCTCCAGCACCCCGACCCGAGCGCTACGGCCGAAGGAGTCGGTGTGCCCGCCCCAGAACGTCTCGCGCAGGTATTCCCCCGACCGCATCGAGAAGCAGCCGATGGTCGCCGACGTGGACGTGGAGGAGACGTCCTGCACCAGCGACGGCCCCAGCGCACCGCACAGCGGGTTGGCGAAGGCCGCCACGTCGATCCCGTACGACTCGATCGGCCGGGTACGGAACACCCCCGGCCGGTACTTGGGGGCGGCCCCGATCGCCGGCGCGCCCGGCCCGTCGGCCTCCGGAGCGGCGCACCGGGGGCACTCGGGGTCCGGGACCAGCGGATAGCGCCGGACCGTGCCGTCGCGCAGGTCCATCAGCCGTACGTCGCCGAACACCCCGGTGGCGGCCGGGGCGGCGGGGGCGGCCGCGACGGCGGCCACCAGGGCGGCCAGCGCCTGCGCGGCGAAGGCGTGCGCGTACGGCCACTCACCCGCCGGCCGGGTGCCGCCGCCGAGCTCCAGCGCGTCGCGCAGGGCCACCGACCGGACCGCCTGCCAGCGCCGCTCCAGACAGCGCGGGCACCCGCCGGGCGCCCCGACCACCGCCTGGTGGCCGTACAGATGGACGGACACGGCGGTGTCGTCCGCCGCGTCCGGGGCGGGGACCGGGGCGGTGAACGCGTCGTGCAGGCCCAGCACCGACAGCCGTACCGGCGCCGCGCCCAGGGCGTCCAGGGACCGGCCCAGCAGGGCGCCGAACCGCGCCGCGGCCCCCGCCCCCAGCCCCGCCTCGAGATCAGGCGTCATCGCCGGGCTCCCGCACCGCCGTGAGCAGCACGCGGACCGTGTGCAGTCCGGCCGCGGCCAGGTCCGCCGAGCCGGTCGGCACCACGTAGGCGTCGCGTCCGGCCGCCGCCAGCCGCTCCAGCACCTCGGTCCAGCCCGGCACGTCCACCCCGGCCGGGTCGGGGGCGGGCCCGTCGACGGTCAGTGCCCGCGGGTCCAGGTCGCCCAGCAGCGGGTCGCCGGTGTCGGCCGCCGTGGCCCCGGCCGCCGCGTCCGCCTCGTACTGCACCGCGCCCAGCAGGTCCCGCAGCGCGGCCACGGCGGCGGCGGCGCGGTCCAGGTCGGCGCCGACCGCCCAGCGGGCGCCGGAGCGGGCCAGCAGCACGTGCACGCCGGTCACCCGGTCCTCGCCCAGGTCCAGCAGCTCGACGGGGGTCCGCAGGCGGTCCGCCGACCGGATCAGGAAGGTGAGTTCGGCGTGCGCCCCCTCGGCACCCTCGGCACCCTCGCAGTCCCTCCCCTCCACAAGGGGCACGGTACGGGCCGCCGCGCCGCGTACGGCCCGCAGCAGCGCGTCGTGGGCCAGGGCGGAGAGCAGCCCGGCGGCGGCCGCGTCCGCGAGGGCGGGGCCGGCGCCCGCACCGGCGCGGGTGCGCTCGAAGAGCCGTCCGGTGTTGTGCGGCCCGAACGGGCGGACCGCACCGGCCGGGACGAGCACCGGCTCCTTGGTCACCAGCGAGACGCCCTGCAGGTGGGCGGTGACCTCCCCCGGCACCCCGGAGGCGAGGGCCAGCGCCTCGGCGGGCCGGCCGCGGCCGGCGTCCACCAGCCCCCGCGCGGGCACCACGTGCTCGGCGTAGGCGAGGGCGGCGGCGTCCAGGGCCCGCATCCGGGCGCCCGCGACGTGGTGCACGTCGAAGGCGGCGATCCCGCGGGGGCCCGCGTGCCCGACACCCAGCTCGACCACGCTCAGCTTCAGCGGGATCTGGGTCAGCGGCTCGTCCGCGTACCGGGTGAACACCCCCGCGTACGGCCGCACCAGCACCGAGCGCCGGTTCAGCTCCTCGACGAGCGCGTCGGCGTCACGGGCGGTGGCGAGGGTCGGCAGGGCGGGCGCGCCGGAGGTACCGGCCTCCGTCAGCCGCACCGGGCGCGCGGCGGCCCGCGCCGTCTCCTCCTCGGCCGCGGGGCCCTGCCCGGCGCACAACGGGCAGCGCGGGTGGGGCAGGAGCGGTTCGGCGGAGACGTCCAGGGACTCCATGTCCTGGACGATGATCTGCCCGGCGGTCTCGGCGGGCAGCGCGCCCGAGGTGGCCCGGAAGACCTCGTACGCGAGCTGGTTGCCGATCATCGCGGCCAGCGGGCGGCCCGGTTCGGCCCCGGCCACCGGGGCGGTGCCCGGCAGCGCCAGCGCGCTCCACAGGTCGGCCGCCGCGCCCGCGCCGTCCGCGGCCGCTCCGGCGCCGAGCCGCAGCGCGGCGCACGCCCAGCAGGCGGCGGTGCCGTGGCGCATCAGCGGACCGATGACCGCGTGGGAGCCGTAGGACCAGGCCGCCAGCAGGGTGCGGCCCTCGGGCACGCCCGCCCGCAGCAGCGGCAGCAGCCGTCCCGGCGCCGCCGTGCCACCGGTGACCACGACGACGTCGTAGCCGTCGAGCGCGGCCCAGTCCGGCGTGTCCGCTCCCGGGGCCAGTTCACGGATCTCGGCGGGGCAGCCGTCGGCCGCGGCCTCGGCCGCCTCGGTGCGTGCCTCGGCGGTGTCCAGGCCGGGCAGCACGCCGACGGCCGCGGAGCCGTTGCGTATCAGGCCGAGCACGCACCAGCGGGCCACGAGGTCCTCGCCGAGGACGGCGACCCGGGCCTCGCGGAAGGCGCGGAACCGGGCTTCGGCGTCGTCGGCGTAGTGGTCGGCGTAGGCGATCTGCGGGGCGAACCGGCGGGCCACGGCGCCGGGCAGGGCCGGGGCGGCGGAGGGCTCCGGTGCGGCCACCGGGCGGGCGAAGTCCCGTTCGTAGAGGGTCTTGACGAGATCGCAGACCATGGCGCGCTGCTTCTCGCCGAGCCCGGCGCAGAGGTCGGCGACCGTGTGCTCACCGGTCAGGTGGGGGACGATCAGCGTGGCGAAGCGGTAGGCCGAGCCGGCGGTGAGCCGGAAGCCGCCGTCGGAGTTGTGGAACAGCACCCCGTCCGGAGTGCGCGTGAACAGCACGTCCCGGCGGATCCGGGGCCGGGTCGCGGCGAGGTCTTCATAGGTCGTTCGGGCCATGGGACACCCCTGGGTGCGGTCGGTCGGGAGGGAAGGGGGGAACGCGAGCGGGCGGAGGGGGAGCGGGGGCAGCGGAGCGGGCGGAGGGAGCGGGAGCGGGCGGAGGGGAGCGGTGAGGAGCGGGACGCGGTGGGCCGGTGGCGGCCGGGACACGGGGACTAACGGGGCGGCGGGTTGTGCGGCGCTAGCGCACGGCGGCGGGCGGCACGCGGTCCCGGTCGGGGGTCCGGTCAGAGGTCTGGTCAGAGGCCCGGGCAGGGGTGCGGTCCGGGTTTCGTCCGGGCGCGTCCGGATCCGCGTACCGACGCGCGTAGAGCCGCAGCAGGGCGTGCAGTCGGTACGGGCCGGGCGGCCCGTCCTCCAACAGCCCGGCCTCCACGAGCTGTTCGAGTACGGACTCGTCCACGACCGCGCCGGGGTCCTGCTCCGGCCCGCCCTCGCCCAGCCGCCGGAACGCCTCGCGCAGCTCGGGGGCGAGCGCGGCCACGGCCTGCCCGAACACCCCGGGCACCGACAGCCGGGGATCCTCCGCCAGCGCCAGCCGGGCCGGCGGGTCCTGCGCCAGCCAGGTGGTGAAGTCGGCCACCGACAGCCCCGGCCGGGTCAGCAGCCGCCCGGCGGCGATGCGCAGCGCCAACGGGAAGTGGCCGCACACGGCGGCCAGTTCGGCCGAGGCCTCCGGCTCGGACGCGATCCGCGCGGTGCCGACCAGCCCGGTCAGCAGCTCGTACGCCTCGCCGGCCGCCAGCACGCCCAGCCGGTGCACGGCGCCGCCGTGGGTGGCGACCACGGCGGCCAGCCCGCGCCGGCTGGTGATCACCACCCGGGTGTCCCCGGCGGTGGCCGCGGGCAGCAGCGGCAGCACCTGCCAGGCGCCCGCGGCGTCGTCGAGGACGACCAGCCGCCGCCCGTCGCCGCCAGGTCCGGGCAGCAGCCCGAGGGCCTCCTCGACGGTGACGGACGTGCCGTCCGGCCGGGCCAGCGGCACCACGTGCACCCCGCCGGGGTAGCCGTCCCGTACGTCGTACGCGCAGGCGTGGGCCAGCGCGGACTTGCCGATGCCGGGCGCGCCGGACACCACGACCAGCCGGGGCCCGTCGGCGGCCGCGAGCTGGGCCGTCATGGCCCTGCGGTCGGCCGTGCGCCCCACGAAGCCGGGCGGCGGCTGGACGGGGTGGACCGGGGCCGCGCCGGCCGCCGGCGTTCCGGCGGGCAGGGCGGGCGGCGCGGGCGGGACCGGGGCGGCCGGCAGGGCCGGAGTGCCGGTCCCACCGGTGCCGCCCGGACCGCCCGCCCTGCCCGCCGTGCCGCCCGCCCCGGGGGTGTCGGCGGCCTCGGGGGCGTCCGTCCGCGGGAGCTGCGGCCGCCGGGGCCCGCCGCCGAGCTCCTCCGCGCGCAGGATGGCCAGTTCCAGCCGTTGGAGCCCTGCCCCGGGATCGATGCCGAGCTCCTCGCGCAGCCGGTCGCGTACGGTCCGGTACTCGGCGAGGGCCTCCGCCTGGCGGCCGGTGCGGTAGAGCGCCTCGATGAGCTGCTCGGTGAACCGCTCGCGCACGGGGTGCCGGCGCGCGGTGTCGTAGAGGTCGACCAGGACCTGATGGCAGTTCCCGGCGGCCAGTTCGAGGTCGCAGACCCGCTCCAGCACCCGCAGCCGCTCCTGTTCGAGCGCGGGCACGGCGTCCCGGTGCAGCAGCCGCGAGGCCACGTTCGCGAGCGGCGGGCCCTGCCACAGGGACAGTGCCTCGCGCAGCCGGTACAGCTCCTCGCCGCGGCCGGTGGCGCCGGCGGCGCCGGCCGCGAGGGAGCGGAAGGCGACGAGGTCGAGCGTGCGGGCGTCGGCGCGCATGCGGTAACCACCGGGCACGGCCTCGATGGTGGTGGCCGAGATGCCGTACTTGGCGAACAGCCTGCGCAGCCGCAGGACGCACGTCTGCAGAGCCGCCCGCGCGGTGGCGGGGGGTTCCTCGTCCCACACGGCGTGCAGGAGATGGGTGGCCGAGACGACCGTACCGGGGTGCAACAGGAGGGCGGCGAGCAGATTCGTGGGTTTCGAGGGTTTGAGGACGACGGTTTCGGGGCCGTGCGCAATGCTCAAAGGCCCCAGGAGCTGGAACCGCATGATGTGGATCCCCCGACAGGCGTGCCGGGGTTATGGTCCGGACCATGGTCAATGGTCGACGTTCCGCCCCCCGTTGGGCGGTGAATAACTGGAACCTTACCTAGCGGATCTTGTGGAAGTCGAGCCGGAGAGCGCTTATTTGTGCCTTCTTGGGGTTTTCTCGCTTCTCCGTAACCTGCACGTTTCGCGCAGTTACCGTCGGTCCGTCAAAACTGTTCAGGCGTAAACGAATTGAGGCGGCGGCGCCATCCAAGCCCACCCCCTGAATTGAATTCAAGGCCTGTATCCGGCCATTGATGGAAGTGGTGGCCGAAAAAAAGGCCCCGCACCCGGAGGGGTGCGGGGCCGTGGGGGCGTGTGCGCCTACACGGGCACGGCGACGAACTTCCTGCCCGCCTCGTTCTCGATCACGATCTCCTTGACGTTCTTGGGGTCGACCGCCGCGGATCCGTCCAGCGAGGCGCCCTTGGCCTCGCCGTTCTCCTGGCTGCCCACGACCCAGCCGCCGGCCGTGGTCCGGCTGCCGTCCCGCCCGACCACGACGATGCGGCAGCGCTCGCCCGGCGCGATCCCGGTCACGGCCGCGTGCACGCGGATCCACTGGTTGGCCGGTGTCATCGTCAGGGTCATCCGCGCGCCCGTGGCCGCGTCGGTGGCCGAGGCCGTCTTCGTCCCCGCCGGCGGGGGCGCCGGAGCCGACGCCGAGGGCGGCGGCGGGGGCAGTGCCACGTCCCGGTCGTCGCCGCCGGCCGTCTGCGTGCCGGCCCAGAACACGGCCGCGAGCGAGGCCGCCGCCGCCAGTCCCGCGACCGCCCACTGGCGGCGCCGTGCGCCGCTGCGCTCACTGCGCATCTGCCGCAGCGTGCGCTGGAGCAGCAGGTCCCCGCCCTCGGGCGGGCCGTCCCAGAACGCCTCGTCGGGCACCTCGCCGAGTGCGGCCTCCATCTCCCGCAATGCCTCCACCTCCCGCCGGCAGTGGACGCACTCGCTCACGTGCTCCGCCACCCGTCGGGCCTCGTCCTCGTCCAGTACGCCGAGGACGTACGGACCGAGGAGTTCCTCCTCGTGCTGCTGCCGGTTCATGCGACCACCTCCCTGAGTCCGGCGGGCTGCTTGGGCCTGCTCGGGCTGCTGCTCTGTTCTCTGAACACCTCGCGCAGTGCCTTGAGCGCGTAGTGCGAGCGCGACTTGACCGTGCCCTCGGGGATGCCGAGGCTGTCGGCCGCCTCGGCCACGCTGTGCTGGCGGTAGTACAGCTCCGTCAGGACGTTGCGGTGCTCGGGGGAGAGCTGGTCGAGGGCGCCCAGCACCGTCATGGCGTCCACCACCGCGTCGGCGTGGTCCACCTCCACCGGCACCGTGGCGGGGGAGCCCGCCACCTCCGCCGGGCGGGCGGCCCTGGCCCGGTAGCGGTCGGTGATGATGTTGCGGGCGACCGTCAGCAGCCAGCCGCGCACCGAACCCTTGCCGTTGACCAGCACCTCCGAGTGCCGCCAGGCACGGATGAGGGTCTCCTGGACGACGTCCTCGGCGACCGCGCGGTCACCGGTCAGCCGGGTGGCGTAGCCGAGCAGGGCGTTGCCGTGCTCCTCGTACACCGACCTGATCAGCGCTTCATCGGTCGAGCCCCGCCGACTGCGGGGCCACAGTGGTCCGGCCATCTCACCCTCTTTGCTTCGTGCTCGACGCCTGCGTCGCCCGGTACACGTCACCCCGGCGGCAGGAGTTCACGTGACGCGGCTCACATCCGGCGTCGCGGTGAGCCGCTGTCGGCCGCTGTCGGCCGCGGTCAGCCGCGGCAGTCGCGGCCCTCGTTGAGGCAGCCGACGATCCCCGCCATCTGCTCGTCCGTCATCACGTTCACGAACATCGCGTGGTCGGTCTTCGGGCTGCGCCGCTGCTCGGGGAAGGAGTCCAGGGCGATCGGCACCCCCGGGGCGAGGTCGTAGGCGAGGGAGATCCGCAGCTGCGGCACCGCGAACGTGCCCCGCGGGCAGACCCCGTTGGCGGCCGGGAAACGCAGATGGGTGCGGTCCTCGTGCTCCGTGTCCAGCCCGTTCCAGCAGCTGGGGAAGTCCAGGGTGCGCGTCAGGCGCTCACCCCTGGGGCACTTGGGATATTTGGTGGTGAAGCGGTCCGGACTGCCCGAACACCCCCACCGGGCCCGCACGTCGGCATCGCTGCGCGCGGTGAACGCCACCGCGTCACCGGTGATGGCGCGCAGGAAGCGGGGCATCGGCACCACCTTGCCGACCGGATTGCCCCGGAACCGCACCGTCACCGCCGCCGGAGCCAGGATCTCACCGGCGTTCCCGTGCCCGGCCGCGTGCTCGAACGGGCGGGTGCCCTGCCGGTCGGTCCGGCGCAGCACCGGCCAGTAGTACGTCGACCGGTCGCCCCCGCGGCAGGTCGTGGCCGCCGCCGCCAGGCTCGCGTCGGTCGAGCGGGCGTCGGTGGACAGGTTGCCGACGTACGCGTGGGTGTGATGCGCCCCGCCCGGCAGACCGGGCGAGACGACCAGGTTGTCCTGGTTGTAGTGCGCCTCCTCGTTGCGGCCGCACTCCACGACCGCCGTCCCCGTGGCCGCGTCCGGGCCGGGACGCGGGTCCTGCGGGCCGGGAGCGACGTCGGCGATGTCCACGTACTCCCGGGCCGGTACGGGGCCGCCGGGCGAGGCGTGGTGGCGCCCGTCCACCACGGTGGCGCCGAGCACGGCCGCGACCAGACCGCCGCCCAGCAGCAGGCAGATGATCACAGTGAGCAGGCGGCGTTCTTTCCCCATGCCGGTCACGGTCGCCGCTGGCTGCCACAATCGTCAACCTGACTGGATGTCGGGAGTCCGGATGACGAGAGGGGACGGCTCATGAGCGCCGGTTCGCTGGCACGGACGCAGCGGTCGATGGGGGACCCGGGGATCCACTACCCCCTGTGGCCCCCGCTGCCGCGCGGCTGCCCGAAGACGGCGGCGCCCGGCCTGGTCTTCCCCGTCGAGGTGGACTACGCCTACGCCGACCTCCCGGCCGGCTTCTTCCCCCAAGGGGACCCCGCGCCCCGCGGACTGGACCGCTGGGCCCCGCTGCTGCCGCCGCTCGACGCCCCGGGGCTGGGGGAGGGCGGCACCCCGCTGATCGCCCTCGGCGACGAGGTGTGGATCAAGGACGAGTCGCGCAACCCCACGTGGAGCCACAAGGACCGCCTCAACCGGGTCGCCGTGAGCGCCGCCGTCCACCTCGGCGCCGAGGGCATCGCGGTCGCCTCCTCCGGCAACCACGGCGCCTCCGCGGCCGCGTACGCCGCCCGCGCGGGCCTGCGCTGCGTCGTGCTCGCCTCGGCCGGCGCGCCCCCGGCGGTCGCCTCCTTCCTCCAGGCCTACGGGGCCGCGGTGCTGCCCGTCCCGGCCGAGAGCCGCTGGCCGCTGCTGAACGAGATCGCCGACCGGCTCGGCTTCCACACGGTCAGCAACCTCACCCCGACCCACACCGGCCACGCCTTCGGCCCCGAGGGCTACAAGACGATCGCGTACGAGATCCACGCCGACCTCGGCGTCCCGGCGGCCGTGTTCGCCCCCACCGGGTACGGCGAACTGCTCTTCGGCGTCTGGAAGGGCTTCCGCGAGCTGCGCGACCTCGGCGTCACCGACCGGGTGCCCCGCATGTACGGCTGCGAGCCCGCCGCCGGCGGCCCCCTGGCCGCGGCGCTGCGCACGGGCGTCCCGGCGGCGGTGGTCCGGGTCGGCGAAACCGACGCGTACGCCATCGACTGCGCGGTCAGCGGCCACCGGGCGGTCCGGGCGGTCCTCGACAGCGGGGGCGGCGCCCTGCTGCTCACCGACACCGAACTGGCCGCCGCCCGCGACACCCTGGCCCACCAGGGCCTGTGGCCCGAGCTCTCCGCGGCGGCGGGTCTCGCGGGCCACCGCCACCTGCTGGCCGCCGGCACCCGCTTCGACGGCCCGGTCGTGTGCCTGTCCACCTCCAGCGGCTTCAAGGACCGCCACACGGCCACCACCGGTCTCGACCCGGTCGACCCGACCTGGCCGTCGGTGGCGCGGGCCCTGCGCAAGGCGGGCGTCGTCTAGAGGTCGCCCAGAGGTCGCCGGGAGCCCCCGCCACGGAGCGTGGCGGGGGCCGTGCGTACACTCGCTCGTTAATTGGCTGTCGGTCACCACCTCCCGCCGACCAGAATCGAAGCACCACCAACCGGGAGGAAACCCATGAGCCGGGCGACCCTGACTCTGCATGACCTGCTGCCGCCGCAGGAGCTGGCCGCCGCCGTCGAGGCCGGCCACGTCACCCGCAAGTCGCACCCCGACCTGCCGCTGTCCATCTACACCTACACGCGGGCGGCGCAGTACGAGCGGGTCTGGAACCAGGTCACCATGCGCTGCCGCGGCCTCGTCGCCGACGACAGCACCGGCGAGATCGTCGCCCTGCCGCTGCCGAAGTTCTTCAACGTCGGCGAGCACGAGTCCGGACAGCCGTACGCCCCGGCCCTGCCCGACGAGCCGTTCGAGGTCTACGACAAGGTCGACGGCAGCCTGGCGGTGGTCTTCCACTACGCGGGCCGGTGGCGCGTGGCCTCCAAGGGTTCCTTCATCAGCACCCAGGCGACCTGGGCCCAGCGCCGGCTCGACGGCAAGGACACCGGCGCCCTCACCCCCGGCGTGACCTACCTGGCGGAGATCCTCTACCCGCAGAACCGCATCGTCGTCGACTACGGCGACCGCCGCGACCTCGTCCTGCTCGCCGCGTTCGGCCCCGACGGCACCGAGGTCCCGCTCGCCGAGGCCGCCGCCGCGTGGACCGGCATCGGCTCCGTCGTGCGCGTCTGGCCCGCCATGCCGATCGCCGACCTGCTCGCGCTGGCCGAGTCCAACACCCTGCCCGGCGGTGCGGCCGCCACCGGTACCGACGCCGAGGGCTTCGTGCTGCGCTTCGCGTCCGGCGTGCGCGCCAAGGCCAAGCTCGCCGAGTACGTGCGCCTGCACAAGGTGCTCACCGGCGTCACCGAGCGCGACATCTGGCGCGGCCACGGCATCCAGCGCTTCGCCGGGCTGCCGCCCCAGCAGGTCGCCCAGGCACTGGGCTGCTCCGCCGAGGACGTCCTGGCCTCGGGCGGCAAGCCGCTGGACGCGCTGCTGGAGCAGGTCCCCGACGAGTTCGACACCTGGGTGCGCGGCGTCATCGACCGCATCGAGCAGGCCTTCGCCGCGCGCGAGCGGGCCATCGACGAGGCGTACGCGCCGCTGGCGCACCTCGGCGCCGACCGCGGCGCGTTCGCCCGCGCGGTGCGCGCCCTGCCCGACGCGGGCCTGCGCGGCACCCTGTTCCTGCGCCTGGACGGGCGCTCCACCGCATTCCTGACGTACCGGTCCGTACGGCCGGAAGCGTCCGACCCGTTCGCCACCGACGAGGAGAACTGATAGCCGTGCCCGTCGTCCACGTCATGACAGGGCTGCCCGCCTCCGGCAAGACCACCGCGGCCCGCCGGCTCCAGGCCGGATCCGAGGGGCGGATACGCCGCGTCAACCTCGACGACCTGCGGAGCATGCTCGACATCCCGGCACCCGAACGCCGGCACTCCTACGCCCACGAGCAGACCGTGCTCGCCATCCAGGACACCGCCGTCCGGGCCGCCGTCGAGGACGGCTTCGACGTGGTCGTCGACAACACCCACCTGACGCCGCACATCCCCAAGCGGCTGAAGGCGGCCGTCGCGGGACTGGCCACCTTCGTCGTGCACGACTTCACCGACGTGCCCGTGGAGGAGTGCGTCCGCCGCGACGCCGCCCGCCCGAACGCCGTCGGCGAGGAGATCATCCGTATCCTCGCCGAGAAGCACGCCAAGGCCACCAAGGGCGGCTGGCGGCTCACCGCCGAGTGGCTCAACGACGAGGTCCCCGTGGAGCCGTACGTCGCGGACCCGGGGCTGCCCGCCGCCGTGATGTGCGACATCGACGGCACCCTGGCCATCCGCGGGGACCGCGGCCCGTACGACTTCAGCCGCTGCGACGAGGACGTCCTCAACGAGTCGGTGAGCCGGGCGCTGTCCGCCTTCCGGCGCGCCGACGGCGACGCCGTCGTGCTGCTGTCGGGCCGCGGCGAGGAGCACCGCGCGAAGACGGAGGAGTGGCTGCGGCGCCACGAGGTGCCCTACGACGAGCTGTGGATGCGCGCCGCCTCCGACGGCCGCCGCGACGACATCGTCAAGGCCGAGCTCTTCGACCGGCACGTACGCCACCGCTACGCGGTCCGGGTCTCGCTCGACGACCGCGACCGGGTGGTCGCCATCTGGCGGCGGATGGGCCTGCCCACCTGGCAGGTCAACTACGGCAACTTCTGAGCCGTAGCCGTAGCCGTAGCCGTAGCCGTAGCCGCCGTCCGGAGCCAGGGGCTCCGGACGGCGGGGGCTCCGGGCGGCGGCGCCGCGGCCTCAGACGGACTCGGGCTGCGCGTCGGTCACCGGGCCGCCCACACCGCGCAGCAGGTCCCGCTCACGCGAGGTGAGGACCGGGCCGGCCGGCGGCCGCATCCCCGGCCCCCGCAGCGCGTGCCACACCACCGTGGGCCGCACCAGCCGCTGCCCCTTCTTCTGCAGCGTCATCACATCGGTGAGGGCCTCGACGACGACGTGGTCACCGGTGGCCGTGAGGACGAGCCGGTCGACGTACCGGGACAGCAGCCGGTCCACGGCGTTCGGCCGGCGCCCGGTCGCGCCGGGGAAGAACACGTCCTGCCCGGCCGACAGGATCCAGGCGGCGTCCGCCCAGCCGGCCACCGCCTTCTGGGCCCGCCGGGTGAAGCCGGGGCTGCGCACGTCGCCGGACTTCTCCAGCACACCGCGCAGCGCCAGCGGTCCCAGTGCGGCCACGGACATCCCGTGCCCGTACACGGGGTTGAACGCCGCCAGCGCGTCGCCCACCACGACGAACCCGTCCGGCGTGCGTCTGAGACGTTCGAAGTGCCGGCGCCGGTTGACGGTGTTCTTCGCGACCGACACCTCGGAG
The DNA here is from genome assembly GCF_044748145.1 of Streptomyces sp. NPDC090022. NCBI lineage: Bacteria > Bacillati > Actinomycetota > Actinomycetes > Kitasatosporales > Streptomycetaceae > Streptomyces > Streptomyces sp. NPDC090022. The sequence continues at coordinate 555,664 of NZ_JBIVFN010000003.1, forward strand.
ACCGGCTCGGCGCGCGCCAGGAACTCGCCCACCAGGTCCGACCGGGCCGCCCTGGCCGCCGTCTCGAAGGCGTCCGGGTCGGCGTCGAGCGCGGCGCCCCGGGTGGCCGACAGACAGACCCGCCAGCGGCCGCCCTCGATCGGGATGATCGTGGAGACCCGGCCGGGATGCGGCGCCCGCGGATCGGCCTGCACGTTGACGACGGGGAAGTCCACCTCCGCGCCGGCCGGGGGCCGGTAGTCGCGGGTGGCGTACGTGACGCCGGCGTCGACCACCGTCTCCGGCACCGCGGGTATCCCGAGCCCGGCCAGCCACTGCGGGGCCCGCGAGCCGCGCCCGGTCGCGTCCACCACCAGCTGGGCCCCCAGGACCTCTTCCGTCCCGTCGGAGCGGCGCAGCAGCACCCCGTCGACCCGGCGGGCGTCACCGAGCAGCCGCAGCGGCTCGGCACCCTCCAGGAACCGGACGGTGGTCCCGCGCCCGGGAGCCGCCAGCAGCTGGGCGCGCACCCCGTGGTCGAGCAGCGCCCGGCTGGCGCCGATCAGGTAGTGCGTCGCGGTGTCCCAGCGGCGGTACCAGCCCTGCGTGGAGTAGGACACCATCCCGGTCGGAATGCCGATGCGGTGCGCGCCGCCCGCCTTCCAGCGCTCCTGCACGCCCGGCAGCAGGGCCTCCATGGCGTCGGCGCCGCCCGACCACAGCACGTGCCCGTGCCGGGCCTGCGGCACCCCGCGGTGCGGCTGCGGTCCCTCGGGGAAGGGGTGCCGCTCGACGACCACGACCTCGTCGACGTGGCCGAGCACGGCCGCCACGGTGAGCAGCCCGGCCAGTCCGCCGCCGAGGACGACGGCGCGGGTGACGGCGGAGCGCGGTGGGCGGGGCTGGTCGTGCGTCATGAAGGTCTGCTCTCTGTGAGCGCCGCGCCCCGGCGGGCGGCGGCAACCAGGGGTGAGTGGGCCAGGGCCTGGGACATCAGCACCAGGCCGGCGGAGGTCCGGGACGACACGACCACCTGCGTGTCCCCGCTCCGCGGCGGGCCGTCGGCTCCACAGGTCCGCCGCAGTTCCCCGGCGGCAGCGAGCATCGCCGCGTCGGCGACGGCGTCGGCCTCGTCCGGGGTGCGGCCCTGCCCGAGCGCGGCGGCGTGGGTCCGCTCCCGCAGGCCCAGGTCGTAGTACGGGGCCAGGGCGAGAATCCCGTCGTGGATGTCGCGCACCCGCTGGATGATCCGCATGTCCAGCGGGGTCCAGCCGCCGGGCAGGGCGTGCGGCTGACCGTCGCCCACGGCCCGCATCTCCCGCCACAGGAACGCCAGCCGCCGGTACTGGCGCAGGCTGCGCCACCGGTCCCCGAGCCGCTGGCCGACCAGCGGGGTCATGAAGCCGATACCGACCAGGAGCGCGGAGGTGGACGCCAGGTCCGGGGCCACCACGGTGCTCAGGTCGTCCCAGTCGTGGCCCGCCCAGCGGGCGCCGACCGCGCTGAACTTCACGATGTCGTACCCGATGTTGAGCAGATAGCCCACCACGATGATCACCAGACCGGCCCGCAGCGAACCGCGCACCCGCACCGACCAGCGCGCGCACAGCACCGTCATGGTGAGGGCCGCGACCATGTGGGCGAGGAGGTACAGCACGATCATCTCGCGCATGTACGGGGTGTTCGCGTAGAACGTGTCGAGGTCGCGCAGCCGCTCCTCCGACGCATCGGCCAGCACGAACAGCGCGATCAGCGCCACGTTGACGGCGGCGTACGCCGCGATGCAGAACCGCACCTGACGCCGCGTGACCCGCTCGTCGCGGTTGCCGCGCCACTGGATCAGCAGCACCAGGCAGCAGCCCGAGAACGAGCTGAGCACGCAGTACACCAGCGGCGCGGCGACATTGGGGATGCCGGTCCAGCGGTTGACGGCGGCGATGCTGGGCGGCGAGGCCGTGAAGAACACCAGGCTCGCCACGAACAGCAGGGCGCACACGGTGCGCTGGAGCATGTCGTTCCAGTTCCGCAGCAGGGCGGGCACCTTCAGGACGAACGCCGTGAGCAGCACCAGGCCCATGGCGTAGAAGGTCAGATCCTCGTTCATCGGGGGTTTCGGGGTCCTTCCGCGTCAGTTCTTGCCACGGAAGGCCGCGTCGATGCGCCCTGCCAGGCCCTCGGCGGGCGCCCGGTGCGGATCGGCCTCCACGAACCGGTGGAACTGCCGCCCGAACAGCGCGCCGAAGTGCTCCGCGCGCTGCTCCGCCAGCTCGTCGAAGCCGGTGCGCGCCGCGGCGCTGCGTACGGCCTCGTCGACGTCCGTGCCACCGCCGATCACCTGGGCGGCGGCGATCGCCGCCGGGTCGCTGTGGTCCTGGCACGGGGCGAAGAACATGTGCCCCAGTTCGTGACCGAGGATGTGCAGCTTGTGCTGGGGCGCGGTGTTGCGCTCCACCACGATCAGGTCGCGGTCGGTCATGTCCAGCCAGACCCCGCTGGCCACGCCCGCGGGGAAGGCCGCCTCGATGATCTGCACGGGGCGGCCCCGGAACTCCTCGGCGGACAGGATCCGTTCCATCTCCCGGAAGAGGTCGGCCGTCTCCGCCGGTCCCGGCGGCAGCGCGACCCGCGCCGCGAGCTTCCGGTTCAGCGCCCGCATCTTCCTGTTCTGCGCACGGATCCCGGCAGCCCTCACGACTGCCCAGCCAGTCCTTCGCACGGCCGCTACTCCTCTTCGTCCTTGAGTACCTGCGCCACGAACGCGTCGAGAACCGCCAGCGCCGTACGCAGGTTCTCGTCCGAGAGCTTCGCCATCGACCGCAGCGCGAACGGCCGGTCGCCGAGGAACTGCAGCCGGGCGGCGAGCGGGTCCGCCCCGCCGCTCTCGAGCTCCTTCACCCTCGGTTCCAGGGCGTCGATCAGGGCCCGTTCCGGGGTCCTGGTCAGGAAGCCGCTGCCGCCGACCTTGAAGAGGTCCTCGAGGGCGAGGGCGTGCAGCAGGTTGGGGATCTGGATCTTGGTGTGGTCGACCTGGTGGAACAGCGAGCTGATGCGCTGCCGGCTGAGTCCGACGGCGGCCGCGATCTCCTCGATGCCGTGCGGGTCGCCGTTGTCCTTGCGGCGGTTCTCCCGCAGCCACTTGAGGCGGTACATCACCCGCAGCTTGATGGCCTGCTCCTGCGGATCGTCCTCGCCCGCGGCCAGCCACTCCCTGGGCCATTCCGCGACCCGCCGGCCCGCCAGCAGTCTGCGTACCTGCTCGGGCGGCACCGCGGTGGCCGCCGAGAGGGCCGCGGCGTCCAGGATCGACGACGGGTCCACCTCCGCCCGCGCCGCGAGCTCCTCGATGCGGGCCACCAGCCCGGCGAGTTCGGCGGCGTCGGCCTCCCGGCCGTCGGCCTGGCCCTGCCCCTGCCCTGCTCCCCGCACGCTGCCCCCTTCGTCGACTATACGTCGAGCGTGCGGAGCTTAGCGCCCTGACCAGGGCTTTAGCTAGGGGAGGTCAAGAAAATGCGACCTGGACGCCTGCATACTTGACGGTACGTCGGGTGTTCGTCGCCGAGTGTTGATCATCCGTCGACCGTCCGTACCCGAACCGGGCGCGGACGGCCGACGGATCCGCGGCGGCCGCCGGGGAGGGCCGTCAGGCGCCCAGGCGGGCGACGGAGGCCACCAGCCGGTCCCAGAACAGCCCGGTGTCCAGGGTGACGGCGACCTGTGCGTTCACCGGCCGGTCCAGGTAGCGGTGCGGGTCCACGACCGTGGCTCCGCGGGTGTACTCCCCGCGCAGCTCCACCACCACGTTCGCCGGGACGCAGGTCACGATCGCGGGATCGATGACCCGGGCCACGGCGACCGGATCGTGCAGCGGCGGGTGCTCGAAGCCCCACAGCCGGCGGTACGTCGACCCGAAGTACGTCAGCAGCCCGGCGCACGTGCGGCCCAGTTCCGTACCGAGCCCCTCCAGGCGGGCGACCACCTCGGGGGTGGCCAGCGCCTGGTGGGTGACGTTGAGCCCGCACATGGTGACCGGCACGCCGCTGCGGAAGACGATGTCCGCGGCCTCCGGGTCGGCGTACATGTTGAACTCGGCGGCCGGGGTCCGGTTGCCCCGTTCCGTGGAACCGCCCATGAGGACGATCTCGCGGATCCGGGCGGCGTCCTCGGGGTAGCGCGTCAGCAGCAGCGCGATGTTGGTCAGCGGCGCGGTCGGCACCAGGGTGACCGGTTCGGGGTGCCGGGTGAGGATCCGGTGGATGAGGTCGACGGCGTGCTCGGGCACCACGTCCACCGTCGGCTCCGGGAACCGCGGGCCGTCCAGGCCGCTCTCGCCGTGCACGTCGTCCGCCACCCGCAGCGGCTGCACCAGCGGCCGGTCGCAGCCGGCCGCGATCGGCACCCCGGTGATGCCGGCGACGGTGCACACCCGGCGGGCGTTCAGCGTGGTCTTCGCCAGGGTCTGGTTGCCCGCGACGGTGGTGATGGCGAGCAGGTCGACGGCCGGATCGCCGGCGGCCAGCATGATCGCGAGGGCGTCGTCGTGGCCGGGGTCGCAGTCGATGACGACCGGGACGGGCGCGTTCACCGCACGCCTCCGGTGGTGGCGCCGTCGTGGTCGTAGCGGTCCAGGAGCGCCGCGAGGTAGTCCTCCAGGCGGGCCGTGAGCACCGCGGGCGTCAGGTCCGCGCGCCCCAGTTCCCGCCACGGCACGGCCACCTTCTCGGCGTCCGGCGCGAAGGCGAGCGCGTCCAGCAGCCGCCAGTGGAGGTGGTCCCGGGCCGTTGCGGACAGCTGCCCGCCGGCCGCCCGGTAGGTGTCCGCGAAAGCCAGGCCCGCCGGGACGCCGTGCAGCAGGGCCAGGGTGGTCGCGCAGTGCGCCACGTCCAGGTCGGGCGGGCCCCAGGAGGTCTCGACCCAGTCCACGACCCCGCTGACCGCCAGGTCCGCGCCGGCGCCGGTGAACAGCACGTTGCCGGGGTGGAAGTCACGGTGCAGGAACCGCGGGCGGTGGGCGGGCGGTTCGCGCCGGATCACGTCCACGGCCCGCCGCCACGTCCCGGGCCGCGCGGTCCCCGCGGGGATCCGTACGCGATCGGGCGCGGTCCACGCCTCGTACGCCCGCGGCCGGTCCGATGGCGCGACGGCCAGGGCGTGGACGCGGACCAGCTGGCGGGCCAGCAGCCCGGCGCGCCGCTCGGCGTCCGCGGCGTCCAGGCGTACGGAGCCGGGCAGTTCGGTCATCAGCAGCGACGGGTGGTCGCAGTGCGCGGCGTGGGCGTCGAGGGCCACCGGGCGGGCGGCGGGTATCCCCGCCGGCGTGCGGTGCAGCAGGTCCAGGACGGCCATCTCGCGGCCGAGCATCGCGGGTGCGTGCACGGCGTAGAAGGGTTTGACGAACGAGCGCAGGACCAGCGCGCGCGGGCCGTCCGGGCCGGTCAGGCGCAGTCGGCGCATCCGTGAGGTCCAGCCGCCGCGCAGCGGCTCGGCCGCCACGATCCGCTCACCGGGCCGGAGCCGGGCCCCGGCCCAGGCGAGCGTGTCCGCCCAGCCGTCCGCTTGCGTAGGTTGCGCGTCCGGTAATCCGTTGGATTCCATGGATTCCATAGCGCGAACATACCGGGCGGCCGGGCGGATTCACGGGCGTACCGCCGACTACTCGATCACCAGCTCGACGGGGATGTTGCCGCGGGTGGCCTTGGAGTAGGGGCAGACCTCGTGGGCCTGCTTGACCAGCAGGGCGCCGGTCTCGCCCGCGAGGGACTCGGGGAGCTCGACGCGCAGGGTGACGGCGAGCGCGAAGCCGCCGGTGGCGTCCTTGCCGATGGAGGTCTCCGCGGTGACCGAGGCCTCGCTGGTGTCGACCTTGGCCTGCCGGCCGACCAGGCCGAGGGCGCTGGCGAAGCAGGCCGCGTAGCCGGCGGCGAAGAGCTGCTCGGGGTTGGTGCCCTGACCGTTGCCGCCGAGGGCCGGGGGCATGGCGAGGGCGAGGTCGATCTGGCCGTCGGAGCTGACGGCGCGGCCCTCGCGGCCGTTGGCGGTGGCGACAGCGGTGTACAGCGCGTCCATCGGAGGTGTTCCTCTCGGAGGGGGAGCCGGGGGTTTCGGCGGCGACCGGTCGGCTGCCGCTCCTCAATGAGAGCACACAATTGAGTTGTGCGCAATTGAATGGCTCGCAGTGTGCTCGAGGTAGACTGGAGCGCATGACCGAGCAGCCGACCATCCCCCTCACCGACCAGGACCTCCTGCGCCTGGACCGCCAGATCTGCTTCTCGCTGAACGCGGCGGGACGCGCCTTCGGGGGCCTGTACCGGATCGTGCTGAAGGACCTCGGGCTCACCTACCCGCAGTACCTGGTGATGCTGGTCCTCTGGGAGCACGGCGAGCTGCCGGTCAAGGACATCGGAGCCCACCTGCGGCTCGACTCCGGCACCCTGTCCCCGCTGCTCAAGCGCCTGGAGACGGCCGGCCTGGTCCGCCGTGAGCGCAGCACCGAGGACGAGCGGTCGGTGCACGCCCGCCTGACCGAGGAGGGCACGGCCCTGCGCGAGCGTGCCGCCCGCGTCCCGCGCCGCATCGCGGCGGCCACGGGCTACGAACTGGAGGAGATCCGCGACCTCCAGACCCGCCTGGACCGCCTGACGGCGGCGCTGGACGCGGCGGCGGCGGAGATCTGAGGGGTCCGGCGGGGCCGGTGGGCCGGACCGGGCCCGATGCGTCTGGCGGACCTGGCGGCGGGCCTGGCGGGGCCGACGAATGGATCCGGTCCGGTGGGTCCGGGGGACGGCGCGGTCGGATCGAGGGCGGCGGCGGCCCTCAGTCGTCGTCGCCGTCCTTCGGCGTGAGCGCCGAGACCTCGTACGCCAGCGCGGCCGGGACCGCGGTGTCAACGGCCCGGACGACCCGGCCGCATCCGCTGTACTTCCCCGGCGAGAGCGCGATCACACAGCCGGACGCCCCGAACAGCGTCCGGTCCGTCCCGTCCCGCTCCACACCCACGACCTCGTCGAACGGTATGACGTGCAGCCGCCCGTCACCGTCGGTCTCCGCGATCCCGGACGCGGTCAGGACCAGCCGGGACCGGCGTGCCCCGCCGTACAGGGCGCGGGCCAGCAGCGGCGGGCGGAACACCTCGCCGGCCGGCAGCGCGGCGTCCGCGCAGCAGCCGCCCCGCGGCAGCGGGTTTCCCTCCGGACCGGTCAGCCGCGGCTCGACGTCCGGAGCCACCGCCAGCCGTGCCGTGGCCATGGCCTGCGCGAAGGCGTCGCGCACCTCCTCGGGCGTCACGGCCCGCAGGGCCGCCAGCCGGACCGCGTGGTCGCGGAAGGGCAGCCCGAACAGCTCGGCCGTGGCGGCCCGGTCCAGCTCGGCCTCGACGGCGCGCGGATCCTCGTACGCCTCCCGGAAGCCCTCGATCTCCTCGGCGAGCTCCTCGGCGGAGGGCACCTCACGGCCCAGGCGCAGGGCCTCCGTCCACAGCAGCTCCGCGATCTCGGCGTGCCGGCCGGGGCGGGCGTCGAGCCAGACCACGGTGTCGGTCACCAGGTCGTGGCGCAGGCTGGCGTCGAACTGCACGGCGTAGCTCAGGCCGCGGCGGTGGCGGGCGAGTTCGGTGAGCCGGTGCTCCAGGACGGCGTAGCCGAGGGCGGCGGCCGCCGAGTCCACGGGCCCCGCCAGCGCGAGGGCGGCGCCCTCGATCGGCGCCTCGTCCCAGGACGCGCCGCCGGGGCCGACGGTCACGGCCGGGGCCGTACGGCGGGGCGGCCGGCCCTCCGGCAGCGGGAGCCGCAGGCCCTCCGGCGGCGGGCCGGTGAGCAGCAGGACGGCGTTGCCGCGGGTGAAGTGGGCGGCGGCGTGCCGGCGCACGATGTCCGCGTCGAGCCGGTCGTACCCGGGCCCCGCGTACGGCGCCAGGCCCGCCCCCTGGGCACCGAGCCGCTGGTTGAGCAGCACGGCGGCGGCCATGAAGGTGGGCGAGGAGGCCTCGGCGGTCAGCACCCCGGCCTCGTGCTCGATGCGGTCGAGGGGCAGGTCGGAGAGGGCGGCGCAGACCGTGGCGAGAAAGGCGACGATCTGCTCGGGACGGCCGGCGGCCGTGAAACGGGTGGCCTCCAGGTCGACGGAGGCGTTGTGCTCGTGGTGCAGCCGGGGCAGCGTGCTCATCGCGAGGTGCTCGATGAGATGGGTGACGCCGAGCGTACGGAACGTCTCGTCCCGGACCCCGCATCCGAAGACCAGCTCGGCCCGGAGCGGAGCCGGGCCGGGGGCCCAGAGAACGGTGACGCCGTCGACGAGGGTGCGCTGCATGCGGCAGACCCTACCCACGGCACCCCCACCCCCGACGCCGGGGTCCCGAGCCCTCCCACACCACGGCCCCGGCAAGCGACCCTGCCCCCCACGGCCCGCGGCGGTGCCTGCGTCCCCCCGGCTGCCCACAGGCCGCGGCTGCCCGCACCGGCCGCGGTGCCGCCGGTGCCCGACGATGCTGCTGGCAGTGCCCGTGCTACCTGTGCGGACCGTGCTGCCCACGGTGGCCGCGCCGCCCGCGGCGGCCGTGCCGGCTACGCCTGCCGCGTAGGCCGCGGTGCCCGAGCGGGCAGCGCCGCGTGCGGTGCCTGCGGTTCACGTGCCTTCCGGGATGCCCGTGCAGGCCGTGCGGCCCGCGGTGCTGGCGCCGCCTGTGCCAGCTGTGCTGGCCCTGCTGGCCGCGACGGCTGCCCTGCCCGCGTAGGCCGTAGTGCCCGCGTCGGCCCAGCAGCCTGAGGTGCCTGGGGTTCACGTGCCTTCCGCGGTGCCCGGCGCCGAGCCGTGCTGCCCGCGGTGCCCGCGCTGCTGGGGTCGGCGGCGAGGGAGGCGCGGGCGGTGCCGGGTACGCGACGGCCGCGGTGCCGGTGCTGGGCGGGGCGGCTGCCGGGACTGCGTCGGCCCGTGGGGCCGGGGGTGCGGGCCGACGCGTGGCCGGCAGCCGTACTGCGGCTTCGTGCCGGCCGGGTCGGCGTACTCAGGACGGCCGTCCGTGTGCGGTGAGCGGGCTGAGTACCGTGACTCAGGACGGCGGCCGCGAGCCGGCCGACCATGGGGAGCGTCAACCGACCCCTACGTCCGCCAGCGAGGCCGCCCGTGCTCAGCCGTATCGCCGCCACCCTCTTCCCCGTCTTCGGGAACCTGACCGTGTCCGGAGCGGAACGGCCCCGGCCCGGCAGCATCCTCGTCGCCAACCACACCTCCCTGTCCGACCCCGCCGTCGTCGTCGCCGCGCTGCGCCGGCTCGGGACCGAGCCCGTGATCATGGCCACCGCCGGGCTCTGGCGGGTCCCCGTGCTCGGGGCCGCCCTGCGGCGCGAGGGACACATCGCCGTGCACCGGGGCACCGAGCGCGCCGCCGAGTCGCTCGACGCCGCCGCCGACGCGCTCGCCGCCGGGCGCTGCGTCCTGCTGTACGGCGAGGGCCGGCTGCCCGCGCGGCGGGACGTCGGCGAGGCGCCGCCCGGCCCCTTCCGCAGCGGGGTGGCCCGGCTCGCCCTGCGGACCGGCGCTCCCGTGGTGCCCGTCGGCCAGGCCGGCGCCCGCCGGATCAGTTCGGGGAGCCGGGCCAAGCAGCTGGCCGGCGCGCTCACCGCACCCGCCCGCCGGCCCGACCTCCACGTGCACGTCGCCGCCCCCGTGCACCTGCCTCCCGGCGAGGTCCCGGCCGCGACCGCCCACGTCCACCGAGCCGTGACCGCCGCCTGGCGCACCGCCGTGGACACCCTCGCCCGCCAGGCGTAGGCACACCACCCCGGAAGTCCGTGTCGGCAACCCGTGTCGGCAACCCGTCCCGGCAACCGGTCCCGGAAATCCGTTTCGGGGCAGCCTCACCCGGCCTCTACCGTGGCGCGGTGACAACTCAAGTGATCGTGCTCAACGGCGGATCGAGTTCGGGGAAGTCCGGGATCGTCCGCTGCCTCCAGGCGGTCCTGCCCCACCCGTGGCTGGCCCTCGGCGTCGACACCCTCGTCGACGCGATGCCCGCGTCCCTGCGGGAGTCGGACACCGGCATCGAGTTCGCCGCGGACGGCGAGGTGGTCATCGGGCCGGAGTTCCGGACGCTGGAGCTGGCCTGGGCCGAGGGCGTCGCCGCGATGGCCCGGGCGGGCGCCCGGATCATCGTGGACGACGTGTTCCTCGGCGGCCCGGACTCGCAGCGGCGCTGGCAGCGGGCGCTGGGTGGCCTGCCGGTCCTGTGGGTCGGCATCCGCTGCGACCCCGCGGTCGCCGCGGGCCGCGAGGTCGCGCGGGGCGACCGGGCCATCGGCATGGCCGCCTCCCAGGCGGAACTGGTCCACCGGGGCGTGGTCTACGACCTGGAGGTGGACACCTCCCGCGCCGAATCGATGGAGTGCGCCCGCGCCATCGCCGCGCACGTCGTGTGACGGGCCCTTCCGCGGGCCCGACGTACGCCGCCGCCCGGGAACCGGAGTCGTGTCCCGCACGTCTGTGACCGCGTGCAGAGGAAACACAGAGTCCTGACCTTGGTCTTCGCGCTGCTGGCGCTGCAGTTGGGTTCACTCGTCAACCCGGCCTGGGCCTGCGGCTGTGGTGCGATGGTCACCGACCGGATGGCCCGTATCGGTGTCGACCGCGAGACCTCCGTCGTGCAGTGGGACGGCGCCACCGAACAGATCGTCATGCGGTTCACGGTCAACGGCAACGCGGCGCGCGCCGCCTGGATCATGCCGGTGCCCAGCCGCGCGAGCGTCGAACTCGCGGACGCCGACATGTTCGACGACCTCGCCACGGCCGTCCGCCCCGAGCGCAGGACCCGCCACCACTTCTGGCCGCGGGGCCGCGACTGGCCCTTCACCTGGGGCGAACGCGACGGCTTCGCCGGCGCCGCGCCCGGCGCGGCCGGTGGCGGGGTCGGTGTCGTGGGCCGCGAGCGGCTCGGGGACTTCGACGTCGCCCGCCTGACCGCGACCGACCCCGACGCCCTGCGCACCTGGCTGACCGCGAACGGCTTCGAGCTGCCCGACCGGCTCGCCGCCGAAGTCCGCCCGTACGTCGACCAGAAGTGGGAGTACGTTGCGGTACGCCTTGCTCCCGAGCGGCAGGGCACGACGCTCAACGGGACCCTGGAGCCGCTGCGGATCCGCTTCGCCAGCGACCGCCTCGTGTACCCCATGCGCCTGTCCCGGCTGGCCAGGACCCCGCAGTCGCTGGGCCTGTACGTCCTGGCCGACCACCGCATGGAGCCCGTCACCGCGATCGGCGGCGACCGGCCCGAGGTGCTGTTCGCCGGGCGGATCGAGCCCGAGGGCGCGCTGGCGGACCTCACCGGCGGCCGGCCGGCCTTCCTGACCGCACTCGACCAGCGGTTCCCGGACCCGGGCCGGATCGACGGCGACCACGAGCTGAGGGCGACGGCGGCCGACACCCCCTACCGCCGGGTGACCTACACCGGCCGGCTGCTCACCGTCGGCGACGGCATCCCCGTCTGGCTCCTGACGGTCGGTGGCGTGCTGCTCGCGGCGACCGCAACGATCGTCGCCCGTCGGCGGCGCGGGCGACTGCGCGGGCGCGGCGACGCAGGCGCCGTACCGGCCGCCTGACGCCCACCATCCGCCATCCCTATCTGAACAGCCGCCTGACTGCTGAAGCACCTTGCCCGCGAAGAACGAGACAGCCCCTGGTGACCTGAGTCGGAGATTCTCTGGCTGCTTCAGCAACAATGCACACTATGGACCGTCTGCTGCACCTCGACCGTACGCTCGATGAGCTGGACCCGCCTCGCTGGGCACCTCCCGGCTCCGACGCGACCCGTTTGGTGCGCAAGGTGCATGGGTTGCGGCAGGTTCCGCTGGGCGAACTCGGTCCGGCGGACCTGCATACCCTCGTCTCCCAGCAGGTGGCACTGCCCTACGTTCTTCCGCTTGCCGTGCGTTTGCTGCTCGACGAGCCGATGCTCGACGCCTATTTCTACGAGGGCGACCTGTTGCTCGCCGCAGCGAACGTCCCGGCTTCAGCCTGGGCCCTGTTCCCGGACCTCGAGGCACGGTTGCGCACCGTCGTCATGGCCCTGCCGGAGGCTGTGGTGGCTGATCTGCACCGCGGCGCCGCCGAGGAGCTCGCCCGCTTCGTCGCCCGGCCCGGCCCGGGCCGCTTCGCTGACCGGCGACGACGACGCTGACCCTGCCAGCGGCGGCTTTGCCCGCCCGCGCCCGAGGACTACCCGGGGAAGGAGAAGTAGAGGGCGTCGCTGTAGAAGGACGCGAAGTGTTCCCGCCAGTCGGTGCGGACAGAGGCGAGCCAGTCGTCGTTCTCGCCGGCGATCGCCGCCTTGGCCTGGGCGACGGCGGCGGGAATGCCGTCGGAGACCAGGCGCTGAACCCCCGCCACCGGATCGTCGTTCGTGACGGAGATCATCTCGCCGGTCTCCAGGAGGAAGTACCGCGCCCGCTGCTTCTCCAAGTGGGCCGTGGTCTTCGCGACGCACTCGGAGAACTCGGCGAACTCGCCGTCACCGTCGAGTCCGTCACCGACCGCGCCCAGGAGGTCGAGCAACAGGGCCGTACCACCGGCGTAGTCCGCGGCGATGCCGATCCTCGGACTCCAGATCATGGAGGGGACGATGGTCGTCTCGCACCCGGCCATGAGCTTGTGGGCAAGCGGGATGTCCCAGTTGTGTTCGGATATGCACCGGATCGCTTCGGGGTTCTCCGCCTCGGTCGGCATCGAGTCTGCAGCGTAGAGATATGAACGGTTCGCCATGGACGGGACCCTAGCAACGCGGACCGACATCGCCCGCACCGCCGGCCGTGCCGCTGCACGGCTTGCACCTCACGCGGCGGGAGGTCCTACGGTCGCAGCCATGAAGATCATCGTTCATGACACGGCCTCCGCCATGCTCGACCTGCTGGAGCGCCCGGCGGCGGACCGTCCCGCCGCCCTTGCACAGCTGCTCGCCCCGCTCCAGGAGACGATGTCCGCGGTGGGCATCCCCGACCTCGTGCAACTGCACCGGGCCGGAAGCGGATTCCCGCTCGACCACGACGACCCCCGCCTGGCGGAGGCCGTCCACCGCATGCGGGACGCGGGCGTGTGGATCCGCGTCGAGGACTGCCTCGGCGCGGCGCGAGAGCGCCTCGCCGCCGCCGCACCCGGTGCCGCGACCGCCGCGGACGTGCACGTCGTCCTGGTGCTCGGCGACCCCGACGACGAGCACCTCACGGTCCGCAGCGCCGGCTACCTCGGCACGGGCGGCATCCCGGGCGCCATCCACCTCATGATGTGGCCCACCGGGACCAGCCTGGCGAAGATCGGCCACGTCGCCGCGCACGAGCTCCACCACAACGTGCGGTACGCCAACGTGGTCTGGGACCCGGCGACGGTGACCGTCGGCGAACAGGTGGTCGCCGAGGGGCTGGCGGAGGCGTTCGTCCGTGAACTGGCGGGCGAGCAGGCCATGGGGCCGTGGGCGACGGCCCTCACGGGTGCCGAGCTGGACGAGGCGTACGAGAAGGTCACGGCGGGCCTGGACGTGGCCGGGATGCACCGGCTGCCCCCGTACGTGTACGGCGACGCGACGGCCCGGCTCATGGGTGCCGAGCCCGTCGGGCTGCCGGACTTCGCCGGGTACGCGGTCGGGCTGCGGATCGTGGACGCCCACTTGGCGGCCACGGGCCTGACAGCCGCGGAGAGCGTCGCGCTGCCGGCCCGCACCATCCTCGCCAACGCGGGGATACGGACGACTGCCTGACGAGTCCGGCCCGGTAGGGCGAGGCTTGACCTCAAGTGAGGTTCAGGTTGGAGGCTTCTGCGTAGGTCGCCCGGCCGCAGGGCAGCGGGCGGCGCAGCACTTCACACAATGGAGGAAGTCTCGTGTCGAGCAGTGCCGTTCCGAACTCCGGCCCCACCGTGCCCGCCGCACCCTCGGCCCACCCTTCCGGCTTCAGCTGGTGGAAGGTGCTGGTCGCCGGTGCGGTCGGCGCGGCCGTGGTCAATCTGATCGTCCTTGCCGTCGCCAGGCTGGCCGGTGCCTCGCTCGTCGTCGTCGACGGCGGCGCAGAGCACGCGATCACGGTCGGGGGAGTCGTCGGCTCCTCCGTCGTTCCGCTGGTCGTCGGGACGGGCGCGGCCCTCTTGCTGGCCCTGTGGAAGCCGGTCTTCCTGCGGATCGCGCAGTACGTGGGCGGTGGGCTGGCGCTGTTGTCGGTCGCCGGCCCGCTGTCGTCCGGAGCCGACGGCGGCACCGTCGCAGCGCTGTCCGTCATGCATATCACCCTCGGCGTGGCGGTCGTCACCACCCTGGAGCTCCACCGCCGCCATCGCGCCTGACTGTGCGTCGTCGACCGAGCGGTTCCATACCATTCCGTATGGTACGGTATCGTCATGGTAAGCAAACGGGACTGGCTGGAGACCGGGTTCGCCGTGCTGCGGCAGGATGGTGCGCGGGCGCTGACCGTCGAGCGGCTGTGCAGCGAACTCGACCTGACCAAGGGCTCCTTCTACCATCACTTCAAGGGCATCGCGGGTTTCAGGACCGACCTGCTCGCCCACTTCGAGGCCGAGCACACCAGCCGCTTCATCGCCGAGGCCGAGAAGGCCGGCGCCTCTGCCCGGCAGCGGCTGCAGCATCTGCGCGACCTCGTCCTCGACGACAAGAGCGGCAGTGACGAAGTCGAGATCGCCATCCGCTCCTGGGCCCTGCAGGATCCCGAGGTCCATGCCCTCCAGGAGCGGGTGGATCGGTCGCGCATCGACTATCTGCGTACCCTCTGGCACGAGCTCGGCGGCCCGGAGGCCGAGGTCGAGCCCATGGCCAAGCTGCTCTATCTGGTCCTCGTCGGCGCGCAGCAGGTCGTCCCGCCCATCCCGGCATCCGACCTGCGCGACGTCTACACCCTGGCCCTGCGCCTGGCCCCGCCGGACCGGGAGCACTCCGGATGAGCCGCCTCGCTCCATGGGTTCCCCGGCTGATCATCGCCACCGCGGCCCTTCACTTCGTGTGGGGCCTGGCCCAGCCCCACGCCTGGGGCGCGATCGCCCGCGACGGCCTCTTCCGCAGCGTCGTCGAGACGGGCGACGAGGACTACTTCCTGCGCGAGTTCAGCGTCTGGTGGATGGTCGCCGGCATCGCGCTCCTCGCGCTGGGCACACTCGCCCGGTACGTCGTCCGTACGACCGGCTGCCTGCCGGCGCAGATCGGGTGGTACCTGTTGGGCGTCGGCGTGGTCCTCTGCGTCCTCTACTTCCCCGTCACGGGCGGCTGGCCGGTCCTCGCCATCGGCGTACTCGGCCTCGTGGCCGCCCGCCGTACCGGAACCCCGCGGTCAGGGCAGATGCCGGACGACACGGACAACAGATCGGCAGCCCCGCGCGGTTGACCCCGTCAGGACCACGGCGGAAAGGCAACGCAGTCCATGCCCACGTCACCCACCGGCCGACCGCCGGTCCTGCCGCCGGCGCGCTGGGCGGTCCGGGCGGCCTGGGCCGCCCCGCTGGGAGTCCTCCCTTCCTCCGTCTGGCGCGTCACGGTCGCCTTCACCGACGGACACAACCCCACCGAGATCGCATACATGGCGGTACTGAGCTGCGTGACGGTGGCCCTCGCCCTTCTCACCGTCGGCCTGGTCCAGAGCTGGGGCGAGACGTTCCCCCGCTGGATCCCCGGCGCCGCCGGGCGCCCCGTACCCGCCCGTGTCGTGACCCGGATCGCACGGGCCGGCGGTGTCCTGCTCGTCCTCATCACCCTGTACGGCGCACTCAACAACATCTTCGGATTCGTCGAGCGGGGGCCACAGCTCATCCACGAGGACAGGGAGTACGAACAGCCCGCGGCATGGGTGACCTACCTGTACCTGCCCGCCGTGGCCTGGGGCTTCCTCGTCCTCCTCGTCGCCGGGGACTACGCCCGCCGGACCACCCCTTCGACCGACCCCGAACCGCGGTAAGCTCCCCAGCCGTCATACGGCCACTACTAGAGTGCGGCCATGGAGATCACCGGTTTTCTTCCAGGAGGCTCCGCCCTTGAGGGCGGGGAGGAATGGATCCCTGGTGCGGAGCCGCGAAGCGGCGGATTTCTCTGCACATCTGCTCTGACCTGCACTTTCTTCCGTTGTCAGTGGGGTCTTATAGGTTGATCAGCATGACGACATCAGCGTTGGCCGACGAGGTGGCCGGGCATGCCCGGTACACCTACCGGCTGCGTGTGTCGTCCACTGCGCTCGGCCGGCTCGAGGACGAGTGGGCGCGGTGTCGTTGGGTGTGGAACGAGTGCGTGGCGATGTCCCGCAAGGTCCACGGCCTGAACAGGAC